>NZ_JAMGBF010000119.1 GCF_023516615.1 Streptomyces panaciradicis
GTCGTACGCCCCGACCATCGGCGGGCTCGCGAACCACCTCGCCACCCTGCGCACCACCGACTCCTACGAGAAGGTCCTCGCCTGGGGCAAGGAGGTGCTGCTGCGCACACCCGTCGTCGGCAACACCGTCTACGAGTCGCTGCACGGCGCGAAGAAGGGCTTCAAGGACGCCTTCGCCCCGCAGGGCATGTTCGAGGACCTGGGCCTGAAGTACGTCGGCCCGATCGACGGGCACGACATCGGGGCCGTCGAGTCGGCGCTGCGCCGCGCGAAACGTTTCCATGGCCCCGTCCTCGTCCACTGCCTCACGGAGAAGGGCCGCGGCTACGAGCCGGCCCTGGCCCACGAGGAGGACCACTTCCACACCGTCGGCGTGATGGACCCGCTCACCTGCGAGCCCCTCGCGCCCTCCAACGGCCCTTCCTGGACGTCGGTGTTCGGCGACGAGATCGCCGCGATCGGGGAGGAGCGGGAGGACGTCGTCGCGATCACGGCGGCGATGCTGCACCCGGTGGGCCTCGGCAAGTTCGCCGCGAGGTTCCCCGACCGGGTGTGGGACGTGGGCATCGCCGAGCAGCACGCCGCGGTCAGCGCGGCCGGGCTCGCGACCGGCGGGCTGCATCCCGTCGTCGCCGTCTACGCCACCTTCCTCAACCGCGCCTTCGACCAGCTTCTGATGGACGTCGCCCTGCACCGCTGCGGGGTCACCTTCGTGCTGGACCGCGCGGGTGTGACGGGCGTGGACGGGCCCTCCCACAACGGCATGTGGGACATGTCCATCCTCCAGGTCGTGCCGGGGCTCAGGATCGCCGCGCCACGCGACGCCGACCAGCTGCGCTTGCAGTTGCGGGAGGCCGTCGCCGTGGACGACGCGCCCACCCTGGTCCGCTTCCCGAAGGAGTCCGTCGGCCCGGAGATCCCGGCGGTCGACCGGATCGGCGGACTGGACGTCCTGCACCGCGGCCCCGGCACGCCCGACGTGCTGATGGTCGCCGTCGGCGTGATGGCTCCGGTCTGCCTCCAGGCCGCCGAGCTGCTCCAGGCACGCGGGATCTCCTGCACCGTGGTCGACCCCCGGTGGGTCAAGCCCGTCGACCCGGCGCTTCCGGGCCTCGCCGCGGAACACCGGCTGGTGGCCGTCGTCGAGGACAACAGCCGTTCGGCGGGCGTGGGCTCGGCCGTGGCGCTGGCCCTCGGTGACGCCGAAGTCGACGTGCCGGTACGGCGGTTCGGCATCCCGGAGCAGTTCCTCGCGCACGCCAAACGCGGCGAGGTGCTGGCGGACATCGGGCTCACACCGGTGGAGGTGGCCGGGCGGATCAGCGCGAGCCTGGCCGTCAAGGAGGCCGAGAACACTCTGGCCGTCAAGGAACAGGTGGACGGCACCGTCAAGGAGAGGGCCGAATGACCAAGGAGTTCGACCTCGGGGCGCTGTTGTCCGAGCGCGGAGCCGAACGCTACGAGCTGCACGGCAGGTACCTCAACCACCAGCTCCCGCGCATGCTGCACACCATCGGCTTCGACAAGGTCTACGAGCGCGCCGAGGGCGCCCACTTCTGGGACGCGGACGGCAACGACTACCTGGACATGCTCGCCGGGTTCGGGGTGATGGGCCTGGGCCGCCACCACCCGGTCGTCCGCAAGGCGCTGCACGACGTCCTCGACGCCTCGCTCGCCGACCTCACCCGCTTCGACTGTCAGCCGCTGCCCGGGCTGCTGGCCGAGAAGCTGCTGACGTACAGCCCGCACCTGGACCGGGTGTTCTTCGGCAACAGCGGTACGGAGGCGGTGGAGACGGCGCTGAAGTTCGCCCGCTACGCCACCGGCAGGCCGCGCGTGCTGTACTGCGACCACGCCTTCCACGGCCTGACCACGGGCTCGCTGTCGGTCAACGGCGAGTCCGGCTTCCGGGACGGCTTCGCCCCTCTGCTGCCGGACACCGCCGTCCCGCTCGGCGACCTCGACGCCCTGGCCCGGGAGCTGGCCAAGGGCGACGTCGCCGCCCTGATCGTCGAGCCCATCCAGGGCAAGGGCGTGCACGAGGCGCCGCCCGGCTATCTGCGCGCCGCCCAGGAGCTGCTACGCAGGCACAAGGCGCTGCTGATCGCCGACGAGGTGCAGACGGGCCTCGGCCGCACCGGTGACTTCTACGCCTACAGCCACGAGGACGGCGTGGAGCCCGACCTGGTGTGCGTGGCCAAGGCGCTGTCGGGCGGCTACGTCCCGGTCGGCGCCACCCTCGGCAAGGACTGGATCTTCAAGAAGGTCTACTCGTCGATGGACCGGGTGCTGGTCCACTCGGCGAGCTTCGGGTCCAACGCCCAGGCCATGGCGGCGGGCCTCGCCGTGCTGTCCGTCATGGAGAACGAGCAGATCGTCGCGAACGCCCGGGCGAGGGGGGAGCAGCTGAAGTCGCGGCTCGCGGCGCTCGTCGACAAGTACGAGCTGCTCGCCGACGTCCGCGGCCGCGGCCTGATGATCGGCATCGAGTTCGGCAGGCCGAAGTCCCTGAAGCTGCGCAGCCGTTGGACCATGCTGCAGGCCGCGCGCAAGGGTCTGTTCGCGCAGATGGTCGTCGTCCCCCTGCTGCAGCGCCACCGGATCCTCACCCAGGTCTCCGGCGACCACCTCGAAGTGATCAAGCTGATCCCGCCGTTGATCATCGGTGAGCCGGACGTGGACCGGTTCGTGGACGCGTTCACCGCCGTGATGGACGACGCGCACAGCGGCGGCGGACTGATGTGGGACTTCGGCAAGACGCTCGTGAAGCAGGCGGTCGCCAACCGGTGAGCCGGGGCGGGTGCTCGGCCTGAGCACCCGGCCGCGGCTTTTGCCTCTGGGGCAATAAATTTGCCGCAGGGGCAAAGTCGCGGCTCAATGGAGTCATGAGCTCTCCGGAAGCCGAGTCCGAGCCGCTCGCCGGGCCGGACCTGCCCGCCGTGGCGCCTCAGCTGCGCGCCCTGCGCCGTCGCGCCTCCCTCACCCTGGAGGCCGCAGCGCGCGCCGCCGGGCTCTCGCCGGCCCATCTGTCCCGGCTGGAGACCGGACAGCGCCAGCCGTCGCTGCCGATGCTGCTCGCGCTCGCCCGTATCTACGGTACGACCGTCTCGGAACTGCTCGGCGAGCGGGTCGCCGACCGGGACGCCGTGGTGCGCGCGGGCGACATGGAACCGACCCCGGCGGGCGGCTGGACCTACTGGCAGGCCGGGTCGCCCGGCCGTGGCATGCAGGCCCTGCGCGTCCACGTACCGCACGGCTCGCAGGGCGACATCGTGCGCGTGCATCCCGGCGAGGAATGGCTGTACGTCCTCAGCGGGCGGCTGTGGCTGCGCCTCGGTGACACCACGCACCGGCTCGCGCCCGGCGACAGCGCGCACTTCGACTCGCTCACCCCGCACCGCATCGCCGCGCAGGACCCCGACGGCGTCGAGCTCCTGTTCGTCCACACCCTGCTGCAGAGCCCGACGGCCGCGTTGTGCCTCGGCCCCACCAATGGAGAGACGCCATGAGCAACAGCAACATGGAGGAGAAATTCCCCCGCGCCCTGTGGGTCCGGCTGATCATCTACATCGCCGTGGGACACGTCTTCGCCGCCTTCATCTACCTGCTGTTCGCGGTGGGGGCGAAGTAGGCCGGCCGCCCGTCAGTCGAGCAGCCGCCCCCTCAGCCGCTCACGGATCTCCGGCGTGACCCCGAGCCCCTGCTCCAGGTACGCCTCGACCCCGCCCCAGGTCTCCTCGATGGTCTCGAAGGCCGCCGCCAGATACTCGGCGCGCGCCTCGAACAAGGGACTGAGCAGCTCCATGACCTCGGGGGAGTAGCCCGCGGAGGAGCTGCCGCTGCGGTACACCTTGTAGCGGCGGTGCTTGGCGTTGGACTCCAGGTAATCCGCGACGATGGCCTCCCGCTCGACGCCCAGGGCGAGCAGGGTGACGGCTATGGACAGGCCCGCGCGGTCCTTGCCCGCCGCGCAGTGCATCAGCGCCGGCACGCTGTCCTCGGCGAGCGAGCGCAGCACGCGCGTGTGCTCGGCGGTGCGCTCCGTGATGATCGTGCGATACGAGACGATCATGCGGTCGGCCCCCTTGCCGTCCCCGAGGACCTCGCGCAGCTGCTCGATCTCGCCGTCCCGCACCATCTTCCAGAAGCCGGCGCCGTCCGCCGGATCGGACAGCGGCAGGTTCACGTTGCGCACGCCCGGCAGCTCGACGTCCGGGCCCTCCAGCTTCTGGTCCGCGGAGTTGCGGAAGTCGAAGATCGTGTGCAGCCCCAGCGAGGCGAGGAACGCGGCGTCCTCCTCGGTCGCGTGCGCCAGGTGCCCGCTGCGGAACAGCACCCCGTGCCGCACCCGCCGGCCGTCCGCCGTCGGCAGCCCGCCCACATCGCGGAAGTTGCGCACCCGGGCCAGCTCCGGCTCGGTCGACGGGATCTGCTGCGTCACGGGGGCTCCTCCCAGTTCGCCCGCCGGCTCGGCTCGACGACGGGCACCCTGTCGACGATACGACATACGTTTCCTCGGGCAATGAGTTGTCCACAGCCGTTGCCGTAGGCCCCCACCGGCATTGATGATGTTGCTGCTTGATCGCACCTGTTCGAATATGTGAGGGCTTGATGCTGGAGATCTCCGACAACGGCCGTACCTGGCTCCTGACCGGGCCGACCAGTTCTTACGCGATGCACCTCACCGAGAACGACGAGCTCCTGCATCTGCACTGGGGTCCACGGATCGCCCTGGCCGACGCCGAGGCCCTCGCCGTACGCCCGCTGCCCGACTACCGCCCCTTCGAGTCCCCGCTCGACGGCCGCGAGGAGTACCCGGTCGAGGGCGGCCCGCGCTTCGCGCGCCCCGCCCTGTCCGTGCGCTCCGCGGAGCGGCGCGGCACCGAATGGCGCTTCGAGGCGTACGAGGCCGAGGGCGACCACCTCCGGCTCAGGTTCCGCGACGGCGGGCTCGCGATCACCCTGCACCACCGGATGCGGCACGACGTCGTCGAGCGCTGGGTGACTCTCGACAACGAGGGCCCCGGCGCCCTGGAGCTGCTGCGCGCGGACGCCGCCACCTGGACCCTCCCCGACCGCGACGGCTGGCGGCTGTCCCAGCTGCACGGCCGCTGGGCCGCCGAGTCCCGGCTCACCAGCTCCCCGCTCACCTACGGCGAGAAGATCATCGGCAGCCGCCGCGGGCACACCGGACACCAGCACCTGCCCTGGGTCGCCCTCGACACCGACGCCACCGAGGAGCGCGGCGAGGTCTACGGCTGCGCCCTGGGCTGGTCCGGCTCCTGGCGCATCGCGGTGGCCCAACTCCCGGACGCGCGTGTGCAGATCACCGGCGGCGCCGGGTACGACGACTCCGGACTGCTGAACCTGGCGGCGGGGGAGTCGTACACCACTCCCGTCTTCGCCGGGCTGTGGAGCGACGGCGGATTCGGCGGTGCGAGCCGGGCCTGGCACGCCTACCAGCGCGCGTACGTCGTCCCGGACGCCGAGCAGGACCGCCCCGTGCTGTTCAACTCCTGGGAGGCCACGGAGTTCGACATCTCCGAGGAGCAGCAGGGCGCCCTCGCGCGGCGGGCCGCGGCAATCGGCGTGGAGCTGTTCGTCGTCGACGACGGCTGGTTCGGCAAGCGCACCAGCGACCGGGCCGGACTCGGCGACTGGACGCCCAACCCGGACCGCTTCCCCAAGGGCCTGGCGCCGCTCGCCGACTACGTGCACGCCCTCGGCATGCAGTTCGGCATCTGGGTCGAGCCCGAAATGGTCAACCCGGACAGCGACCTGTACCGCGCCCACCCCGACTGGGTCCAGTTCCAGCCCGGACGCAGGCGGACGGAGCTGCGCAACCAGCTCGTGCTGAACCTCGCCCGCGAGGACGTCCAGGAGTACCTCTGGGAGCGGCTCGACGCACTCCTGTCCAGCGCCCCGATCGACTACGTCAAGTGGGACTTCAACCGCTGCTTCACGGACGCCGGCTGGCCCGGCGACGCCTATCCGCAGCGCCTCTGGGTCGACCACGTGCACGCCCTGTACGCCCTGCTGGACCGGCTCCGGGCGGCCCACCCCGGCGTCGTCTTCGAGTCCTGCTCGGGCGGCGGCGGACGGATCGACCTCGGGATCATGAGCCGTACGGACCAGGTGTGGACCTCGGACAACACCGATCCGCTCGACCGGCTCGCCATCCAGCACGGCTTCAGCCAGATCCACCCCGCGCGCGTGATGGCCGCCTGGGTCACCGACAGCCCCAACACCCAGCTCAACGGGCGCGTCAGCTCGCTGCGCTTCCGGTTCGTCAGCGCCATGGCCGGAGTGCTCGGCGTGGGTGGGGACCTCACGCAGTGGACCGAGGAGGAACTGGCCGAGGCCCGCGACTGGGTCGGCCTGTACAAGGTGATCCGGCCGCTCGTGCAGCACGGCGAGCTCCACCGCCTGAGGCCGCCGACGGGCGGGCTGAGCGCGGTGCAGTACACGCGCGGGGACGAGACCGTCGTCCTCGCCTGGCTCCAGGCACAGAGCTACGGCGAGCCCGTACCGGCCCTGCGGCTGCGGGCCCTCGACCCGACAGCGTCGTACGAATGCCTCGAAACGGGCGAAGTGTATCGAGGTGCCGTATTGCTGCATCACGGACTGCGGACCGGGCTGCGAGGCGACCTTGATGCGGCAGTTCTCCGCCTGCGCCGCATCTGACTCTTGTGTCCGAATTGGCGTGTTGGTTCTGCTTCATTCCAACTCGCGCTGCAGCAAGGGAAGCTGGAGCAGTGTCACGTGAGCAGCGTCATAGCCGTGACGGTGCGTACCTCGTCATGCTCACGTAATCGCGTTCTCTTTCCTGCGGATTGACGCGCCGGGCGAAGCGGAAATTCACGGAGAGTGACCGTGAATTTCCGCGGAGGATCAAGGGAAACGCAATCGCGGGGAACCGTCGCTTGTCCCCTCGCGTCCTCGTCGCTTACGTTCCACACCAATCCGGACGGACGCCCAATCCTGCCGCCGCCCGGAGCCCGCACCAACTCACCCGTGTACGGCAGGAGCGGGGGACCCACAGGTACAACGCCTGTTCCGGTCTCCGGAACGGCTAGGGGTACAGCCGCGACCAGCGCGCGGCCGGGCATCTCCAGCCCGCACCCGACAGCTCACCTCGCAGGCGCCGGAGAGGAATTCGCCATGCCCGCGAAGGGTAAGCACCGCCGCCCGAAGCCCCAGCGCTTCACCCGCTCCATAGCCGTCGCCGGAACCGGCGGCGCCGCGCTCGCCCTCCCGCTGATGGGCGCCACCGGCGCCCACGCGGCCACCGCCCAGTCCGCTTCCCAGTCGGTTTCGGAAAAGGCCGTGCAGGCCCTTCCGAATACCGCGAAGAAGGCGACCGAAAAGAAGAACACCGCCTCCGAAAAGGCGGTCCACGTCTATTCGGTGCGGTCCGGTGACTACCTTTCGAAGATCGCCGAGGAGCAGCACGTCAGCGGTGGCTGGCACAAGCTCTACGCCGACAACCGCACCGCCGTCGGCGACGACCCGTCGCTGATCCACCCGGGTCTGAAGCTCACGATCGGCAAGAAGGCCGCGACGAGCACCACCAGGTCCTCCTCCGCGCAGAGCCCGGCCCCGACCAAGGAGCGCTCGTCCTCCGCGGGCAAGGCCACCACCCGGAGCGCCACGGCGACCACCACCGCCACCACCGGCTTCCAGCTCCCCGTCTCCGGCGCGACCGTCGGCACCGGCTACCGCGTGGCCGGCAGCATGTGGTCCAGCGGCTACCACACCGGCGTCGACTTCGTCGTCCCCACCGGCACCTCCCTCAAGGCCGTGGGTGCGGGCACCGTCGTCTCCGCCGGCTGGGGCGGCGCGTACGGCAACCAGGTCGTCATCCGGCTCGCCGACGGCTACTACGCCCAGTACGCGCACCTCTCGCAGCTCTCCGTCTCGGCCGGCCAGAGCGTGAGCCCGGGCCAGCAGATCGGCCTCTCCGGCGCGACGGGCAACGTCACCGGCCCGCACCTGCACTTCGAGATCCGGACCACACCGGACTACGGCTCCGACGTGGACCCGGTCGCCTACCTCCGCTCCAAGGGCGTCGCCGTCGGCTGACCCCCCGCCGCCACGCGCCCGACACGCCGCCGAAGGCCGGACCCCGATCCCCGGGTCCGGCCTTCGGTGTGCACGGCTGCTCATGGTCAACCCGTCAACAGCGCTGATAGAGGCGTTATTCCGACCTTGGTCAACACTTTAGGAGTGGCTTATCTCACCGCCCGTCAAGCCCTGCCTACGGTCGCGTAGGTCACATTGGAAGGTGAATCATGACGGCTGTGGCAGACGATTCGAAGAGTGACAGCAGATCAGTGATCGGGTCGTACGTCGCGGTGGGGGACAGCTTCACCGAGGGCGTCGGCGACCCCGGCCCCGACGGGGCCTTCGTCGGCTGGGCGGACCGCTTCGCGGTACTCCTCGCGGACCGGCGCCCAGAGGGCGACTTCAGCTATGCGAACCTCGCCGTGCGCGGCAAACTCCTCGACCAGATCGTGGCGGACCAGCTCCCGCAGGCCGTCGCGCTCGCCCCGGATCTGGTCTCCTTCTGCGCGGGCGGCAACGACATCATCCGGCCGGGCACCGACCCCGACGAGGTCGCCGAGCGGTTCGAGCGGGCCGTCGCCCGGCTCAGCGAAGTCGCCGGCACCGTCATGGTGACGACCGGGTTCGACACCCGTGGCGTGCCCGTGCTGAAACACCTGCGCGGCAAGATCGCCACCTACAACGGCCATGTACGGGCCATCGCCGACCGGTACGGCTGCCCCGTGCTCGACCTGTGGTCGCTGCGGTCGGTGCAGGACCGCAGGGCCTGGGACGGCGACCGCCTCCACCTCTCGCCCGAGGGGCACACGCGCGTGGCGCTGCGCGCCGGGCAGGTCCTCGGCCTGGAGATCCCGGCCGACCCCGACCAGCCCTGGCCGCCGCTTCCGCCGCGGGGCACCCTGGAGGTGCGGCGGGACAACGTGCAGTGGGCGCGCGAGTACCTGGTGCCGTGGATCGGGCGCCGGCTGCGCGGCGAGTCGTCCGGCGACCACGTCACGGCGAAGGGCGCGCTGTCACCCGAGGACATCAGGACCCGGATCGCGGCCGTCGCCTGACGCCCGGCGGAACGAGGCCCCCGGCGCGCACCGGGGGCCTCACGCCTGCGATGCGGTCAACGCCGCCCGGTCCAGACCCAGTTCGCGTGCCAGCGCCTCGTCCACCCACTCCTGCGCCCGGGTCCGCGAGACGGCACCGGCGTACGAGGTCAGCTGCACCGCCAGCCCGTCCAGCAGGGCCGTCAGGCGCAGGGCCGCGCCGAAGGGGTCGGGGCACCGGAACTCGCCCGCGGCGACTCCCTCCGCGACGACCTCGGCCAGCGCCGCCTTCCACCGCTTGTCGAGGTCCTGCGCCACCTCCCGCAGCGCGGGTTCGCGCAGCGCCGCCGCCCAGCCCTCGATCCACAGCCGCCAGCCCTTGGCCTGGCCGGTCGGCGCGTACCAGCGCACGGCGGAGCGCAGTCGCCGCAGCGCCGTGGTGCGACGGCCGAGCAGCTTGCGCAGATGGGCCAGGTCGTCCTCGGCGGCGTAGGCGAACGCGGCGGCGACCAGCTTCTCCTTCGTCGAGAAGTGGTACAGCACCAGGGCGTTGCTGACGCCGAGCGCCGACGCCACGTCGGCGATCCGGACCGCCGCCACGCCCCGCTTCTCGATCTGCTCGATGGCCGCCCGCAGCAGTTCCTCACGCCGCTCGGCCACGCTCAACCGCACTCTCGCCACGCGGTCACCCTATTCCGTCCGCTCCGTCGCCGGTGCCGCTCAAACGGGCCGGGAGCGGACAACACAGGCGCATCGTCATGGCGTCCGACCCTATCCGCGCCGCGCCCTCGACCGCCGTCGTGGTTCGGCCTTTTCGGGCAGAGCGGTACACGTGCTCCTGGACGGGGGCGTTGCCTGAAGGCCGCCGCAGGTCGGACGGTCCTCCGCCCGCTCCCGTCAGCGGTACCAGCCGAACCGCTCCGCGATCACCGGCAGCCGGTCGGCGGCGATGGCGTGGGCCGCCGCGCGCGGGGTCGTGCCGTCGGCCTCCGCGCGGGCCAGCATCAGCTCGACCAGGGCGCGCATCGAGCGACGCGTGTGGGCGAACGCCTCCGTTGCGTCCGGGCCGATGTCGCCGAACAGGGTCCACCACCACCAGGCGTTGGTCCCGGAGTTGACGACGACGTCGGGCAGCACGGTGACACCGCGCACGGCCAACAGCTCCTCCGCCTGCGGCAGTACGGGCATGTTGGCCGCCTCGACCACCCAACGGGCCCTGATCCGCTCCTGGTCCGCGGTGTCGATCGCGTACGAGACGGCCGCCGGCACCAGCACCTCCGCCTCGGCCGCCAGCCAGGCGTCGCCCGGCAGTTCGCGGTCCCCGGGCCGCAACACCGCCCGGTCCACGGTGCCGTACCCGTCGCGCGCCGCGAGCAGCGCGTCCACGTCGAGTCCGGCAGGGTTGGCGACGGTGCCCTTGATGTCGGCCACCGCGACGACCGTGAGCCCCGCGCGCGCGAGGAAGCGCGCCGTGGCCCCGCCCATGGTGCCCAGACCCTGCACGGCGACCCGCGTCCCCGCGTGCGGCACGCCCGCCCGGTCCAGGGCGGCCAGCACCGACTCCGCGACGCCGCAGCCGCCCACCAGCTCGTCCAGCCCGATGCCGTCCACCTCCACGGCGAACGCGTCCGCGAGCCGCCGCCGGGCCGTCACCTCGTCGTCGAGCAGCGGATACACCGCCTGGATCGAGGAGACGAGCCCCGCCTCGGCCGCCGCCCGGTCCACCGTGTCCTGGGTCAGGCCGAGGTCCTCGCCCGTGGTCCAGAAGGCTTCGATGTACGGCTTCATGGCCCGCAGGTAGCGCACCAGCAGTCCGTACGCCCCCGGGTCCCGGGGATCGCAGTCGATGCCGCCCTTGGCGCCGCCCAGGGGGACGTACCGCCCCTCGGGGTCGTAGTGCAGCGCCTCCTTCATGGTCATCCCGCGCGCGAGCCCGGTGACCTCGTCCAGCGTGCACCCCTCGCGCATCCGCAGTCCGCCGCTGGCGACGCCGCGCACCAGACGGTCGACGACCAGGAAGCCCCGGCGGCCGGTGACGTGGTCGGTCCAGGTGAGCGACATCAGGGGAGCGGTCATGGGGTCTCCTCGGAGACGGCGATCAGGCGGCGGACCGGGCGGTCGGTGCGGAGGGGGAGGGCGTTACTGAATCGTCGGTCAGTATCGAGAGGGTGGTTCCGGTTGTCAACGAAAACGCGGGGACCGGCGTGCTCACCACGCCGACGAGGTTCCGTGCCGGCGGCGGGAATGGGCGCCGGAGATCGCCGGTTCTCACCGGAGTGGCAGCGGACCTCCGCCTCGCAGCGGTCGCGAGCGTCCCTATCTTTGGGCTTTCCTTGGAAAGAGCCCGCCGGGACCGCGTGACCCGGGTGCTGTCAGTGCCGCCGACCATAATGGAATGCCTCACCGACTCCACCTGGAGGTACCGTGTCCGGTTTCCGTCCCCTGAGCTCCGGGCTCAAGGCGCTGCAGCCCGAGGCTTTCGGCGCGGATCCCTCCGGTGAGCGCATGGCACGCATCCGCAGATCCCCCCACTTCAAGGACGGGGTCTTCCAGAATCCCGGCGGATCGACGGGCCGCCCCTCCCTGTCGATGGTGGACTTCGCGAAGATCTACTTCGACAAGGACGAGCGGCCCCGCCGCGCGCCCCAGGGGACCGTGCCGGTGCACGCCACCACGCTCGCCGACCTCGCGAAGCCGCCCGCCACCGGGCTGCGGCTCACCTGGATGGGGCACTCCAGCGTGCTCGCGGAGATCGACGGCCACCGGGTGCTCTTCGACCCCGTCTGGGGTCAGCGCTGCTCCCCGTTCCCCTTCGTCGGCCCCAAGCGGGTGCACCCGGTGCCGCTGCCGCTGGCCGCGCTCGGTCCGGTCGACGTCGTCGTCATCTCGCACGACCACTACGACCACCTGGACCTGCCCACGATCAAGGCGCTGGCCGACACGGACACCCTCTTCGCCGTACCGCTCGGCGTCGGCGCCCACCTCGAACACTGGGGCGTCTCCGCCGACCGGCTGCGCGAGCTGGACTGGCACGAGGCGACGAAGGTCGGCGGCCTCACGCTGACCGCCACTCCGGCCCGCCACTTCTGCGGCCGCGGGATGCGCAACACTCAGCACACCCTGTGGGCGTCCTGGTCCGTCGCCGGGGACGAGCACCGCGTCTACCACAGCGGTGACACCGGCTACTTCGACGGCTTCCGGGACATCGGCGCCGAGCACGGCCCGTTCGACGCCACGATGATCCAGATCGGCGCGTACTCCGAGTTCTGGCCCGACATCCACATGACGCCCGAGGAGGGCATGCGCGCCCACCTCGACCTCCAGGGCGGCCGGCCGCACGGCGTGATGCTGCCGATCCACTGGGCCACCTTCAACCTGGCGCCCCACCCGTGGGCCGAGCCCGGCGAGGGCACCGTCGAGGCCGCCCACGCCACCGGCTCCCGTATCGCCCTGCCCCGCCCCGGCGAGCCCTTCGAGCCCACCGCCGACACGGTCCCCTCGGACCCGTGGTGGCGCGCGGTGGCCCTGGCCCCCGAGGGCGGCTGGCCGACGGCCCTCACGGGAGCGGCGACCAGGACGACGGCAGCCTCGGCCGCCGGCGCTCAGAGCGTCACCGGGAACGGCTCGGACCGCGGTGCGGACGAGGGCACGGGGGAGCCGGAGGCGGTCGCCGCCGGGTGAGCCTCTGCGCGGGCCTCCCTGCGTGATGAGAACGGCGGGCGCGGCCCGCGACGGTGAGGACAGCGGGTCGCGGCCGGCTGGTGACTGCGGCAGGTCGCGGTCGGCCGGCGGGTGCGGCGGCCCGCTGTCCGGGCAGCACCCGTCAAGACGGCCCCGTCTCGCGTACCCCTGCCTCACGACCCTCTGCCGGGTGATGGTCGTTCCCTGCGGTTGACACGGACAGTGACGTTCAGGGGGTGACTCCGGCGAGCGGAAAGGGGGGCGAAACGGTCCGGTCGGGTCGGTGAGCGGACAGAGGGCGGTCGGTGTCCGCAGGTGGTTCCTCCCCGGCGCCGCAGTGGCGGCGCAGTGCCCCCTGTATCGCCGTGACCGCTTCTGACCAGCTCTGATCGATCCCTTCTTGAGCGGGATCGTCGGCTCCCCGGGTTTATCGGTCTGTCGTACGACGCCTCATACCAGAGCGGGACGCTCTGCGGGGGACTTTGTCAACTGCCCACCGCACATGATGCCTTGGCGACTACTGTGAGTGTCCGTCGGGCGATGCGGGGCCGCATTCCTGTCCCCCTCTCGACCGACACGACGGCGCATGCCCGAACCGCGCACACCCGCGCCCCAGGCACCGACGGACCAGCACGACGAGGAATCCGATGTCTCACCTCCGCGCACCGGCCGCACGCGCAGACCGCCGCGAGGGCGGACGGCACGGACGACCGGTCGCCCGCACAGCGCCCTCGCTGCCCGAATCGCACATACGGCCCCAACTGCTCAGGCTCGCCGTGCTGCCGCCCGTCGCGGTCGCCCTGAGCGCCAGCGCGGCCGTCCTGTTCACGATCCGCTCGACCGGTGCCCGCCCGGGCCTCATCCTGTGGGGCGTGCTCGCGGGCGCCGTCTCCGTCGCGATGGCGGGCATCGTGATCGCCGCCGTCGCCGCCGACCGGGCCGCCAGGTCCGTGAGCGACCGCATCGGCGCCCTGCGCCGCAGCACCGCCCGCGGCGAGGCCGACCTGCGTGCCCTCGTCGAGACGCTGCGCCGGGGCGACACCCCGCCCCCGCGCAAGCCGCGCGGCGCGCCCGCCGACGACGCCGAGGACTTCGAGCTGCTCGCCGCCGACCTCGCCCGGGCGCACGACGGCGCCGTCACCGCCGTCGTGCAGGCCGCCCAGCTCTCCAGCCAGGCCGGCAGCGAGCAGAAGCTCGAGGTCTTCGTGAACCTCGCCCGGCGGCTGCAGTCCCTGGTGCACCGGGAGATCTCCATCCTCGACGAGCTGGAGAACGAGATGGAGGACCCCGACCTGCTCAAGGGCCTCTTCCACGTCGACCACCTCGCCACCCGCATCCGACGGCACGCGGAGAACCTCGCCGTGCTCGGCGGCGCGGTCTCCCGCCGCCAGTGGAGCCACCCCGTCCCCATGACCGAGGTGCTGCGCTCCGCCATCGCCGAGGTCGAGCAGTACTCCCGGGTCAAGCTGGTCCCGCCGATCGACGGCACCCTGCGCGGCCACGCCGTCGCCGACGTCATCCACCTGCTCGCCGAACTCGTCGAGAACGCCACGGTCTTCTCCGCCCCGCACACCCAGGTCCTGCTCCGGGCCACCCTCGTCACCTCCGGCCTCGCCGTCGAGGTCGAGGACCGCGGCCTCGGCATGCCCGTCGCGGAGCAGAAGAAGATGAACGCCCTGCTGGCCGACCCGGACCAGGTCAACGTCGCCAGCCTGCTCGCCGACGGCCGGATCGGACTGTTCGTCGTCTCGCAGCTGGCCCGCCGGCACGGCATCAACGTCCGGTTGCAGACCAACATCTACGGCGGGGTGCAGGCCGTTCTCGTCGTACCGCAGGGCCTGCTGGGCCCGACCCCCGGCCTGCCCCAGGCCGCGGCACAGCCGCAGGGCGATACCCGCGTGACGGCAGCGGCCCCGCCGCCCCAGCTCCAGCCCTCGCGGCCGCAGTCACCGCCGCGGACCGGAGCCGACGCCACCGGGCGCCGGGCCGCGCCCCAGCCGGCCGCA
>NZ_JAMGBF010000012.1 GCF_023516615.1 Streptomyces panaciradicis
TTCTTGCCCTTGACGTCCTTCAGGGACGTGATCTTCTTGGGGTTGACGACCAGCTTCACGCCGCCGGAGGCCGAACCGCCGATGATGCGCAGGCTCTTGCCGTTCGACTTCGTGTAGCCGTTGATGGCCGGCGAGGGGCCGATCCAGCCGATGTCGATGGAACCGGAGTTGAGCGCCTCGATTTCCGAGGGACCGGCGTTGAAGGTGGCGTACTCGGCCTTGGTCGCCCCGAGTTCCTTCTGGAACAGGCCCTGCTCACGGCCCACCAGCGCGGTCGCGTGGGTCAGGTTGCCGAAGTAGCCGATCCTGACCGAGTCGAGACCGTCGATCTTCTTCGCCCCGGCGGCAACCTTGGCGGTGTCGTCGCTCTTCGCCTCTGAGCCGTAACCGCAGGCGGTGAGGAGGAGGGGGAGCGTCGCTATGGCGGCGAGGGTGCGCAGCGTGGTGAGCGGTCTTGCGGCAGACACGAAGGTGTCCTCTCAGGGGAAGGAAGAAAAGGGCGTACGAAGCGACGGGGACTGGAGCCCCGGTGCGCTGATCTGAGGGTGGCCGGTGTGCTGGACGGCCTCAGCCAGGGCAACAGATGGCGCTGGACGTACGGCGGAGGTCGATGTGACGCCGCGAGGTCAGCAGGGGCAGCGACAGCAGTGCGAGGTCGCGCGCTCTCATACCCACCCCCAATGATCCCTAGTTTTCCTACCTGCTTGCTAGGGATCGTGGCAGAAGGAAGGGTCAAGCCCAAGAGGATGTTCATATGACGGACAGGTGTATCTCGCATATCGAGATTCGTGAGGTTTGCCCAGCTGGGGGCCCTGTTCGTGTGCGGGCCGTCGGCTCGACCGAGGTGCTCGGTCTGTTCCGTGCCTGGGGGGCCGACGGCGCCGCCTGAGCGGCGGACTCGCGGGGGCGAGGCTCATCGCGATCCTCACTTCGTGAGGATCGCCCCCGTGACCACGTCGACGAGGTGGCCGGCGCGCGGGGCGAGCGACGGCTGGTCGCCGATCCAGGCGAGGGCGGCGATCAGCGCGAACAGGTCGACGCCGTCGATGTCGTCACGTGCCCGGCCCGCGGACTGGGCGCGGGTGAGCAGCCGTGCCCCGGCCGCGCGCAGGGTGACGCAGGCGGCGTGGAGGGCGGACTCGGCGTCGTCGATGGCTGCTGCCATCAGTTCGGTCACCCCGCGGTATTCGGTCGTCCAGGCGACGCAGTCGCGCAGCCATGAGGCGAGGGCGTCTTCGGGTGAGCTCGCTGTCTCGAGCTCGTCCGCCTTGGCCGTGAGTTCTTCGAAGCTCGCTCGCAGGAGTGCGTCGAGCAGTGCCTCGCGCGTGGGGAAGTGGCGCAGCAGAGTCGCGAGCCCGACGTCTGCCCTGCGTGCGATGTCGCGGAGGGACACGTCGACGCCCTGCTCGGTGATGGCGCTTCCCGCCACGGCGAGGAGGTGGTCGCGGTTCTTCCTGGCGTCGGCCCGCATGTGTCCCTCTTGCTATCCGGATCAGTGGTCCATATATTCGGATCAGTGGTCCACTTATGTGGATCGCTGATCCGAATAAGCCTATCCCGCGATGCGGGCAGGAGTGAGCGATGTCGACACCCACCATGAAAGCCGTCCGGCTCCATGAACACGGCGGGCCCGAGGTGCTGCGGTACGAAGACGCCCCGATCCCCACGCCGGGACCGGGTGAGGTCCTGGTCCGCGTGCACGCGGCCGGCGTCAATCCTCCGGACTGGTATCTGCGCGGCGGGCTGACCGAGATGCCGGGGGAGAAGGGGTCGACGGTGAGCCTGCCGGTGATCCCGGGCACGGACGTGTCGGGTGTCGTCGAGGCCGTCGCCCCGGACGTCGAGGACTTCGCCCCCGGGGACGAGGTCTTCGGCCTGCTGCGCTTCCCCAGCTTCGACGGCAGCGCGTACGCCGAGTACGTGGCGGCGCCCGCGGCGGACCTCGCGCACAAACCGGCCGGCGTCGACCATGTGCACGCCGCCGCCGTGCCCATGGCCGGGCTGACCGCGTGGCAGTTCCTGATCGAGGTCGGCCATGACCGCCCCTCGCCCTTCCAGCGGGCCCGGCATCGCCCGACAGCCCTCGACACCGGCACGACGGTCCTCGTCAACGGCGCCGCCGGAGGCGTCGGACACCTCGCGCTCCAGTTGGCGAAGTGGAAGGGCGCACATGTCACCGCTGTGGCATCGAGCGCGCACGAAGCCTTCCTCCGTGAACTCGGCGCCGACCGGTTCATCGACTACACCAAGCAGCGCCCCGAAGACCTCGTGCGCGACCTCGACCTCGTCCTCGACACCGTAGGAGGCCCTGCCGGCGACCGCTTTCTGCGCACACTCAAACGCGGCGGCTCCCTGTTCCCCGTCTTCCCCGCGGAGGTCGCCGAGGAAGAGGCGGCGAAGCTGGGCGTGACCGTGTCGACCGCACAGGTCCGCTCCAGCGGCGCGCAACTCGCCGAACTGGGGCGCCTGTTGGACAAGGGAACGGTCCGCGTCGCGATCGACGGCACGTTCGCCCTCTCGGATGCCCGGGCGGCACACGAGCGTGCTGCCCGGGGGCACATCCAGGGCAAGGTCGTCCTCACGGTCCGATGAGGTTCGAGTCGGTCGAACTGCGGCTGCCGGCGCGTGAAGTGTCTTCCGTGCACGCAGTTGGCCGAAAACCAACGTTCCTGTCGTGAACGAGACGTTCCGGAGAGCGAATTCGGTCGCCGGTTGACGGGGTGACGGGGCCGCTCCGAGCGGACATCCGGGGTGTGTCGGGCGTTCCGGATGCGGAACGGTCTCTATCACGTCGATCTGTCGAAGCGACGTGATCGCGACGAAATCGAATCGTGGGCGGACTATGCAGCTTGTCCGATCTCGGGGTGCTGAGGAATGACTAGCATGAGCCGGTGTTCGGTCCTCCGGATCGAACCGTCGTGTGTCGGCCAAGCCTGTTTTTCCGTTTCCCGTTCCCAGGACCGAGGACCGCTGAATGTCCGTGCCTGCACCGCCCAGTCAGCATGGGTCAGTCAAACCGCCCCGTGCCGTGCCGGTCGCACCTCTGGCCGTACTGCTGGTGGGTGCTGCCGGCGCCGGCGCCGCCGTCGCGATGGCACCTGCGAACGCCCGTACCTGGACGCTCGTCACGGCCCTGGTCGCCTGGCTCCTCATGGCGGTCGTCGTGCTCTCCAGCGCCGTGCTGCTGCGGCGCTCGGGCCGGTCCACCACGGCGCTGACCGCGGAAGTCGCCCATCTCAAGGCGCAGTTGTCGCAGCAGTCAGCGGAAGCCGCCCACCTGGGGAACGTGACGCTGCCCGCCGTCGCCAAGCGGCTGCGGGACGGCGCGCGGGCCGGTGAGGTGCTCGCCGGCATGCCGGTGCCCTCCGAGCCCCAACTGCGGCTCATCGTCAACGCGTTCGCCGCCACGGTCGAGCAGGACGTCCGGCAGGCCGCCGCTCTGGACGCCGAACGGCAACAGGTGCGGCGCGAACTGGACGCGGGCGCTGCCGAACTGGAACGGCTGACGACCGAGACCCTGCCCGCCGCGGTCGCCATGCTGCGCGAGGGCAACTCCGCCGACACCGTGCTCGCCGAACTGGACTGGCCGCGGCTTCCGTTGCTGTACCGGCCCGCCGAGTCGTTCGTGCGCGAACTGGCTCAGAGCGAACGTCGGGCCGCCGCCGCCCAGGCGGCCTCGGCCAAGGCGCTGAGCCGGGTGCAGGCCAAGGCCGTCAGCATGCTCGCCGACCTGCGGGACATGCAGGAGCGGCACGGCGAGGAGGTCTTCGGCGACCTGCTGAAGCTGGACCACAGCACCTCGCAGCTGGGCCTGATGACCGACCGGCTGGCCCTGCTCATGGGCGGCCGCGCCAGCCGCGCCTGGAACAAGCCGATCGTGATGGAGAGCATCCTGCGCGGCGCGGTCGGCCGTATCGCCGCCTATCAGCGCGTACGCCTGCACTGCCCGACGAGCGCCGCGATCTCCGGCTTCGCCGCCGAAGGCGTCATGCACCTGCTCGCCGAACTGATGGACAACGCCGCCAACTTCTCGCCGCCCATCGACGAGGTCCATGTCTACGTCGAGGAACGCAGCGCCGGCATCGTCGTCACCATCGAGGACAGCGGCCTGAAGATGGCCGACGCGGCCATGCGGCGCGCCGAGGAGGCGGTGTCGGGGCGGATGACCGACCTCGCCACGCTGCAGGGCACCCGGCTCGGCCTGGCCGTCGTCGGACGGCTCGCCGTCAAGTACGGCATCAGCGTCAACTACCGTCCCTCCTCGCGCGGCGGCACCGGCGTCGTCGTACTGCTGCCCCTGCAACTCCTCGCCCAGCAGCGCGAACCCGCGCCGCGGGAGACCGTCCGCCCGACGGCCGCCGCGGTCGCGACGCCCGGACCCGTCGCCGCGGAGGCGCCCGCCACCGCGCCGCCGCCCACCGCACGCCCCGCCGCTCGGTCGGCGTCGCCCGAACCCGAGGCGCACCAGCGTGCCGCGGGCTCCACGCCGAACGGTCTGCCCGTCCGCGCCCCCGGCCGCACCATGGCCGAGGCCGAACAGGAGCGGCAGCAGCGCAGGGCACGCGCCGACGCCCCCGCCCGGGACGAGGACCGGCCGGGCGGACGCCCCGCACCACGCAACGCGGGCGCGAGCTTCGGCGCCTTCCACCGCGGCCGCCAGGCCGGCACCGGGACCCCCGGCGCCGGAGGCCGCCCCGAGGACGAGCCGCCACCCGGCGCGTAGGCCCCCTTCCTTCCCCGTACGGCGCCCAGGGCTCTGGCGCACATGCCCCCGCTCGACTTCGTGAGATTGGAGGAACGGGTCGGTGACCGGACAGCCGGGCACCACCGCCCCATCACCCACCATGCAGACCACCGACAACAGCCTCGTCTGGCTCCTGAAGAACCTTCTGGAGCGCACCCCCGGCACGCGGCACGCCCTCGTCCTGTCCCGGGACGGCCTCAAGCTGTGCTGGACCGAGCACCTGACGCTCGACCAGGCGGACCAGCTGGCGGCGATCTGCTCCGGCATCCAGGCCCTCGCCCAGGGAGCCTCCGTCGAGTTCGGCGACGGGTCCGGCGGCGTCCGCCACTCCATGACCGAGTTCCACGGCGGCCTGCTGTTCATCGTGGAGGCCGGTGAAGGAGCGCATCTCGCGGTCCTCGCCGAGGAGAACGCCGATCCCGGCGTGGTCGGCCATCAGATGACCGAGCTGGTGGAGCAGATCGGCGAGCATCTGCGGGCCGAGCCACGCCAGCGCGTCCAGGAGAGTGCCTCGTCGTGACGCGCAAGCCCGTGGACACCGGAGATCCCGACCGGCTCTACACGGTCACGGGCGGACGCAGCCGCGCCGACGACTCGTTCGACCTGGTCACCCTGGTGGTCAGCGAGTGCGAGCCGACCAGCGGCATGCAGTCGGAGCACGCTCGCATCCTCGACCTCTGCCGCCATCCCACGGCCGTGGTCGAGGTCTCCGCGGAGCTCGGACTGCCCATCACCGTGGTGCGCATCCTGCTCGGCGACCTCCTCGCCATGGGCCGCATCACCGCCCGCCACCCGCGCGCGGCGCAGTCCGTCGCCTCGCTCCCCGATTCCGCCCTTCTCAAAGAGGTGCTCCATGGGCTCCGTAACCTCTGAGCTGCCTTCCCGGCGAACGCCCCTGGCCGACGCCGCCGAGACCGGCCTGAAGATCGTCGTCGTGGGCGGATTCGGAGTCGGCAAGACGACCCTGGTCCGCTCGGTCAGCGAGATCCGGCCGCTCAACACCGAGGAGGTGATGACCCAGGCCGGCGTCGGCGTCGACGAGACGCAGGGCGTGGCGGCGAAGACCACCACCACGGTCGCCTTCGACTTCGGGCGGATCAGCCTCAACGAGCAGATGGTGCTCTACCTCTTCGGCGCTCCCGGCCAGGAGCGTTTCTGGTTCCTGTGGGACCGCCTCTTCTCCGGCACGCTCGGCGCGGTCGTCCTGGTCGACACGCGCCGGATGGACGACTCCTGGTACGCCATCGACCGGCTGGAGCACCACAAGACGCCGTTCGTCGTGGCCGTCAACCGGTTCGACGACGACCCCTCCCGCTACTCCCTGGACGAGATCCGCCAGGCGCTCGCCCTGCCGCAGCACGTGCCGCTGATCGACTGCGACGCGCGGGTCAGGACGTCGGGGAAGGACGTGCTGATCACCCTCGTGAACCATCTCTACGAACTGGCCATGACCCGGGAGACGACACCGTGACCGACGCCGGATCCTCCTCCCCGCCCGAAGCCCTCGCGGGGTGCCCCGCCCACCCCGGCGCGGTGCGCCTGGGTGGTCTGGAGTACCAGCAGACGCCGTCGCAGCTCTACCGCGAACTGCGCAGGAGGCACGGCGCGGTGGCGCCCGTGCTGCTGGACGGGGACATTCCCGCCTGGCTGGTGCTCGGCTACTCCGAGGTCAGCTATGTGACCAGCCACGACGAGCTCTTCGCCCGGGACTCGCGGCGCTGGAACCAGTGGGAGCACATTCCGGCCGACTGGCCGCTGATGCCGTTCGTCGGATACCAGCCGTCGGTGCTGTTCACCGAGGGCGAGGAGCACCGGCGGCGGGCGGGGGTGATCACGGACGCGCTGGAGGGCGTCGACCAGTTCGAGCTGGCCCGCGACTGCCAGCAGATCGCCGACCGGCTCATCTCGGAGTTCGCCGGCAGCGGCCAGGCGGAGCTGATGAGCGCCTACGCGCACGCCCTGGCCATGCGTGCCGCCGTGCGCATGTGCGGGATGCCGGCGACCGGCGAGGACACCCAGCAGCTCGTGGAGGACCTGCGGATCTCCCTCGACGCGGCGGAGGGCGACGACCCGGTGGCCGCGTACGGGCGGGTGGGCGCGCGGATCCAGCAGCTGGTGAAGGACAAGCGCGACAGACCCGGACCGGACGTCACCTCGCGGATCGTGCTCCATCCGGCCGGGCTGACCGACGAGGAGATCGTCCAGGACCTGATCTCCGTGATCGCCGCCGCCCAGCAGCCGACGGCCAACTGGATCTGCAACACCCTCAGGCTGCTGCTCACCGACGAGCGCTTCGCCCTGAACGTCTCGGGTGGCCGGCTCAGTGTGGGTGAGGCACTGAACGAGGTGCTGTGGCTGGACACGCCGACGCAGAACTTCATCGGCCGCTGGGCGGTGCGCGACACCCAGCTCGGCGGGCGGCAGATCCGGGCCGGTGACTGTCTGGTGCTCGGGCTGGCCGCGGCCAACACCGACCCGCAGATCTGGCCCGACTCCTATGTCGGGGCCGAGAACGCCGCGCATCTGTCGTTCAGCAACGGCGAGCACCGCTGCCCCTACCCGGCCCCGCTGCTGGCCGACGTCATCGCCCGTACGGCGGTCGAGACGCTGCTGGAGCGACTGCCCGACCTGGTGCTGTCGGTGGAGCCGGAGGAGCTGACCTGGCGGCCGTCCATCTGGATGCGGGGGCTGACCTCGCTGCCGGTGCAGTTCACCCCGGTGGTCCACTAGCGTCCGGGCCGGCGGGGGACGGGGTGGGCTGTGGGGCGCCCACCCTCCGGGCTTGCGCGAGGGTCAGCCGGTCACCGGCGTGAACCGCACCGGCAGGGACTGCGGGCCCCGGGTGAACACGCCCTGTTCCACGGGGTCGTAGCCCTCGGCGAGCCGCATGTCGGGCATGGCGTCGAGGAGTTGGTCGACGCCGATCTCGACTTCGGCCTTCGCGAGCAGGGCGCCCACGCAGAAGTGCCGGCCGAGGGCGAAGGCGAGATGGTCGGCGGCGGCCGAGAAGGCGGTCGCCGACGTCAGGTCCTCGCGGAAGATGTCGAACCGGTCCGGCTCGTTGTAGCGGTTCTCGTCCCGGTTGGCCGCGCCGATCAGGCAGGTGACGGTGGCGCCGGCCGGGATGGTGCCGCCGCTGAGTTCTACCTCGGTCGCCGACTGCCGCATGATCATGTGGACGGGCGGCGTGTAGCGCAGCGTCTCGGCGAACGCGCGGGCGATCAGGCTCCGGTCCTCACGGACGGCGGCAAGCTGCTCGGGGTGCAGCAACAGGTTCGCGAAGATGCTGGCGATGGCCTTGTCGGTGGTCTCGCCACCCGCGGCGAGCAGCAGGCTGCAGAAGGCCTTGATGTCCTCGTCACTCATCTTCACGCCGTCGACCTCGGCGGCGCACAGCGCGGACAGCAGGTCGTCGCCGGGCTTCTCGCGGCGCTCCCGGATGATGGGGAACATGTACTCGGCGAACTCCACCCGGGTCCGCTCGCCCGCCGCGGTCACCTCGGGGTCGCCGGAGAGGTTGCCGAGGAAGGCGATGACCGAGGTGTACCAGCGGTGGAAACGCGGGTGGTCGGCCTTGTCCAGGCCCAGCATGTCCGCGATCACGTTCACCGGGAAGCGGGTCGCGTAATCGGCCACCAGGTCGGCGGAGCCGGTGTGGCGGAAGGCGTCTATCAGGGCACGGGAGTTCTGCTCGATGACGGGGAGGAACTTCTCCTGCAAATCGCTGCCGCGGAACGCCGGGGCGACCAGTGCCCGGCGCACCGCGTGCTCGCGTCCGCTCAGCTGGAGGATCGTCTTGCCGTGCACCGGCTCGATCTGCCAGTTGTAGTTGTCGGTGGTGAACTCGCTCTTCTTGTCCTTGAAGACGCGCTCCACGTCGTCGTAGCGCGAGATGATCCAGCTTTGGGTGGGCTCGTGCCAGATGAGCGGAGCCGTTTCGCGCATGACGCGGTAGGCGCTGTAGGGGTTCGCGGCGAACTCGGGCGAGAGGATGTCGGGGACCTGTTGGGCGGTGGACATGGAGCTCCCTGAGGGCAGTGACGAACCGGTCGCCTCAGGTTATTGATCATCTCCCGCCCGCAACAGCCGTGTCCTGGCCGACTGTTGAGTAATGGACAATGGCTGGCCGAAAATCGCCGCTCCCCCGTGCCTACTTCCCGCTGTCGGCCAGCGGGTCGTGCCCCCAGTTCATCAGCGAGCGGCGCCAACGCGTGTCCCATACGTCCCCCTTGGGGCGCTGGGCGAGGTGGCGGTGGATGTACCCGTTCACCTTGCGCATGTGCGCGTAGTCCGCGTCCGTCAGGTCGCCCTTCTTCTTGCGGAGGATGTCCACGACGGCCCGGCCGGAGGCGTGCCCGGTCGACTCGCCGCCGTCCTTGTGCTGGCCGGCGGCCTCGGAGTCGTCGGTGGCGAGCCACTTCTCCAACGAGGAGGGCGTCATGTTCACCAGCTCGCGAAAGCTGTCCCAGGTCTCGCGCTTGTCGGCGTCGTTCGTCACGTCGGCCCGTCGCCTACTTCTTCTTGTTCTTCAGCGCGGAGGGCTTGTGCACCGCCGTACGTCCCGACTTGTCGCTGCGGACCTCGTACTGGGGCTCCTCCTCGGAGGCGTCGACGGTGCGCCCGGCCGCCTTCGTCCGCTCGGTGATCTTCTTCTCGACGGTGCCGGTGGTTTCGCTGCCGTGGCTGCTCCAGGCGACCTTGTCGCCCTTGGCCGGCTCCTTCTTCCCCCGGTTGTCCTTGTTCTTCGCCATGACGGACTCCTTGCGTGCGGGGCGGTACACCTCCACCCACCACCTTGAGGGCGGTGACCGGGGTCCGCATCCGGAGTGCGCGGGCTCATGCCTGATGCCGTGCCGTGTAGATGGTCGCGGTCATCGGTGCGGTCACCGGGCCGGGTCCGAGGCGGTCCGTCATCTTCCGCGTCACGGCGGCCTGGAGGGTCTCGGCGTCCGGGCGGGCCTGCAGGGCGGCGCTGACCGGCGTGCCGTTGAGGAATCCGGTGGCGACGGACGCGGCCGACTCCGCGACGCCGTCCAGGGTGATCTCCTCGGCGTCGGCCAGGGACAGTCCGGCGGCCGTCAGGTCGGAGGCGACCAGCGCCGGATCGGTGTAGCCGTGGGGCACCTCCCTCAGGAACGGAGGGGCTTCGCCGGGCAGGCACTCCTCCAGAGCGGTCTGGAAGGCGTCGTCGAAACCGTGCGCCGCCAGCGTGCCCCAACTGCTGAACACGAACCGCCCCTGCGGTGCCAGGACCCTGGCCACCTCGGCGTAGGCGGCGGGCCGGTCGGGGAAGAACATCACTCCGAACTGGCATACGACGAGGTCGAAACCGCCGTCCTCGAAGGGGAGTTGCTGGGCGTCGGCCTGCTGCCAGTGCGCGCGCGGCTCGCGTGCGGAGCCGGCGGTGACCATCGCTTCGTTGAGGTCGGTCGCCACCATCGACGCCTCGGGCAGGGCGGTGAGCAGGGCCGAGGTCAGCGCTCCGGTTCCGGCGGCGAGCTCCAGGATCCTGCCGGGCCGCAGCACGGCCGCCCTTGCGGCCAGGGCGGCCGCGAAGGGACGGAAGAGGGCCGGTACCAAGTGACGTTCATAGGCTTCGGGCATGGACGCCGTCCATCGCCGGTTCGCATCGTCTGCGTTCACCCGACGCAGAGTAGACCCGGGAAAGATGCGACGGCGGGCGGTCGCGGCGACCGCCATTTCGTGTCGGCCTCGCAGGGAGGAGATGCTTCCCGCGATGCGTAGTTCGTCGAGGGCGCGGAAGGTGGCATGGCTGGTTCTTCGGTGCTGAATCAGCAGGGCGTTGACGAAGACCTCGAAGGCGGCCGGGTTCATCCGGCACTCGTCGTTCTCCATCGGCCCGAAACCCGATGCGAGCCCCAGCTCCGCCTCGAACACGGCCACGTGGCGCAAGAACAGGCCGGCGGCTCCAATGGACGGGTTCCACACTGGCTTCACCGCCACGACGCTTGCCCTGGCCGAGCGGGCCGGCATCCCCGTGGACTGGGCCCTGCTCGGCGCCCCGCCCGAAGGCGCGCTCACGGATGTGCAGGTGTCGTCGCCCACGGGCCTGTCCGCACCGCGGGACGGCGAGACATGGGCGTCGCGCCTGCGGCAGAAGGCGCGGGAACTGGCACGTTCCATGCCTCGGTGCCCCGCGGCCGACCCCCATGGCCCGGGGCGGGCCGGCGCGTATGACCTTCGGGTGGAGGGAGCCGGTCGTCCGTCCGGGGCCGAGGAGAAGTTTCCCCCGTTCGGCGCAGACTGGCCGTGCAGGGGTGGGGCATTCGATGGTCACCCCCGGGGCGTGATCCTCCTGGCGCGCCTCGGGGTGTGGAGGTGCGGGTGTCGTGGCCATCCCCGAGTTGCTACGGCACACCGCCCGTCCTTCGGCAGCGGCCCCTTCCTCGCTGTCCCCGGCCGAAGAGGTGCGGCGACCCGAGGCGTTCAGATGCTGAGGGCTTGGTGGAGGGTCTCGCGGCAGTCGATGATGTCGTCCACGCCGACGATCTGAAGGGTGCGCCGGACCGACCCGCTGGGGGCGGCCAGACGAAGCCAGCCGCCCGCCTGCAGGTGCGAGCGGTGGGCGGCGATGAGGATGTTGATGCCGGTGGAGTCCATGAAGGTCAGCCGGCTCAGGTCGAGGACGGTGCGCGGGCGGCCGCCGTCGGCCACCTCCAGGGCGTGGCGGAGGTTCACCCCTGTGTCGTGGTCGATCTCCCCGGTCAGGCGAAGCACACGGATGCCGTCGGTGGTGGCGGTCACGACCGACAGCCCGGCGGGGGATTTGGTCGGTTCGGTCACGTGTCCTCGTCCATGCCGGTGATACTGGCAAAAAAGCCTGGGCCAGAATGGTGCGTCACACCGTACGGGCGACGCACGTACGAGGTGGGCCATCCGGGGGGCGGAGGGTCAGGCCCGCGTGTACGGGTACACGCGTAGGTGTGAAACGGGGAGTGGAGGCGACGGTGATGGATCCAGGGCCGACGGTCGACCGCGACAGTACCGCGCTCCGGCACGGTCTGCGTGGCTTGCAGACGTCCGTCGCGTTGGACGGGGACGGCGCCTGCATCGCCCGCGCCCGTCATCTGGCGGCGGACTTCCTCGCCCACCTCCAGGCCGAGCGCGGTGTCGAGGTGTCCGCCCGGGCGCTGGACCTGACACAGCTGGTGGTCAGCGAGCTGGTCACCAACGCCTGCAAGTACGCACCGGGACCGATACTGCTGCACCTGAGGGTGACCGGTGCGGTGGTGGAGGTGGTGGTGTGGGACTCGGAGCCGGCGCTGCCGGTGGCGCGGGGCGCCGACGCCGGCCGGGTGGGGCAGCACGGTCTGGAGATCGTGACGGCCCTCGCGCAGAGCGTCGACGCCCGACGCGAGCCGTCCGGCAAACGCGTCACCGCCCGGATCACGTTGAAGGACGCAGCCCCGGGCCGGTAGCAATACCTGCATGACGACGGAGAACGAACGGGCTGTGCAGGCGGCGATCGACGGGGAGCTGCGGCTTCTCGACCCCGAGGTACGTGCCTCGCCCGAGCGTGTGCGGGCGCTGCTGGATCCGGAATTCACCGAGATCGGGGCCTCCGGACGCCGGTGGGACGCGGAGTCGATCCTCACGGTGATGAGCAGTGGTTCGGTGTCGGCGGACTCTCCTGTCGAGGTCCGTGACATGGCGGGAGTGGTGCTCGCGCCGGGTGTCGTCCATCTGACGTACTTCGCCGACAATCAGGGCCGCCGGGTGTGGCGGAGCTCGCTGTGGCGTCTTACGGAGGCGGGCTGGCGGGTGTTCTTCCACCAGGGCACGCTCACGGACTGAGCTGCCTCGGCCACCGCTGCAGCCCCGAGTGACATTTTGGAGGGCCGGGCTCGCCAGCCTGTGCGGCGAGCCCGGCTCGCTCGGCTCAGCTCAGGCTGAACCTCTGTGCGGCTGCGCCGTTGCAGTCCCAGATCTGCAGGCGGGTGCCGTTGGCGGTGGCGCCGCTGGGGGAGTCGAGGCAGCGCCCGGACTGGGGGTTGAGGAGGGAGCCGTCAGCCTGCTGGACCCATTTCTGGCCGCCGACGCCATTGCAGTCCCACAGTTCCACCTTGGTGCCGTTCGCCGTGCCGTTGCCCACGATGTCCAGGCAACGGCCCAGGGTGGAAAGGGAGTTGTCGGACCGGTGGAACCAGTGCTGGTCCACGGCGTAGGACTGGCAGTCCCACAGCTGCACGGCGGCGCCGTTGGTACCGGTGTCGTCGGCGGCGACGTCGACGCACTTGCCGCCCGGTGCGGTGACGGTCCCGCCGCCGTTGACCGAGAACTTCTGGGCGGCCGCGCCGTTGCAGTCCCAGATCTGCAGGCGGGTGCCGTTGGCGGTGGCGCCGCTGGGGGAGTCGAGGCAGCGCCCGGACTGCGGATTGCGCAGGGAGCCGTCGGCCTGCTGCACCCATTTCTGGCCGCCGACGCCG
>NZ_JAMGBF010000120.1 GCF_023516615.1 Streptomyces panaciradicis
CGCCGCAAGCCCCCGGTGAGCCCCCCGCTCCGGGCGCACCCGGCATTCCGGGCGCCCCCGGCATGGCACCGCCCGCTCCCCAGCCGGCGATGCCGCCGGCCCCCGGCAGCATGCCTCCGCCGGGGCAGCCCCTGCCCGGCCAGCAGCCGCCACCCCCCGGCCAGCCCATGCCCGGGCAACCCGTGCCGGGTCAGCAGCCGGCGTACGGCTACCCGCAGCCTCAGCCGCAGGGGCAGCCGACGGTCGGCCCCGGCTATCAGGCTGTGCTGCGATACCGCGCGCAGGACGGTTCGGAGCAGCAGCTGATCCGGCGTTCGGCGCCGGGCATGCCGCATCCGGAGTGGCAGATCTTCCACGAGCTGCGCGGTATGAACGTGCCGCCGGACCAGGTGCTGGAGCTGCACACCGAGTTGGAGTCGTGCGAGCTGCCGGGCGCGTACTGCGCGCGGATGATCCGGGAGCAGTGGCCGCAGGCGCGGATCACGAGCATCGCGCCGTACGGCACGGATCATGCGAGCCGGCAGCAGGGCATGCAGCAACTGCTGGCGCATCAGGGTGAGTTGCACCAGGTGGCGGACGGGCCCGCGCGGCCGGCGCCGGTGCGGGCGCCGTTGCCGCCGGTGCAGTCGTCGCCGCCGGTGCCGCCGGAGGCGATCGCGCAGGAGCTGGGCGGGGCGTTCGGGCCGGGGATCTTCCGGTTCGAGCAGCAGGCCGTGTCCCGGCAGGGCGTGCCGCCGATCGTGGCGCAGTCGCTGGTGGTGGCGGGGCTGCCGATGGACATGGGCCCGTTCTTCTGGGCGCAGGCCCAGCCGGGGCGGCCGGTGCCGACGCTCGCCGAACTGGCGCAGGAGCGCGGTGTGCAGCCGGCCTCGGACGCGGGCTCCTACCTCGTCATGGGCAGCGACTTCGGCAAGGCGATCTGTGTGCAGTACGGCTCGGCGAACATCGTGGCCGTGCCGGTGGAGGCGGGGCCCGGTGGGGCGCCGGTGCCGCCGCAGTTCGTGAACACCGGGCTGCCCGAGTTCCAGCGCTGCCTGGCGCTGCTCGGGCGGATGTGGCGGCTGCGGTTCGGGCTGAACCAGGAGCAGGCGGGCCGCTGGACCGTCGACTTCCAGGCGCAGCTCGCCTCGCTGGACCCGGCGGCGCTGGGATCGCCGGAGAGCTGGTGGTCGGTGCTGCTGGAGGAGATGTGGGACGGCCTGCTGTAACACCCTGTTGAGCCCGCGTGAGCGGACTCTCGGGCCGGGCCCGGTCGTTGTGACCGGGCCCGGCCTTTTTGCGTCCCCGCAGGCACGCCGACTGCGCGGTCATGCGCGTACGTGTCCGCACCTGACCGTGACCCTTGCGCGGAGTGTCGCGTTATGAACACTTCCGTCCTATACCTCAAGATGTGCGCGCAATCATCTTTTCGTGTCCGTTCGGCGCAGAGGGGTTCCAGGATGAGCAGCGCATCGGTCTCGCCCCACGGCTTCGGGGTCGTACGGGGGCGCGGTTACCGGCCCGATCAGGTCGACGCCTACGCCGCCGCCCTCTCCCGCGACCGGGATGCCGCCTGGGAGCGGGCCGCCCGTCTCACCGTGCTCGCCCGGGAGATGGAGGAGGAGGCGGCGCGGTTGCGGGAGGCGGTGGCGCGGCTCGCGCCGCAGACCTACGAGTCGCTCGGGGAGGGCGCGCGGCACCTGTTCGAGCTCGCTCGGCAGGAGGCGGCCGCCGTGCGGGAAGGCGCACGTCAGGAGGCGCAGCGCCGTGCGGAAGAGGCGCAGGAGTGCGCGGACGGCGTGCGGGACGCGGCGCAGGCGCACGCCGACGCCGTGCGCGCCGAGGCCGACGAACGCGCCCGTCAGTGCCTGATCGCCGCCCGCGCCGAGGCCGACGAGATCCGTGTCTCCGCCCGGCGTGAAGTGAAGCAGAGGCGTGGTAAGGCTCTGGGCGCGCTCCGGGACGTGCGCCGCCGCACCTCGGAACAGCTCGCCGAGCAGGCCGAGGAGCTCGCCGAGCGCTGGGAGGAGGTGGAGCGGGCGGAGGCCGAGCGGGTGGCCGCGGCGGCGGCGCGGGAGGCCGAACGGGTGGCGCTGGCGGAGGAGACGCTGTCGGAGGCGAAGCGGGCGTTCGGGGAGGCGGAGGAGGCCGGCCGCCGCTGCCAGGAGGAGGCACGCGCGCGTGCCGCGGAGATCCTCGCGGACGCGCGGCTGCGGGAGGAACGGATCGCCCGGGAGACCGAGCGGGTGCTGCGCGAGCACGGGGAGCGGTGGGACGACGTGCAGGCGCAGATGGACTACGTACGAAGCAGTCTCACGGCGTTGACGGGGTCGACGCAGGGGGAGTGACAGCGCGCCGGGGGGGCGGCCACCGTGGTGGCCGCCCCCCCGGCGCGAGTTCGCGGGGTGGGCGTGCTTCAGGCGCCCCTGCGTACCGCCCCCGCCAGGATCCACCCTTCCACCGCCTCGTACTCGTGCCGCTCTTCCTCCGCGGTGCGCCGGCCGGACAGGACCGTTCCGAGCCAGCCGAAGGCGAAGCCGAGGGGGATGGTGAGCACGCCCGTCGTCGTGAAGTGGAACCAGTTGAAGTCGGCCTCGGGGAAGGCGGAGACGGGGGAGCCGGAGACGAGGTTCGTGCCCGGCATCACCACGAGCACGGCCAGGGTGCCGCCGATGAGGGTGCTGAGCAGGCCCGTCCGGGTGAAGCGGCGCCAGAAGAGGCTGTAGAGCAGGGCCGGGGCGATGGCGGAGGCGCCCAGGCAGAAGGACAGCGTCACCAGGGGCTGCAGGCTGCGGTGCTGGACCAGGGTGGCCAGCAGGATCGCCGGTACGCCCACCGCGAGCGCCGAGGCCCGGGCCAGCGCCATCTCGCGGCGGGCCGACAGCTTGCGCATGTGCGTGGCGAAGACGTCGTGGGCGAGGGAGTTGGCGCAGGCGAGGATCATGCCGGCGACGGACGCGAGCAGGGTCAGGAAGATCGCCGTGGTGACCGTCGTGAACAGGAACGTTTCCGCTGTGGAGACGTCGGGGCCGAACGCGGCCCGGGAACCGAGCAGGTAGGCCGTGTTGCCCTGCGGGTCGGCCTGGGCGATGACCGAACGTCCGATCAGCGCCGTGGCGCCGAAGCCGACGACCGTCATGATCAGGACGAACACGACGACGGACGACACCGCCCAGGACATCGACCGGCGCACCTGGCGGGCGCTGTTGGCGGTGTACATGCGCATCGTGACGTGCGGGAGGCAGGCGCCGCCGATGACGACGGTGAGTTCCGAGGTGATCATGTCCAGGCGGGGGTTGGGGCTGCCCGCGAACTGCACGCCGGAGTGCAGGAACCGGGAGCCGACCCCGCTCTGCGCGGCGGCGGCGTGGAAGAGGGCGCCGGGGTCCCAGTCGAAGCGGCTCAGCACCAGCAGGGCGACCACGGCTCCCGAGCCGAGCAGCATGACCATCTTCAGGATCTGGATGAGGGCCGTGCCCTTCATGCCGCCGATCGCCGCGTAACTGATCATGAGGGCGCCGAGCCCGATGATGCAGCCCGTCTTCAGCGCGTCGCCGGAGAAGCCGAGGATGAAGGCCAGCAGCTGCCCGGTGCCGGCGAGCTGGACCAGCATCAGCGGCAGCAGCGCGGCGATGGTCACCACGCACGCGGTGATGCGCACCGCGCGTCCGGGCATCCGCCGGGTCAGGGCGTCGCCCATGGTGAACCGGCCCGCGTTGCGCAGGGGTTCGGCCAGCAGGAACATCAGCAGCATCAGGGACAGGGCGGTGCTGAGGGCCAGCACGATGCCGTCGTAGCCGCACAGGGCGATCACCCCGCCGGTGCCCAGGACGCTCGCCGCGGAGATGTAGTCGCCCGCGATCGCCAGGCCGTTGCGCATGGGGGAGAGGGAGCCGTAGCCGGTGTAGAACTCGTCGAGGTCGTCCCGGTCGGGGCCGGTCATCACGCACAGCAGCAGCGTGATGGTGGCGATGGCGGAGAACGCGACGAGGGACATCGCCTGCGCGTTGCCGCTGAAGCCGTTGGTCATCGCCGGGCCTCCCGCCTGGCGTCCAGTGCGGCCTGCTTGCGGATGCGGTCCGCGATCGGGTCGACGCGACGGCGGGCCGTGCGCTCGTACAGCGCGATCGCCACCCAGGTGATGGGGATCTGCAGGACGGCGAGCAGCAGTCCGGCGGGCAGTCCGTCCACGACGCCGGTGGTCATCACCGACGGGGCGAAGGCGGACAGTGCCAGGAAGAGGACGAAGTAGCCGAACGCGGTGAGCGCGGCGGTACGGCGCTGCCAGCGGTAGGCGCTGCGCAGCTCGCGCAGGTCGCTGTGGTGACCGAGGGGCTGGTGGGGCGGACGGGGCGGGGCGAAGCGCTCCGGCGGGGCGCTGTGCGGCTGCCACGGGTAGGTGGCGTCGTACGCAGGGGATGGGCCGTAGGGCTCATGGGACATCCCTGTGCTCCTTGCGTGGCTCGGGTCCCGTACGGGACCGCAGGGAGGTGGGGGGCGGGCGAGCCACGCACGTTACTCGCCAGTTCGAGGGTGCGCGAGGGTTTCCACAAACTGGCTGGTCGGTACGCGCTTACTACGCTGAGCTGCGGTGTTACCCGCGTTAACCCATCGATCGGGTGGATGACCGGGCGGAGATCGCCCCCTGCCGTCAGTCCTTGAGCACCGGAAAACGCCGCGGCGCCACGAGCAGCAGCACCAGGAAGGCGAGCGCCGCCGCGCACCCGGCGCCGACGTACACCGCGTGCACCGCGTCCGCGATGGCGCGCCGGGTCGCCTCGGGCACGCCGTCGCCGTCCAGCCCCCGCGTCACCGCGTCCAGGTCGCCGGCGCCGCCCAGGCGGGAGGCCAGCACCCCGTTGGCCACCGCGCCGAACACGGACGCGCCGACCGTCTGGCCGGTCTGGCGGCAGAAGAGCACCGACGCCGTCGTCGTCCCGCGCTCCGCCCAGCCCACCGTCGACTGCACCCCGACGATCAGCGGGAGCTGGAACAGCCCCAGCGCCGCCCCCAGCAGCAGCATCAGCAGCGCGGGCTGCCAGGCGGCGCCCGGATACGGCAGGAACGGGAACGCGAACAGGATCAGCGTCGCCGTACCGATGCCCAGCAACGCCGTGTTCCGGAAGCCGATCCTGCGGTACACGTGCTGGCTGAGCGCCGCCGACACCGGCCAGCTCAACGTCCATACGGACAGCACGAATCCGGCCGCCACGGGTGCCAGGCCCAGCACCGACTGCGCGTACGTCGGCAGGAACACGCTCGGCGCCACCATCAGCAGCCCCAGCGCGCCCAGCGCCAGATTGACCGCGGCGATCGTCCGGCGCCGCCACACCCACCCCGGGATGATCGGCTCGGCCGCCCCGCGTTCGACCACGACCACGACACCGGCCAGCGCCAGTCCCGCGCCGAACAGGGCCACGGACGGCGCCGACAGCCACGGCCAGGCCACCCCGCCCTGCACCAGGGCCGTCAGCAGCACACCGCCGCAGGCGAAGACCGCGCACGCGCCCGCCCAGTCGATCCGCGGACGTCCGGCCGACTCCCGCTGCGGCTCGTGGAGATGGCGGACGATCAGCCACAACGCCACCGCCCCGATGGGCAGGTTGACGAGGAAGATCCAGCGCCAGTCGGCGTACGCCGCCAGGACCCCGCCCAGGCCCGGGCCGGCCACCGCGGACACCGCCCACACCGTCGACAGCTTGGCCTGGATCTTCGGGCGCTCCTTGAGCGGGTACAGGTCCGCCGCCAGCGTCTGGACCGTGCCCTGCAGGGCCCCGCCGCCCAGGCCCTGGACGATGCGGAAGGCGATCAGCGCTCCCATGTTCCAGGCCCCCGCGCACAGCAGCGAGCCGAGCAGGAACACCGCCGCGCCCGCCACCAGCACCGGCTTGCGGCCGAAGGTGTCGGAGAGCTTGCCGTACACCGGGAGCGTGACGGTGACGGCGAGCAGATAGCCGGAGAAGAGCCAGGAGAAGTACGAGAAGCCGCCGAGGTCGCCGACGATCTGCGGCACGGCCGTGGAGACGACGGTGGCGTCGAGGGCGGCCAGGGCCATCGTGAGCATCAGCGCGGCGACCACGGCGCCTCTGCGTCCGGTGGACGCCGGTGGCCGCTCCCGCGCCACCTCGGCCCGTATGCCGGTCTCCCCCTGGTCCACGGGATTCCTTCCCCTTGCATCCATCCGCCGCGGGACAGCTTCCCACTTGAGCCTCACGTAGCGGCAGGGTGCAGGCTCGGTGGGCCGGTGGGTGGAGCGAACCCCGAGGCGGTCTCCACCCGTCGGTGGACTGCCCCTAAGGGTTCCTCCGTACTACGGCTCGGGGAGGGTTCGTCCCACTGGAGGACGAGAAGGCCGGGGGGCCGTCCTTAACCTGGCTTTACGCCGCTGGGGGGCGGTTGACCGAACCGGCGGGGGTGGGGTTTTCCCCCGTACAAGAGGGTGCCGGGCACCAGCGCGCCGGACCCCTCCGCGGGACCAGACTCATCGTCGAAGCAGTTCGGGACACACACCGGCTCGCACCGCACAGGGGCCGGGCGACTCATTCAATGACCGACATAGGAGATACGCCATGACATCGGCCGTGACCATTCCCAGGCACGGGGGCACTGGAGGGCGTACGGCCGTTGCCGCGCGAGCGCGGCAGGTCGTCAAGGCGTACGGGACCGGCGAGACCCGTGTCGTCGCCCTCGACCACGTCGACGTGGACATCGCCCGCGGGCAGTTCACCGCGATCATGGGGCCCTCGGGCTCCGGCAAGTCCACGCTGATGCACTGCCTCGCCGGGCTCGACACCGTGACCTCCGGGCAGATCTATCTGGACGAGACCGAGATCACCGGCCTGAAGGACAAGAAGCTCACCCGGCTGCGGCGCGACCGGATCGGGTTCATCTTCCAGGCGTTCAACCTGCTGCCCACGCTGAACGCGATCGAGAACATCACGCTGCCCATGGACATCGCCGGCCGCAAGCCGGACCAGCAGTGGCTCTCGCGCGTGGTGGACACCGTCGGCCTGTCCGACCGGCTCAAGCACCGGCCCACCCAGCTCTCCGGCGGCCAGCAGCAGCGCGTCGCCGTCGCCCGGGCGCTGGCCGCCCGCCCCGAGATCATCTTCGGGGACGAGCCGACCGGAAACCTCGACTCGCGCGCGGGTGCCGAGGTCCTCGGCTTCCTGCGCCGCTCCGTCGACGAGCTCGGGCAGACCATCGTGATGGTCACGCACGACCCGGTGGCGGCGTCGTACGCGGACCGGGTGCTGTACCTCGCCGACGGCCGGATCGTCGACGAGATGCACCGGCCGACCGCCGAGGCCGTCCTGGACCGCATGAAGGACTTCGACGCCCGGGGACGTACGTCATGACCGTCCTGAAGACCTCCCTGCGCAACTTCTTCGCGCACAAGGGGCGCATGGCCCTGTCGGCCATCGCCGTGCTGCTGTCCGTCGCCTTCGTCTGCGGGACGCTGGTGTTCACGGACACCATGAACACCACCTTCGACAAGCTCTTCCAGGCCACCTCCTCCGACGTCACCGTCAGCGCCAAGGGCGCCTCCGACAGCGGTGAGACGACCTCCGACAACGGCAGGCCGCCCGTCATGCCGGCCTCCGTCCTGACCGAGGTGCGCGCGGCCCAGGGCGTGAAGTCGGCCGAGGGGACCGTCTTCTCGACTTCCGTGACCGTCGTCGACGCCGAGAAGGACAGCCTCTCGCCCTCCAGCGGCGCCCCCACCATCGTGGGCAGCTGGAACGGCAACGACGCCCGCACCATGAAGATCACCTCCGGTACGGCGCCCAAGGGCCCCGACCAGGTGATGGTGGACCGCGACACCGCCGACAAGCACCACCTCGAGCTCGGCGACGAACTCGCCGTGATCAGCGCCGTCGGCACGCACGACGCGAGGATCTCCGGCATCGCCGACTTCCAGGTCACCAACCCCGGCGCGGCGATCTTCTACCTGGACACCAGGACCGCCCAGCAGACCCTCGTGGGCAGGACCGGTGTCTTCACCAACGTCAACGTCACGGCCGCCTCCGGGGTGAGCGACCCGCAGCTGAAGAAGAACGTCCTCGCCGGACTCGGCACCGGCTACAAGGTGCAGACCGCCAAGGAGACCGCCGACGCCAACCAGAAGGACGTCGAGGGCTTCATGAACGTCATGAAGTACGCGATGCTCGGCTTCGCCGGGATCGCCTTCCTCGTCGGCATCTTCCTGATCATCAACACCTTCTCCATGCTGGTCGCCCAGCGCACCCGGGAGATCGGCCTGATGCGGGCCATCGGCTCCAGCCGCAAGCAGGTCAACCGGTCGGTGCTGGCCGAGGCGCTGCTGCTCGGCCTGGTCGGGTCCGTCCTCGGGGTCGGCGCGGGGGTCGGCCTCGCGGTCGGCCTGATGAAACTCATGGGCTCCATGGGCATGCACCTGTCCACCAGCGATCTGACGGTCGCCTGGACCACCCCGGTGGTCGGCCTGATCCTCGGTGTCGTCGTCACCGTCCTCGCCGCCTACCTGCCCGCACGCCGGGCCGGCAAGGTCTCCCCGATGGCCGCCCTGCGCGACGCCGGCGCCCCGGCCGACGCCAAGGCCGGCCGCGTACGGGCCCTGGTGGGCGTGCTCCTCACCGGCGCCGGCGGCTACTGCCTCTACCTGGCAGCGGGCGTCGGCAAGGCCGCCGACGGCTCGCTGTGGCTGGGCCTGGGCATCGTCCTCTCGCTCATCGGGTTCGTCGTCATCGGCCCGCTCCTCGCGGGCGGCGTGGTGCGCGTCCTGGGCGCCGTACTGCTGCGGATGTTCGGCCCGGTCGGCCGCATGGCCGAGCGCAACGCGCTGCGCAACCCGCGCCGCACCGGCGCCACGGGCGCCGCCCTGATGATCGGGCTCGCGCTGGTCGCCTGCCTGTCGGTGGTCGGCTCCTCCATGGTCGCCTCCGCCACCGACCAGCTCGACAAGACCGTCGGCACGGACTTCATCATCCAGTCCGACAGCGGGCAGCTGGTGACCCCGCAGGCGGTCAAGGCGGTCAAGGACACGCCGGGGCTGGCCCGGGTCACCGAGTACCGCTCGATGAAGGCCGACTACACCACGCCCGACGGCAAGCTCCTGAAGGACACCGACATCACGGCGGCCGACCCGACGTACGCGACCGACCTGCGCACCAAGACGGTCGCCGGCAACCTCAAGGACGCCTACCGGCCGGACTCCATGTCCGTGCACGAGAAGTTCGCCAAGGCCCACGGCATCCACCTCGGCTCGACGATCAAGGTGGCCTTCCAGGGCGGCCGCACCGCGAACCTGACCGTCCGGGCGATCACCAGCAGCGACGTCGTGATCGACCAGGGCGCCAAGTACATGTCCATCGCGACGCTCGCCAAGTACGTCCCGGCCGACAAGATGCCTCTCGACCAGCTGGTCTTCGCCACCGCCGACAAGGGGCAGCAGGACGCCGCGTACAAGGCGCTGAAGACCGCGCTGCACGACTACCCGCAGTACAAGGTGCGCGACCAGACCGACTACAAGCAGGCGCTGAAGGACCAGATCGGCCAGCTGCTGAACATGATCTACGGCCTGCTCGCCCTGGCGATCATCGTCGCGATCCTCGGTGTGGTGAACACCCTGGCCCTGTCGGTGGTGGAGCGGACCCGGGAGATCGGCCTGATGCGGGCCATCGGCCTCTCCCGCCGCCAGCTGCGCCGCATGATCCGCATGGAGTCGGTCGTCATCGCCCTCTTCGGCGCCCTGCTGGGCCTGGGGCTGGGCATGGGCTGGGGCGCGACGGCCCAGAGGCTGCTCGCCCTGGAGGGCCTGAAGGTCCTCGACATCCCGTGGCCGACGATCATCGCGGTGTTCCTCGGATCGGCCTTCGTGGGCCTGTTCGCCGCCCTGATCCCGGCGTTCCGGGCGGGCCGGATGAACGTCCTGAACGCCATCGCCACCGAATAGCCACCGCATACGGGGGTTGCGGGGGAGCGGCCCGGCGCCGGGGAGTCTTGGGGGACTCGCCGGCGCCGGGCCTGTTCGGCTCTGGGAGACCAGCGCCACCGCCGGCGTTGTCCACAGCACCCGGCGCCCCCGCGAAGCGCGACGTACGCTGGAGGTACCCCCGGCCCGCAGCGCGCGTCGGGCGATTCGCGTTGCCCACCCCCCGGACGAAAGCCGCCCAGAATGAGCCTGCACGGTCTGCTCGACGCCGTCGTCAAGGACCCCGCCCTCGCGGAAGCGATCAAGGCGGGCGCCGACGGCAACCGCATGCACGTCGACCTGGTCGGCCCCCCGGCGGCCCGCCCCTTCGCGGTCGCCGCGCTGGCCCGCGAGACCGGCCGCCCGGTGCTGGCGGTCACGGCGACCGGCCGCGAGGCGGAGGACCTCGCGGCCGCCCTGAGGTCGCTGCTGCCGCCCGACGGCGTGGTGGAGTACCCGGCCTGGGAGACCCTCCCGCACGAGCGGCTGAGCCCCCGCAGCGACACCGTCGGCCGCCGCCTGGCCGTGCTGCGCCGGCTCGCCCACCCCAGCCCCTCCGACCCCGAGACCGGCCCGGTCTCCGTGGTCGTCGCGCCCGTACGATCCGTGCTGCAGCCGCAGGTCAAGGGCCTCGGCGACCTGGAGCCCGTCGCGCTGAGAACCGGCCGGACGGCCGACCTGAACGAGATCGTCGAGGCCCTCGCCGCCGCCGCGTACGCGCGCGTGGAGCTCGTCGAGAAGCGCGGCGAGTTCGCCGTACGAGGCGGCATCCTGGACGTCTTCCCGCCCACCGAGGAACACCCCCTGCGCGTGGAGTTCTGGGGCGACGACATCGAGGAGATCCGCTACTTCAAGGTCGCCGACCAGCGCTCCCTGGAAGTCGCCGAGCACGGGCTGTGGGCGCCCCCCTGCCGTGAACTGCTGCTGACGGACGACGTCCGTGCGCGTGCGCGTGCCCTCGCCGAGGAGCACCCCGAGCTCGGCGAACTGCTCGGCAAGATCGCCGAGGGGATCGCCGTGGAGGGCATGGAGTCCCTGGCTCCCGTCCTGGTCGACGACATGGAGCTGCTGGTCGACGTCCTGCCCAAGGGCGCCATGGCGCTCGTGTGCGATCCCGAGCGGGTCCGCACGCGCGCCGCCGACCTGGTCGCCACCAGCCAGGAGTTCCTCCAGGCGTCCTGGGCGGCCACCGCGGGCGGCGGCGAGGCGCCCATCGACGTCGGCGCGGCCTCCCTGTGGTCCATCGCCGACGTCCGGGACCGGGCCCGTGAGCTGGACATGATGTGGTGGTCGGTGTCGCCGTTCGCCGCCGACGACGAACTGGACGCTGACACCCTCAAGCTCGGCATGCACGCCCCCGAGACCTACCGCGGCGACACCGCCAAGGCCCTCGCCGACACCAAGGGCTGGCTCGCCGACGGCTGGCGCACGGTCTTCGTCACCGAGGGCCATGGCCCCGCGGCCCGCACGGTGGAGGTGCTGGGCGGCGAGGGCATCGCGGCCCGCCTGGACGCCGAGCTGGGCGAGATCTCCCCGTCCGTCGTGCACGTGGCGTGCGGCTCGATCGACTACGGCTTCGTCGACCCGGCCCTCAGGCTCGCGGTCCTCACCGAGACCGACCTGTCGGGGCAGAAGGCGGCCGGCAAGGACGGCGCCCGGATGCCGGCCCGTCGCCGCAAGACCATCGACCCGCTCACCCTGGAGGCGGGCGACTACATCGTCCACGAGCAGCACGGCGTGGGCCGCTACATCGAGATGGTGCAGCGCACCGTCCAGGGCGCCACCCGCGAGTACCTGGTCGTCGAGTACGCCCCCGCCAAGCGCGGCCAGCCCGGCGACCGCCTCTACATCCCCACCGACCAGCTGGAGCAGATCACCAAGTACGTCGGCGGTGAGGCCCCCACCCTGCACCGGCTCGGCGGCGCCGACTGGACCAAGACCAAGGCGCGCGCCAAGAAGGCCGTCAAGGAGATCGCGGCCGACCTCATCAAGCTCTACAGCGCGCGGATGGCGGCGCCCGGCCACGCCTTCGGGTCCGACACCCCCTGGCAGCGCGAACTCGAGGACGCCTTCCCCTACGCCGAGACCCCCGACCAGCTCACCACCATCGCCGAGGTCAAGGAGGACATGGAGAAGACGGTCCCCATGGACCGCCTGATCTGCGGCGACGTCGGCTACGGCAAGACCGAGATCGCCGTGCGCGCCGCCTTCAAGGCCGTCCAGGACGGCAAGCAGGTCGCGGTCCTGGTGCCGACGACCCTGCTGGTGCAGCAGCACTTCGGGACGTTCTCCGAGCGCTACTCGCAGTTCCCGGTCAACGTCCGGGCGCTCAGCCGCTTCCAGACCGACACCGAGGCCAAGGCGGTCCTGGAGGGCCTGCGCGAGGGCTCGGTGGACGTCGTCATCGGCACCCACCGCCTGTTCTCCTCCGAGACCAAGTTCAAGGACCTGGGCCTGGTCATCGTCGACGAGGAGCAGCGCTTCGGCGTCGAGCACAAGGAGCAGCTGAAGAAGCTGCGCGCCAACGTCGACGTCCTGACGATGTCCGCCACCCCGATCCCGCGCACCCTGGAGATGGCCGTCACCGGCATCCGCGAGATGTCGACCATCACCACCCCGCCGGAGGAGCGCCACCCGGTGCTGACCTTCGTCGGCCCCTACGAGGAGAAGCAGATCGGCGCCGCCATCCGCCGCGAACTGCTGCGCGAGGGCCAGGTCTTCTACATCCACAACCGGGTCGAGTCCATCGACCGGGCCGCGTCCCGCCTGCGCGAGATCGTGCCCGAGGCGCGCATCGCCACCGCCCACGGCCAGATGTCGGAGACCACGTTGGAACAGGTCGTCGTCGACTTCTGGGAGAAGAAGTACGACGTCCTGGTCTCCACGACGATCGTCGAGTCCGGCATCGACATCTCCAACGCCAACACCCTCATCGTCGAGCGCGGCGACAACTTCGGCCTCTCCCAGCTGCACCAGCTGCGCGGCCGGGTCGGCCGCGGCCGCGAGCGCGGCTACGCCTACTTCCTCTACCCGCCGGAGAAGCCGCTCACGGAGACCGCCCACGAGCGACTCGCCACGATCGCGCAGCACACCGAGATGGGCGCGGGCATGTACGTGGCGATGAAGGACCTGGAGATCCGCGGCGCCGGAAACCTCCTCGGCGGTGAACAGTCCGGCCACATCGCGGGCGTCGGCTTCGACCTGTACGTGCGGATGGTCGGTGAGGCCGTCGCGGACTACCGGGCCTCCCTGGAGGGCGGAGTGGAGGAGGAGCCGCCGCTGGAGGTCAAGATCGAGCTCCCGGTCGACGCCCACGTCCCGCACGACTACGCCCCCGGCGAGCGCCTGCGCCTGCAGGCCTACCGTGCCATCGCCTCCGCCAACACCGAGGAGGACGTCAAGTCGGTCCGCGAGGAACTCGTCGACCGCTACGGCAAGTTGCCCGAGCCGGTGGAGAACCTGCTGCTCGTGGCCGGCCTGCGCATGCTCGCCCGCGCGTGCGGCGTCGGCGAGGTCGTCCTGCAGGGCAACAACATCCGCTTCGCACCGGTGGAGTTGAGGGAGTCCCAGGAGCTGCGCGTCAAGCGCCTCTACCCCGGGACCGTCATCAAGCCGGCGGCGCACCAGGTGCTGGTGCCGCGGCCGAAGACGGCGAAGGTCGGCGGGAAGCCCTTGGTCGGGCGGGAGTTGCTCGGGTGGGTCGGGGAGTTCCTGACGTCGATCCTCGGATCGTGACCTTCCCGCACCACTTCTGAACAGGCGTCAGGCCACCCGCCCCACAGGGGGCGGGTGGCCTGGACGTCAGTGTGCGGCGAGCCGTTCGCGTGGGGCCGTGCGCGCCGGTCTACGGCTGGTCGGGGCGTTCGCGGTCGCGGTCCATGCCGAGCTGCTCCTCGAGCCTCTGCTGGCCCTGGTCGACCTGGCTCTCGTACTTGTTGCCCGTCCTCTCGTTGACCTTCTTCTCCGCGGCGTCGGACATGTCCCTGGCCTTGTCCTGCGCCATGCGGTTGCTCTTGAACCTGTCGAAGATGCCCATCCAGAGCTCCTTCCAGAGGTGACTCAGAATCGACGATACGACTGGTATGAGGCAAATGCCCACTCGTGGAGCGCCTGGCCGAAACCCTGCGTGACCCTCGTGCGTGCACCCGCGCGCCCTGTCGCTACGGTGTGCGCACAGTCGTACAGGGAAGACGCCCCGTGCGGGGGCCGACCGGGGTGGCAAAGGGGAGGGACGCGACGTGAGGCGTCTGAGGGGCGGGACCGCGGCTGCCGTCGTGCTGGTGGTCGCCGTGACCGGGTGCAAGGCGGAGACGACCACCGGGTCCGGCGGGCCGCAGGAGACCGGGGGCGGCGGCGCCGCCCTCACCGCGGCCGAGTCGCTGACCGTCAAGGGCCGCGCTCCGAAGACGGGCTACTCGCGGGAACGGTTCGGCACCGCCTGGGCCGACACCGACTCCAACTCCTGCGACACGCGCGACGACATCCTCAAACGGGACCTGGACGAGGTGAGGTTCACCGGCGGCCGCTGCAAGGTGTCGTACGGCGTACTGGAGTCGGACCCCTACTCCGGCAAGAAGGTCACCTACCGGCGCGGCCGCAGCCTCGTCGACATCGACCACGTCGTCGCGCTCTCCGACGCCTGGCAGAAGGGTGCCAAGTACTGGGACGCGGGCAAGCGCATCGCCCTCGCCAACGACCCGCTCAACCTCATAGCGGTGGACGCGAGCACCAACCGGGCGAAGGGCGACGGCGACACGGCGACCTGGCTGCCCCCGAACAAGGCGTACCGGTGCACGTACGTCGCCGCCCAGGTCGCGGTGAAGAAGAAGTACCAGCTGTGGGTGACCGCAGCCGAGAAGGCCGCCATGGAGAAGGTGCTCCGGACCTGTCCCGGGCAGAAGCTCCCCGCGGGCGGCAACCCGACCGACGCCCCGGCGCGGTTCCACGCGGGCTGACCGGGGTCTTCGCACGGTTCTGCGGGCACGACGGCGGCCCGGCAGGGTGCGCGCGCCGGTGGGCGCGCACGGCCTGCCGGGCCGGTCGGGCGTGTGACCGTGACGTGGATCAGGCGGTCTTCAGGTCCTTCAGGGACGTCAGGAGCCGGCCCGTCAGCTTCTTCGCGGTCGCGGCGCCGTTGTCGCCGCCCGCCGTGGAAAGCACGGTCACCACGGCGTTGCCCGAACGGGCCGCCACGAGCGTGGTGCCGTTCTGCCAGGCGCCGCTCGTCAGCGTCATGGTGTAGGCCTCGTCACCGAGCCCGGCCGTCGCGGCGCCCGCGACCTTCACCTTGGCGTGCGCGTCCGTGTCGGTGAACGTGGCGCACTCCGCCGCGACCGACTGGAGCCGCTTCATCACGTCCTGGGCCGTGGAGCCCTGGAACTCGTCGATCTCCTGGGCCATTTCCTCGGTCTTGTCCTGGTTGACGTAGTCGTCCTGCGCGAACGACACACCGCCCTCGTAGCCGGTCACCTGGATCCAGGACGTGGCCTCCAGCTTGGAGCAGTCCGGCTTGGCGGTCTTGCGGGCCGACGGGGACAGGAAGTGGCCGCCGCTGTCCGAGGCGCCGTCGGATTCGAGGGTGAACCCGGCCGGGAAGGCCGACGCGGGCGCCAGCGCCTTCTTCAGCTCCGTACCCGTGGCCAGACCGGCGTTGAGGTCCTTGGCCTTGGCCGGCTTGGCGTTCGCGCCCGTGTCGGCGGACGAGCCGGAGGGCGAACCGGAGGAACAGGCGGTGAGGGCCAGGGGGAGCGCTGCGACGGCGAACAGGCTGGCGGCACGGGGCGAGAGACGCATGACAGTCCTTCACGTGGTGGTGTGGGAGGGGAGGTGAGCGTGGGGGGCGGAAGACGGGGACGGGGGCGGTGCGGTGGCGATCGCGGGGCCGGCGACGGGAGTCGGTCCGGTCCGGTCAGGCCTTCTTCCAGTCCTTGCAGCCCGTCGTCTTGAAGTAGCCGTCCGAGGCGCTGATGGTGACGACGGCCGTGCCGCTGACGTTGTTGTTGGCGATGATGGAGTTCATGTCGCCCTTGGCGTCCTTGGTGCGCTCCCAGTAGCAGGAGTCGTCGGCGTTGCCGGTGGAACGGTAGGTGCCGGGCGCGATGTCGGCGCCGACCCGGAACATGCCGCCGTCGCCGGCCATCCGGGAGGCGGACGCGCCCTTGGCCTTCGCCTTGAGGTCGACGGCCTCCCAGTCCTTGCAGCCGTTGGACTTGAAGATCTTGTCGGTGGGCTTGACGGTCACGTAACTGGCGCCGGTGACGTTGTCGTTGGCCAGGATCGAGTCCATCTCGCCCTTGGCGTCCTTGGCGCGCTCCCAGTAGCACATACCGTCGCTGTTGCCGGTGGTGCGGTAGGTGCCGGGCTTTATGTCCTTGCCGACCCGGTACTCGCCGTCCCCCGCGAAGGCGGCCTTCTTCTGCGTGGCCTTCGCGCCGGCGTCCTTGCCCTTGGCGCTCTTCTCGCCGTCGGAGTCGTGGCCGGCGGACGCCGAGGAGCCCTTGCCGCTGGTGTCGTGGCCGTTGCCGTTGTCGCCGTTGCTGCCGGCGTTCGCCGACACGGCGCCGATGACGACGATCCCGACGACGGCCCCCAGTGCGACCTTGCCCTTCATGCCCATGGCTGTGTCCCCCCTCGGACGGTGCGGCCGCCTCCTTGGCGGCGGTCGCTGTTCGATGGGTCAATAAGAGCAGAGCTTGTGAACCGAGTCAACACTGTTCACGGAAGTCGATGTGTACACGAGCGTGAAGGGGTAGATCTTGCCTGCGTCGGTATGCTCGGCTCACACGCAGAGGTCGGGACACGGGGACGACGAGGGGAGCCGACGGGTGCAGGACAACGCGACAGAGGTGACCGCCGCCGGGATCGCCCGGCTGGCCGGCGTCGGCCGCGCCGCCGTCAGCAACTGGCGCCGCCGCCACGCCGACTTCCCCAAGCCGGTCGGCGGCACCGAGACCAGCCCCTCCTTCGCCCTCACCGAGATCGAGGCCTGGCTGCGCAAGCAGGGGAAACTCGCCGAGGTCCCGCTGCGCGAACGCGTCTGGCAGCAGCTCGCCGGGCACCCCGAGGGGCCGGTCACCGCGCTCACGCACGCGGGATGCGTCCTGCTGCTCATCCATGACCGGCCGACGGTGTGGCTCGAGGTGAGCTCGGGGTCGGACGAGCGGCTGGCCGCGATGCTGCCCGGGGCGCTGGAGCAGGTGCTGGTGCCGCGGTTCGGCTCGCGGCCCACGACCGGCCCGGCAGCCGTGAACGCTCCGGGGGCTGTGAACTCGCCGACCTCCGTCGACCAGCCACCCCGGACGAGCGCGCCGCACGCTGTGAACACGGCACCGCCGGTTCACGCCGTGAACACACCCTCAGCCGTTCACGCTGTGAACACCTCGCCGGCAGTTCACACCCCCACCGGCCCCCAGCTCCTCCCCTCCGCCCCCCTCCTGCGCGGCGCCGCCGAACTCGCCGCCGACCTGGGCGCCCGGCAGGCGTTCGAGTTCCTCCTCGGCCGGCATCTCGACGCCAACCCGCGCCAGTACACGCTCACGCCCGCCGAACTCGCCGGCCTCATGGCCGACCTGGCCGGCCCGGCCCGCACCCTCCTCGACCCGGCCGCCGGCACCGGCGCCCTCCTGCGCGCCGTCTCCGCCCGCCCCGACCAGGAGCTCTACGCCCAGGACGACGTCACCGACCTCGCCGCGCTCACCGCGCTGCGCCTCGCCCTGCACACCCGGGCCACCGTGCGCGCCGCCGCGGGCGACACCCTGCGTGCCGACGCCTTCCCGGACCTGCGCGCCGACGCCGTCCTGTGCCACCCGCCGTTCAACGAGCGCAACTGGGGACACGACGAACTCGCCTACGACCCCCGCTGGGAGTACGGCTTCCCCGCCCGCAACGAGTCCGAGCTCGCCTGGGTCCAGCACGCCCTGGCCCGTCTGCGGGACGGCGGCACGGCCGTGCTGCTCATGCCGCCCGCCGCCGCCTCCCGTCGCTCCGGCCGCCGCATCCGCGCCGACCTGCTGCGCCGCGGCGCGCTGCGCGCCGTCGTCGCGCTGCCCATCGGCGCGGCACCGCCGTACAACATCCCGCTCCACCTGTGGGTGCTGCGCCGGCCCGACAAGGCGCCCGCGCAGCCCGAGGTGCTGCTCGTCGACACCGGGCAGTACGCCACCGAGGGGCGCGGCGGGCCCGACTGGCGGGCCGTGCGCGAGGCCGTCCTCGACGCCTGGAGCGCCTTCGACCGGGCGGGCACCCTCCGGGAGGAACGCCCCGGCGTGGCCCGCTCCCTGCCCGTCATCGACCTCCTCGACGACGACGTCGACCTCGCGCCGGCCCGCCACCTGCCCCCGCCGGCCGCGGCCGACGGCACCGACGCGCTCACCGCCGTACGCGAACGCCTCGGCGACACCCTGCGCCTGACCGTCGACCTCACCCCGCCGCCCGCGGCCCCCGCGCAGCCCGCGCCCCGCTGGCCGTTCACGACCGTCGGTGAACTCGCGCGCGGGGGAGCCCTGGTGATGCGTACCGGTGGAAACGGCGGCCACGCGCGCGTGCCCGTTCTCACCGACCACGACGTCCTCGCCGGTACGGCGCCCTCCGGCACGCTCCCCGAGAGCGACGAGGAGGCCGTGCTGACCGAGCCGGGCGACGTCGTCGTACCGGTGCTCGGCGGTGGCGCGGTGGCGCGCGTGATCGACGACGCGACGGGGGGCGCCGCCCTGGGGCGCAACCTCGTGCTCCTGCGCCCCGATCCCGCGGCGCTCGACCCGTGGTTCCTCGCCGGCTTCCTGCGCGGCACCGCCAACAACCGTCAGGCCAGCAGTTATGCGTCCACGGCCACGCGCCTGGACGTGCGCCGGCTCCAGCTGCCCCGGCTCGCGCTCGACGAACAACGGCGCTACGGCGCGCGTTTCCGCGCACTCGACGAGTTCGAGCGGGCGCTCAGGCGCGCGAACCGGCTCGGGGATCAGCTCGTGCGCGGGATGTACGACGGGCTGACGGACGGGACGGTGACGCCCGGCTGAGACGGCCGAGAACCACGCGCCGCACCGGGAGCCGATCAGCACGACAACGGTTCGGTACAAGCCGGACCGGTTGTCCTTGTCGGCCTATACGCTCGGACACGGCACACACGTCCGCCCCCACCAGGCCTCCAGGAGCAGCCATGCAAGGCCCCGGCTACGCGCCGCCTCCGCCGAAGCGACCCTCGACGGGGGCGCTGGTCGTGCTGCGCGTGATCTTCGTGGCCGTGCCGATCCTGAGCATCGGGTTCCTGGCGTGGGTGGCGACGCTCCGCGCGGCGATCGTGACGCGCCGGGCGGCAGAGTGGTGGGTCTTCGCGGCCTCGGTGGTGGCCCTCGGCACCAGCTTCGCCTTCCTCAGCACCGACCACACCGACGACTTCAGCACGCCGAACGGCAACATCGGCATGAGCATCCTGCTGCTGAACGCCGTCGCCTGCGCCGGGTACTTCCTCTACGCGGACATACGTCACTTCAGCCGGCTCGGTGGAACGTACGCCGGCCGGCCGCCGATGACGCCGGGCTACGGATACCCGCACCCGTCCTCGCCGTTCACCGCGGCGACCGTGCCGAGCACCCCGCAGGCGCCCTACGCCCCGCCCCCGATGCCCCACACGCCCGCACCCCACACGCCCGCACCCCACACGCCCGCGCCCCACACGCCCGCCTCCCACACGCCCGTGCCGCACCCGCCCGCGACGGCCCCCGCGCCGCCGCAGCGGCCCGCGCCCGCCCGCATCGACCAGGTGCGCGCCGAACTCGACGAACTCAGCGACTACTTGCGCAAGCACCCCGGCGGGAGCGACGGCGACCACGAGGGCGGAAGGTGACCGTGACGGCAGGACGCGTCGTCGCCGGGCGGTACGAACTGTCCACGCTCATCGGGCAGGGCGGCATGGGACAGGTCTGGACGGCCTACGACCAGCGGCTCGACCGGCGCGTGGCGGTGAAGCTGCTGCGCCCCGACAAGGTGGCCGGGCAGGAGGCCGACGAACTGCGCCGGCGGTTCGTGCGCGAGTGCCGGGTGACGGCTCAGGTCGACCACCCCGGGCTCGTCACCGTGCACGACGCGGGCAGCGAGGGCGAGGAGCTGTTCCTCGTCATGCAGTACGTCGACGGCGCAGACCTCTCCGACCACCTCGCCGAACACGACCCGTACCCCTGGCAGTGGGCCGTCGCGGTCGCCGCGCAACTGTGCGCCGTGCTCAGCGCCGTGCACGCCGTGCCGATCGTCCACCGCGACCTCAAGCCGCGCAACGTGATGGTCAAGCAGGACGGCACCGTCACCGTCCTCGACCTGGGCGTGGCCTCCGTCATGGACGCCGACACCACCCGGCTCACCCACACCGGCACGCCCATCGGCTCGCCCGCCTACATGGCGCCCGAGCAGGCCATGGGCGGCGCGGTCGGCCCGTACACCGACCTGTACGCGCTCGGCGTGCTCCTGCACGAACTGCTCAGCGGCGACGTCCCGTTCGCCGGCTCCACGGCGCTCGGCGTGCTGCACCGGCACCTGTACGAGCCCCCGGTGCCCGTGCGCCGTGTCCGCCCCGAGGTCCCGGAACCGCTCGAAGCGCTCGTCCTGCGCCTGCTCGCGAAGGACCCGCAGCACCGTCCGGCGTCCGCGCAGGAGGTGTACGAGCACCTGGCGCTGCTCCTGCCCGCGCGAGGGACGCCCACAGGGGCGCCCCTCGACCCCACGCGCCCCTTCCTGCGCCCGCACGCCCCCTGGCCGGACCGCGCGCGCACGCCCGCGCCCCAGCCCGCCCCTGTCACGCCCGCCCCCGAGAGCGCCGAGAAACCCGACGTCGCGCGCGCCGTCGACGAGGTCAAGCGCCTCCTCGGCGAGGGCCGCATCACCCAGGCCGTCGACATCCTCGGCGCGATCCTGCCCGCCGCCGCGGAGCAGCACGGCGAGCACTCCCCGGTCGTGCGCACCCTGCGCAAGCAGTACGCGGCCACGCTCATGGACGACGGCCAGTACCGGCGCGCGCTGCCCGAACTGCGCCGTCTCGCCGACGAACGCGCCGCCGAGGCCGGGCAGGCCGACCCCCAGTCGCTGCGGTTCCGCTACGAGGCCGCCCAGTGCCTGGAGGCGCTCGGCGATCCGGCGGGGGCGCTCGCGGAGTACCGCGCGCTGCTGCCGTACTACGAGAACCAGTACGTGTCGGCGGGCGACCCCGAGCTCTCCCACGAGGTCCGCCGCCGCATGGGCCACCTCCTCCTCGCCCTCGGCGACCGCCCCGCCGCGCACGACACGCTCGCGCGCCTGCTGATGGACGTCGAGCGCCTGCGGGGCCCCGGCCACCCGCTCGCGGCCGAGATTCGCCGCACGCTGCAGTGGCTCGGGCAGGTGCGCGGCTGAAAGCGGCTGAAAGAAGGCACGATTTTGCCGTGCCGTGAGGGAATCTTGTGCATCCGTGGGGCTTGTGTTTCCCGAACGCATGAACGGCCCCGGATAAGTTGCGATTCGTTTTCGCCAGGCACGACGCCAGGCACAACCAAGGGTGGGGATCATGGCCGGCCACCGGCAGTCGAAGAAGCGCAGATACATCACGTGGGCCGTCGCCGGCGCCCCCGTCGTCGCCGGAGCGGGTGTGGCCGCGCAGACCTCCATGGCCGCCACCACCTGGCCCGCGCAGAAGACGTACACCGGGCGCGCCTTCGACACCTGCGCCGCGCCCTCCCTGTCCGCGATGAAGGCCTGGCACACCGGCTTCTACGGTGCCGCGGCCGTCTACGTCGGCGGCAGGAACCGGGGCTGCTCGCAGCCCAACCTCACCGCCTCCTGGGTCAAGTCCGTCAGCACCCTCGGCTGGAAGCTCATCCCGATCTACGTCGGCGCCCAGCCGCCCTGCCAGTCCGGTTCCAACCCCGAGAAGCTCACCGCCACGACCGCGGCCTCCCTCGGCAAGACCGACGCGGACGACGCCGTCGCCAAGGCCTCCGCGCTCGGCATGAAGGCCGGCAGCCCGATCTACCTCGACATGGAGTCGTACGACATCACGAACACGTCGTGCAACGACGTCGTGCTCACCTACGTACGCGCCTTCGACAAGGAACTGCGCGCCAAGACCTACCGCGCCGGCTACTACGGCTTCACCAGCTCCAGCGCCAAGGCCGTCGCGAACGCCACCGACAAGACGGACCTGCCGGGCAACCTCTGGTACGCGCTGTGGGACAAGCAGAACACCACGACGGCGGACTGGCCGTTCGGCTCGACCCAGTACACCGGCCACAGCCGCGGCCACCAGTACCTGGTCAACAGCAAGGAGACGCGCAACGGCTACACGATCACCGTGGACCGCGACGCGTGGGACGCCCCGGTGGCCATCACCGGCTGAGCCCGCCGAAGCCTCCCGGGCGCGGCGGTGCCCGAAGCCGCGGTGAATCGTTGGTCGAATGGGTCGGTCGAATGGGTTGGCCACAGCCGTCCCACTGCCTAACATCGATCACCGCAAGACTTTGTGCACCGTCGCACAATCTCCTCGGGAGGCTTCCTTGCACCGCCGCCGTCGCACCGCGCTCCTGCTCACCGCCGCGATCGCCGCCGCGGCGCCCGTCCTCACCGCCTGTGGAAGCGACTCGCATCCCGGCGCCGCGGCCGTCGTCGGCGGCCAGCGGATCACCGTGGCGCAGCTGGAGAACCGGGTCAACGAGGTCCGCACCGCCCAGCGCGCGGCCGTGGCGAACGACGCGCAGTACAAGCAGGCCGTCGCCCAGACCGGCAGCCTCACCCGCGACACCCTGCACAACATGGTGCTCGACCGGGTACTGCACCGGGCCGCCCAGGACAACGGCGTGAGCGTCACCCCCAAGGAGATCCAGCAGATGCGCAGCGGCCTGGAACAGCAGGTCGGCGGCTCCAAGGCGCTGGAGACGGCGTGGCTGCAGCAGTACGGCGTGGCCCCCGAGCGCCTCGACGACAACCTCCGCCTCCAGCTGGAGGCCCAGAAGCTCGCCCAGACCCTCGGCACCGACACCAGCAAGCCGGCCTTCTGGGGCGCCCTGGCCAAGGCGTCCAAGGAACTCCACGTCGACCTCAACCCGCGCTACGGCGCCTGGGACGTCCAGAAGAGCAGCCGCGTCGACGCGAAGACGCCGTGGGTGCGGGAGGTCACGACGGCGGCCTCGCAGGGCACCGCGTAGCCGGAGGAGTGGCCGGAGGAACGGTCCGGCAGCAGCGGCGGGCGCCCGTGTGGACGCCCGCCGGTGCCTGTGGATATCCGGCCCTGTGGCCTCCGCCTGTGGACAACTCACAGGGCTGTCGGTGACGTGCGTTAGCTTCGAATCGTGAACGCAACCAGCTTCGACCCCGCCCCGGACCCGGCCTCCGACCAGGACCCCGACCAGGCCCTCGCCCCCGGCCGCGTCGTCCTGCTGACCACCAGCCACCGTGTCGCGCCCGGCCTGATGTCCTGGCCCGCCTGGCAGGTCCTGCACGCCGCCGACCGCGTGCTGTGCGCGGACGGCGCCCACCCGCAGCTGCCGTATCTGCGGGAGGCGGGCCTACGGGTCGACGAGGCGTCCCCGACGGCGCAGGAGCTGGTGGCCGCCTGCACCGGCGGCCGCACCGTGGTCGTCGTCGCCACGGGCGAGGGCGAGCCCGCCCTCACCGACGGTCTGGCCCGCCTCGCCGGCTCCGGCCGGGTCAGCATGCCCGAGCTGGAACTCCTCCCTGCCTCCTACGACCTCCCCGGCGCCCGTCTGCTGGACCTCGTCCAGGTCATGGACCGCATCCGCGCCGAGTGCCCCTGGTCCTCGCAGCAGACCCACAAGGGCCTGGCGAAGTACGGCATCGAGGAGGCCTACGAACTCGTCGAGGCGATCGAGGACGGCGACCGCGAAGAGCTGCGCGAGGAACTGGGCGACGTCCTGCTCCAGGTCGTCTTCCACTCCCGCATCGCCGAGGAGGACCCCGACGCCCCCTTCTCCATCGACGACGTGGCAGGCGGCATCGTCGCCAAGCTCATCCACCGCCACCCGCACGTCTTCGGCGACGAGACCGCCTCGACCCCGGAGGAGGTCAAGGAGCACTGGCTGCGCACCAAGGCGATCGAGAAGCAACGGGAGTCGGTGACGGACGGCATACCTCTCGGGCAGCCGGGCCTCGCCCTCGCCGCGAAGCTCGCCTCGCGGGTGCGGACGGCCGGGCTGGAGGTGCCGCTGCCCACCGGGCAGGGCGTCGGGTACGAGCTGCTGGCGCTGGCGGCGCGGGCGGAGGCGGAGGGAGTGGACCCCGAGGCGGCGCTGCGGGTCGCGGCGAGGGCTTACCGGGACGCGGTCCGGGCAGCGGAGGGGCTCGAAGGGTAGTTCCGTCGCCGCGGGAGCGGTGCCCGGTGCCCGGGCCGCCGGCGGCGCCGCAGACCGCCCGGGCGCGAGGGCGGCCCTCCGGGAAATCCCGGATACGGTCGGGGAGTGACCGACCAGCCCCGCCCCGACACCCCCGCCCGCGCCTCTGCCCCCGCGATGCCCGACCTCTTCACCTGGGAATTCGCCACCGACCCCTACCCCGCCTACGCCTGGCTGCGCGCGCACGCCCCCGTGCATCGGACGACCCTGCCCAGCGGGGTCGAGGCCTGGCTGGTCACGCGGTACGCCGACGCCAAGCAGACCCTCGCCGACCACCGGCTGTCCAAGAACCCGGCCCACCACGACGAGCCCGCCCACGCCAAGGGCAAGACGGGCATCCCCGGTGAGCGCAAGGCCGAGTTGATGACGCATCTGCTCAACATCGACCCGCCCGACCACACCCGGCTGCGGCGTCTCGTCTCGAAGGCGTTCACACCCCGTCGGGTGGCCGAGTTCGCGCCGCGCGTCCAGCAGTTGACCGATCAGTTCATCGACGGGTTCGCGGCGAAGGGCGAGGCCGACCTCATCCACGAGTTCGCCTTCCCGCTGCCCATCTACGCGATCTGCGACCTGCTCGGCGTCCCCCGCGAGGACCAGGACGACTTCCGGGACTGGGCGGGCATGATGATTCGGCATCAGGGCGGCCCCAGGGGCGGGGTGGCGCGGTCGGTGAAGAAGATGCGTGGGTATCTCGCCGACCTCATCCACCGCAAGCGCGCCGCCCTCCCGGACACCCCCGCCCCCGGCGAGGACCTCATCTCCGGCCTGATCCGCGCCTCCGACCACGGCGAGCACCTCACCGAGAACGAGGCCGCGGCGATGGCCTTCATCCTGCTCTTCGCGGGCTTCGAGACCACCGTCAACCTCATCGGCAACGGCACCTACGCCCTCCTCACCCACCCCGAGCAGCGGACCCGCCTGCAGACCTCCCTCGCGGCGGGCGAGCGCGGCCTGTTGGAGACCGGCGTGGAGGAACTCCTGCGCTACGACGGCCCGGTGGAGCTCGCCACGTGGCGGTTCGCCACCGAGCCGCTCACCATCGGCGGACAGGACATCGCGGCCGGCGACCCCGTCCTCGTCGTCCTCGCCGCCGCCGACCGCGACCCCGCCCGCTTCACCGATCCCGACACCCTCGACCTGTCCCGGCGTGACAACCAGCATCTGGGGTACGGCCATGGCATCCACTACTGCCTCGGCGCCCCGCTGGCCCGGCTGGAGGGCCAGACCGCCCTCGCTACCCTGCTCACCCGGCTGCCGGACCTCCGACTGGCCGGGGATCCGGGGGAGTTGAGGTGGCGGGGCGGGCTCATCATGCGCGGACTGCGCACGCTCCCGGTCGAGTTCACCCCGGTCGAGGCAGCGCGACCCACCGCGCAAACGTGACACGCGCTCAAGTCTGTGATCTTCACGTGATCTACGCGGCATTAACTTGTGACAAGTGATCGGTTGCCGCTACGTTCACGGATCAACAGCGGCGCGAAGGTTTGGCCCAAGGTTCACGCGCCGCGGTCACTGCTGTCTCGCGAAAGGCCCTCCGCATGCTCTCCGGGAACGGTCGTCACCGTCGCCCCCGCCAGGCTCCGGCTCTCCTCGTCGCGGCCGGAGTGACCGGCTCCGCCATCGCGATCCCGCTGTTCGCGGCGGGCGGCGCCAGCGCCGCCGACGGGACCACCTGGGACAAGGTGGCGCAGTGCGAGACGGGTGGCTCCTGGAGCGAGAACAGTGGCAGCGGCTTCTACGGCGGCCTGAAGCTCTCTCAGGCGGACTGGGAGAAGTACGGCGGCCTCGACTACGCCACCCGGCCCGACCTGGCCAGCCGCAACCAGCAGATAGCCGTCGCGGAGAAGCTCCTGGACGCCGAGGGCGTCGGCGCCTTCCATACCTGTGGACTGACGTCGGGGCTGAGCAAGGACTCCGGTTCGGCCGACGTGGACACCGGCATCGGGGGCGGCTCGTCCGACTCGTCCGGTTCGTCGGACAGTTCGAACTCCACCGGTTTGTCCAATTCGTCGGGCACCGCGTCGAGCGACCCCTCCGGCGATTCCGCCTCGTCGGACGCGTCCGGTTCACCCTCGGCCACTCCCGGTTCTTCTTCTCATTCCACCGGTAAGTCCAGCAAATCGGGCAAGTCGGCCTCGCCTTCCACTTCGGCTTCGAGTGCCTCCCAGGGGGCCGGTGGCTCTTCCGGTGACCGGTCGAAGAGTGACGAGTCGGACAATTCCCGGCAGGCGCTGGGTTCCTGGAGCCTCGTCGACACCGGGGCGGTCGACTCCACGCCCGCCGCCGGCGGCACCGGCAAGCACCGCGGCGCCAGCGCCGACGAGAGCGGCGTGAAGCCCGCCGGGCGCGACTCCTACACCGTGCACACCGGCGACACTCTCGCCTCCATCGCCGACTCCCTTGACCTGGACGGCGGATGGCGCGCGCTCTACGACGCGAACAAGCAGGCCATCGGTACCGACCCGAACCACATCTTCACCGGTCAGACCCTCGATCTCCCTGCCGAATAGGGCCAAATGAGGCGGGAGTTCACGTCACACTTCGCGCTGAATGTCCGGTTTGGTGAAAGTGTGGGATGAGTCTCAGAGGCCCTGATCGTCTTTGAAATTCGGCGGATTCCGTGTCTACGGTCGTGACCGCTCGGCAACCCGAGCCCCGTCTGCCGCAACGCCGAATCCTGCCAGCGGCCGTACGGGAACAGTCGTCGCTTCACAGCGCCGTAGGCAGGAGCGGGGGACCCAAGGTAAGTGCCCCACCGGGTGGTTGACGGTGGTGGCTCGGGGTGTAGCCGCGGCTCGCGAGAGCGAGTCCGCGGCCGGGCAACTCAACCGGCCCGAACCCGACAGCTCACCTCGCAGGCGTCGGTGAGGGGATCCACCATGCTGTTTTCCAGCAAGGGCAAGCACCGTCGTCCGTCCAAGGCCACCCGCGCCGCCGCGCTCGCCGGTGTCACCGGTGTCGCCATCGCCGCCCCGCTGATGGCGGCCGGCAACGCCTCCGCCGCCACCGCCTCCGAGTGGGACGCGGTCGCCCAGTGCGAGTCGGGCGGCAACTGGTCCATCAACACCGGCAACGGCTACTACGGCGGTCTGCAGTTCTCCGCCTCCACCTGGGCCGCGTACGGCGGCACCGCGTACGCCGCGCAGGCCAACCAGGCCTCCAAGGCGCAGCAGATAGCCGTCGCCGAGAAGGTTCTCGCCTCCCAGGGCAAGGGCGCCTGGCCGGTCTGCGGCACGGGCCTGTCCAGCGCCGCCTACAACGGCGCCGGCGCCTCCACCGGCTCGTCGAGCAGCACCACCACCCGCTCGACCACCGAGCAGCAGGCCTCGCGCTCCTCCGAGCGTCCGGCCCCCAAGAAGTCGACCAAGACCGTCACCACCCCGACCGGCAAGAAGGTCAAGAAGGGTGACGGCGAGTACAAGGTCGTCAAGGGCGACACCCTCAGCTCCATCGCCTCCGCGCACAAGGTCAAGGGCGGCTGGAAGAAGCTGTTCGACCTGAACAAGGGCATCGTCGAGGACGCCAACCTGATCTACCCGGGTCAGCAGCTGCACCTGAAGTAAGGCACAGCCGACATACAGGCCCCGCACATCCGTGTCCCCCACCGTGGAGGTGCGTGAGGGCCACCCCCGTCCCCACGGGCTCCCCGCTCCGGTGCGTCTTCCCCCGTACGCACCGGAGCGGGGCTTTTCTCTGCCCGCGGCCGGTCCGCCGCCCGCCCGCCGCCGGCCCGTCGCCCGCGCCTCGTCGCCCGGGATACATGCTGTGTTCACCCGCCTTTGTTCCGGGCGTGAACAATAGGTACCGTCTGTCCTTGTCCACGGGACGGTCGGTCGGCTGGCCGATGGCCCCGGGGCGGTTAGGCTCTAGTCGCAAGGCCGAGGTAGGGCCTAAAGAAGGCCCACGTGCCCCGCACAACCAGCGTCACATCCACGAAGGAGATGCTCGTGCCGTCCATCGACGTCGTCGTAGCCCGGGAAATCCTGGACTCCCGAGGCAACCCCACGGTCGAGGTCGAGGTCGGCCTCGACGACGGCAGCACGGGTCGTGCCGCCGTCCCGTCCGGCGCCTCCACGGGCGCCTTCGAGGCCATCGAGCTCCGCGACGGCGACCCCAACCGCTACAAGGGCAAGGGTGTCGAGAAGGCCGTCCTCGCCGTCATCGAGCAGATCGGCCCGGAGCTGGTCGGCTACGACGCCACCGAGCAGCGCCTGATCGACCAGGCCATGTTCGACCTGGACGCCACCGACAACAAGGGCTCGCTCGGCGCCAACGCCATCCTCGGCGTCTCGCTCGCCGTCGCCCACGCCGCCTCCGAGGCCAGCGACCTCCCCCTGTTCCGCTACCTGGGCGGCCCGAACGCGCACCTGCTGCCGGTGCCGATGATGAACATCCTGAACGGCGGCTCGCACGCCGACTCCAACGTGGACATCCAGGAGTTCATGATCGCCCCGATCGGCGCGGAGACCTTCTCCGAGGCCCTGCGCTGGGGCGCCGAGGTCTACCACACCCTCAAGTCCGTGCTGAAGTCCAAGGGCCTGGCCACCGGCCTCGGCGACGAGGGCGGCTTCGCCCCGAACCTGGGCTCCAACCGTGACGCCCTAGACCTGATCCTCGAGGCCATCAAGCAGGCCGGGTACGTCCCCGGCGAGCAGATCGCCCTCGCGCTCGACGTCGCCGCCTCCGAGTTCTACAAGGACGGCAAGTACCAGTTCGAGGGCAAGGACCGCTCGGCCGCCGAGATGACGGAGTACTACGAGGAGCTCGTGGCGGCCTACCCGCTCGTCTCCATCGAGGACCCGCTGTTCGAGGACGACTGGGCCGGCTGGAAGGTCCTCACGGACAAGCTCGGCGACAAGGTGCAGATCGTCGGCGACGACCTGTTCGTCACCAACCCCGAGCGCCTGGCCCGCGGCATCGAGGAGGGCACCGCCAACGCCCTGCTGGTGAAGGTGAACCAGATCGGCTCGCTGACCGAGACCCTGGACGCCGTCGAGCTCGCCCAGCGCAACGGCTTCAAGTGCATGATGTCCCACCGCTCCGGCGAGACCGAGGACGTCACCATCGCCGACCTCGCCGTCGCCACCAACTGCGGCCAGATCAAGACCGGCGCCCCGGCCCGCTCCGAGCGCGTCGCCAAGTACAACCAGCTGCTGCGCATCGAGGAGATCCTCGACGACGCCGCGGTGTACGCCGGCCGCAGCGCCTTCCCGCGCTTCAAGGGCTGAGCCGCAAAGGGTCAATCCTGCGCCAGTCGTACGTACGTCCCCGTACCGGTCCCGTACCGTGTGCGGGGACGTACGCACGTGTGAACGGCATGAACGGGAGGCGCGGACATGGCCGTGAAGGACCGGGACCGGTTCTCCACCGCGACCAGGCTCAGGCTGCTCGGCGAGCAGACGGCGGCCCGGGTCTACCGCTCCCAGACCAAACGGCAGGCCCGCCGCTCCCGGCTGACGGGCCGGGCCGCGCTGCTCGCCCTGGTGCTGTGCACCCTCGTCGTGGCCTTGGCCTACCCGATAAGGCAGTACGTCTCCCAGCGTGCCGAGATCTCCGACCTGGAGCGCCAGAAGCAGCAGGCCAAGGAGCGGGTCGAGCAGCTGCGCGACCTCAAGGCGCGCTGGAAGGACGACTCCTACGCCGAGCAGCAGATCCGGCGGCGGCTGCACTACGTGATGCCGGGCGAGACGGGATACGTCGTCGTCGACCCGGACCGCGCCAGGCAGTCGCGCGCCGAACTGGGCGCCGCCGACCGCCCGTGGTACGCGAACGTCTGGGACGGGGTCGACAAGTCCGACGCCTCCGACCAGTGACCTGAGCAGAAAGACAGTTCTCCGTGGAAACGCCTCCGCCGCCCACCCCGCGCACCGAGCCCACCGACGCCGACGTCGAGGCCTTCAAGCAGCAGCTCGGGCGGCCGCCGCGCGGGCTGCGCGCGATCGCCCACCGCTGCCCGTGCGGACAGCCGGACGTCGTGGAGACGGCGCCCCGGCTGCCGGACGGCACGCCCTTCCCGACGACGTACTACCTGACGTGCCCGCGCGCCGCCTCGGCCATCGGCACGCTGGAGGCGAACGGCGTCATGAAGGAGATGACGGAGCGGCTGCAGACCGACCCGGAGCTGGCCGCCGCCTACCGGGCCGCGCACGAGGACTACATCCGGCGCCGGGACGAGATCGAGGTCCTGGAGGGCTTCCCGAGCGCGGGCGGCATGCCGGACCGGGTGAAGTGCCTGCACGTGCTGGTGGGTCACTCCCTGGCCGCGGGTCCGGGCGTGAACCCGCTGGGCGACGAGGCGATCGCGATGCTGCCCGAGTGGTGGCGCAAGGGCCCGTGCGTACAGCCGCTTGCGGCTCCCGACCCGGCCGACGAACTCCCCGGCGAGGAGGCCGAGGAGGACCCGACCGTGATCCGCAGCGGCTTCTTCTCCGCCCGGCCGATGACGCCCAGGGGCTTCACCCGGGTCGCCGCGGTCGACTGCGGCACCAACTCCATCCGGCTGCTGGTCGCCGACGTCAACCCCGGCACCGGCGAACTGCTGGAGCTGGACCGGCGGATGACGATCGTGCGGCTCGGCCAGGACGTGGACCGCACCGGCCGGCTGGCGCCGGAGGCGCTGGAGCGGACGTTCGCGGCCTGCCGTGAGTACGCGGAGGTGATCCGCGACCTCGGCGCCGAGAAGGTCCGTTTCGTGGCCACCTCGGCCTCCCGGGACGCCTCCAACCGGGACGACTTCGTCCGCGGCGTCGTCGACATCCTCGGCGTCGAGCCCGAGGTGATCTCCGGCGAGCAGGAGGCGGAGTTCTCCTTCACCGGCGCGACCAACGAGCTGAAGGGCCGCGACGACCTGGCCCGGCCGTACCTGGTCGTGGACATCGGCGGGGGGTCGACGGAGTTCGTCGTGGGGGACGACCATGTGCGGGCCGCGCGCTCGGTGGACGTCGGCTGTGTGCGGATGACCGAGCGGCACCTCGTGGTCGACGGTGCCGCCGGCGACCCGCCCTCCGAGGAGCAGATCGCGGCCATGCGCGCCGACATCGAGCGGGCGCTGGACCTCGCCGAGGAGACGGTCCCGCTCGGCGAGGCGCGGACCCTGGTCGGGCTCGCCGGATCGGTGACCACGGTGTCGGCCATCGCCCAGGACCTGCCCGCGTACGACTCCGCGCGCATCCACCACTCCCGTGTCTCGCGCGAGCGCGTCCGCGAGATCACCGAACGGCTGCTGCGCTCCACCCACGCCGAGCGCGCGGCCGTCCCCTCGATGCACCCCGGGCGCGTCGACGTCATCGCGGCCGGGGCCCTCGTCCTGCTGTCGATCATGGAGCGGACGGGCGCCGAGGAGGTCGTCGTCAGCGAGCACGACATCCTCGACGGCATCGCGTGGTCGGTGGCGTAGGTCTCGTTTGTTACCGATGGGTAGCTCTCTGACGAGCAGGTCGGATAGCGTATGAGCATCACGGAGGGGCCTTCGCGGGCCCCTCCGTGATGTGTCCGCCGGAAAGTTCGTGAAGTTCTTCACAAGGAATTCCGTCCCCGGAGACCGTGAAACGGTCCCGGTTGGGCCTTTCGAGGGCCCGAAGGCCCCTTGAACATGTTCAGAATCGTGGTATGAAGGGGGTTCCGGAGGCCCTCGCGGAGAGGTGTTTCGGAGGGCTCACCGCACCTCCGCGGGCCCAGAGAGGCAGCTCACGCGGCATTGACAACGGGTCGTAACGGACCCGGCCCGAGGGCCGGCAACAGGACCTGTGCCACGTGGGTCGCGGAGGATAACACACCCCCTGTCGGAGCTTGTGAAGGGGCGCACGAGCTACCCCCCTCAGGCGGGTGGATACTCGATGCCATGAGCACCACGGAGCGTCCCAGGATCCTCGTAGTAGGCGGTGGGTACGTAGGCCTGTACGCAGCTCGGCGCATCCTCAAGAAGATGCGCTACGGCGAGGCGACCGTCACGGTCGTCGACCCCCGGTCGTACATGACCTACCAGCCCTTCCTCCCCGAAACCGCAGCCGGCAACATCTCCCCGCGCCACGTCGTCGTCCCGTTGCGACGCGTGCTGCCGAAGGCGGAGGTCCTCACCGGCCGCGTCACCACCATCGACCAGGACCGCAAGGTGGCCACGATCTCCCCGCTGGTCGGTGAGGCGTACGAGCTGCCCTTCGACTACCTGGTGATCGCGCTCGGCGCGGTCTCCCGCACCTTCCCGATCCCCGGCCTCGCCGAGCAGGGCATCGGCATGAAGGGCATCGAGGAGGCCATCGGCCTGCGCAACCACGTGCTGGAGCAGCTGGACAAGGCCGACTCCACCACGGACGAGGAGATCCGCCGCAAGGCCCTCACCTTCGTCTTCATCGGCGGCGGCTTCGCCGGCGCGGAGACCATCGGTGAGGTCGAGGACATGGCCCGCGACGCGGCCAAGTACTACAAGAACGTCTCCCGCGAGGACATGCGCTTCGTCCTCGTGGACGCCGCCGACAAGATCCTGCCCGAGGTCGGCCCCAAGCTGGGCGCCTACGGCAAGGAGCACCTGGAGAGCCGCGGCGTGGAGATCTACCTCTCCACCTCGATGGACTCCTGCGTCGACGGTCACGTCGTGCTGAAGAACGGCCTCGAGGTCGACTCCAACACGATCGTGTGGACCGCCGGTGTGAAGCCCAACCCGGCGCTGGCCCGCTACGGCCTGCCGCTCGGCCCCCGCGGTCACGTCGACTGCGAGCCGACCCTCCAGGTCAAGGGCACCGACTACATCTGGGCCGCCGGCGACAACGCCCAGGTCCCGGACCTCGTCGGCCGCAAGGCGGGCAACGAGAACGCCTGGTGCCCGCCGAACGCCCAGCACGCGCTGCGTCAGGCCAAGGTCCTCGGCGACAACGTCATCTCCGGCATGCGGGGCTTCCCGCAGAAGGACTACAGCCACGCCAACAAGGGTGCGGTGGCCGGTCTCGGCCTGCACAAGGGCGTCGCGATGATCGTCATGGGCAAGATGAAGATCAAGCTCAAGGGCCGTCTCGCCTGGTACATGCACCGTGGCTACCACGGCATGGCGATGCCGACCTTCAACCGCAAGATCCGCGTCTTCGCCGACTGGACCCTCGGCATGTTCCTCAAGCGCGAGGTCGTCTCCCTGGGCGCTATGGAGAACCCCCGCGAGGAGTTCTACGAGGCCGCCAAGCCCGTCCCGGCGGCGGCGAAGCAGGAGAAGACCGAGGCCAAGGCCTCCTGACCGCAGCCCCGGTCGCCGCACGAACCGAGGGACCTCCCGCCATCCGTGGTGCGGGAGGTCCTTCGGCGTTCCGGACGGCGGGCACGGCTCCGAATGGGCGACCCAAGTAGATGGTCCCTGCACCTTTTTGCATATTCGTGACGGCTGCGGGGGACTGCACAGTCGCCCGGGTTTTGTTTACGTGGTGCTGGGCATTCCGGGATCGCCTGTCACGGAGGTGTGCGCCATGGCCGACGCCGCGTCGCGGCTGAAGAGCCTCGTCGAGCAGTTGCTGGGAGCGCCGTTGCCGGTGCGCATCCGCGCCTGGGACGGTTCGCAGGCGGGGCCGCCGGACGCGCCCGCCCTGGTCGTGCGCAACCGCCGCGCCGTGCGCCGCCTGCTGTGGAAACCGGGGGAGCTGGGGCTCGCGCGGGCCTGGGTCGCCGGGGACCTCGACATCGAGGGGGACCTGTACGCCGCCCTCGACCTCATGGCCGAACTGGTGTGGGAGCGCGGGGAGGACGCCCGCGGCCTGGTGCAGATGCTGCGGGACCCCGAGGTACGGGCCGCCGCGCGCGGACTGGTGCGGATCGCCGGGCTGCCGCTGCCGCCCGCCCCGCCGCGCGAGGAGGTCCGCAGGGCCCGCCACCTGCACACCAAGCGCACCGACCAACGCGCCATCAGCCACCACTACGACGTCGGCAACGACTTCTACGAGATCGTCCTCGGCCCGTCGATGGTCTACTCGTGCGCCTACTGGCCCGCCCCGGACGCCACCCTGGAGCAGGCCCAGCACGACAAGCTCGAACTCGTCTGCCGCAAGCTCGGTCTGACGAAGGGACAGCGACTCCTCGACGTCGGCTGCGGCTGGGGCTCCATGGCCGTCCACGCGGCACGCGAGCACGGTGTGCGCGTCGTCGGCATCACGCTCTCCCACGAACAGGCCGCCTACGCCCGCAAGCGCGTCGCCGAGGAGGGGCTGACCGACCGGGTCGAGATCCGGGTGCAGGACTACCGGGACGTCGCCGACGGGCCCTACGACGCGATCTCCTCGATCGGGATGGCCGAACACGTGGGCGCGGACCGGTATTTGGAGTACGCCGAGACCCTGCGCCGGCTGCTGCGGCCGGGCGGACGGCTGCTCAACCACCAGATCGCGCGCCGCCCGCAGCGCGACGAGTCGGCGTACGACGTCGACGAGTTCATCGACGCCTACGTCTTCCCCGACGGCGAGCTCGCGCCCCTCGGCACGACGGTCACCCAGCTCGAACGCGCCGGGTTCGAGGTGCGCGACGTGGAGTCCCTCCGCGAGCACTACGGGCTCACGCTGCGCCGGTGGGTGGCCAACCTGGAGGCCCAGTGGCCGCGGGCGGCACGGCTCGCCGGGCCGGGGCGGGCCAGGGTGTGGCGGCTGTACATGGCCGCCAGCGCCCTCGCCTTCGAGCACAACCGCATCGGCGTCAACCAGGTGCTGGCCGTACGGACCCCGAAGGACGGCGGGGCCGGAATGCCGCTGCGGGCGCGGACATGGGGACCGCACCCCTCGTAGCGGAGCCCGTGCGCACACACGAGGGGGCCCCGTCCGCGCACCGGACGGGGCCTCCTCGTGCCATGCCGCTACTCCGACTTGATCGCCGTCAGCATGTTCAGGCGGGCCGCGCGCCGGGCCGGCCACAGGGCCGCCAGGATGCCGACCGTCGCCGCGAGCAGCAGGAAGACGGCCATCCGCGCCCAGGGCAGGACCAGTTCGTACGTCGCCATCTTCGTGCCGAGCAGCTCGCCGGCCGCCCAGCCGAAGAAGACGCCCAGCCCGATGCCGAGCACCCCGCCGAACAGGGAGATGACCAGGGACTCCAGGCGCACCATGCGCTTGACGCCCTTGCGGTCCAGGCCGATCGCGCGGAGCATGCCGATCTCCTGCGAGCGTTCGAAGACCGACATGGCCAGAGTGTTGATGACACCGAGGACGGCCACGATCACCGCCATGGCCAGCAGGCCGTAGAGCATGTTCAGCATCAGCGTGAACATCTGCGCGATGTCGTTCGACAGGTCCTGCTTGCTCTGGACCTTGATCGCCGGGTTGGTGCCGAGGGCCTTCTCCAGCTTGTCCTTCGTGGCGCTGGACGCCCCGTCGGCCGTCTGGACCAGGACCCGCATGTCGCCCGGGTCGGTCGTGTGCGGGGTGACGACGGCCTTGTCGAGCAGGATGCCCCGGATCAGTTCGTTGCCCTCGTAGATCCCGGACACGGTCAGGCGGGACGACTTGCCGTCCTCGTAGTGCGCGGTGAAGGCCGAGCCGGCCTTCCAGCCGTGCGAACGGGCGGTGTCCTTGTCGACGACGACCTGGGTGCCGTCCACCGTGAAGGTGCCCTGGTCGACCTTGAGGTCGGTCAGCTTCCCGATCGCCGCGCCGTTCACACCGGTCAGAGACTCGCCCGTGCCGTCGATGCGCGAGTAGACGTTGCGCAGCGGGCTGGTGGCGGTGACCCCGCCGGTCGCGTTCAGCTTCCGGTCGACGTCCGGCGAGAGGTAGTTGCCGTTCGCCATGGAGACCACGTAGTCGGCCCTGATCGCCGAGGAGGCCATCTTGTCGATCGACTTCTGCAGGCTGCCCGCCATCACCGTCATGCCGGTGATGAGGGTGAGCCCGATCATCAGCGCGGAGGCGGTGGCCGCGGTGCGGCGCGGGTTGCGCACCGAGTTCTGGCGGGCCAGCTTGCCGGCGACGCCGAAGACGCGGAGGAGCGGTGCCGCGGCCGCGATCAGCGGGCGCGACAGCAGCGGCGTGAGGATGAAGACGCCGATGATGAGCAGGACCGCGCCGAGACCCATCGGGGCCTGACCGTCCGAGCCGTCCATCGTCGTGGCGGCCAGGACCACCGCGACGCCCGCCGCGGCGAACAGCGCGCCCAGCGTGTTGCGCAGCACCAGCGACTTGGTGGTGGCCTGGGCGTGGACGCTGCTCATCGCGGCGACCGGCGGGATCTTCGCGGCCCGGCGGCCGGGCAGCCAGGCCGCCAGCATCGTGATGACGATGCCGACCACGAGGGCGGTCGCGACCGTGCCCGGCGTGACGATCAGCGGCCCGTCCGGGACGGTGGCGCCGAGGGTGCCCATCAGCGAGCGCAGGCCGGCGCCGATGCCGATGCCCGCGACCAGGCCCGTGACCCCCGCGACCGTGCCGACCACGAACGCCTCGATCAGCACCGACCGGGTCACCTGGCGGCGCGAGGCGCCGACCGCGCGCATCAGCGCGAGTTCCCGGGTGCGCTGGGCGACCAGCATGGTGAAGGTGTTGGCGATGATGAACGTGCCGACGAAGAGCGCGATGCCCGCGAAGACCAGCAGGCCCTGCTTGAGCCCGCTCATCGAGGAGGAGATCTGCTCGGCCTGGTCGTCGGCGAGCTTCTTGCCGGTGGTGGTCTCCACCAGCTTCGTGCCCAGCGCCTTGTCCAGTTCGGTCTTCAGCGCGGTCTGGGAGGTGCGGGCGGCGGCCGTCACGTCGATCTCGTCGTACGTGCCCGGCTTGCCGAACAGCTTCTGGGCGGTGGCCGTGTCGAACAGGGCGAGGCTGCCGCCGGCGGCGACGTTGCCGTCGTCGGTGGTGAAGACGCCGCTGATCCTGGGGCTGAGGACCGGGCCGTCGACGGAGAGGCGGACGGTGTCGCCGACCGTGTACCCGGCGCGCCGGGCCGTCTTGGCGTCGATGGCGACCTCGTCCGCGCCGTGCGGCGCGCGGCCGGACTTCAGCGGGTACCGGGCGTCCTTGTCGCCCCAGTAGTTCCCGCCCTGCGACTGGAAGCCGCGGCCGATGAGCTTGCCGTGCTTGTCGGCGATGGCCGTGAAGCCGTTGACGACGCCGACCGCGGAGGCGGCGCCCGGCACCTTCGCGCTCCGGTCGAGCATGGCCTGGGTCAGCTCGGGCGTCTTGCCGATCGTGTTGCCCTTGTCCTCCTGGGACTTGGCGGACACGGCGACGTCGACCCGGTCGAAGCCCTTGGCCGAACTGTTCTGGTAGGCGTCGGAGATGGTGTTGGTGAAGACCAGGGTCCCGGAGACGAACGCGACGCCGAGCATCACGGCGAGCACGGTCATCAGCAGCCTGGCCTTGTGCGCAAGCACGTTGCGCAGGGCGGTGCGGAACATCAGCTCGTACGGCCCTTCGCGTCGAACTGCTTCATGAAGTCGAGGACCGTCTCGGCCGTCGGGCCGTACATGTGGTCGACGATCCGTCCGTCCGCGAGGAACACCACCCGGTCCGCGTACGCCGCCGCCACCGGGTCGTGGGTCACCATCACCACCGTCTGCCCCAACTCCCGTACGGAGTTGCGCAGGAAGCCCAGCACCTCGGCGCCGGAGCGGGAGTCGAGGTTTCCGGGCGGCTCGTCGCCGAAGATGATGTCCGGCTTGGAGGCGAGGGCGCGGGCGACGGCGACGCGCTGCTGCTGGCCGCCGGAGAGCTGGGAGGGGCGGTGCCCGAGCCGGTCGCGCAGGCCCACCATCTGGATGACGGTGTCCAGCCACTGCTTGTCCGGCCTGCGGCCCGCGATGTCCATCGGGAGGGTGATGTTCTCCAGGGCCGTGAGGGTCGGCAGCAGGTTGAACGCCTGGAAGATGAAGCCGATCTTGTCCCGGCGCAACTTGGTGAGCTGCTTGTCCTTGAGCGAGCCCAGCTCGGTCTCGCCGATGCGCACCGAGCCGGAGGAGAAGGTGTCGAGGCCGGCCACGCAGTGCATCAGCGTGGACTTGCCCGACCCGGAGGGGCCCATGATCGCGGTGAACTCGGCCTGCCGGAAGTCCACGGAGACGCGGTCCAGGGCGACCACCTGGGTCTCGCCCTGTCCGTAGATCTTCGAAAGATCCGTGGCGCGTGCGGCCACGGTCGCGGTGGACCGGTCGGCGACGGGTGTGGTGGTCACGGGAAGGGACTCCTCGCGGGGACGACGTCGGGAAGGGACGTGTTCCATGGTGGTCGCCGAACAGGCCCGTGTAGTCAGTCGCAGTTCCGGTTCCGGGGGGCGACTCGGGTCTGATCCGGTGCCGCGGTGTCATACCTGGGGATGACGGGAGACCCTGACGGCCGGGTGGGGCGCAAGCGCTTGCTCGGGCAGACGTCGAGAACCGGTGGAGCACCCTCGTTCGGGCGGTGAAATTCCGTCATTCCGCATGCGTGCGCGGGCGTCTCACGCAAGGCTATTGGCAAGTGCTGATGGCGTGTTCCTTGTGCTGATGCACCCTCAGACGTCAATAAAATAAGACAACATCGCTCCGTGGGGCCGCTGTTCGGGGGAGGCATCCCGATAGGCTCGGAACCTCGACGCGGAGCCCATGGCCTGCCCGGATGGTGGAATGCAGACACGGCGAGCTTAAACCTCGCTGCCCCTTCGCGGGCGTGCCGGTTCAAGTCCGGCTCCGGGCACTACCGCGCCCACGGGACGAAGCGTTCCGTGGTCGGTCGTCACGCTTCGTGTGCGGCGCGGCCTTCGGGCGCGGCTCACCGTTCGCGCGCGGTTCGGTCTTCGCGCGCGGTTCTGCCTTCGCGCACCGCTCGGCCGCGCGGCTCGGTCTTCGGGTACGGCTCAGCCTTCGTAGACCGTGAGGACGGCGCCGTCGACCTCTATCCGGCGGCCCGGGCGCAGCCCGCCGCGCAGTTTCTCCAGACAGCTGTGGAACAGCTCCAGTTCCTCGGCGTCCAGGATCGCGGCGGCCAGGTCCACGAGTTCGGCCACCGCTCCCTCCGTGAGCACCTCGGGCAGTTCGCCCGAGAGCAGGACGACCGATTGGCCGGCGGGTCCGCGGACCACGGCCGTGGCCGGTCCGCCATGCACGAACAACACACTTCCCCCCAGGGGCCCGGCGTGGTCGTGGGGCGGCTCACGCTTCTCGGGCAGGACGAGAGACTAGCGGGGGATCTCGGCGCTTTCGGGCGAGTTGAATTCTTTTTCCGACTTGACGGACTCGGCGCGTCCGGGGGCCGTACGGTGCCCGTCCGTGCTCGCCGGATGGCGCGGGTCGGCTCGACCGGCCGTCACTTCTCCGGCGTGCGGGGGGCCGAGCGGTCGAGCAGCGACTCCACGAGGGCGGTCACATGCCGGCGGTCGTCGGCCGAGAGCTTCTGCACGCTGGCGATGAGCAGGTCGACCTCGGGGTCGGTGGCGCCGGCGTCCGACCCGGCGGTGTCCGGGCTGCCGTAGACGTGGATGCCGCACGCCTCGGCGGCGGCGCGGCGCACGGTGTCCAACGGCAGTTCCAGCCCCTTGGACAGTCCCTCCAGGGTGGCCGACTGGGGCATGCGGACGACGCGCTCGGTGGTGGCGAGGTGGTGGACGGTGGAGCGCGGGACGCCGCCGCGGCGTGCGACATCGCCGTAGGACCAGCCCTTGTGGTCGAGGCGGTCACGGATCAACTGCTGCAGTGCGTTGGCCACGGGTGGGTCACTTCCTGCTGGCTGTGTCGGCTGGACCGTCCATGTCGGGGCCGATTCTACGGTCGTGGCCCCGGGTCGCCGAAAGGGTGATTCCCCGAACGGGTTGCGCAACCGCCCCGCGAGGCCCTAGTGTCCAATCTCGTTGGACAGCCCGTCCGACCAGATTGGACAGAGTCCGGGGGGAACCTGACGCTGTCTGATCGGAAGTGCCCATCCCTGAGGGGGAATTGATCATGATGAACGCCCACGAGCTTGAGGCCGAGTCCGCGGAGCTGCTGCCGGGTCGCGAGGCCCTGGGTCGGCTGAAGTTCAGCTTCGGCAAGACGGTCAACGTCACCAAGCACGTCGCCCACATCTCGGCGCACAACGAGTCCGCGGCCCTCAACGACCACTCCTCGTGGTCCGTGGCCGACTCCGGTGCCGCCCAGAACATCATCGTCCAGCAGTAACGCTCGCGCTCCACCTCACCACCCACCCGAGAACACCGAAAGGACATACGTCATGAGCATGGACATGCGCGAGCTGGACACCGAGAGCGCGGAGCTGCTGCCGGGCCGTGAGGCCCTGGGCCGGCTGAAGTTCAGCTTCGGCAAGACGGTCAACGTCACCAAGCACGTCGCCCACATCTCGGCGCACAACGAGTCCGCGGCCCTGAACGACCACTCCTCGTGGTCGGACGCCCAGTCGCAGGCGACGCAGAACATCACCGTCCAGCAGTAGCGGCACCCGCCACCGTGGCGGCCAGGGGGCGGACCGTGAGCAACTGACGGCCCGGTCCGCCCCCACGGCGCGTTCCGGGGGGAACCCGCCGCGCTTCCGGGGGGAAGCGGCGGGTCCGGGGAAGCGCCGAGGACTCTGGGGGGAGACCACACATGACAGTGCTCGGCAACGGTCCGACGGCGCTGTACGACACCGGGCCCGTGCCCGGACCCGGCGGCTGGCCGGTGACCTACGAGCAGGTCGCGACGGGCAAGCTGCCCGTCGTCGAACAGCCGCCGGAACCGGCCCCGCGGCTGAGCGCGGGGCTGCAACTGCACGGCGAGTACCAGGGGTCGGGCTTCACCGACCCCAAGTACATCGCCCGTCGGGGGGACGGGCAGGTCGTGCAGCTGTCCCGGTTGCTGTACCTGGTGGCGTCGAGCATCGACGGCGTCCGCGACGCCGAGACGATCGCCCACCGGGTCAGCGCGCGGTTCGGCCGCGAGGTCAGCGGCGACAACGTCCGCTACCTGGTGGAGAACAAGCTCCAGCCGCTCGGTGTGACGGTGCCCGCCGGCCAGGAGGACGACGAGGTCGACGCCCCGCGCTCCGACCTGCTGCTCGCCCTCAAGGGCCACCGGGTCATCTTCGACGAGAAGCGGACGGCGCGGATCGCGGCGGCCTTCGCCTGGCTGCACAAACCGGCCGTCGTCGTGGCCGTCCTGCTGTCGGCGGTGGCCATGGACGTGTGGCTGTTCGGCTTCTTCGGGGCGATCGAGCCGGTCCTGCAGGTCCTCGACCAGCCGGTGCTGATCCTCATCGTCTTCGTGCTGACGGTGGCCTCGCTCGTCTTCCACGAGTTCGGCCACGCCTCCGCCTGCAAGTACGGCGGGGCCCGGCCCGGCTGCATCGGCTGCGGGCTGTTCCTCATCTGGCCGTCGATGTACACCGACGTGACGGACGTCTACCGGATCGGGCGGGGCGGGCGCATCCGCACCGACCTGGGCGGGGTGTACTTCAACGTCGTCTTCATGCTCGCCATGGCCGCGGCGTACTTCGCGACCGGGATGCAGTTCTTCCTGGCCGCGGTGTACCTGGGGCATTTCGAGATCCTCGAGCAGCTCATGCCGGCCGTCCGGCTGGACGGCTACTACATCCTGGGCGACCTCGCCGGGGTGCCGGACCTCTACGGCAAGATCAAGCCGATCCTGCTGAGCCTGCTGCCGGGCGCGAAGGGGGCGGCGGCCCGCCAGGAGGTCGCGGGGCTGAAGAAGTCGGCCCGGCACATCGTCGCCACCTGGGTGCTGACGATGGTGCCGCTGATCGTCGGCGAGCTGGGGTACGCGCTGTGGAATCTGCCGCGCATCCTGGCCACGATGACGCGGTCGCTGACCGAGCAGATCATCGGTACGGGGGCCGCGTTCGGGGACGGGCGGATCGCCGAGGGTCTCGTCGGGGTGATCGGCTGCGTGATGCTGCTGTGCCCCATGGCGGGTGTCCTCTACCTGTCCGTGAAGCTGGGCGGCCGGCTCTTCCGCGCCGCGAAGCGCTCCACGGCCGGCCGGCCCCGCCTGCGGATCGTGGTGTGCGCGCTCGCGCTGGCCGGGCTGACCGGGCTCAGCTACGCGTGGGTGTCCGGGATGACCCCGAAGCCGCTGCCGAAGCAGCCGCCGATCGCGCCCATCCTGCAGCCGGGGGTGTCCACGGAGCCTCCGGGCCCCCAGGACGCCTCGACACCCGGCGGGCGCGGGTCGCACGACTCCTCCGGCATCGGCGCCTCGCTGTCGCCGTCGGCGTCGCCCGGCCCGTCCGGTCTGCACGGCAGTCCCTCGCCGGGGGCGTCGGCGAGCGCGTCCGCCGCGGCGTCGGCGTCGCCGTCGGCCTCGAAGTCGGCCCGGCCGGGCGGGAGCTCGTCGTCGTCCAGGACGGACGGGCCGGGGACCGGTCCGACCGCGACGTCCTCCGCCCCCGGCGGCATCCCGTCGGGTCCGCAGCCGTCGCCGACCCCCTCGGAGAGCGTGCCGCCCTCACCCACCGAGGCTCCCTCGTCACCACCGGCCAGCGCGTCGCCGGCGGCGACCTGAGGGCCGCCGGCGTGGCCTCGGCGGGGTGGACGTCCCCGCTTCGGCCACGGCGGCGAAACCACGGCACGGCGGTTCCGGGCGGGGGCACGCGGGCCCGGCGGCGTCGGGGTTCGGGCGGGGGCCCGTACGGCGGGTCGGTGCGGCGGCTTGGGGACGGGCCGCCGCACCGGCTTCCCCGGTGCGTGACCCCGCCCCCCGTCGCGGCGTCCGTCCGCACCGCCGCGCCTCGTCGGCGCCGCCTCCGTTTCACCCAGTCCGTTCCGATCCTGATCCATCCACCGAGGAGATCCCTTGAGCAGCCATCGAAAAGTACGACCGGTCAGCAACCCGTTGACCCGCCGCGCCCTCGGCATAGGCCTGTTCGCCGCCGGCGTCGCCGGTGCCGCGACCGCCGTGCCGGCGCAGGCCGCGAGCGGCGTGACGCATGCCGCCGTCGTCTCGGACCACGTGTTCAGCCACGTCGACCGGGCGCACCACACGCAGGCCCGCGACTCGTTCACCATCCGCCAGTTCGGCACGGTGAACGCCGCCAGCGCCCGCAACCAGGCCAACGCCGTCTCGGCCGGCTGCTCGGCCGACGACGCCTGCCGTTCGGTGGCGCTGTCCTTCCAGATCGTCACCGTCGCCGGCGAGCACGCGCACCTGCGGGCCGTGAACATCAGCGACGCCGCGAACAAGGAGTGCACCGGCTGCCAGACGCTGGCCGGCGCCTACCAGTTCGTCGTCTCCACGCCCCGGCCCCTCACCCTGGACGCCACCGCCCAGGGCAAGCTGGCCGACATCCACCGCCGGCTGGACGAGCTGACCAGGTCCTCCGTCTCCGCGGCCGACCTGAAGAAGCAGGCCGACTGCCTGGCCGCGGAGGTCAGCGCGGTCCTGAAGGACGCCGTGGCGGGCGCCCCCAAGGGCGACGTGCAGCCCGACGTCACGCTCCACCGGCACCTGGACGGCTGGCCGCCGGCCGCCTGACCCCGCCGGACTCCGACCGCCGTGCCGCCCCCCAGAGGCACGGCGGTCGGCCATTGACATCGCGTTCCCGCGGGCGCAGACTCACGTCCAGCATTCAGGTGAACAAAATTTCACCTCACGAACAGAGGTGAAGCGAACCTCCGCGGCTACTCGAAGGGAACGCCCGATGCGCACCACCGTCGGCATCATCGGAGCCGGCCCCGCCGGCCTCCTCCTGGCCCGGCTGCTCCACAACGCCGGCATCGACTCGGTCGTCCTGGAGAGCCACGACCGCGCCTACGTCGAGCAGCGCCAGCGCGCCGGAATCCTGGAGCAGGGCACGGTGGACGTGCTGCGGGCGGCCGGCGCCGGGGAGCGGATGGACCGGGAGGGACTCCGGCACGACGGCATCGAGCTGCGGTACGACAGAAAGCGCCACCGCGTCGACTTCCCCGCCCTCACCGGCGGCCGGTCGGTGATGGTCTACGCCCAGACCGAGGTGTGCAAGGACCTCATCGCCCTGCAGCTCAAGGAGGGCGGCCCGCTGCTGTTCGAGGCGGAGGCGCTGGCGGTCGAGGGCGCGGACACCGACAGCCCGTCCGTGCGCTTCCGGCACGAGGGACGCGAGCAGGTGCTGGAGTGCGCGTACGTCGTCGGCTGCGACGGCTTCTGGGGGGTCGCCAGGAAGGCGGTCCCCGCCGAACTGGTCCGCGTGTTCGAGCGCACGTACCCCTTCGGCTGGCTCGGCGTCCTCGCCGACGTCCCGCCCTCCCACGACGAACTCGTCTACGCCCGCCACGACCGCGGCTTCGCCCTGCTGTCCATGCGCTCCCCGTCGGTGTCCCGGCTCTACCTCCAGGTCCCCGAGGGCACGGACGCCGGGGACTGGACCGACGAGGAGATCTGGGACGAGCTGGAGCGCCGCTTCGAGACCGCGGACGGCTGGCGGCTGGAGCGCGGGCCGATCACCCAGAAGTCGGTGACGCCGATGCGGTCCTACGTCCACGAGCCGATGCGCCACGGCCGTCTGTTCCTGGCCGGGGACGCCGCCCACATCGTCCCGCCGACCGGCGCGAAGGGGCTGAACCTGGCCGTCGGCGACGTCGTGACCTTCGCGCGGGCGCTGACGTACGCGAAGGAGACCGGATCGGACGCGCTGCTCGACGCCTACTCCGAGACCTGCCTGCGCCGCGTCTGGCAGGCCGAGCGGTTCTCGTACGACATGACGACGATGCTGCACCCGGCCCCCGGTGCCGCGCCCTTCGACGACCGCCTCCAGCTCGCCCGCCTCGACCGGATCGCCCGCTCCCGGGCGGCCGAGACCGACCTGGCCGAGGGCTACACCGGCTTTCCCCTGGACGACGGCCGTGTGGGCCCCTCCGGTGAGGGGAATCACGGACCCGCGTAGCGTGTTGCGCAGCGTGGTGAGGGAAAGATCCTCCCCAAGCACTAGAGGCATTTCTTTGCCTACCTATTACTCTTGAGCCAAGGCCGCGACGTGTGGCCATGGAGGAGTGAAATGAGGAGCAGAAACCCGGTCTTCTCGCGACGGGGGTTCAGCCGCGACAACGGCTACGCGGGCTTCAACACCGCGCCGCAGGCCGGGGGACCCGCTGTCGGCACGCAGGCCAACCCGTACGGACAGCAGTACGGCAACCCCTACGCGCAGAACCCGTACGCCCAGCAGGACCTGCAGTACGGCGCCCCGCCCCAGGCCCCGGCCACCACCGGCCGGATGACCATGGACGACGTCGTCCTGCGCACCGCGTCCACCCTCGGCACCCTGATCGTCACCGCCGCGCTCGCCTGGGCGCTGCTGCCGGTCGACGACGCCCACATCAACCGGTCGTACGGCATCGGCTTCGGCGCGATGATCGTCGGCATGGTGCTGGCGCTCGTGCAGTCCTTCAAGCGCACGGCGACGCCGGCGCTGATCCTGTCGTACGCCGCGTTCGAGGGTGTCTTCCTCGGCGTGGTGTCCAGCATCGTCGACAACCGCATCGCGAGCGGCGCGGCGATGCAGGCCGTGATCGGCACGATGGCGGTGTTCGCCGGTGTGCTGGTGGCGTACAGGGCGGGCTGGATCCGCGTCAACCGCCGCTTCTACGGCTTCGTGATGGCGGCCGCGCTCGGCTTCGTGCTGCTGATGACGGTGAACCTGCTGTTCGCGGTCTTCGGCGGCGGTGACGGGCTCGGCTTCCGCAGCGGCCCGCTCGGCATCTTCTTCGGCGTCGTCGGCATCATCCTCGGCGCCTGCTTCCTCGCCCTGGACTTCAAGCAGGTCGAGGACGGCATCGCCTACGGCGCGCCGAAGAACGAGGCGTGGCTGGCGGCCTTCGGGCTCACGCTGACGCTGGTGTGGATCTACATGGAGTTCCTGCGGATCATCGCGATCCTCAACAGCAACGACTAGCCTGCGCCGGTCGTACGGCAAAGGGCCCCGGGTCGCCTGACCGGGGCCCTTCGTCATGTCGTGGTGCGCGCCTAGAGCAGTTTGCGCGCTGCCCTCCTCAGGTCGTATTCGTGGACGATCGCCTTCGCGTGGCCGTACGCGAGGTTGTGCTCGTGGCGGAGCCAGCTGACCTTTTCCTCGAAGCGGAAGAGGGCGGGGCCTTCTTCGACGGTGCGCAGCCAGTCGGATACTTCACGACCGGTGCAGTGGGGGATGCGGGCGAGCATGTTGCGGTGGGTCTCCTCGGAGAGGACGTGGGACATCGGCGCCTCCGGACGCAAAGGGGATGTAAGCCGGTCCTTCAGGTCACGGTGCCTGAGCGTTCGCCTGTTGGCAACAGTCCGGAGGTCCCGCGTACGCTCCGTCTGTGGTTGATACGACGCCCCTGACACGTGCCGTGGATCATTTCGCCGACCGTTTGCGGGCAGCGCCGCAGAGCCGGCTCCAGCGCGGGGCCGCCGCCGAGGCGCTGGAACTGGCCCGGGAGTTGGCCCGCCGGACGCAGGCCGTGGAGGAGCCGGGCACCCCGCTCAGGGAGATGCCGGACGCGGGGATGTTCGCGGCCGCCGACCAGATCACCGTCGCCGCGCACGACTTGGCCCTCGTCCTGAAGGACGAGGGCCAGGTGGAAGAGGCGGTCGAGCTCGTGGGGCAGGCCCAGCAGCGGGCCGGGGTCTGATCGCTACAGCGACGCTATGACCCGGTCCGCCAGGATGTAGACGTTCTCCTCGCCGCACGCGAACGTCAGCGTGTACGCGCCCGAGACGCCCGAACCGCCCAGCAGGACCGGGGTCTCGCCCGCGCGCAGGGCCGCCGCCAGGCGTTCGGCCGTCTCGCGGTGGCCCGGGGTCATGCACAGCGTGGTGCCGTCGGCGAAGACGTAGACGTCCAGGGTGCCGAGCGGGCCGGGGCGGACGTCGGCCAGTTCGACGCGGGAGGCGGCGAGTTCCTCCAGAGTCGCCACGGTGCGCTCATGGTCGTTCACCACCGGCGACTGGACCGGGACGAAGTCCGGGTGGGAGGGGTGGCGGCGCCGGGCCGCGGCCAGTTCGGCCGAGTCGGCGGCGAACTCGTCGCCGTCCGTGGACGGCTCGGTCACCGACTCCAGCGGCTCCAGGCCCACGAAGTCGCTCTGCCGGGGCAGGAAGAGCTCGCTGTCCGGCAGGCCCAGCAGGGAGGGGGCGTCGGAGACGTCACGCGCCTCCTGCGCGGCCCAGAAGGCGCGTGCCTCGGCGAGTTCGCGCTCGCGCTCCTCGGCGAGCGCCTCGGCGACGGCGGCGCGTATCTCGTCGGCCTCGGCGGACAGGCGGGCCGCCGGCACGAGGCCGTGCGGGGCGCGCTGTTCGGCGAGCTGCGTGTGCAGGGCGGCGACCTCACGGCGCAGCACCATGAGGGTGCGCAGGACGGCGACGCCCACGGCGCCCGTGGCGGCCGTGATGAGCAGCAAGGCGATCGGCATGGCGCTCACTGACGTACTCCCGGTTCAAAGTCGACCCCCGACTTCCTACATCAGCTTGAAGGGCGGACTAACCAGCTGTCAGTGCGTAACGTCACGAATCGGACAGGACTTTGGGCCCGGGGTCCCCGCCGTGACGGCGCTGACCTGCGTGGATCTCTCCGGTGAGGGAGATAGGTCACATCCTGGGGGAGATTGGATCACAAAACGGCCCGAAGTCCAGGGGTGTCCCGGACTCCGGGCCAGAGGCTCACGAGGTGTGCCCCGGTGGTTACGGAGGGCTCAGCTGAGGCGCTCGATGACCATCGCCATGCCCTGGCCGCCGCCCACGCACATGGTCTCCAGACCGAACTGCTTGTCGTGGAACTGCAGGGAGTTGATGAGCGTGCCGGTGATGCGGGCGCCGGTCATGCCGAAGGGGTGGCCGACGGCGATGGCGCCGCCGTTGACGTTCAGCTTCTGCAGCGGGATGTTCAGGTCGCGGTAGGAGGGGATCACCTGGGCGGCGAACGCCTCGTTGATCTCGACCAGGTCGATGTCGCCGATGGTCAGGCCGGCGCGGCTGAGGGCCTGCTTGCTCGCCTCGACCGGGCCGAGGCCCATGATCTCCGGGGAGAGGCCGGAGACGCCGGTCGACACGATGCGGGCGAGCGGGGTGAGGCCGAGCTCGCGGGCCTTGGTGTCGCTCATGATGACGACCGCGGCGGCGCCGTCGTTGAGCGGGCAGCAGTTGCCCGCGGTGACCAGGCCGTCGGGGCGGAAGACGGGCTTGAGGCCCGAGACGCCCTCCATGGTGACGCCGGCGCGCGGGCCGTCGTCCTTGGAGACGACCGTGCCGTCGGGGAGGGTCACCGGGGTGATCTCGCGCTCCCAGAAGCCGTTCTTGATGGCTTCCTCGGCGAGGTTCTGCGAGCGGACGCCGAACTCGTCCATGTCCTGGCGGGTGACGCCCTTGAGGCGGGCCAGGTTCTCGGCGGTCTGGCCCATCGCGATGTAGGGGTCGGGGACCAGGCCGTCCTCGCGCGGGTCGTGCCAGGTCGTGCCCTCCTGCTGGGCGACCTCGGCGGTGCGGGCCTCGGCGTCGGCGAAGAGCGGGTTGTGCGTGTCGGGCAGGCTGTCGGAGTTGCCCTTGACGAACCGGGAGACCATCTCGACGCCGGCCGAGATGAAGACGTCGCCCTCGCCGGCCTTGATGGCGTGCAGGGCCATGCGGGAGGTCTGCAGGGAGGAGGAGCAGTACCGGGTGATCGTGCAGCCCGGCAGGTGGTCCATGCCCATCTGCACGGCGACGATGCGGCCGAGGTTGTTGCCCTGCTCGCCGCCGGGCAGGCCGCAGCCGAGCATCAGGTCCTCGATGTCCTTCGGGTCCAGCTCGGGGACCTTGGCGAGGGCGGCCTGGATGATCGTGGCGGCGAGGTCGTCGGGGCGCAGGTCTTTCAGGGAGCCCTTGAAGGCGCGGCCGATGGGGGAGCGGGCGGTCGAGACGATCACGGCTTCGGGCATCACGGCTCCAGAGGAAAGGGGTGGCGCGTAGCGCCTCGTTGAGGGGCGGTGGTCGGGTGACGGGCGGGCGTACGGATGAGCATGGGCAGGGCTGGTTGGGAAGTTACCCGCACGTATGAGCCGGGTCACGGGTGTGGCGGTGTGACCCTGGCCGCAATTTTCTAAGCGCTTGCTTGGGCCTCCGGCGGTTGGGCCGGTGGGGGTGCGGGTGGGTGGGGGCGGGCGTCCCTGGGGGCTGCGCCCCCAGACCCCCCGTCGGCCCTGCGGGCCTCGTCCTCAAACGCCGGACGGGCTGAAAGGGCAGGCCTCGTCCTCCAGCGCCGGACGGGCTGGAGGGGGCGGGCCTTGGCCTCAGGCGCCGGTCCGGCTGGAGGGGGCCGAGGTCGGTCGGGACGGTTCGGTCTCCGGCACTGCCACCCTGCGCCTGCGCCTGCGCTTGAGCAAGGCCCAGGGGCCGCGTGGGCCCGTCGGCATCGCCGCCGCGACCTCCGTGCCGGCCTCGGAGGCGGCCTCCGCGGCCGCCCGGGCCACCGGCAGGAAGCCCTCGCGGCGGGCCGCGTCCGGGCGCTCCTCGTCGGCCGGCCACAGGGTCAGCGCCGCGCAGACCGTCGGGAGGACCGCCATGGCCGCCGTGGCGTAGCCCTCGGCCGAGGGGTGGTAGTTGTCGGGGCCGAACAGCTCGCGCGGGTTGGCCTCGAACTCCGGGCCCAGCAGGTCGCCCAGCGACACCGTGCGGCCGCCCTGCTCCACCACGCCGATCGTCTGGGCCGCCGCCAGCTGACGGGAGGCCCGGCGGGCCAGCCACCGCAACGGCTGCTGGACCGGTTCGATCGTGCCGAGGTCGGGGCAGGTGCCGACCACCACCTCCGCGCCCGCCGTGCGCAGCCGGCGGACCGCCGCCGCCAGGTACCGGACGGAGCGGGTCGGCGGCATCCGGTGGGTGACGTCGTTCGCGCCGATCATGATCACGCAGACGTCCGGCATCCGGGCGGGATTCGCCAGGACCAGGGCCACCTGCCGGTCCAGGTCGTCGGACGTGGCCCCCGGGAGGGCCACGTTGTGCAGTTCCACCGGGCGTTCCGCCACCGCCGACAGGCCGGAGGCCAGCAGCGCGCCCGGCGTCTGGCCCGCGCGGTGCACGCCCTGGCCGGCGGCCGTGGAGTCACCGAGCATCGTCAGGCGCAGGGGAGGTTCGTCGGGGACGGTGTACGCGGTGCCGTACAGGCCGTCCGCCACCGGTACCCGGCCGCTGCCGCCGTTACCCACGTGGCGCTTGGCCAGCTGCACCTCCGCCAGCAGCAGACCGACCGTGGCCGCACCGGCCAGCCCGATGCCACCGCCGCCGTATGCGGCGCCGGCCGCGATCCGCCGGGCCACCCGTGCCCTCGACATGCTCGTCATGCGTCGCCGTCACCTCCTCTTAGCCGTACAACCACTCCTTGCCCCGTACAGACGGTGCGCCAATCTCAACGGGGAGTGAACGACCTTCGTGGACGCTCCACAGGTCATAGGCTGGCCGGACCACCAGGACCACTTCTTTTGCAAGCGACCGGAGACAACGGTGCGATTCCACGACTCGATGATCAGCCTCGTCGGCAACACCCCGCTGCTGAGGCTCAACAGCGTGACCAAGGGCATCAGGGCCACCGTCCTGGCCAAGGTCGAGTACTTCAACCCCGGCGGCTCGGTGAAGGACCGCATCGCCCTGCGCATGATCGAGGCGGCGGAGCAGAGCGGGGAGCTGAAGCCGGGCGGCACGATCGTGGAGCCCACCAGCGGCAACACCGGCGTGGGACTGGCGATCGTGGCCCAGCAGAAGGGCTACAAGTGCATCTTCGTCTGCCCCGACAAGGTGAGCACTGACAAGATCAACGTGCTGCGCGCCTACGGCGCCGAGGTCGTCGTCTGCCCGACCGCCGTGGACCCCGAGCACCCGGACTCGTACTACAACGTCTCCGACCGCCTGGTGCGCGAGACGCCCGGCGCGTGGAAGCCCGACCAGTACTCCAACCCCAACAACCCCCTCTCCCACTACCACTCCACCGGCCCCGAGCTGTGGGAGCAGACGGAGGGGAAGATCACCCACTTCGTCGCGGGCGTGGGGACGGGCGGCACCATCTCCGGGACCGGCCGCTACCTGAAGGACGTCAGCGACGGCAGGGTGAAGGTCATCGGCGCCGACCCCGAAGGGTCCGTGTACTCCGGCGGCTCCGGCCGGCCGTACCTGGTGGAGGGCGTGGGCGAGGACTTCTGGCCGACCGCCTACGACCGGACCGTGGCCGACGAGATCGTGGCCGTCTCCGACAAGGACTCCTTCCAGATGACCCGCCGCCTGGCCAAGGAGGAGGGTCTGCTGGTCGGCGGCTCCTGCGGCATGGCGGTCGTGGCCGCGCTGCGGGTCGCCGAGCGGCTCACCGAGGACGACGTGGTGGTCGTCCTGCTGCCGGACAGCGGCCGCGGCTACCTCAGCAAGATCTTCAACGACGAGTGGATGGCCGACTACGGCTTCCTGGAGGACGAGGGCCCCAGCGCCCGCGTCGGCGACGTCCTCAACGACAAGGAGCACGGCGCCATCCCGTCCCTCGTCCACATGCACCCCGACGAGACCGTCGGCCAGGCCATCGAGGTGCTGCGCGAGTACGGCGTCTCGCAGATGCCGATCGTGAAGCCGGGCGCCGGCCACCCGGACGTGATGGCCGCCGAGGTCGTCGGCTCGGTCGTCGAGCGGGAGCTGCTGGACGCCCTGTTCACCCAGCGGGCCTCGCTGGAGGACCCGCTGGAGAAGCACATGTCGGCCCCGCTGCCCCAGGTCGGCTCCGGCGAGCCGGTCGCCGACCTGATGTCCGTGCTCGGCGCCGCGGACGCGGCGATCGTCCTCGTCGAGGGCAAGCCGACCGGTGTGGTCAGCCGGCAGGACCTGCTGGCGTTCCTGGCCAAGGGCGGCAAGTGACGGCGAACGTCCGGTGAACGGCCCGTGCCGGCGTGGGTCCTGCGGTTCTTCGCCCGGGTTCGCGGACTTCGCGGAAGTGGTACGAGCGTGTCACGTCCACGCAGCACACGCTTAACACGGGTCCGGCACATTGGTGGGTGTCGGCAGGGCGGGAGCGGCTCCCCGCCCCGGCCGGCACCGATCGTCCAAGGACCTCCGGAGCGGCTCCCGGACCTCCATGGACGCCGGACGCGAGGCCCGGCCTGACCCGGTCAGCGTCCTTCGCGGGGACCGCCGTCGTCCCGCCCCCCGGCAACGGGGGTGCGGCGGTCCCCGCGCATCACTTTTCTACGCGCGTGCGCCCGCCCAGCTGCCCAGCAGCGCGAGCCTCTCCGCGGTCTCCGAACCCGGCTCGGGCGTGTAGACGACCAGCGTCTGGTCCGGGTCGGTGGGAATCGTCAGGGTCTCGTACGGCAGGGTCAGCAGGCCCGCCACCGGGTGCCGCATCCGCTTCACGCCGTACGCGCACTCCTTGACCTGGTGGTCGGCCCACAGGCGGCGGAAGTCCTCGCTCTTGACGGAGAGTTCCCCGACCAGCGCGCACAGCTCGGCGTCCTCGGGGTGCCGGCCGGCGCAGATCCGCAGGTTGGCGACGGTCTGGGCGGCCACCGCGGACCACTCCGGGTACAGCTCCCGGCTCGCCGGGTCCAGGAACACCTGCCGCGGCATGCTGCGGCCCGCCGCCGTCATGCCGCCGAAGCCGCTCAGCGCGTCGGCGAGCGCGTTCCAGGCCAGCACGTCCATGGCGGGCCCGAGGACGAACGCCGGGGTGTGCGCCATCCCGTCGAGCAGCGCGCGGATGCCGGGCCGGACCCGGGACGCGGCCCGCCGCTCGCGGGTCTTCCGCGGCCGGGCCACCGCGTACAGATACGCGTGCTCCTCCTCGTCCAGCCGCAGCACGCGCGCGATGGCGTCCAGGACGGCGTCGGAGACTCCCCCAGACTTCGTCCGGGAGGGGCCCCCAGGCCCCCGCCCCTGCTCCAGCCGGATGTAGTAGTCCACGCTCACTCCGGCGAGCTGTGCCACCTCCTCGCGGCGCAGGCCCGGCACGCGGCGCCGGCCGTACGAGGCCAGCCCCACCTCCTCGGGCCGGATGCGGGCACGGCGCGAGCGCAGGAAGTCTCCGAGGTCCCCGTTCATGGGTTCGAGCCTAGGGGAGAGGCGGGATTCCAGCCTGGTTCTGCCAGACCCAGGAAAAGCGCATCCCTGGGTAGGACCGGCCCGGCGGCGCACGGTGGTGGTCGCCGCCGGGCACGCCGGCGGCCCGACGAATCGGGAGTGCTTCATGTCGTACGAGAACCTGGCCGGCCGTACCGCCGTCGTCACCGGGGCCGCGAGCGGGATCGGCGAGGCCGTCGCCGTGCTGCTGGCCGCGCAGGGCGCGAGGGTGGCGTTGCTGGCACGGCGCCGGGAGCGGCTGGACGCCGTCGTGGAGAAGATCCGGGCGGACGGCGGGCAGGCCCTCGCCGTCGCCGCCGACGTGACCGACGACGCCTCGGTGGACGCCGCCGCTGAGCGGATCCACGCGGAGTACGGAGCCGTCGACCTGGTCGTGAACTCGGCGGGCGTGATGCTGCCCCACCCCGTCGACGACGGGCGCATCGACGAGTGGCAGCGGATGATCGACACGAACGTCACCGGGGTGCTGCGGATGATCCGCGCCTTCACCGGGGACCTGCTCGCCGCCGCCGGTGCCGGACGCACCGCGGACCTGGTGAACATCTCGTCGGTCGGCGCGCACCTGACGTTCCCCAACTACGCCGTCTACGGGGCGACCAAGGCGGCGCTGACCCACCTCTCGCAGCTTCTGCGCGCCGAGTTGGGGCCGCGCGACGTCCGGGTCACCAACATCGAGCCGGGACTGACGGCGACCGAGCTCGCCTCGCACATCGAGAGCGAGACGCTGCGGGAGTTCGTCGACGGGATGGTGGACACGATGGGCAGCCTGTCCCCGGAGGAGGTCGCCGACGTCGTGGCCTACGCCAGCAGCCGTCCCCGGCACGTCAACCTGCGGCAGATCATGGTGCTGCCGACCCGGCAGGCGTGAGGTCAGTCCTCCCAGCGGTCGCCGTCCTTGTCCCGCCGGCGCCGCGCGCCGAACAGGGCCGGGTTGGCGCGCGCCGCCTGGAAGGCGTTGACGCCGACGATGCCGGCCCAGGTGACGAACAGGCCGGGCAGGTGGGCGATGCCGCCGCCGATCGCGGACAGCGGGATCGCCAGGACCATAGAGACCATGCCGAAGCCGAAGCGCTCGCCCCAGGAGTCCGTCGGCCTCGGCGCGCGGGCGCCCCGGGCGACGACCATCTGCTGCTCGGCCATCTGCCGGCGCACCCGCCGCTCGACCGCCCCGTCGATGCGCTGGTCGACCTTCTCCAGGAACGAGTCGACCAGCGCGGACTCGTACTCCTCGCCCAGTTCCCGGCGCGCCTGCAGGGTGGCGTTGAGTTCCTTCTTGAGCTCCGCGTCCCGCGCGTCCATCACCGTCTCCGTCCCCATGCCTGTCATGGAAACCCACGGTAGGCAGCCCCGGCGCCCACCGCACTGGGGTTAGCCCCCCTGTCCGGACGGGGGTCCGCCGGGCGGGAGGACGCCGCCGATCTTGCGAGGTGGCCGCCTGATCGGGAACGCTGTGCCTGCATAGGGCCATGCAGGGTTCCTAGAATCTGAATATGGCGGTCCGGGTGAGGGGAGTGGGGGCGTGGCGCACACCGGTCTGGTCGTCCTCGACGGGATCGGCCTCGGCGTCGAGGACGTCGTCCGCCTCGCCGACGGCTCGGCGCGCCCCGTCGCGGGGACCGACGCCATGAAGCGGGTCACCGAGTCCTGGGACGCGGCCCGACGCATCGCCGCGACGGGACGGGTCTACGGCCGCTCCACCGGCGTCGGCGCCAACCGCAACGAGCCCGTGCCCACCGAGGCGGCCGCCGGGCACGGGCTGCGGCTGCTGCGCAGCCACGCGGGCGCCATCGGGGACGAGCTGCCCGCCCGGCAGGTCCGGGCCATGCTCGCCGTACGCGCCAACCAGCTGCTGGCCGGCGGCGCGGGGCTGCGGCCGACGGTGGTGACGGCCCTGTGCGAGGCGCTGACGAACGGCGCGCATCCGGTCGTCAACGAGTTCGGGTCGGTCGGCACGGGGGACATCGCCGCCCTGGCCCAGGCGGGGCTCGCGCTGGCGGGGGAGCATCCCTGGCGGACGGCCGGGGACGGCTCCGGCGCCCCAGCGGCCCAGCCCCTCGACAACAACGACGCCCTGGCCTTCATCAGCAGCAACGCCCTCACCCTCGGCCAGTCGGCGCTCGCCCTGCACGAACTGCGCGCCCTGGTGGAGGCCACCCAGGTGGTCGCCGCCCTGTCCCTGCTGGCCGTGGACGGCTCGCACGAGGCCTACGCCGCCCCCGTGCACGCCGCCCGCCCGCACCGCGGCAGCGCCGAGGTGGCCCGGCGCATGCGGCGGCTGATCGGCGCCGCCGACCGGCCCACCCCGCCGCTGGGCCGTATCCAGGACCCGTACGGCTTCCGCTGCCTGCCCCAGATCCACGGCCCGGCGCACGACGCCGCCGACGCGCTGGAGAAGGTGCTGGACGTCGAGATCAACGCGGCCGCCGAGAACCCGCTGATCTCGCCCGAGGACATGGCCGCCTACCACCACGGCGGCTTCTACCAGGCCCAGCTCGCCCTCGCCCTGGACCACTTCCGCCTCTCGCTGATGCAGGTGGCGCGGCTGTCGACCTCCCGCCTGTCCACCCTCAACGAGCCCGCCTTCACCCGACTGCGCCCCTTCCTCGCCGACCACGAGCCGGCCGCCTCCGGCGTGATGATCCTGGAGTACGCCGCCGGCGCCGCCCTCGGCGACCTGCGTGCCTTCTGCGCCCCCGCCTCCCTCGGCCACGCTGTACTCTCCCGGGGCGTCGAGGAACAGGCCAGCTTCGCCTCGCTCGCCGCACGCCAGACACTGCGGGCCTGCCGCGCGTACCGTCTCGTCGTCGGCTGCGAACTCGTCGCCGCCGTAAGGGCGTTGCGTCAGCGCGACCTGAGACCCGACCCGGAACTTCCGGTCGGACACGCGCTTCGGCTCGCCGAATCCGTACTGGCACAGGACCAGGCCGACCGGCCGCTCACGGACGACGTGACGGCGGCGGCCGCGACTCTGGACCGGTTCCCCGGTATCTGGAGGGGGAGCGAGTCATGAGCCTGGAAGGGGACATGAGCGTGATGGACAGTCCTGCGGGGCGCCTGCAGGCGCTCTTCGAGGGGCACCGGCTGACGCCGACCCAGCGGCGCATCGCGCACAGCATGGTGCGCCGGGCCGCCGACGTGCCCTTCCTGTCCAGCGTGGAGCTGGCCGAGCTGGCCGGGGTCAGCCAGCCGTCGGTGACCCGCTTCGCCGTGGCCCTCGGCTTCGACGGCTACCCGGCGCTGCGCCGGCACCTGCGCGAGGTCGCGCCGGCCGAGCAGGCCCCCGAGGCCGCCGCGCACAACGCCTACCAGCAGGCCGTCGAGGCGGAGATCGAGAACCTGCGCCACCTGGCCGAACTGCTCGCCGACCCGCGCCCGGTGCGCCGGGCAGGGCGCCTGCTCGCCGCCTCCCGCCCGCTGCCCGTCCTCGGTCTGCGCGCCGCCGCCTCCCAGGCCTACGGCTTCGCCTACTTCGCCGCCAAGGTCCATCCGGACGTACGGCTGCTGCACGAGGGCGGCACGATGATCCAGGACCGCATCGAGGCCGCCGTGCGCGCCGGGGCGAGCGCCCTGCTGTGCTTCGCGCTGCCCCGGCACCCGCGCGAGGTCGTGGACACGCTGGCCTTCGCGAAGGAGGCCGGGCTGAGCGTCGTCACCGTCGCCGACTCGGCCTTCGCGCCCGTCGCCAGGGTGTCGGACCTGCTGCTGCCCGCCGCCGTCGGCACCGGCCTGGCCTTCGACACCGCCTGCGCGCCCATGCTGCTGGGCCGGGTGCTGCTGGAGGCGATGTGCGACGACCTGCCGGACGCGCAGGCCCGGCTGGAGGAGTTCGACGCGCGGGCGGCGGCCCGGGGGCTGTTCGTCGAATAGGTCGGACGAGGGGCGCGTTTCGGACTCCCGCGCGGGGCGGGCGCGTTTTTCAGACTCGTCTCACCTTCACTCGTTACCCTCCCGGCCCACAGGACTGTGCCAGGACGACGAGGAGGCGGAACAGTGGCACGCGCGGATCGCAGAGCGCAGGGTCTGGCCCGGGTGGCCGTCGTCGTACGCGCCGGGGCCGCCCCGCTGTGGTGGGCCGGGGTGTTCGCGGCGGGTGTCGGGGTGCTGGTGCCCGGGATCACCGGGCGCCGGATCGGAGTGATGGCGGGGGCCGCGCTGTTCCTCGTCGCCGCGGCCGTGGTGTCGTACGGCCGCCGCGGGCGCTATACGGCCCTCGCCCGCTCGGCCGTCCGCGCGGGCCGGCACGACGTGCTCCAGGACCGTGCCGTGAGCGTGCGCGCCTGGCGGCGCGGGCACCGCTGGTGGGTGCTGCTCGCCTTCGTCGTCGCGCTGGCTGCCTCCCTCGCCGTGCCGGCGGCGGGCGGGATGCTCCTCGCCGGTGCCGGCACGGGCCTCCGGCTCAAGGCCGCCTGGCTGGGGCGGCGCGAACGGGCCGAGGACGCCCTGCTGTGGGTCAGGGTCGACTGGCTCTCCGCGCGCGGCGGCCGCCCGGCCGGCAAGGCGGTCAAGGGCTACCGCAGTACGGGTATCGCGGCGGGCGACGCGGCCCCGGGCGGGGCGCGGCGCCGCACCGCGGCACTCGTGTGAGCCGAGGGGCCCCTAGACCTCCAGGTCCTCCTCGATCCTCCTGAGCTGGTGGCGGGCCATCGCCAGGTTGGCCCGCTTGCCGTCCAGCACCAGGTAGAGGAAGAGGCCGTTGCCGCCCCTCCCGCTGATCAGGCGGATCAGGTGGTACTGGTCGGACAGCGTGATCAGGATGTCCTCGATCTGGGCCTTGAGGCCGAGGTGCTCCATCGTGCGCATCTTCGCGCGGACGACGTCGGTGTTGCCGGCGGCGGCGACATTGAGGTCGAAGCCCTTGCTGCCCCCCATCGTGCCGAGCGCCATGCCGCTGGTGTAGTCGACGAGCGCGACGCCGGTCGCGCCCTCGATGGAGGCGAGGGCTTCCTTCAGACAGGTTTCGGTGTTGGCCATGAGTGTGTTCCTCGGTTCCCTTTCAACTTTCCGTGGTGGTGCGCGCGTTGGTGGTCGTGGTGCGTGGCGCGCGCGGGGTTCTGGTCCGTACGGCGGCCGTCTTGGCCGGCGGTTTGGCGGGCTTGGTCTGTCGGGCGCGCTGGGCGGCCGGGGCGTGCTCGTCGAGGACTTCGGCGATCCGGGCGGCCGCCCGGCGTCCCTCCAGCAGGAGCCGGCCGACGTTCACCCGCTCCTGGGCGAGCAGGGTCAGGACGGCCGTGGCGGCGGCGGTGCCCGCCGCGAACGTCGCGACGTAGCCGTACACGCCGTGCACCAGCAGCTCGCGCACCTCGCCCTGGCCCGTCGCGTCCGCGAGCCGCACGGCGGCGGCGTGCGCGGTCGCGCTGAGCGCCGCCATGTCCTGCGGGTCGACTCCGGGGGTGTCCTGGGCGAGCACGTCGCCGTCCACCCCCATCGCGAGCGCGCCGGTGAGTTGGGGCACACGGGCCCTCAACCGGCGCAGCTCGTCGAGGACATGGGGGTCGGCGGCCATCCGGGGCCTCCTCTCGAACCGGTCAAAGGGCCTCCAGCGCATCTCTGAGCCTCTTCAGCAAGGTGATGTGGGGATCGGGCGGCAGCGGTTCGGTGAGGCCGGGCATCCCGTAGCCGGACGCGGGACGGCCCGGGTCCGCCGTGCCGTACGCCGGCCGGCCGCGGCTGGGCAGGGGCGGCGGCTGCCCGGGGTCCGGCGACGGGGCCGGCTCCGG
>NZ_JAMGBF010000121.1 GCF_023516615.1 Streptomyces panaciradicis
GCGCCGACAGCCCCTACGCGTGAGGAGCCCCGTGAGCGACGACGCCCTGCACCAGGAACTCCTCGACCTGGCCCGGGAGGCGGCCCGCCGGGCGGGCGACCTCCTGCGGGACGGCCGTCCGGCCGACCTGGCGGTCGCGCGGACCAAGTCGAGCCCGATCGACGTCGTCACCGAGATGGACATCGCGGCGGAGAAGCTGATCACCGACCTGATCTCCGTCCGCCGCCCCGACGACGGCTTCTTCGGCGAGGAGGGCGCCGACACCCCCGGCACCAGTGGCGTCCGCTGGGTGATCGACCCCCTGGACGGCACGGTCAACTACCTCTACGGACTGCCCACCTGGTCGGTGTCCATCGCGGCCGAACGGGACGGCGAGACGGTCGTCGGGGTCGTGGCGGTCCCCATGCGCGGCGAGACCTTCCACGCGGTGCGCGGCGGCGGCGCGTGGGCCACGGGCGCGTGGGCGGGCGAACGCGCCCTGACCTGCCGCCCCGCCCCGCCGCTGGACCAGGCCCTGGTCTCCACCGGCTTCAACTACGTCTCCGAGGTCCGCACCCACCAGGCCGAGGTGGCCGCCCGGCTCATCCCCCTGCTCCGCGACATCCGCCGCGGCGGCTCGGCCGCCGTCGACCTGTGCGACCTGGCGGCGGGCCGGCTGGACGGCTACTACGAGCGCGGCCTGCACGCCTGGGACTACGGGGCGGGGGACCTCATCGCCAGGGAAGCGGGCGCCCTGACCGGTGGACGCCCCGGAGAGCGCCCCTCGACCGCCCTGACGCTCGCCGGCACCCCCGGCGTCTTCGAGCCCCTCCAGCGGCTCCTGGAGGACTTCGGCGCCTGGCACGACTGACGCACGACTGACCGCCCGCGAGTGCCTGCGCACGCGAAGGGACCCCGGCGCTGGATTCGCCGGGGTCCCTTCGCTCGCTCACGGGCCGGTCGGACGCTACGCGCCGACTTCCACGCCGTGCTCGGCGGCGAGACGGCGCAGGTCGTCGAGTTCGCCCTGCTCGACCTCGACGAGGAAGTCGTCGCCCTCGTCACGAGCCCGCGTCAGGTCGGACTCGGTCGCCTTTATGCGCTGCAGAAGTCCCGTGGTGAATGCGTCCATGCTGCGCCCCCTCGTCCTGGGTCGGTGGGTCGGTGGCACGGGGGTGTGCCGTTCGGAAGGGGCGATCACGTCTCCATCAGGTGCCCGGCACAGTCCCGCCGGGCGGCGACGGTGCCGAACACCCACGCCCACTCTGCGGAAAGCGGATTGCGCCGTGCCGCATGGTGTTGCGGCACAAGCAGAGCGTGATCGCGGGGTATGAACCGTCCTCCCCCCGGTCCCTTCCACGGAAACCTCAACCGGACGAAAATCTCCCGCATTCCCGCGTCCCACACCTGTCATTCATCCGGGGACAACCCGCGTTCCACCACCGCCCCGCACACCCGGCCCCCGCCTTACAGCCGACTTACGGACGAAAAAGGCAGGATGGAGGCACACACCCCGGAAGACCCCTGCCCGTCGTGCGCCGGTTCGGCCCGCGCGGGTGGACACAGGAAGGAAAACGACGTGCGCGTACTCGTCGTCGAGGACGAGCAGCTGCTCGCCGATGCGGTGGCCACCGGACTGCGCCGGGAGGCCATGGCCGTCGACGTCGTGTACGACGGCGCGGCCGCCCTGGAGCGCATCGGCGTCAACGACTACGACGTGGTCGTCCTCGACCGCGACCTCCCCCTGGTGCACGGCGACGACGTCTGCCGCAAGATCGTCGAACTCGGCATGCCCACGCGCGTGCTGATGCTCACGGCCTCCGGTGACGTCAGCGACCGGGTCGAGGGCCTGGAGATCGGCGCCGACGACTACCTCCCCAAGCCCTTCGCCTTCAGCGAGCTGATCGCACGCGTGCGTGCCCTCGGCCGGCGCACCAGCGTCCCCCTGCCGCCGGTCCTGGAGCGCGCCGGCATCAAGCTCGACCCCAACCGCCGCGAGGTCTTCCGGGACGGCAAGGAGGTCCAGCTCGCGCCCAAGGAGTTCGCCGTCCTGGAAGTGCTGATGCGCAGCGAGGGCGCCGTCGTCTCCGCCGAGCAGCTGCTGGAGAAGGCCTGGGACGAGAACACGGACCCGTTCACGAACGTCGTGCGCGTCACCGTGATGACCCTGCGCCGGAAGCTGGGCGAGCCGCCCGTCATCGTCACCGTGCCCGGCTCGGGCTACCGGATCTGATCCCCCATGGCCGCAACACCCGCGCCGCCCCAGGCGCCCCCGAAGCCCACCTGGGACCCGAGGACGCCGCACCTCCCCTTCCCGTGGCTGCGCCCGACCATCCGCATACGGCTCACGTTGCTCTACGGCGGCATGTTCCTGATCGCCGGCATCATGCTGCTGTCGATCATCTACCTGCTGGCCGCACACGCGCTGAACGTGGGCAGCGAGCTGCCCTTCAAGGTCCTCTCCGGCTCGGTGGGCAGCAGCACCTGCAACCTCCCGTCCCAGCCGTCGGCGACCGAGCTCAACAATGCGATGAACGCGTGCGTCAACCAGCAGCGCCAGCACGCCCTCGACGACCTCCTCAGCCGTTCCCTCCTCGCGCTCCTCGGCCTCGCCGTGATCGCGTTCGCCTTCGGGTACGCCATGGCCGGCCGTGTGCTGTCGCCGCTCGGCCGGATCACCCGGACCGCGCGCGCGGTGGCCGGTTCGGACCTGTCGCGGCGCATCGAGCTGGACGGCCCGGACGACGAGCTCAAGGAGCTGGCCGACACCTTCGACGACATGCTGGAGCGGCTGCAGCGGGCCTTCACCGCCCAGCAGCGGTTCGTCGGCAACGCCTCGCACGAGCTGCGCACCCCTCTGGCGATCAACCGCACGCTGCTGGAGGTCCACCTCTCCGACCCGCACGCGCCGGTGGAGCTGCAGCAGCTGGGCAAGACGCTGCTGGCCACCAACGAGCGCAGCGAGCAGCTCGTGGAGGGCCTGCTGCTGCTCGCCCGCAGCGACAACCAGATCGTCGAGCGCAAGCCCGTCGACCTCGCCGAGGTGGCCGCGCAGGCGGTCGACCAGGTGCACGCGGAGGCGGAGGCCAAGGGCGTCGTGATCCGCGGGGAGCAGAAGCCGGCCGTGGTCCAGGGCAACGGCGTGCTGCTGGAGCGGATCGCGCTGAACCTGGTGCAGAACGCCGTGCGGTACAACGTCCCCGAGGACGGCTGGGTGGAGGTCACCACCGAGGTTCAGCACGGCCAGGCGGTTCTGGTGGTGTCGAACACCGGGCCGGTGGTACCCGCGTACGAGATCGACAATCTTTTCGAACCCTTCCGACGGCTGCGCACCGAGCGCACGGGCAGCGACAAGGGCGTGGGCCTCGGCCTCTCCATCGCCCGGTCCGTGGCCCGCGCGCACGGCGGGCACATCTCGGCACAGCCTCGCGAGGGGGGTGGACTGGTGATGCGGGTCGCGCTCCCCATCTGAGACCATGTCGCCGACATACGGGCCTGTTCGCTTTGCGCGGAATTTTCCGACCTGGAAAAGACCGGGGAAGAGGGGGTCCCGTGTGTGATCGATCACAAGGGCGATTTTCCGGCCATCTACTCTCCGTGATCATGGAGGCCGCCGGAAAGCCGGGAAAATCCGGGTTTTCGGGTGTCTTGAACACGGGAAGTACAGGTGGAGACGCCTTTGAAGTGCGGCACAAGGACCGTGTACGGTCCGGTTCGCCATCCAAGCCGATCACTCTTGAGGGGTCCGATTGGGTGTCGATTGAGTAACAGACCTTGATGTGAGGCAAAATCTCCGCCTCGAGGCGGGCACAAGTCCGGCCTCTCACGCGTTACGTGCGCTGGAGACACCCGCAGACACCCAGAGGGGGAGAGCGAAATGGCAACGGATTACGACACCCCACGCAAGACCGACGACGACGTGGACTCCGACAGCCTTGAAGAGCTGAAGGCCAGGAGGAACGACAAGTCGACCTCGGCGGTCGACGTCGACGAGTTCGAGGCCGCAGAGGGCCTCGAACTGCCCGGAGCCGACCTCTCCAATGAGGAGCTGGCCGTCCGGGTACTGCCCAAGCAGCAGGACGAGTTCACATGCATGAGCTGCTTCCTGGTGCACCATCGCAGCCAGCTGGCCCGGGAGAAGAACGGTCAGCCGATCTGCCGCGACTGCGACTGAGGCCGGGTCGGCCGTGACTGGCTCGACCCCACCTCGGAAGCGCCGCTTCCTCCTGTCGGGAGCGGACAAGGGACCGATGGAGGGTCCCCACGCGCGTGACGACGAGCGGGGCTCATCCGGTACGACACCCGGGGACACCGGGATCGCCGGATCTGCCTCGCTCGCCTCGGCCGACCGGGCTGACCTCCCGGAGCCGTACCAGAACGAGCCCGCGCCCGTCGCACGGACGGGAGTGCCCCCGGTCCAGCGCAGCCGTGGCCGGGGGAAGGCCGCGGCCTTCCGTGACATGGCGCGCGAAGGCGTCCGCAAAACCGGCAGCCGGGCCCGCGCGGGCCTGGCCTACCTCGCCGACCGGATCATCGACAACGCCCCGCGGATCCCCGTACGCGACCTCGCGACGCTCCGCAGACAGTTCCCGGGTCTGGGACCCGAGCAGCTCGCCGACAAGCTCGTCGCGGGCGCGGCGAGCGCCACCGCGACGGTGGGAGCGGGCGTCGGAGCCGCCGCCATGCTGCCGGTGCCGCCCGCCATGCCGACCGAACTGGCCGCCGAGATCACCGGCGTGGCCGCGATCGAGCTGAAGCTGATCGCCGAACTCCACGAGGTCTACGGCGTACGCCCGCCCGGCAACCTCAAGGAGCGCACCACCGCCTACCTGAACTCCTGGTCGGGGGAGCGCGGGGTCGACGTGGCGAGGCCGTCGAGCTTCGGCGGCGCGGTCAACACCCGCATGAAGCAGCAGATGCGCCAGCAGATCATGAAGCGCGTGGTGCGTGACCTGCCCAACCTGATGCCCTTCATGGTCGGCGCCGCCGTGGGCGCGGTCATGAACCGCAGGGACACCAGAAGGCTCGCCGAGCGCATCCGCAAGGACCTGCGCACCATCCAGGTGCCCTGGGACGCGCTGCCCGAGCAGCCGCCCCTGGAGGCGCCGAGGCACCCGCTGGAGCTGGAGGACGGCGCTGTGGGCTAGCGCCCCGCCGCCTGCCTCACAGGCCCTGTGCGGCAGCTTCCCGGGCCGCCTTGATGGCCTCGGCGAGCCGCTCGGGCTCCCGCGTCGACAGGTACAGGTAGGGCGTCGGGTCCTCGGGGTCGGTGACCTCCACCTTCAGCGCCCGCGGGATGTACGCGCGCAGCAGCAGGAACGCGCGCGTGTCCGCCTTGTAGGTGCGCCAGGCCCGCGCCTCCTCCGGCTCCAGGACCTCCGCCTCGCCCAGCGCCGTGACCGGCACCTTCGCCTCGCCCGCGATGAGCGAGCCGCCCACCACGCGGATGCGGACCGACCCGTAGGAACTCGCCACGACCGCCGCGGCCGCCGTACCGCCGACCAGGCCGCCGAGCAGGGGCAGCGTGCCGAAGGGCAGCAGGATCAGGGCGAAGGAGACCCCGATCAGGAACGAGACGACCCACCAGGAGCGGGGGGCGGTGAGGCGTTCTTCGTAAGGGGCGGTGGAGAGCTGCATGGAGCCAAGCTTGGCACGGTGTCCGGATATGGCCGACGCGCGGGTAAGGTCTGCGGCTGTGAGTGGTACTTCCGCAGCTCTCCAGCCTCCCGCCGACGCGGCCCGACCCGTACGGCACCCCGATGCTCCCGCCCCCGGCGAGCTCCTCGGCGCGCACTACGGACAGTGTTTCGGGTGCGGCGGCGAGCAGCCCCACGGCCTCCACCTGGAGGCTCGGGCCGGCGAAGGCGTCACGATCACCGCCGAGTTCACCGTGCAGCCCGCTCACCAGGGCGCCCCCGGCCTCGCGCACGGCGGGGTGCTCGCGACCGCGCTGGACGAGACGCTCGGCTCCCTGAACTGGCTGCTGCGGACCATCGCCGTGACGGGCCGGCTGGAGACGGACTTCGTGCGGCCGGTGCCGGTCGGCACCACCCTGCATCTGACGGCCGAGGTCACGGCGGTGGCGGGCCGCAAGATCTACTCGACCGCCGTCGGGCGTCTTGACGGCCCCGAGGGCCCGGTAGCGGTGCGCGCCGACGCCCTCTTCATCGAGGTCAAGGTCGATCACTTCATCGACAACGGCCGTCCCGAGGAGATCCAGGCCGCCATGAGCGACCCCGATCAGCAAAGGCGTGCCCGCGCCTTCGAGGTGAACCCGTGAGCCGTGACCCCGTGAACGTGCTGATCCGGCGCGTCGACGCGGACGTACCGCTTCCGTCGTACGCGCACCCCGGCGACGCGGGAGCCGACCTGCGCACCACCGAGGCGTGCGAACTGGCGCCCGGCGAGCGGACCGTGCTGCCCACCGGGGTGTCGATCGCCCTCCCGGAGGGGTACGCGGCCTTCGTGCACCCCCGATCCGGTCTCGCCGCCCGCTGCGGTGTCGCTCTCGTGAATGCCCCGGGGACGGTTGATGCCGGGTACCGTGGGGAGATCAAGGTGATCGTGGTGAACCTCGACCCGCGCGAGAGCGTACGGTTCGAGCGCTTCGACCGGATCGCCCAACTGGTCGTCCAGCAGGTCGAGAAGGTCCGCTTCCAGGAGGTGGCGGAGCTTCCCGGCTCGGCGCGGGCCGAAGGGGGCTTCGGGTCCACCGGAGGGCATGCGGCGGTGGCCGGTGAGAACAGCACAAGCGGTCAGGCCGCCGTGGGCGGCACTACGGGTGGGAATCGATACGCTTCGGTCGTATCCGACCGGGAAGGACAGTGACGTGTTCGGACGTCGCAAGAAGAAGGGTGCCGCCGACGACGCGGCCGGCGAGGCCGAGCAGGTCGTCGACAGTGTCGACACTGAGGCGGACGACGTGGCGGAGGAGGCCGAGCGCGAGCGCGTGCGGCTGGAGCCCGAGCCGCGGCCCGACGGACCCTGGGACAGCACCGAGGTGCGCGACCCCGCCGAGGGCCGCGTGGACCTGGGCGGACTCTTCGTGCCCGGTGTCGACGGCATGGAGCTGCGCGTGGAGGTGGCGGGGGACGCGATCGTCGCCGCGACCGTGGTGCTGCGCGACAGCGCCATCCAGCTGCAGGCCTTCGCCGCCCCCAAGCGCGAGGGCATCTGGGGCGAGGTGCGCGAGGAGATCGGCACCGGCATCACCCAGCAGGGTGGCATCGTCGACGAGGTCGAGGGCCCCCTCGGCTGGGAACTGCGCGCCCAGGTGCCGGTGCAGCTGCCGGACGGCACGGGCGGCTTCCAGGTCGTCCGGTTCGTCGGCGTGGACGGTCCCCGCTGGTTCCTGCGGGGCGTGATCTCGGGCCAGGGCGCGGTGCAGCCGCAGGCGGCCGGGCTGCTCGAGCAGATCTTCCGGGACACGGTCGTCGTCCGCGGCGAGGGCCCGATGGCCCCGCGCGACCCGATCGTCCTGAAGCTGCCGAACGACGCGCAGATGGTCCCCGAGGGCGTCCAGCAGGAGGAGTCCTCGCGCTTCTCCGGCGGCATGGGCCAGCTGCAGCGCGGTCCGGAGATCACCGAGGTCCGCTAGCCGACGAGAGTTTCCAGGGAGCCGCACCCCGAGGGGTGCGGCTCTTTCATATGCGTGACCTCTTGACGCTCCCTTGGTCTGTACCTACCGTCTCGATCCAACGCGCTTGTTCATAAAGGCGCTTGGCGTTCACATACGAGAACGGGAGCCCCCCACCCATGCGCAGAACCGCTCTCCTCGCATCCGTCTCCGCCCTTGTTGTGGGCATGATTGCCTGGCCCGCCGCCCGCCATGCCGAGGCCGCCCCCACCGCCTTCGTCCACCCCGGCGTCACCGTCTCCGCCGCCCAGCTGGACTTCGCCCGCGGCAAGGTGAACTCCGGCGCCCAGCCCTGGAAGGGCGCCTTCGACCAGATGATGGCGAGCAAGTACGCCGACCTGAACCGCACGCCGAAACCGCGGGCCACGGTCGAGTGCGGCTCCTACTCCAACCCCGACTACGGGTGCACGGACGAACGCCAGGACGCGATCGCGGCCTACACCGACGCCCTCGCCTGGTACATCACCCGCGACGACCGGTACGCCAAGAAGTCGATCCAGCTCATGGACGCCTGGTCCGCCGTGATCAAGGAGCACACCAACAGCAACGCGCCCCTGCAGACCGGCTGGGCCGGCTCCTCCTGGCCGAAGGCCGCCGAGATCATCAAGTACACCTACACCGGTGGCTGGGCGAACTCCGGCCGCTTCGCGACCATGCTCCGCGACGTCTACCTCCCCGAGGTGATCAACGGCTCCAACTCCAACGGCAACTGGGAGCTGTCGATGATGGAGGCCGCCGTCGGCATCTCCGTCTTCCTGGAGGACAAGGCGTCGTACGACAAGGCCATGGCGAAGTTCCGCACCCGCACCGCCGCCTACGTCTACCTCTCCTCCGACGGCGACCTGCCCAAGACGGTCCCCGGCCAGAACCTCGACACCAAGGCGAAGATCGTCAACTACTGGCAGGGCCAGTCCACCTTCGTCACCGGCCTCACTCAGGAGACCTGCCGCGACTTCACCCACACCGGGTACGGCATCTCCGCGATCTCGCACATCGCCGAGACCAGCCGCATCCAGGGCCAGGACCTCTACGGCACCGACGTCGGCGAACGGCTGCGGCAGGCGCTCGGCTTCCAGTCCAAGTACCAGCTCGGCGCGGCCGTCCCCGGCTGGCTGTGCGGCGGATCGCTGAACCTCGGCCTCGGCCCCGTCACCGAGGTCGGCTACAACGCCCTCCACAACCGGCTGGGCATCGCCATGACCAACACCCAGACGCTGACCCAGCAGCAGCGCCCGGCCGGCAGCAACAACCTCTTCGTCGCCTGGGAGACCCTCACCCACGGCGACAACCCCGCCTGAACCCGTTGATCGGCCGGGCGCCGGCGGCGATACTGGCGCCCGGCCGACGGGGGAGAAGACATGGGCAGCCAGGTGGTCACCGAGACCATGGTGCGCGTCGAGAACGTCCACAAGACCTACGGGCGCGGCGCCGCCGCCGTGCACGCGCTGCGCGGCGTCTGCCTGGACATCCCGCGCGGCGAGCTCGTCGCCCTCAAGGGCCGCTCGGGCTCGGGCAAGACCACGCTCCTCAACATCGTCGGCGGCCTCGACGCCCCCGACGAGGGCAGGATCGTCGTCGACGGACTGGACCTGGCCGAACTGGGCGAGGACGGCCTGCTGGCCCTGCGCCGGGACCGCATCGGCTTCGTCTTCCAGTCCTTCGGCCTCATCCCCATCCTCACCGCCGCCGAGAACGTCGGCGTCCCCCTGCGGCTGCGCCGCGCCGAGGTCCGCGAGCGCGAGGAGCGCGTCGAACTGCTCCTCTCCCTGGTGGGCCTCGCCGACCACGCCGGACAGCGGCCCGGCGAGCTCTCCGGCGGCCAGCAGCAGCGGGTCGCCATCGCCCGCGCCCTCGCCAACAGCCCCGCGCTGCTCATCGCCGACGAACCCACCGGCCAGCTGGACGCCGAGACCGGGCACGCCGTCATGCAGCTGCTGCGCGCCGTCGTCCACAGCGAGAACGTCACCGCGCTGGTCGCCACGCACGACGCGACCCTGCTCGACCTCGCCGACCGGGTGCTGGAGCTGAGCGACGGCGAGATCGTCGAGCACTGAGGCACCGCGCGTCAGAGTTGCGTCAAAGACGGTCTCCTGGCCGGTCAGGGGACGATATGCCGTGATTGTTGGCCGTAAGGTCGACGCTGCGCAGGCGGCAGTCACCGGAAGACAATGAGGCCATGGGACGCGGCAAGCTTCGGATCTACCTCGGTGCGGCACCGGGCGTCGGCAAGACCTACGCCATGCTCTCCGAGGCGCACCGGCGAGTGGAACGCGGCACCGACTGCGTGGTGGCCTTCGTCGAGCACCACGGCCGGCCGCGCACCGAGGTGATGCTGCACGGCCTGGAGCAGGTCGAGCGCCGCGCCCTGGAGCACCGCGGGGCCGTCTTCACCGAGATGGACGTCGACGCCGTACTGCGCCGCGCACCCGCCGTGGCCCTCGTCGACGAACTCGCCCACACCAACGTCCCCGGCTCCCGCAACGCCAAGCGCTGGCAGGACGTCGAGGAACTCCTCGCCGCCGGCATCGACGTCGTCTCGACCGTCAACATCCAGCACCTGGAGTCACTCGGCGACGTCGTCGAGTCCATCACCGGGGTACGGCAGCGGGAGACCGTGCCCGACGAGGTGGTGCGCAGGGCCGACCAGATCGAGCTGGTCGACATGTCGCCGGAGGCCCTGCGCCGCCGTATGGCGCACGGCAACATCTACACCTCGGACAAGGTCGACGCGGCCCTGTCCAACTACTTCCGCCCCGGCAACCTCACCGCCCTGCGCGAACTGGCGCTGCTGTGGGTGGCCGACCGGGTCGACGAGTACCTCCAGCGCTACCGCAGCGAGCACCGGGTGTCGAAGATCTGGGGTTCGCGGGAGCGGATCGTGGTCGGGCTGACCGGCGGTCCGGAGGGACGCACGCTGATCCGCAGGGCCGCACGGCTGGCGGAGAAGGGCGCGGGCGGCGAGGTGCTGGCGGTCTACATAGCCAGCAGCGACGGCCTGACCTCCGCCTCGCCCGACGAACTGGCCGTGCAGCGCACCCTCGTCGAGGACCTGGGCGGCACCTTCCACCACGTCGTGGGCGACGACATCCCGGCCGCCCTGCTCGCCTTCGCCCGCGGGGTCAACGCCACCCAGATCGTGCTCGGCGTCTCGCGCCGCAAGAGCTGGCAGTACGTGCTCGGGCCCGGAGTCGGCGCCACCGTGGCCCGGGACTCCGGCACCGACCTCGACGTCCACCTCATCACGCACGACGAGGCCGGCAAGGGGCGCGGGCTGCCCGTTGCGCGCGGCGCCCGGCTGGGGTGGTCCCGGATCATCTGGGGCTGGGTGGTCGGGGTGGCCGGCCCCGCGATCATGGCCGTGCTGCTCTACACCGTCCACCTCGGCCTCGCCAACGACATGCTGCTGTTCCTGGCGGTGACGGTCGCGGCGGCCCTGCTCGGCGGCCTGCTGCCCGCGCTGGCCTCTGCGGCGGTGGGCTCCCTGCTGCTGAACTACTTCTACACACCGCCCCTGCACCGCTGGACCATCGCCGACCCGAAGAACATCGTCGCCATCGTCATCTTCGTGGCCGTCGGGGCCTCCGTCGCCTCGGTCGTCGACCTCGCCGCCCGCCGCACCCACCAGGCGGCCCGGCTGCGCGCCGAGTCGGAGATCCTGTCCTTCCTCGCGGGCAACGTGCTGCGTGGCGAGACCGGCCTGGAGGAGCTGCTGGAGCGGGTGCGCGAGACCTTCGGGATGGAGTCGGCGGCCCTGCTGGAACGCTCCGGCGACCACGACCCCTGGACCTGCGCGGGCCGGGCCGGGACCGGACCGCCGGTCGGGCGGCCGGAGGAGGCCGACGTGGACGTGGCGGTCGGCGACCACATGGCGCTCGCCCTGACCGGCCGGGTGCTGCCCGCCGAGGACCGCCGGGTCCTGGCCGCGTTCGCCGCGCAGGCCGCCGTCGTGCTGGACCGCAGGCGCCTGCTGGAGGAGGCCGACCGGGCCCGCGCGCTGGCCGAGGGCAACCGGATCCGCACGGCCCTGCTCGCCGCCGTCAGCCATGACCTGCGCACCCCGCTCGCCGGCATCAAGGCCGCCGTGTCGTCCCTGCGCTCGGACGACGTGGCCTGGTCCGAGGAGGACCGGGCGGAGCTGCTGGAGGGCATCGAGGAGGGCGCCGACCGCCTCGACCACCTCGTCGGCAACCTCCTCGACATGTCCCGCCTGCAGACCGGCACGGTCACCCCGCTGATCCGCGAGGTCGACCTCGACGAGGTGGTGCCGATGGCGCTGGTCGGGGTGGACGAGGACAGCGTCCGGCTGGACGTCCCCGAGACCCTCCCCATGGTCGCCGTCGACGCCGGGCTGCTGGAGCGGTCGATGGCCAACCTGGTGGAGAACGCCGTCAAGTACAGCCCGCCGGGCAAGCCGGTGCTGGTCGCCGCGAGCGCCCTCGCCGACCGGGTCGAGGTCCGGGTCGTCGACCGCGGCCCCGGCGTCCCCGACGAGGCCAAGGACCGCATCTTCGCGCCCTTCCAGCGCTACGGCGACGCCCCGCGCGGCGCCGGCGTGGGCCTCGGCCTCGCGGTCGCCCGCGGCTTCGCCGAGGCCATGGGCGGCACCCTCGAAGCCGAGGACACCCCCGGCGGCGGCCTCACCATGGTCCTCACCCTGCGTGCGGAGGCACCGCACGCGACGGAAGCCGTACTGTCGCCGCAGGAACAGCCGGAAAGGCAGGCCACATGACCCGGGTGCTCGTGATCGACGACGAGCCGCAGATCGTGCGCGCCCTCGTGATCAACCTCAAAGCGCGCAAGTACGAGGTCGACGCGGCGCACGACGGCGCCACCGCCCTCCAGCTGGCCGCCGCCCGCCACCCCGACGTGGTCGTCCTGGACCTCGGCCTGCCCGACATGGACGGCGTCGACGTCATCCGCGGCCTGCGCGGCTGGACCCGGGTGCCGATCCTGGTGCTCTCCGCCCGGCACACCTCCGACGAGAAGGTGGAGGCCCTCGACGCGGGCGCCGACGACTACGTCACCAAGCCCTTCGGCATGGACGAGCTCCTCGCCCGGCTGCGCGCCGCCGTCCGCCGCGCCGAGCCCGTCGGGGCCGGCGAGGACGAGGTGACGACCGTCGAGACCGAGGAGTTCACCGTCGACCTGGCCGCGAAGAAGGTCAACCGCGGCGGCAGGGACGTCCGGCTGACACCCACCGAATGGCATCTGCTGGAGGTGCTGGTGCGCAACACGGGACGGCTGGTCGGCCAGCGGCAGCTGTTGCAGGAGGTGTGGGGGCCGTCGTACGGGACGGAGACCAACTACCTGCGGGTGTACATGGCGCAGCTCCGCCGGAAGCTGGAGTCTGATCCGTCACATCCCCGGCATTTCATCACCGAACCGGGCATGGGGTACCGGTTCGAGAAGTAGCAGCTGCGGGCCCGGGAGCGGCGGTGACCGGGCCGGTTCGGCGCGGTGCCCCGCGGGTACGAAGGTCTCAGTGCACCCCGGTACGCTTCAGATATGAGTGCTGTTCCTCGTTCCGAAAAGCCGGTGGGCCGGTTCCGGCGCATGCTCGACCGGCTCTCCTCCTCGCAGGAGGACCTGGAGTCCGAGGAGCTGCGAGAGGATGCCGCGACGGCGGGATGTACGCGGATCGGTGACTGCCACGACCGACAGATCGTCACGGTTACTGGTACCTTGCGCACGGTCACCCTACGGCCGCGCGCGGGCGTCCCGGCCCTGGAGGCAGAGCTCTTCGACGGCTCCGCCGCGCTGGACGTGGTGTGGCTCGGGCGGCGTTCCATCGTCGGGATAGAGCCCGGGCGCAGACTGATCGCATCGGGCCGGATCTCGATGAGCCGGGGCCGCCGGGTGCTGTTCAATCCGAAATACGAACTGAGACCCCTCGGACGGGAGTAGCCGGTGACGTCGCTCGACAAGCCGACCGAAGACACTCAAGCCGACGACGCGCGGGCGGTCACCGAGGCCGCCCTGTTCGAGGCGTTCGGCGGAGTGCGGGGCATGGTCGAGACGGTGCTGCCCGGCCTCCTCTTCGTCACCATCTTCACGATCACCAAGGACCTGCACTGGTCGGCCATCGCCGCCCTCGCGGTGTCCCTGCTGCTCGTGGTCGTCCGGCTGGTCATGCGGGACACCGTCAAGCACGCGTTCAGCGGCGTCTTCGGCGTCGCGTTCGGTGTCGTGTTCGCGATGATGACGGGCAACGCCAAGGACTTCTACCTCCCCGGCATGCTCTACACGCTGGGACTGGCGCTGGCGTACATCGTCACGACCCTGTGCGGCGTCCCGCTGATCGGCCTGATCCTCGGCCCGGTCTTCAAGGAGAACCTCTCCTGGCGCACCCGCAACCCCGGCCGCAAGAAGGCGTACGCGAAGGCCAGTTGGGCCTGGGGCCTGATCCTGCTGGCCAAGTGCGCGATCCTCTTCCCGCTGTACTGGTGGGCCAACACCGCGCAACTGGGCTGGGTGCTCGTCGCGTTGAAGATCCCGCCGTTCCTGCTGGCGGTCTGGCTGACCTGGGTCTTCCTGGCGAAGGCGCCCGCGCCGATCGACGTGTTCGCGGAGATGGAGGCGGAGGAGGCTGCCGCGGCGGAGGCGGAGAAGGCGGAGAAGGCTGAGGCTGCGGGGGGTCGGCACCGTCGGGAGGGCTGAGCTCGGCGTGTGTGCGGGCGTCGCTGGGGGCTGCCGCCCCCAGACCCCCGCTTTCGGCCCTGCGGGCCTCGTCCTCAATCGCCGGACGGGCTGAAAATGTCGCGGACGGAGTGAAACGGTGAGGGCGCCCCTGGATCCAGGGGCGCCCTCACCGTCGTATCGCGGCGTCGCTAGTCCGTCACGTCCTCCCGGCGGACCGACAGCAGGTCCTCCAGTTGTTCCTCGCGGGCCTGGGCGGCGACGAACAGGAGTTCGTCGCCCGGTTCCAGGGAGTCGTCGCGGGACGGGGTGAGGACGCGGGTGCCTCGGATGATGGTGACCAGGGAGGTGTCCTCCGGCCACTCGACGTCGCCCACCTGCGTGCCGGCCAGGGCCGACTCCTCCGGGAGGGTCAGTTCGACGAGGTTGGCGTCGCCGTGGCTGAAGCGCAGCAGGCGGACCAGGTCGCCGACGCTCACCGCCTCCTCGACCAGGGCCGACATCAGGCGGGGGGTGGAGACGGCGACGTCCACACCCCAGGACTCGTTGAAAAGCCACTCGTTCTTGGGGTTGTTCACCCGGGCCACGACCCGCGGGACGCCGTACTCCGTCTTCGCCAGCAGGGACACGACCAGGTTGACCTTGTCGTCGCCCGTCGCCGCGATGACGACGTTGCAGCGCTGCAGCGCCGCCTCGTCCAGGGACGTGATCTCGCAGGCGTCGGCCAGCAGCCACTCCGCCTGGGGGACGCGCTCGACCGAGATGGCGGTCGGCGCCTTGTCGACGAGGAGGACCTCGTGACCGTTCTCCAGCAGCTCGCCCGCGATCGAGCGGCCCACCGCGCCGGCACCGGCAATGGCGACCCTCATCAGTGACCGCCCTCCTCTTCGGGACCCTTGGCGAAGGACGCCTCGACCTTGTCGACCTCGTCGGTGCGCATCATCACGTGCACCAGGTCGCCTTCCTGCAGCACCGTCTGCGAGGTGGGCAGGATCGCCTCGCCGAGGCGGGTCAGGAACGCCACGCGGATGCCCGTCTCCTCCTGCAGCTTGCTGACCTTGTGGCCGACCCAGGCGGCGGAGGCGTGCACCTCGGCGAGCTGCACACCGCCGGTGGGGTCGCGCCACAGCGGCTCGGCCCCCGAGGGGAGCAGCCGGCGCAGCATCTGGTCGGCCGTCCAGCGGACGGTGGCCACGGTCGGGATGCCCAGGCGCTGGTAGACCTCCGCGCGGCGGGGGTCGTAGATCCGGGCCGCGACGTTGTCCACGCCGAACATCTCGCGGGCGACGCGCGCCGCGATGATGTTGGAGTTGTCTCCGCTGGAGACGGCGGCGAAGGCGCCGGCCTCCTCGATGCCGGCCTCGCGCAGGGTGTCCTGGTCGAAGCCGACGCCGGTGACCCGGCGGCCGCCGAAGCCCGGGCCGAGGCGGCGGAAGGCGGTGGGGTCCTGGTCGATCACGGCGACCGTGTGCCCCTGTTGCTCCAATGTCTGGGCCAAAGCGGAACCCACTCTTCCGCAGCCCATGATGACGATGTGCACGACCGTCCTTCCGAATGTCCAAAAACTACTGCTCGGCATCAGGGTCTCAGACCGACGACCAAGCTACACACGCGCGGTACGACGCCGGGAGCCCCGTGCACGGTTGCTGTCATGTCCGCGACCTCAGCGGCGGCCGATGCTGCGGACGCTCGCAAGTGTCAGGAATCCGAGGCCCACGAGGGTCGCGGCGGCACCGATCAGTTCTGCGGGGGCGTGCATGGAACCTCCAGAGGTCGGCGACGGCCGGGAAAGTGGGCGGTGTTTGTCATATAGGCACGCGCACGCGCTGAGCTGCGGAATCCGCAGCCGGAGCCGTCCGCGATTTCACCCGGTGGGCAGATCGGGGGTGGCGGGTGGTTGCGCACCCGTTCGAACGCCTACGATGCTCAGTTGTGTCCAAACTGACCGACGTGCCCAAACGGATCTTGATCGGGCGCGCACTGCGCAGTGACCGGCTGGGCGAAACGCTCCTGCCGAAGCGCATCGCCCTCCCCGTCTTCGCCTCCGACCCGCTGTCCTCCGTGGCCTACGCCCCCGGAGAGGTCCTGCTGGTCCTGTCCATCGCGGGTGTGTCGGCGTACCACTTCAGCCCCTGGATCGCGCTCGCGGTCGTCGTGCTGATGTTCACCGTGGTCGCCTCCTACCGGCAGAACGTGCACGCGTACCCCAGCGGCGGCGGCGACTACGAGGTGGCGACCACCAACCTCGGCGCCAAGGCGGGCCTCACCGTCGCCAGCGCCCTCCTCGTCGACTACGTCCTCACCGTGGCCGTCTCGATCGCCTCCGGCATCGAGAACCTCGGCTCGGCGGTGCCGTTCGTGGTCCAGCACAAGGTGCTGTGCGCGGTCGCGGTGATCCTGCTGCTCACCCTGATGAACCTGCGCGGCGTGAAGGAGTCGGGCAAGCTCTTCGCGATCCCGACGTACGTCTTCGTCGGCGGCGTCTTCGCGATGATCCTGTGGGGCGCCTTCCGCGGGCTGGTCCTGGGCGACACCATGCGCGCGCCGACCGCCCAGTACACGATCAAGGCCGAGCACCAGGGCCTGGCCGGCTTCGCCCTGGTCTTCCTGATGCTGCGCGCCTTCTCCTCCGGCTGTGCCGCGCTGACCGGTGTCGAGGCGATCTCCAACGGCGTCCCGGCCTTCCGCAAGCCGAAGTCGAAGAACGCGGCGACCACGCTCGCCGCGATGGGCCTGCTCGCCGTCACCATGTTCTGCGGCATCATCGTCCTCGCCCTGACCACCAAGGTCCGCATGGCCGAGAACCCGGCCACCGACCTGCTCAAGAACGGCGTGGGCGTCGGGGCCGCCTACGTCCAGAACCCGGTGATCACCCAGGTCGCCGAGGCCGTCTTCGGCAAGGGCAGCTTCTTCTTCGTGATCCTCGCGGCGGCCACCGCGCTGGTGCTGTTCCTGGCCGCCAACACGGCCTACAACGGTTTCCCGGTGCTCGGCTCGATCCTCGCCCAGGACCGCTACCTGCCCCGTCAGCTGCACACCCGCGGCGACCGCCTCGCCTTCTCCAACGGCATCGTGCTGCTGGCCGGCGCGGCGACCTTCCTGGTCGTGATCTACGGCGCCGACTCCACCCGGCTGATCCAGCTGTACATCGTCGGCGTGTTCGTGTCCTTCACGCTCAGCCAGACCGGCATGGTCCGGCACTGGAACCGCCACCTCGCGGTCGAGAAGGACCCCGCCAAGCGCAGCCACATGATCCGCTCGCGGGCCATCAACACCTTCGGCGCGTTCTTCACCGGCCTGGTCCTGGTCGTCGTCCTCGTCACCAAGTTCACCCACGGCGCCTGGGTGGCGCTGCTGGGCATGTGCATCTTCTACGCGACGATGACGGCCATCCGTAAGCACTACGACGGAGTGGCCGCGGAGCTCGCCGCCCCCGAGGGCCCGAGCGACGACAGCCTGCGCCCCTCCCGCGTCCACTCGGTCGTGCTGATCTCCAAGATCCACCGCCCCGCGCTGCGCGCCCTCGCCTACGCCAAGCTGATGCGCTCCGACACCCTGGAGGCGCTCACCGTCAACGTCGACCCGGCGGAGACGAAGCTGCTCCGGGAGGAGTGGGAGCGGCGCGGCATCGAGGTCCCGCTGAAGGTGCTGGACTCGCCGTACCGCGAGATCACGCGCCCGATCATCGAGTACGTGAAGGGCCTGCGCCGGGAGTCGCCGCGCGACGCGGTCTCGGTGATCATCCCCGAGTACGTGGTCGGCCACTGGTACGAGCACCTGCTGCACAACCAGAGCGCGCTGCGGCTCAAGGGCCGGCTGCTGTTCACGCCGGGCATCATGGTCACCTCGGTGCCCTACCAGCTGCAGTCCTCCGAGGCGGCCAAGAAGCGGGCCCGCAGGCGCCAGGAGTGGAACGCCCCCGGTTCGGTGCGGCGCGGTCCCGCCGAGCAGGGCCGGCACAAGGAGCACTCGGGCACCTCGGGCGGCAAGGGCTGACCCCCTCGCCGGTCAGCGGCCGGGCGACACCCACGTAGACTGGTGGGCTGTTGTCCGGCCGTCGTTCTCTCTCATTTCTGGAGTCACCCCACCATGCAGGCACAAGAGAAGAAGTCGCTGGTGGGGGAGGAGTACGAGGTCGAGATCGGCCCCGTCGCCCACGGCGGGCACTGCGTCGCGCGCACCGACGACGGCCAGGTGCTCTTCGTCCGGCACACGCTGCCCGGCGAGCGGGTCGTCGCCCGGGTGACCGAGGGCGAGGAGGGCGCGCGCTTCCTGCGCGCGGACGCCGTCGAGGTGCTGGAGGCGTCCAAGGACCGCATCGAGGCGCCCTGCCCCTACGCCGGTCCCGGCCGCTGCGGAGGCTGCGACTGGCAGCACGCCAAGCCCGGCGCCCAGCGCCGGCTCAAGGGCGAGGTCATCGCCGAACAGTTGCAGCGGCTCGCCGGTCTGACGCCCGAGGAGGTCGGCTGGGACGGCACGGTGATGCCGGCCGAGGGCGACAAGCTGCCCGCGGGTGAGGTCCCGCAGTGGCGCACGCGGGTCCAGTACGCGGTGGACGCCTCCGGGCACGCCGGTCTGCGCCGGCACCGCTCGCACGAGGTCGAGCCGATCGAGCACTGCATGATCGCGGCGCCGGGCGTGAGCGAGCTGGGCATCGAGGACCGCGACTGGTCCGGGATGGCCTCCGTAGAGGCGATCGCGGCCACCGGCTCCCAGGACCGCATGGTGATCCTGGAGCCCCGGCCGGGTGCCCGGCTGCCCCTCGTCGAGCTGGACAGGCCCGTCTCGGTGATGCGCGTCGAGGAGAAGGACGGCGGCATCCACCGCGTCCACGGCCGCGCCTTCGTCCGTGAGCGGGCCGACGGCCGGACCCACCGGGTGGGCAGTGGCGGCTTCTGGCAGGTCCATCCGATGGCCGCCGACACCCTCGTCAAGGCGGTCATGCAGGGCCTGTTGCCGCGCAAGGGCGACATGGCGCTGGACCTCTACTGCGGTGTGGGGCTGTTCGCCGGCGCCCTCGCCGACCGCCTCGGCGACAAGGGCGCGGTCCTCGGGATCGAGTCCGGCAAGCGGGCCGTCGAGGACGCCCGGCACAACCTCGCCGGCTTCGACCGGGTCCGCATCGAGCAGGGCAAGGTGGAGACCGTGCTGCCCCGCACGGGCATCACGGAGGTCGACCTGATCGTCCTGGACCCGCCGCGGGCGGGCGCGGGCCGTGGCACGGTGCAGCACCTGGCCTCCCTGGGCGCCCGCAGGATCGCCTACGTCGCCTGCGACCCGGCGGCGCTGGCCCGGGACCTCGCGTACTTCCGCGACGGGGGCTACCGGGTGCGGACCCTGCGGGCGTTCGACCTGTTCCCGATGACGCACCACGTGGAGTGCGTGGCGATCCTGGAGCCGGTCGCGAAGGGCGCCTGACCCACCGGTCCTCAGCGAGGGTCGCCGCCTGCACGGCGGCGACCCCGGTCCCTCGGTGTGACGCTCCCTCAGGTGCGGGTCCAGTGCTGGTTGCTGCCGTTCGAGCAGGAGTAGAGCTGGATCAGCGTGCCGTTGGCGGTGCCGGCTCCGACGGCGTCGAGGCAGAGTCCGGACTGGACGCCGACGATGGAACCGTCGGAGTTCAGGCGCCACTTCTGGTTGTCGCCGCCCCAGCAGCTGTAGATCTGCACCTTGGTGCCGTTGCCCGTGCCGGCGGCGTCCAGGCACTTGTTGCCGTAGACCCTGAGTTCACCGGCGTCGGTGACCGTCCACTGCTGGTTGGTGGCGCCGTTGCAGTCCCACAGCTGGACCTGGGTGCCGTCGGTGGTACTGGCGTTGGGCACGTCCAGGCAGCGTCCCGAGCCGACGCCCTTGATCTGTCCGCCTCCGGTGGGGGGAGGCGTGGTGCCGGAGCCACCGTTGAGCGCGTTGAGGACGGCGGTGTAGGCGGGCTTCTTGCTGCCGTCGCCGTTGAACAGCAGCGGTGTGTCCCCCGACCGCCAGGAGTCGCTGTCGCGCACACCCCAGACGGTGATGCCCAGGCAGCGCGGGACGGCCAGGCAGTCGTTGGTCACGTTGGCGTAGGTCGTGGACGAGGCGCCCTGGATGTCGAGTTCGGTGATCGCCACGTCGACGCCGAGGGCCGCGAAGTTCTGCAGCGTCGTGCGGAAGTTGCTGTTGTAGGGGCTGCCGCTGTTGAAGTGCGACTGGAACCCGACGCAGTCGATCGGCACGCCGCGCTGCTTGAAGTCCTTGACCATGTTGTACACGCCCTGGGTCTTGGCCCAGGTCCAGTTCTCGATGTTGTAGTCGTTGTAGCAGAGCTTGGCCGCGGGATCGGCGGCGCGCGCGGTGCGGAAGGCGACCTCGATCCAGTCGTTGCCCGTGCGCTGCAGGTTGGAGTCCCGCCGGCCGCCCGAACCGTCGTCGGAGAAGGCCTCGTTCACGACGTCCCACTGGGCGATCTTGCCCTTGTAGTGGGCCATCACGCCGTTGATGTGGTCGATCATCGCCTGGCGCAGTGAGCTGCCGCTGAGGCTCTGCATCCAGCCGGGCTGCTGGGAGTGCCAGGCCAGGGTGTGGCCGCGCACCTTCTTGCCGTTCTGCACGGCCCAGTTGTAGACGCGGTCGCCGGCGGTGAAGTTGAACTGGCCCCGCTGCGGCTCGGTGGCGTCGATCTTCATCTCGTTCTCGGGCGTCACCATGTTGAACTCACGGTTCGCGATCGACGTGTACGCCGAGTCGCCCAGCCGGCCCGAGGCGATGGCGGTGCCGAAGTAGCGGCCGCTCTGTGCCGCCGCGGCGCCGAGCGTGCTCTCGGCGGCGTGTGCGTGCGGCGGCGCGGCCAGTGCGGTGACCACACCGAGGACGCCGGCGACCAGTGCCAGGCGCAGGGTGCGGGGCCTGCGGTGGACATCGGATCTTGGAAGGGCGTACGAGCCCATGACTGTTCCTCCGGGGTAGAGATCACGGACGGACTGAAGTGCAGGGGGACGCGCGGGGCTGTGACGGACTGCCCAGGTCTTCGCGGCTCGGAATCTCGAACGGGAGCCGGTTCCTCAGACAGGGATGATTGAGGGTTGACGGTGCAGCGTCAACCCTCCGGCCGGAAGAAGTTTCCGATTGGCTTCCGAAACATTCGGAAATCCGGAGTTCACCCGACCGGAGCGACCGCGTCACGATCGCGCGGAGAGAGGGCAGCTCGGCCGAGTGTGTGGACTGTCTGCTCAGTGCTCCGCTTCGGGGTCAAGTGGCATACAAGCCAGCCGTTCGATCGCATGGAGCGCGCTGCGCGGCACTCGAGAGAGCGAAATGTTTCGGAGTCGACGGCGATACATGCGAGAGGGGTTGGCGGGTGTGGCGCCGGGAAAACGGCGACGCCCGGGTCGCCCCGTGAGGGGCGGCCCGGACGTCGGTGGCTGTGCCGTGTGGCCGTGTGGCCGGGTGGATCAGACGATGTCGAAGCGGTCCGCGTTCGACACCTTCACCCACGCCGCGACGAAGTCCTTGACGAACTTCTCCTTCGCGTCGTCGGCCGCGTAGACCTCCGCGAGGGCGCGCAGCTCGGAGTGCGAGCCGAAGACGAGGTCGGCACGGGTGCCGGTCCACTTCACCTCGCCGGTCGCGTCGTCGCGGCCCTCGAAGGTCGTCTGGTCCTGCGAGGTCGACTTCCAGGTCGTGCCCAGGTCGAGCAGGTTGACGAAGAAGTCGTTGGTGAGCTTGCCCGGGGTCTCGGTGAGGACGCCGTGGGCGGTGCCCTGGTAGTTGGCGCCCAGCACGCGCATACCGCCGACCAGGACGGTCATCTCCGGGGCGCTCAGGCCCAGCAGGTTCGCCTTGTCCAGAAGCAGGAACTCCGCCGGCAGGCGGTTGCCCTTGCCCAGGTAGTTGCGGAAGCCGTCGGCCGGCGGCTCGAGCGCGGCGAAGGACTCCGCGTCGGTGTGCTCGTCCGTGGCGTCCACGCGGCCCGGCGTGAAGGGCACCTCGATGTCGAAGCCGGCGTCCTTGGCGGCCTTCTCCACGGCTGCGGCACCGCCGAGGACGATCAGGTCGGCCAGGGAGACCTTCTTGGCGCCGGTGTTGAACCCGGCCTGGATGCCCTCCAGGACGCGCAGCACCTGAGCCAGCTTGTCGGGCTCGTTGACCTCCCAGCCGGCCTGCGGCTGCAGGCGGATGCGGGCGCCGTTGGCACCGCCGCGCTTGTCGCTGTTGCGGTAGGTGGAGGCGGACGCCCAGGCGGTGGTCACCAGCTGGGAGACGGTCAGGCCCGAGTCGAGCAGCTTGGCCTTGAGCGAGGCGATGTCGGCGGCGTCGATGAGCTCGCCCTCGGCCTCCGGCAGCGGGTCCTGCCAGACCAGGGTCTCCTCCGGGACCTCCGGGCCGAGGTACAGCGCCTTCGGGCCCATGTCACGGTGGGTCAGCTTGAACCAGGCGCGGGCGAAGGCCTTCGCGAACTCGTCCGGGTTCTCGTAGAAGCGGCGCGAGATCTGCTCGTAGACCGGGTCGAAGCGCAGCGACAGGTCGGTCGTGAGCATCGTCGGCAGGTGCTTCTTCGTCGCGTCGTGCGCGTCGGGGACGATCGCCTCGGCGTCCTTGGCGACCCACTGCTTCGCGCCGGCCGGGCTCTCGGTGAGCTCGTACTCGTACTCGAAGAGGTTCTTGAAGAAGCCGTTGCTCCACTGGGTCGGCGTGGCGGTCCAGGTGACCTCCAGGCCGGAGGTGATCGCGTCGCCGGCCTTGCCGGTGCCGTAGGTGCTCTTCCAGCCCAGGCCCTGCTGCTCGATCGGGGCGGCCTCGGGCTCGGGGCCGACGTTGTCCGCCGGGCCGGCGCCGTGCGTCTTGCCGAAGGTGTGGCCACCGGCGATGAGGGCGACGGTCTCCTCGTCGTTCATCGCCATGCGGCGGAAGGTCTCGCGGATGTCGCGGGCCGCGGCGATCGGGTCCGGGTTGCCGTTCGGGCCCTCGGGGTTGACGTAGATCAGGCCCATCTGGACCGCGCCGAGGGGGCTCTCCAGGTCACGGTCGCCCGTGTAGCGCTGGTCGTCGAGCCAGACCTTCTCGGGGCCCCAGTAGACGTCCTCCTCCGACTCCCAGACGTCCTCACGGCCACCGCCGAAGCCGAACGTCTCGAAGCCCATGGTCTCCAGGGCGACGTTGCCGGCGAGGATCATCAGGTCGGCCCAGGACAGGCTCTTGCCGTACTTCTTCTTCACCGGCCACAGCAGACGGCGGGCCTTGTCCAGGTTGCCGTTGTCGGGCCAGCTGTTGAGCGGGGCGAAGCGCTGCTGGCCGGCGCCGGCGCCGCCGCGGCCGTCGCTGATGCGGTAGGTGCCCGCGCTGTGCCAGGCCATACGGATCATCAGGGGGCCGTAGTTGCCGAAGTCGGCCGGCCACCAGTCCTTGGAGTCCGTCAGCACCTCGGCGATGTCGCGCTTGACCGCCGGGAGGTCCAGGCTCTGGAACGCCGCGGCGTAGTCGAAGTCCTCACCGAGCGGATTGGCCACGGCGGGGTTCTTGGCGAGGATCTTCAGGTTGAGCCGCTCCGGCCACCACTGCTGGTTGCCCCCGCCCTGGGTCGGGTGCAGGGCGCGGTCGTGCGCCACCGGGCACTTGGCCTCTGCGGCGTTGTTCTCAGACATGGGAATCCTTCCGGGGTTGGTGCTCAGGCCGTGCGTGCGGAGGAACAGTCGGGGCACAGGCCCCAGTAGATGACCTCGGCCTCGTCGAGCGCGAAGCCGCGGCCGTCGGACGGGGTGAGACAAGGTGCGTGGCCGACCGCGCAGTCGACGTCGAAGACGGCGCCGCAGGTCCGGCAGACGAGGTGGTGGTGGTTGTCACCGACCCTTCCCTCGAACCTGGCCGGGCTGCCGGGCGGCTCGATGCGCCGTACGAGGCCCGCGCCGGTCAGTGCGTGGAGTGCCTCGTACACCGCTTGAAGGGATATGTGGCCGACCCGCTCGCGCACGCCCGAGGCGATCGTCTCGGCGTCGAGGTGGTCACCCTCGCGGACGGTCTCGAGCAGTGCGACGCGGGCGGCTGTCACCCGCAGGCCGGCACCGCGGAGCTCCTCGGCGGTGGTCGGAGGCTGGGGTGAAGTCATGGGGACCAACCTACAGGCTTAAACACGAACGATTCAAGAAAACGAAACGTACAAGTTTGGTGGCGTGCCGGTTGCCCCCTGGTGGCTGCCCGCGGGATCCCCGCAGATCAGGGCGTTCATGCCACGGTTCACGCCTGCGGGTGAATGTGGAGTGGGCGCGGCGTGCGTCGAGCTGTCCGCGGCCGGCAAGAGGTACGGCCGGGACGTCCACTGACTACGCTGGGCGCATGCGTGACCTGGCGGAGACAGCGCGGCGGTGGGCGGCCGAAGGCCGGGCGGCGGTGCTCGCGCGGCCCCTCACCGAGCGCGGGTTCGGCGCGCGGCGGCCGGCCGACGCGATGCTGATCGACTCGGACGGGCAGTACACCGGGCGGCTGTACCGGGGCGCCTTCGACGAGCAGCTCGTCACCGAGGCCTGTGCCGTGCCGCCCGGCCACACGGCCCGCGTGTGCGAGGTGAGCGTGCACCAGGAGGGCGTCGCGCAGGCGGGCCTGACCTGCGGCGGCCAGGCCGAGATCCTGCTCCAGCCGCTGGGCGCCGTCCCGCCCCGCTGGTGGCAGCTGCTCGCGGCGGGCGCGGACGTGGCGCTGGTGACCTGGCTGGACGAGGACCGCACGCACGCGGTCAGCACCGTCGTGACCCCGGACGAGGCGGTGGACGGGCCGGACGTCCCGCCGCAGGCGGCCGTGCAGGCGCGTTCCCTGCTCGCCCGTCACCGCGCCGGACGCGAGGTGCACGCGGCCGACGCCGGACTCGTCCTCGTCGAGACCTGCCCGGCCGTCCCGCACCTCGTCGTCGTGGGCGGCGGCGAGCTCGCCGAACTCCTCGTCGCCCAGGCCGGCCTGCTCGGCTGGCAGGCCACCGTGACGAGCGTCGGGCGGGACGCCGAGGAACTGCTCGCCGAGCATCCCGCGGCCGCCTGCCTGATCATGCTCAGTCATGAGCCCGACGTGGACGTGCCCACCCTGCGCACCGCCCTGACCACGGGCATCCCGTACGTCGGCGCCCTGGGGTCCCGTCACACCCAGGCCCGCCGCGCCGACGACCTGCTCCGCACCGGCCTCACCGACGCCGACCTGGCCCGCGTGCACGGCCCCATCGGCCTGGACATCGGCGCCCGCACCCCGGCGGAGACGGCACTGGCGATCTGCGCCGAGGTCCTGGCGGCGCTCGGGGGCTGACGAGGACACGAGGGGGCGCGGGGGAGTGGCTGCCGCCTGCGGGGGCCGCCGGCCGCCACCGGCAGGAACGGCTCCGTGGGATGAACGCGCCGGTGCTCGCGGCCGTATCCCTACGACGGACAGCAGACCGACCCTCCGGAACTTCCCTTGCCCCTCAGGCCGTTCGACCCCGCCGACCGCCGCCGTGGTCCCCGCGCGGGGCACCCGCCTGCCGATTCCCGGCCCGCGGCCGCCGGTTCTGGGACGCGCCCGGTGGGCCCGGCGGGCCGCGTGACAGGATCGGGCGCCATGACGGCGTCTGCTCCGGTCCGCGGGCTGCGCGCGGCGGTGTTCGCCGCGCTGTGCGTGCTGCTCGCCGCCGGAGGGCACGCACTGGCGACCGGTACGACACCGCCCGTGTGGGTGCAGGCCGCCGGATTCGCGCCGGTCTTCGCCGCCGGATGCCTGCTGGGCGGCCGGGAGCGGTCCCTGGGCGCCATCGGGGCGGCGACGCTCGTCGCCCAGGGCGGGCTGCACCTCGCCTTCGACGCCGCGGCGCCGCAGCCGACGATGGTCATGCACGGCATGAGCATGTCCCACGCGCACACCGTGACACCGCACGCCGGCGCCGCACACGTCGTCGCCGCGCTGCTGCTCACCTGGTGGCTCCGGCGGGGCGAGGCCGCCGTGTGGTCGCTGCTGCGCCGGGCCACCGCGCTGGTGCCGGGCCTGCGGGCCTGGTGGCGGGTGCGCGGCGGGGCCGGTCTCGTGCCGGACGCGCGGGACGTCGTACGCCCGTACCCGTGTGCCCCCCGGCCGCCGCGGCGGACGCTGCTGCGGCACGCGGTGCAGCGGCGCGGGCCGCCACCGGGGACTCCGTACCCCATCTGTCCTCAACACACCTTTCCCGTACGGAGATTCACCCACCCATGTCCTCAGTACGCGCCACCCTGCGCCGCGCCGGAGTCGTCACCACCCTGGCCGCCACCGGGCTGCTCGCCGCGGCGGGCATCGCCTCCGCGCACGTCACGGTCCACCCCGAGAGCTATGCCAAGGGCGCCACGGACGGCGTCCTGACCTTCCGCGTCCCCAACGAGGAGGACGGCGCCGGCACCACCAAGGTGCAGGTCTTCCTGCCCACCGGCCACCCGCTGCTCGGCGTGCTCGTCTCGCCGCAGGACGGCTGGACGGCCAAGGTCACGAACACCAAGCTCAAGAAGCCGGTCAAGACCGACGACGGCACCATCACCGACGCGGTCTCCGAGATCACCTGGACCGGCGGCAGGATCGACCCCGGTCACTACGCGGACTTCAACGTGGCCTTCGGTCAACTGCCCGATGACACCGACCAGTTGGTCTTCAAGACGCTGCAGACCTACTCCGACGGCAAGACCACCCGCTGGATCGAGCAGCCCGCGCAGGGGGACGAGGAACCGGAGAGCCCGGCACCGGTGCTGAAGCTGACCGCCAAGGGGGCCGACTCGGGCGCCGACACGGGCGCCGGTGGCACGACTCCGCTGCCGGAGAGCTCGAAGAGCGCCGCGAGCACCGGGTCCACGGCGTCCGCCAGTGACTCCACCGCGCGCGGACTCGGCGTCGCCGGCCTCGTCGTCGGCGTCCTGGGGCTGGCGGCGGCCGGCTTCGCGCTCGCCCGCGGCCGTGACGGCGGGGCCCGTCCGGAATAGCGACCGCGGCGCCTCTTCCTCGTGGCCGGGGTCCGGGCTGTGAGATGAGCGCGGTGCCTGTGGGTTTCCGTACCTTCCGCCGACGGCCGGATCCCCGGTGTGAGGATGAGGCGCCATGACAGCAGGGTGGTGTTCACGCACGGTGCGGGCCGCGGTGTTCGCGGCCGTCTGCGTGCTGCTCGCCGCCCTGGCGCACGAGGTGATGTCCGGCGGCCGGGTGCCCGCGTGGGCCCTGGCCGCCGGCGCGGCCGCGACCGGCGCCGCCGGCTGGTGCCTGGCAGGCCGGGAGCGCGGCCCCGCGCTGATCGTGCCCGTCGTGGTCGGCGCCCAGGCGGTCCTGCACGCGGCGTTCTCGTACGCGCGATCGGCGGCGGAGAGCGGCGGCGGCGCGCCGGACACCATGCCCGGGATGGACATGGGCGGCGGGGCCTCCGTCGCTTCCATGGGCGGAACGGGCACGGGCGGCGGGGCCTCCGTCGCCTCCATGGCCGGGATGGACATGGGCGGCGGGGCCTCCGTCGCTTCCATGGGCGGAATGGGCACGGGTGGCGGGAACTCCGTCGCCTCCATGGCCGGGATGGACATGGGCGGCGGGGCCTCCGTCGCCTCCATGGGCGGAACGGGCACGGGCGGCGGGAACTCCGTCGCCTCCATGGCCGGGATGGACATGGGCGGCGGGAACTCCGTCGCCACCATGGCCGGGATGGACATGAGCGGCCACGGCTCCATGGGCGGGATGCACATGGGGCACGCGGCGGGCGGTTCCCCGTCCCTCGGCATGCTCGGCGCGCACCTGCTGGCCGCCCTGCTGTGCGGTCTGTGGCTGGCGCACGGCGAACGGGCCGCCTTCCGCATCCTGCGCGCCGTCGGCGCCCGGCTGGCGGCACCGCTGCGTCTGCTGCTCGTCCCGCCGCCGAGCCCGCACCACACCCGTCCGCGCTTCGGCCGCCCGCGCTCCGACCGGGCGCCGCGCCTGCTTCCGCTCGTCCACACGATCACCTCTCGGGGTCCGCCGGTGGGCACCGCTGTCGTCTGACGACAGCCGGAGCCACCCACCCACCTCACCCGCTCACCCGAGAAGGACATCGGATGACCACCCCTGCCCTGACTGAGGCATGCCCGACAACGGACGGCACACCTGGCGAGCCGGCCGCGCGCGACGAGGCGGCGACCGCCTGGGCGCTGGCCGCGCGGGCCGGCGACCCGGACGCCGTCGAGCACTTCGTACGCGCGCTGCACCGCGACGTCCTGCGCTACGTCGCCCACCTGTGCGCCGACCCGCAGGCCGTCGACGACCTGGCCCAGGAGACCTTCCTGCGCGCCCTCGGCAGCCTCCACCGCTTCGAGGGCCGCTGCTCGGCCCGCGCCTGGCTGCTGTCCATCGCCCGCCGCGCGGTCGTCGACGGCTACCGCCGCGCCTCGGCCAGGCCCCGCCTGGCGGACCGCCCGGACTGGCAGCTGGCGGCCGAGCACGCCCAGCCCCGGGGCCTTCCCGGCTTCGACGACGGGATCGCGCTGCTGGACCTGCTCGCCGCGCTGCCCGCCGAGCGCCGTCAGGCCTTCGTCCTGACCCAGCTGCTGGGGCTGCCGTACGCGGAGGCGGCGGCGCTGAGCGGCTGCCCGGAGGGGACGGTCCGCTCCCGGGTGGCGAGGGCACGGGCCACCCTGGCGGGGGAGCTGGAGCTCGCCTAGCCGCCGCCGGGGGGCAGGGGCGGCTGCGGGGGACGGCGCCCGACGGCCGAGCCGAGCGGTGGCCGGGGTGCCCCCTCCGGGGGTGCGTGCCCGGGCCCGTGTCGCCGGACTGGTCCCGGCCACGAGCCCGGCACCCGGGCTGGTCAGGTCACCGGCGCAGTCCCCGGATCAGCCCCGCGGCGACCCCGGCGGCGCCCACCCCGACCCCGCCGAGCGCCAGGGCCTTGCCCAGGCGTCCCGGCGGGGCGGGCCGCGCCTTCGGGCCGACGCCGTACGCGCTGCCGTACCGGCCGTCGGGCAGTGCCGCGGCGAGCAGTTCCGCCACGTGCACGGCCTCGTGGCCGCCGCTGTCGAACTCGTGCACCTGGGTGCGGCAGCTGAACCCGTCCGCGAGGACCACGGTCGAGGGGTCCTCCTCCCGCAGCCGCGGCAGCAGCACCCGCTCGGCGCATGCCTCGCTGACCTCCAAGTGCCCCCGTTCGAAACCGAAGTTGCCCGCGAGCCCGCAGCACCCGGACTCCAGGCGTTCGACGTCCACCCCGGCCCGCCGCAGCAGTTCCTGGTCGGACTCCCAGCCGAGGACCGCGTGCTGGTGGCAGTGCACCTGCGCCACCGCCCGTGCCGACCTGTCCGGCACCTGGGGCGGTTCGTAGCCGGGGCTGTGGTCGACGAGCAGTTCCGCGAGCGTCACCGTCTGCTCGCTCAGCCTGCGCACGTCCCGGTCGCCGGGGAACAGCTCGCCCATGTCCGACCGGAAGACGGTGGTGCAGCTCGGTTCCATCCCGACCACGAGCCCGCCGGAGCGCGCATGCCCGGCGAGCGCCCGCACGGTCCGCTTCAACACCCGCTCGGCAAGGCCCAGTTGGCCGGTCGAGATCCATGTCAGGCCGCAGCACAGTGGTTCCTGCGGCAGCACCACCCGCCACCCGGCCCGCTCCGTCAGCTCCACCGCGGCCTGCCCGATGTGCGGGTGGAAGAAGTTGGTGAAGGTGTCCGGCCACAGCAGCACGCTCCCGCGCGACCCGTCGCCGTACGTCTCCCGCCGTCCCGCGAACCACTGCTGCAGCGTCCGGTGCGCGAACAGCGGCACCTCGCGGTCCTCGACCCCGGCGACGGCCACGGCGGCCCCGGACAGCCCCGGCGTGTGGGTGAGCGCGTTGACGGCCGGCCCGAGCCGGGCGCGGCCGACGGCCTGGGCCACGGCCGGCAGCCAGCCCATCGACCAGTCGGAGCGCGGCCTGCGCCAGGGGCGCCCCTCGTAGTGGTGAGAGAGGAACTCCGCCTTGTAGGTGGCCATGTCGACGTCGGCCGGGCAGTCCTTCTTGCAGCCCTTGCACGCCAGGCACAGGTCGAGCGCGTCCCGTACCGCCTCCGACCGCCAGCCGTCCCGGATCGCGCTGTCCCCGTGCCCGTCGATCATCTCGAACAACAGCCGGGCCCGGCCCCGCGTCGAGTGCTCCTCCTCCCGGGTGACCTGGTAGGAGGGGCACATCACGGAGCCGCCCGAGTTGGTCAGCTGCCGGCACTTGCCCACGCCCACGCACCGGTTGGCGGCCTCCGTGAACGTCCCGCCGTCGTCGGGGAAGCGGAAGTGCAGGTCGCGTTCGACGTACGGCGCCCAGTCGCCGCCCAGGCGCAGGTTCTCGTCGAGCCGGTAGGGGGCCACGACCTTGCCGGGGTTCATCCGGTTCAGCGGGTCGAAGACGGCCTTGAGCCGCCCGAACGCCTCGACCAGGTCGTCGCCGAACATCCGCCCCAGCAGCTCGCCCCGGCTCTGTCCGTCCCCGTGCTCCCCGGAGAAGGACCCGCCGAACTCCACGACCAGGTCGGCCGCCCGCTCCATGAACCGCCGGTAGCCGGCCACGCCGTCCGCGGTGTACAGGTCGAAGGGGATGCGGGTGTGCACGCAGCCCTGCCCGAAGTGGCCGTAGAGGCTGGGCCCGGTGTCGCTGAGGTAGCCGAACTCGTCGAAGAGGCGGCGCAGTCGGCGCAGGTAGTCGCCGAGCCGGTCCGGCGGCACCGCCGAGTCCTCCCAGCCCTCGAAGGTGTCCGGCTTCCCGGGGACGTGCGCGGTGGCGCCGAGTCCGGCCTCCCGGACCTGCCACAACTCGTCCTCGTGGGTGGGGTCGTCGAGGAAGGCGACCTCGGCGTCGTGCTCGGACTCGTGCAGCCCGTCCAGCATCCGCTGCGCCGCCTCGTCGGCCTCCTCGGCCGTGTCCCCGCCGAACTGCACCATCAAGAAGGCTTTCCCCTGGGGCAGTTCGGCGCGCGCCTTCGGGTTGAGGCCCTTGATCCGCTCGTCCTTCAGCAGCAGCGCGTCGACGCCCTCCAGGGCGATCGGCTCGTACGGCAGGATCGTCGGCACGGCGTCGGCGGCCACGGAGATCTCCGGGAACCCGAGCACCACCAGCGTCCGTTCCTTCACCACGGGCACCAGTTCCAGCTCCGCCCGCACCACGGTCACCAGGGTCGACTCGCTGCCGACGAGCAGTCCGGCGACGTCGAAGCCGTACTCGGGAAGCAGCGAGTCCAGGTTGTAGCCGGAGACCCGGCGCGGGATGCCGGGGTAGCGGCGGCGCACCTCGTCGCCGTACCGGTCCCGCAGGGCGCGCAACCGCCGGTAGACGGCGGCCCGCAGATCGCCCTGCCGCTCGATCTCGGCGTACTCCTCGTCGCTCGTCTCCCCGCACCAGAAGCGGGTGCCGTCGTAGAGCAGAACCTCCAGGCGGGCGATGTTGTCGACGACCTTGCCGTACGCCTGCGCGGTGGCGCCGCAGGAGTTGTTGCCGATCATGCCGCCGATGCAGCAGTTGGCGTGGGTGGCCGGCTCGGGGCCGAACCGCAGGCCGTGCGGGGCGAGTTGGCGATTGAGGTCGTCCAGGACGATGCCGGGCTGTACGACACAGGTCCGCGCGTCCGGGTCCACGGACTCCAGCTTGTTGCAGTACTTGGACCAGTCGATCACCACGGCCGTGTTGGTGCACTGCCCGGCCAGACTGGTCCCGCCGCCCCGCGACAGCACCGGCGCGTCGTGCTCGCGCGCGACGGCCACCGCCTCGGCGGCGGCCTCGGGCGTACGGGGCACGACCACGCCGATCGGGGTCTGCCGGAAGTTCGAGGCGTCGGTGGCGTACGCGGCCCGGCTCCCGGCGTCGAAGCGGACCTCGCCGTCGACCCTGTCGCGCAGCGCGGCCTCCAGCTTCGAGGAGTCGACGGGCGTCGCCGCGCCCTCGCGACGCACGACGGGTTCGGGCAGATCCAGCGCGCCCATGGAGCCCTCCTTCGATCACGGACACGGCCGCAACGGCACGGGAGCGCCGGGTACCCCGGCGGCGGAGGGCCATCCGCCCCGAGGCAGCGGAGGGTCGTCCGTCCCGAGGCAGCCGGAGGGCCATCTGTCCCGAGGCAGCGGAGGGTCGTCCGTCCCGAGGCAGCGGAGGGTCGTCCGTCCCGAGGCAGCGGAGGGTCATCTGTCCCGAGGCAGCGGAGGGTCGTCCGTCCCGAGGCAGCGGAGGGTCATCTGTCCCGAGGCAGCGGAGGGTCGTCCGTCCCGAGGTAGCCGGAGGGCCATGCGCCCCCCGGCTACGCCTCCTCGGTCTCGCCGGCGAGCTCCGGCATCAGGCCCCGCATGGCCTCGCGCTGATCGGGGCCCATCACATGGGTCAGGGCCCGGGTGACGGTCGTGGCGAGGGTGCCGGAGGCGTCGCGCAGCAGCCGGCGGGCCTTGTCGGTGAGGGCGACCTCGATGCCCCGCTTGTCGCCGCAGACCGACTTGCGGGTGACGAGCCCGGCGTGCTGGAGGCAGGCGATCTGGTAGGTCAGCCGGGTCTTGGGGCGGCCGAGAAGCTCCGCGACGCGCGTCATGCGCAGGCCCGACGCGGGCTGTTCGGCGAGCAGGCACAGGATCAGGAACTCGTCGTGGGAGACGTCCAGCCGGTCCTTGACGACCGACCGCAGCTCCTGCTCCACCGCGCCCATGGCCGCCAGCATCACCATCCAGGCCCGCAGCTCATCGGGCAGCAGCCCGCCGCCCCGCAGGGAGGGGCATTCGGGCAGGTCGGTCGGGCGCTCGTCGGGATCGGCCATGCGTCGAGTCTACCCATTGTCCATTTTTGGACGAGGAGGTTGTCCAGATTTGGATAATGGGCTAGCGTGCCAGTCATCCAAATTTGAACCAACCGTTCGCCCACCCCCGCTCCCAGGAGAAGACCATGACCGTCGCCGTCGAAACCGGTGTCTGGCAGCTCGACGCCACCGCCTCCACCGTCGCCCTGCGCCACAAGACCATGTGGAACCTGGTCACCGTGAAGGGCGCCTTCGGCGCCGTCGGCGGCCGGGGCGAGGTGAGCGCCGACGGGACCGCCACCGGAACGATCACGCTCGACGCCGCCTCCCTCGACACCGGGCACAAGAAGCGCGACGAGCACCTGCGCTCGGCCGACTTCTTCGACGTGGCGAACCACCCCGAGATCACCTTCGCGGTCCCCGACGCCCAGCTGCGCTCCGGTGACACCGTCGAGGTCTCCGGTCAGCTCACCGTGCGCGGCGTCAGCCGCCCGCAGTCCGTCACCGCGCGCCTGCTGGACGCCGGCGCCGACGCGCTGACCCTGGAGACCGAGTTCACCGTGGACCGCGCCGAGTTCGGCCTCGGCTGGAACCAGCTGGGCATGATGCGCGGCCCCGCGACCGTCACCGCCACGCTCCGCTTCGTGCGCTCGGCCGCCTGACACCGCTCGGGGGACCGACTTGGCTGTCTGACGCCGCTTAACAGGTACCGGCCCGGCGTCTTACGCCGCTCATCGGGACCGTCCCGGCCGTCCGGCGCCGCTCAGGGGACCGTCCCGGCCGTCCGGCGCCGCTCAGGGGACCGTCCCGGCCGTCCGACGCCGCTCAGCGGGACCGGCCGGACCGCCCGGTTCCGCCGCCGTGGTGTTGTCCGTCCACCCGCAGGTGCACATCGCTGCTGGACAGCGTCTGCGGGTCGGCGGTGAACACCCGCAGCCGGAGCAGGGCGTGCGGCCCCGGCAGGGTGAACCTCCCGTGCGCCGGCCGGATCACATAGTCGGCCGAGGTGTGCCCGGGCAGGCTGGCCGGCCCCCGCAGGGTCGTCCAGTACTGCCGCAGCCCCTGCCCCACGGTGAGCATGAAGTGCGGTTCGAGAGCGCTGTCGTCCCGGTTGGTGACCCGCAGGGTCAGCCGGGTGAGGACGTTCGCGTCCCTCGCCGTCCGGCCCACCTCGGCGATCTCCGTCCTGAGCGGCGCCTTCCCCGTCACGGCCACGACGGCGCTCACCAGCGCCGGAACCACCATCACAACGGCCGCCGCGGCCAGCGCCGGGCGCCGCCGGCGGCCGGTCAGCATCCGGGGGCGCGGCTGCCAGGCCCGGACGAACTCCGCCGGGGGCGCGGTGACCGCGGTCGCCAGCCACAGCGGGGTCATCATCAGGTAGTAGCCGTCCTGGGACCGGGTCGCCAGGTAGAAGGCGCACCAGGGCAGCACGGTCGCCGCCGGGCCCAGCCGGCGCATGAACAGCACCAGCAGCCCCAGCAGGGCCACGGCCAGCAGCATGCTCGCGTGCCCGTACCAGTCGAGCCGGTCGCTGCCGTGCGTGTAGTACAGGGACACCCCGACCAGGCCCTGCCCGTGCAGGGTCGCCCCCTGGATCAGCGGCAGCGCGATACCGGTGGCCCAGGTGCCCGGCTCACTCACGATGAAGTACGTGTTGATCAGCAGCCACACGGTCGCGGCGATGCCCACGATCCGCGCCACCACCAGCGCCGCGGCCCGCCTGCCGAGCTCGCCCCGGCGCACCGCGTAGATCCCGGCCAGCAGGAACGGCGCCAGGAACCAGGGCAGCTGCTGCGCCGCGCACGCGGCACCCAGGCACGCGGCCCGGGCCACGCCGGACGCTCCCAGCCGCCCGCCCAGCCCGGTCCGCGGCCAGCGCACCACCACCGGGATCAGCAGGGCCAGCGCGGTGATCGCCGGATAGCCCTCACGCGCGTAGGTGGGCAGGAAGCCGAAGCCGAGGCACGCCATGGTGGCCGCCGACCGCCACTGCGCGGGCAGCATCCGCCACAGCACGACCGTGCCGGCGATCAGCGCGCCCGTGCTCACAGCCGTCGCCGGCGCGCCCCCGTGCCCGATCCACAGCAGGGGCGCGGTGAGCAGCGGGGCGAGCGGGGGGTAGCCGTAGGTGAAGTCGTAGCCGCCGTTGAACGTCGTGGTCAGCGCGATGCCCTTGGTGAACAGCCACGGCCACGGCTGCCCGTAGACGGGATGGCCGGCGGCCAGTTCCTTCGCGGCCTGCGTGGTCAGCACGGCCTCGTCCGAGCCGCCGTGGTTCATCGCCCACGCGCACAGGGCGAGCGCCACGGCGGTCACCAGCACGACGGCGTCGAGGCGCATGAGCGACCTGGCCCGGCGCACGACGAGCGTCAGCACGCCGGTCACCAGGATCGCGGCGTAGCACACCGATATGGCCGCGGCGACGGCCGGGCGATGGCTCTCCGCCTGCGTCCAGATCGCGCGGGTGCCGATGAAGAGGCTGATGTCGGCGAGCAGCGTCAGGACGCGGTGCCACTGCGCGGGCTGTTCCGGTAGGGCGGACACCGCCGACTGCATCCGCCGACCGGGTGTCACCTGCTTCATTTCTGCCAAGTGCACGTCATCGGACGCTAGACCCGCCCGGTGAGCGGGGTGTGGCCGGAGGTGAAGAGTCCGGTGTGAGCCCGGTAAGACCTGGAATGTGTGGCTGGTTGCATCTCGTGGGGCAGTCGCGGACCGTGTCGCTGTTGGGCCGAACGGGTGACTTGGCGTAAGAATTGGGTGGTGCAGGAAATGAAGGCGAGTCAGTTCGGGGGGAACCGGTGAACAGGTACGACGTCACCGACGAGCAGTGGGAGGGGCTCGCCCAGGTCGTGCCGTTGCGGGGCCGGGACGCCTGGCCGTCGGCGGTGGACCATCGCTCGCACCCTGAAGCGGTCACCGAGCCGCGCCGCCGCTTCGTCGTCCTGCGGGTCAACGTCTTCGGCGACGCCCGCGAGGTCGCCGAGACCCTGATGGCCGGCGTGCCGGTGCTTCTCGACCTGAGCGGCGCGGAGACGGAGGTCGCCAAGCGCGTCCTCGACTTCAGCACCGGAGTCGTCTTCGGCCTCGCGAGCGGCATGCACCGCGTGGACCGCAACGTGTTCCTCCTCACCCCGGCCGGCACGGAAGTGACGGGCCTGATGGAAAGCGCGGGGGTCTCGGGCGGCTGACCCGGGGCGTCCGGGCGGCGGCCGCACGGGGCCTTCGCGGGTGGGTGCCAAGGGACCGCCTCAGAGCCGAAGGTGGGGCAGGGGCCGGCAGCCTCTCGGCTCGGCGCCGCGGCCCGGCGGTCGTGCGCTTCCGCGGTACCACCGGCGTCGTCACACGCGGGGCGGGTCCGTCGTCCTTTCGTGGGAAGCGGGCGGAGGTGGAACGGTTCCGCTGAATGCGGAGCCGTACGGTCCGGGCATGAGCGTGTCATCGGTGTCACCGGAACCCGGCGCCCCTCCGCCGCCGCTGTCCGAGCGGCCCGCGGTGGCCCGCCCCTGCCTGACCGAACTGCGGCTGTCCGCCTTCGCCGGTCACCGTGGCGCGCGGTTCGCGATCGGGCCCGTCACGCTCTTCGCCGGGCCCAGCGGCTGCGGGAAGACCACCGCGTTACGGGCCTACGAGGCCCTCGCCCGGCTCGGCGGCGGCGCCCCGGTCGCCGAGGTGTTCCCCGACCCTGGCGCCTGCGTGCCCGACCGGGCCCGCCCCGACGCCCAGCGCCGCCGCGGCTTCCGCATCGGCTGCACGGCCGACGGCCCCGAAGGACCGGTCCGGCTCGACGTCGCCGTACAGGCCGAGCCCGAACTGCGCATCGTGGGCGAGCGCCTGACCCGCGGTGGCCTGGTCCTGCTGGAGACCGCCCTGCGCGACCCCGCCCGCCGTGTCGTCCAGGCCGCCTGGCACACAGCCGGTGCGACCCCGGTGACCCGTGCCCCGCTGCCCGACGACCGGCTGGGCACGGCGCTGCTGCCGCTGCGCGTGGCCGGCAAGACCGACGGGCAGCGCCAGGTGCTCGCCGCCGCCGAGCAGATGGTCGTCGCCCTGCGCTCCGTCTTCGCCTGCGACCCCCGCCCCGGTCGCATGCGCCTGCCGGTGCCGGCGGCCTCCGGCCGGCTGCTGCCCGGCTGCGACAACCTCGCCGACGTCCTGTGGCGTACCCGCGCCGAGTGCGGACGCCGGCACGCGCAGCTCGTCGCCGCGGTGCGCGCCGGATGCGCCGGGACGGTGACGGACGTCCTCGCCGAACCGCTCGCCGACGGCACGGTCCGCGGCCTGCTCGACCGGGGCGACGGCTTCCGGACGTCCTTCGAGCGGCTCGGCGACGGCGAACTGCGCTACGTCGCCCTCGCCCTGGTCCTGCTGACCGGGCCGGGCGTGCTGGAGGTGGACGCGGCCGGCGAGGTGCCCGCCGCGATGCAGACGCTCACCGTCCTCGCCGACGCCTTCGACCGCTCCCTCGACCCGTGCCAGCGCCGCGAACTGCTGCGGCTGGCCTCGCGCATGGGGCAACGCGGCCACATCCGCGTGGTCGCCGGGGTCGGCGACGCCTCATGGGCCGCCGGGGCCGAGGGGGTCACGGTGGTACACCTGGAGCCGTGAACGATCCCTCGCGCGAACCCCTCGACGTGGCGAAACTGCAGCGCAGGCTCGCCGACTTCGCCGCCGCCCGCAACTGGCAGCCGTACCACACCCCCAAGAACCTGGTGGCCGCGCTCAGCGTGGAGGCCTCCGAACTCGTCGAGATCTTCCAGTGGCTGACGCCGGAGGAGTCGGCCCGGGTGATGGACGACCCCGGCACCGCGCACCGGGTGACCGACGAAGTGGCCGACGTCCTCGCCTACTTGCTCCAGCTCTGCCAGGTCCTGGACATCGACCCCCTCGCGGCACTCGACGCCAAGATCGACCGCAACGAGCGGCGGTTCCCGGCGCCGTAAGGAGCCGTTCCATCCGTTTTCACTCTCCGCAGTCAAAATCCTGTCCGAAACCGATTTGTTGTCCACAGATTTCCGCCCACCTCTGGCTTTTCGTCCCGTAGCCCTTCACTCTGGGTAGTGGACAACGGAGTTCGGGCGGACGGACGCGTGGGCAGCGCGTCAAGACGGACGGGGGCAGCGTATGGACGCTGTTCGGCTCATCGTGACCAGCAGGCGCGCCCTGGCGATGGGCGGCGGTGCGCCGGAGACCCTGAGGGAGGTGTGGCAGGCGCAGGCCCTGGCCCAGGCGATAGGCAGCCGCCTCGCGGTCGCCGGCCCGCCCGAACTGCGCGGCGAGGCACTGGGGTTGACGGAGCTGGCGGGGCGCGGCTGCGGCGTCCTGGACGCCCCGCAGCTCGCCGCGGGCGACCTGCGCGCGGCCCAGCTCACCGAACTGGGCGACGCCCGCCAGGCCCTGCTCTGCCTCGGCGGCCTCCTCGGCGAGGTCGGCATCGCCCTGGTGGGCCTCGCCTGCGCCGCGGACGACGAGGCCACCTACTGGCAGTGCATGGAGGCCATCGACGCGGCCGACGAGTCCCGGGACCGGGTGCGGGACATGCTGCGCAAGCTGGCGGAGGCGGAGCAGCGGCTGCCCGAGCGGGAAGCCGGCTAGAAGCCGGACCCCGGCCCCACGGGGCGGACCCGGACCTCGACGTCCTCGGCGCCGCGGCCCGCCGACTGCAGGTCGGCGTCCAGGGCGGACAGATCCGCGTTCAGGGCCGCCATCAGCTCCTCCAACTGCTGCAGCAGCCCCTTGGGCCGGCCGGTGCTCCCGCCCTGCGACGGCACCGTTGACTCTTCGGACATGGACGGCCTCCTCGGCCCCCGGCCCCGCAACAACAGAGGCCGACACGGGTGACGCCCCGGCGAGGACCGGCCGGTGCGGGCGCCGGGCGGTCCGGCTCCGCACGAGCAACGATCACCTCCGGGCCCGGTCACTGGCGCCGGCACCCCCGCGCACCGCGTTGACGCGTTTTCACCCGACCGGGGACGGGGTGACGGCGGGTACCGGTGCGGCGGACCGGCACGGAGGTGTGCAGGATGGATGTATGGACCTGCGCATCTTCACCGAGCCCCAGCAAGGGGCCGGCTACGACACCCTGCTCACCGTGGCGAAGGCGACCGAGGACCTCGGATTCGACGCCTTCTTCCGCTCCGACCACTACCTGAAGATGGGCGACGTGGACGGCCTGCCCGGCCCCACCGACGCCTGGATCACCCTCGCCGGCCTGGCCCGCGAGACCAAGCGCATCCGCCTGGGCACCCTGATGACCGCCGCCACCTTCCGCCTGCCCGGCGTCCTCGCCATCCAGGTCGCGCAGGTCGACCAGATGTCCGGCGGCCGTGTCGAACTCGGCATCGGTGCGGGCTGGTACGAGCAGGAGCACACCGCCTACGGCATCCCGTTCCCCAAGGAGAAGTTCTCCCGCCTGGAGGAGCAGCTGGCCGTCGTCACCGGCCTGTGGCAGACGAAGCCCGGCGACACCTTCGACTTCCACGGCGCCCACTACGACCTCACCGACTCGCCCGCGCTGCCCAAGCCCGCCCAGGCGAAGATCCCCGTCCTCATCGGCGGCCACGGCCCCACCCGCACCCCGCGCCTCGCCGCCCGGTACGCCGACGAGTTCAACATGCCGTTCGCCTCCGTCGAGGACAGCGAGCGCCAGTTCGCCCGCGTCCGCGCCGCCGCCGAGGAAGCCGGCCGCAAGGGCGACGACCTCGTCTACTCCAACGCCCTCGTCGTCTGCGTCGGCAAGGACGACCAGGAGGTCGCCCGCCGGGCCGCCGCCATCGGCCGCGAGGTCGACGAGCTCAAGGCCAACGGCCTGGCCGGCACCCCGGCCGAGGTCGTCGACAGGATCGGCCGCTACGCCGCCGTCGGCGCGAGCCGCCTGTACCTCCAGGTCCTCGACCTCGACGACCTCGACCACCTGGAGCTGATCTCCGCCCAGGTCCAGTCGCAGCTGTCGTGACCTGAGGAAATAAACCGGGGCGCCGGCCCGGCGCCGTGTGCGAAGGTGGGAGCGTCGTCCTGCCGAGCCCCCAGGATCACCCTTCCTGGGGGCTTTCGCGTGTACGGCACCCGAACCCGTCGACCGGCCTGAGAGGCCCTGCCCATGTTCCTGACCATCACCACCACCGGCACCCCGGAACGCCCCGCCACCGACCTCGGCTTCCTGCTGCACAAGCATCCCGACAAGGCGCAGGCGTTCTCCACCTCCTACGGCACGGCGCACGTCCTCTACCCGGAGGCGGACGACCAGCGCTGCACGGCGGCGCTGCTGCTGGAGGTCGACGCGGTGGCGCTGGTGCGGCGGGGCAAGGGCAAGGGACGCGGCGGGGCGCCCGACGCGGCGCTCGCCCAGTACGTCAACGACCGCCCCTACGCGGCCTCTTCGCTGCTCGCGGTGGCGCTGAGCGGCGTGTTCTCCAGCGGGATGAAGGGCGTGTGCCGGGCCCGGCCCGAACTGCCCGGCCAGGCACGTCCGTTGCGCGTCGAGATACCCGCGGTGCCCGCCCGCGGCGGTCCGGGACTCGTCCAGCGGCTGTTCGAGCCGCTGGGCTGGACGGTCACCGCCGAGGCGGTCGCCCTGGACACCGAGTTCCCCGAGTGGGGCGACTCGCGCTATGTGCGGCTGCTGCTGGAGTCCGAGACGCTGACCCTCGCCGAGGCCCTGCGCCACCTGTACGTGCTGCTCCCCGTCCTCGACGACGCCAAGCACTACTGGGTGTCGCCGGACGAGGTCGACAAGCTGCTGCGGGCCGGTGAGGGCTGGCTGCCCGGCCACCCCGAGCAGAAGCTGATCACCAGCCGCTATCTCTCGCGCCGCTGGTCGCTGACCCGGGAGGCGATGGAGCGGCTGGAACTGGTCCGGCTGGCGGAGGCCGACGACAGCGAGGTCGAGGACATCGACAACGCCGTCGAGGAGGAGACCGAGGCGGAGGAGAAGCCGGCCCCGCTCGCCGTGCAGCGACGGGACGCGATCGTCGAGGCCCTCGGCGCCGCCGGTGCCGCCCGCGTGCTCGACCTCGGCTGCGGGCAGGGGCAGTTGGTGCAGACCCTGCTCAAGGACCCGCGGTTCACCGAGATCGTCGGGGTCGACGTGTCGATGCGCGCCCTGACCATCGCCTCCCGCAGGCTGAAGCTGGACCGCATGGGCGAGCGCCAGGCCGCGCGGGTCTCCCTCCTGCAGGGCTCGCTCGCGTACACCGACAAGCGGCTCAAGGGGTACGACGCCGCCGTGCTCAGCGAGGTGATCGAGCACCTCGACCTGCCCCGGCTCCCGGCGCTGGAGTACGCGGTGTTCGGCGCGGCCCGTCCGCGCACGGTCCTCGTCACCACCCCGAACGTCGAGTACAACGTCCGCTGGGAGTCCCTCCCGGCCGGCCATGTCCGGCACGGCGACCACCGCTTCGAGTGGACCCGGGAGGAGTTCCGGGCCTGGGCGCACACAGTGGCCGAACGGCACGGCTACGGCGTGGAGTTCACCCCCGTCGGGCCGGACGACCCCGAGGTCGGTCCGCCCACCCAGATGGCCGTGTTCCAGATGCTCACCGGCAACGAGAAGGAGGCGAAGGCGGCATGACCGAGACGACACAGCACAAGGGGCGGGTCCTGCCCGTCACCGACCTCTCCCTCGTCGTCCTCGTCGGTGCCTCCGGCTCCGGCAAGTCGACCTTCGCCCGCCGGCACTTCAAGCCGACCGAGGTGATCTCCTCCGACTTCTGCCGCGGCCTGGTCTCCGACGACGAGAACGACCAGAGCGCGTCCCGGGACGCCTTCGACGTCCTGCACTACATCGCCGGCAAGCGCCTGGCCGCCGGCCGCCGCACGGTCGTCGACGCCACCAGCGTGCAGCAGGACGCCCGCCGCCAGTTGATCGAGCTGGCCAGGCAGCACGACGTGCTGCCCATCGCCATCGTCCTCGACGTGCCCGAGGAGGTGTGCGCCGAACGCAACGCGGCGCGCACCGACCGGGCCGACATGCCCCGCCGGGTCATCCAGCGGCACATCCGCGAACTGCGCCGCTCCCTGCGCCACCTGGAGCGCGAGGGCTTCCGCAAGGTGCACGTCCTGCGCGGTGTCGAGGACGTCGAGAACGCCACCGTCGTCACCGAGAAGCGCTTCAACGACCTGACCCACCTCACCGGCCCCTTCGACATCGTCGGCGACATCCACGGCTGCGCCGCGGAGCTGGAGACCCTGCTGGGCAAGCTGGGCTACACCGACGGCGTCCACCCGGAGGGCCGTACGGCCGTCTTCGTCGGCGACCTCGTCGACCGCGGCCCCGACAGCCCGGGCGTGCTGCGCCGCGTGATGTCGATGGTGAAGTCGGGCAACGCCCTGTGCGTGCCCGGCAACCACGAGAACAAGTACGGCCGCTACCTCAAGGGCCGCAAGGTCCAGCACACCCACGGACTCGCCGAGACCATCGAGCAGATGGCGGGCGAGAGCGAGGAGTTCGCCGCCGAGGTACGTCAGTTCATCGACGGGCTCGTCAGCCACTACGTCCTCGACGGCGGCCGGCTCGTGGTCTGCCACGCCGGTCTGCCCGAGAAGTACCACGGTCGTACCTCCGGCCGGGTCCGCAGCCACGCCCTGTACGGCGAGACGACCGGCGAGACCGACGAGTTCGGGCTGCCGGTGCGCTACCCGTGGGCCGAGGACTACCGCGGCCGGGCGGCCGTGGTCTACGGCCACACCCCGGTGCCGGAGGCCACCTGGCTGAACAACACCATCTGCCTGGACACCGGCGCGGTCTTCGGCGGCAAGCTCACGGCGCTGCGCTGGCCGGAGCGCGAGCTGGTCGACGTACCGGCCGAGCGGGTCTGGTACGAGCCGGCGCGTCCGCTGCGCACCGAGGCGCCGGGCGGGCACGACGGGCGGCCGCTGGACCTGGGCGACGTGCACGGGCGGCGGGTCGTGGAGACACGGCACTCCGGCCGGGTCGCCGTCCGCGAGGAGAACGCGGCCGCGGCGCTGGAGGTCATGAGCCGGTTCGCCGTGGACCCGCGGCTGCTGCCGTACCTGCCGCCGACCATGGCGCCGACGGCGACCAGCCGTGTCGAGGGCTACCTGGAGCACCCGGCCGAGGCGTTCGCCCAGTACGCGGCGGACGGGGTCGCCCGGGTCGTGTGCGAGGAGAAGCACATGGGCTCCCGGGCGGTGGCACTGGTGTGCCGGGACGCGGAGGCCGCGCGCAAGCGGTTCGGCGTCGACGGCCCCACGGGCTCGCTGTACACCCGCACCGGACGGCCTTTCTTCGACGACGAGTCGGTCACCGAGGAGGTCCTGGGCCGGGTCCGCGCGGCCGTCACCGAGGCCGGCCTGTGGGCCGAACTCGACACCGACTGGCTGCTGCTGGACGCCGAGCTGATGCCCTGGTCGCTGAAGGCGTCCGGGCTGCTGCGCTCGCAGTACGCGGCCGTCGGCGCGGCGTCCGGGGCGGTGTTCCCGGGTGCGCTCGGCGCGCTGGAGGGCGCCGCCGCGCGGGGCGTCGACGTGGCCGGCCTGCTGGACCGGCAGCGCGAACGGGCCGCGGACGCGGCCGCGTTCACCCAGGCCTACCGCCGCTACTGCTGGACGACGGACGGCCTGGACGGCGTACGCCTGGCGCCGTTCCAGATCCTGGCGGTCCAGGGCCGCAGCCTCGCCGCGCTGCCGCATGACGAGCAACTCGCCCTGCTCGACCGGCTGGTGGAGCACGACGGCACCGGCCTGCTGCAGACCACCCGGCGGCTCCACGTCGACACCGGCGACCCGGAGTCGGTGCGGGCGGGTGTCGACTGGTGGCTGGAGATGACCGGCCGCGGTGGCGAGGGCATGGTCGTCAAGCCGGTCGGCGCCCTGGTGCGCAGCCCGGAGGGACGGCTGGTGCAGCCTGGCATCAAGTGCCGGGGCCGCGAGTACCTTCGGATCATCTACGGTCCCGAGTACACGCGCCCCGACCACCTGACCCGGCTGCGCACCCGCTTCCTGGGCCACAAGCGGTCGCTGGCGATCCGCGAGTACGCCCTGGGCCTGGAGGCCCTGGACCGGCTCGCGGAGGGGGAGCCGCTGTGGCGGGTGCACGAGGCCGTGTTCGGGGTGCTGGCCCTGGAGTCGGAGCCGGTGGACCCGCGGCTTTGAGCCGTTCGTGAGCCCTGCTCACCTCACGGCCCACGCCGCCCTTGTGTCCCACAGGTACCCCGCCTAACGTGAACAGGCTTGCGAATCAGTCGAGTTCGGGGAAGGCGGGGCACAGGTGGAGATCAAGAAGGTGGTCGTCCGCGAGGAGGAGAAGACCAACCGGCAGCCGCGTGTCCTGGAGAAACGGCCGACGCGCTGAACGGGTTGCGCGTCCACCTGGTGACGATGCCCTGGCATCCGATCGACCTGCCGTCCCTGCAGGTGGGCCTGTTGCACACGCTGGTCTCGCGCACCCGTCCGGGCGACGAGGTGCGCGAGTTCCACGGCTCGCTGCGCTGGGCGGAGTTCCTGCTGAAGCACTCCGGCGGCCGGCTCCGGCCGGGCGACTACGTCCGCGTCGGCAGCGACTCGATCTTCCACGGGCTGGGCGACTGGGTGTTCTCCGGCGTGCTGTACGACGACCCGGACTGGGGGTCCGGGACGCTGCGCGACTACGCCGGGCGGCGCGGGGTCGCGATCGACACCGCCGTCGAGATGCGCCGGTACGCGGGCGAGTTCGTCGCCGAGTGCGCGGCCGCCGTGCTCGCCGAGGTGCCGGACGTGGTCGGCTTCACGACCACCTTCATGCAGAACGTCTCCTCACTCGCCCTCGCCCGTGAACTCAAGGCCCGGCGGCCGGAGTTGACGGTGGTCTTCGGCGGCAGCAACTGCGACGGCCCGATGGGGCACGCCCTGCACCGCAACCACCCCTTCGTCGACCACGTGGTGCGCGGCGAGGGCGAGCACGCCTTCCCGGCGCTCCTGCGCCACCTCGACGCGGGCACCGAGCCCGCCGACGTCCCCGGCCTGTGCTGGTGGGACGGCGAGGTCTCGCGCGCCAACCCGGAGTCGCGGCGCACGGTCGCGCCCGCGGACATCCCCTCGCCCGACTACGACGACTGGCAGCGGGCCCTGGACGCCTCCCCGGTCGCCGAGTACGTGCACCCCAAACTGGTCGTCGAGGGGGCGCGCGGCTGCTGGTGGGGCGAGAAGCACCACTGCACCTTCTGCGGGCTCAACGGCTCGGCGATGGTTTTTCGCGCCAAGCCGGGCGAACGCCTGTGGTCCGAGGTCGACCGGCTGGTGCGCCGGCACCGCATCCTCGACGTCGTCACCGTGGACAACATCATCGACATGGCCTACTTCCGGGACTTCCTGCCCCGCGCGGCGGCCAGCGGCTGGGACCTGCGGATGCACTACGAGGTGAAGTCCAACCTCACTCCCGACCAGCTCGCCCTGCTCGCCGACTCCGGCACGGTCCACATCCAGCCCGGCATCGAGAGCCTGGGCAGCCGCGTCCTGGACCTCATGGACAAGGGCGTCACCGGCGCCCGCAACATCCGCACCCTGCGCGAGTGCGAGAACCACTCCCTGACCTGCTCCTGGAACCTCCTCTACGGCTTCCCCGGCGAGAGCGCCGAGGACTACACCGGGGTCGTCGACCAGCTCCCCGCCCTCGTCCACCTCCAGCCCCCGGGCGGCGCCCACCGCATCCAGCTCGAACGGTTCAGCCCGCACTTCAACGACCCCGCCCTCGGCTTCGGCGAGCGCCGCCCGGCCGAGATGTACCGGCACGTCTACGACCTTCCCGAGGACGAACTCGCCGACCTGGTCTACCTTTTCGACACCGAGGACGCGGGTATCTCCGGGGACGTCGAGGCGCGGCTGAAGGCAGGCGTGGAGCGCTGGCTGCTCGGGCACCCCACGTCCCGGCTGACCTTCGCGGAGGACGGCGACGACCTCCTCGTACACGACCGCCGGGAAGGCTGGCCGCGGCGCGGGCACCGGTTCCGCGGATGGCGGGCGGACGCGCTGCGGCACCTGGAGGCCGGGCGGAACGAGACGGCCCTGCACCGCCTGCTGACCGCAGCCGGGCACGACTGCTCGCCCGGCGAACTCGCCCAGTGGCTGCAACACGCCGTCGAACTGGGCCTGTTGTTCCGTGACGGGCGGACCTACGTGTCGCTGCCCACCTGGGGCGAGCCGGTACGCGTGGACGCGCCTGGGCATGCATACGGAATGCTCTACCACCGGCGCGGACCCGATTTCGTCACCGTCATGGACCGCAGGGACAAGGAGGCGTCGGCCCGCTACACGCTCGACGACCCCGACCTGCTCGCCACCTTCGACCTGCTGCAAAGGCCCGTTTCCCTCGCCGAGTTGAGCGACGTGCAGCGGGAAGCGGTGGCTCTGCTGGCCGGGGAGGGACTGGCCCGGGTCACCGACGGCCACGCCGTCGCCCTGCCGCCCCGCATCGGGCGCTGGCCCGTCCCCTGCACCGGGATCTGAACGGGTGACCCTCCCGTCGGACGACCGCCCCCTCAGGCGGCACCGCCCCTTCGTGCTGCTCTGCGCCGAGCAGACCGCCGGGTCCGTCGGCCGCCAGGTCACCGCACTCGCGCTGACCCTGCTCGCCGTCACAGAGCTGCACGCCGGGCCGTTCGCCGCGTCCGTGATCCTGGCCCTGACGTACCTGCCCGGCGCGGTGCTGAGCCCGTTCGCCGGGCTGCTCGTCGACCGCGTGTGCCTGCGCCGCCTGCTGGTCGCGGCGACCGCCCTGCAAGCCCTGGTCGTCGGCTCGGTCCCGCTCGCCCGCGCCGCCGGGCACGTCACCTGGCCGCAGGTCTACGCCGTCGCCGCCGTCTCCGGCACCCTGACCTTCACCCTCTCCGTGGGCCTGCAGGCCGCCCTGCCCCGCGTCGTCGGCCCCCGGCACCTGCTCGCCGCCAACTCCGTGCTCACCGGCGCCCGTACGGCCGGCCAGATCGGCGGTCCCGCGTTCGGCGGCGTCCTCGTCGGCCTCGCCGGCACCGGTCCCGCGCTGGCCGTGGGCGGCGCCGCGTACGCCGTGGAGGCGGTGCTGCTGTTCGCCCTCCCGGCGGCCCTGAACACCCCGGCCGGACACCGCGACGCCGCCCGCTCCGGGCCGGTTTCCGCCCTGCGGGCGGGACTCGACGTCGTGCGCACCGACCGCCGGCTGTACCGGATGGTGCTGGCGGGTGCCGGCCTCAACCTCGGCGCCGGTGCGGTCGCCGCGCTGTACGTCCTCTACGCGACCGACAAACTCCGTCTCGCACCCTGGCAGTTGGGGACGACGTACGCCGCGTTCAGCGCGGCCACCGTACTCGGCGTCGTCCTCGCCGGGCGGTTCGGCGAGGGTCTGGGAGTGTGGCGGGCGACGCGGGTCTGCGGGCTGCTGGCCGGCGCCGCGATCTTCCTGGTCCCGGCGGCGGCCCTGGGGGGCGCGTTCCCGCTGCTGCTCGCCTACCAGCTCGGATACGGTCTGGCCGCCACCGTGTGGTCCGTCTCCATGACCACCCTGCAGCAACTGGTGGCGCCGTCCGGTCTGCAGGGCCGCGTCGCCGGTCTCACCCAGGCGGTGCTCCTGGTGACCGTGCCCGTCGGCGCGCTGGGCGGCGGCACGCTCGCGGCCGCGCTCGGCGATGTGCCGGTGCTGACGGCGTCGGCGGCCGTCGCGCTCGCGTCGGCCGCCACCCTCTGGGCGCCGGTGCGCGCGGAGCGTGTGGCGGGGGAGGAGGGCGGCCGGGGCCCTTCCGATGGATCTCCGGCCCTAACCGACCAGACGCAGTGACGTGTCCGCCACGCCGACCCGTACCGACTGCCCCCAGGTCAGCTCCAGCGCGTCCGTCTCCATCCCGTCCCCGAAGGCGACGAGCCGCTCCGACTCGACGGTGACCTTCAGGCGGGCGGTGGCGGCGAGTTCCCCGGCCACCAGGGACGTGCCCGTGGCAGGCGAGGGCCAGGCCTCCCGGACGAACCACAGCAGGCGGTGCTCGGTGGGGCGCGGCAACCGCACCGCGGCGCCCCGCTCCTGCCACACCGAGCGGATCCAGCCCGTCGCGCCGGTCCCGGTGCCCACCAGCACCCCGGAGGAGGCCTGGGCCTCGACGACACCCCCGTCGTCCTCGAGGCCCAGGCGGTATCTGGCGGTCTGGTGTCCGGCGGCGCCCAGGTAGATCTCGTTCAGCGCGACCAGCCGCTGCGTGTCGTCGGCGACGGCCTCGACCATCGTCAGCTCCTCCACGCTCGTCCCCGCCGCCGTCAGCAGCTTCGCCGCGTCCCGCGGCCGGTGCCGGACCAGCACGCCCGGGTTGCGGCCGGGGTCCGCGTCGATGCCCAGCACCGGCTGCCCGGCGAGGTACTTGGCGACGTTCGCCACCAGCCCGTCCTGGCCCACGACCACCACCAGGTCCTCCGGCCCGAACAGGAAGCGGTCCAGGTCGGCGCGCTCCACCCGGGCCTGCCGCCACGTCAGCGGGACGGCCGCGGTCACCTCGGCGAGCGCCCGCCGTACCCGCCGGTGCCGCTCGGCGACCTCCTCGATGTCCCGCCCCCGCGAGGAGAGGAAGAACGCGGCCTGCCCGTGGGTGCCGTGGTGGGCCAGCAACTCCTCGTACTCGGTGGTGCGGTGGACCAGGACGGCACGGGGCGCGAGGCTCACGCCGTCTCCCCGCCGCTGCGGCCGAGCCGTGCCAGCAGACCCGTGAGCACGTCCGGCGAGACGGTCACGCTGTCGATGCGCGGCAGGTTCTCCGCCAGCCGCGTCCCGGTGAGGGCGTGCAGCGTCGCCACGTCGACCTCGCCGTGCACCCGCAGCCAGGCGGCCTGGGCCTGGGCCCGCGCCTCGCCGACCTCGCGGGCCGCCTCGGCCTCCGCCCGGGCGAGCCGTACCGCCTTGGCGGCCTCGGCCTGGGCGAGCCGCTCGGTGCGCTGCGCCTCGGCGTCCGCCAGCCGCACCGACCGCGTCGCCTCCGCCTCCGCGAGCCGTACCGTACGGGCCGCCTCGGACTCGGCGCGGACCGCGTCGGCCGCCGCGTGCTCCTCCGCCTCGCGCCGCGCGTTCGTGCCCCGCTGCTCCACCAACTGCTCCTCGCGGCGGGCGAGTTCGATCTGGCTGGCCAGTTCGTTCTCGGCGATGGCCCGCTCCCGCTCGACGGCCACGGCCCGGCGCTCGTACGTCGCCCGGTCGGCCTCCTGCTGGATCTGCTCGCGGGCCGGGGTGCGCAGCGCCCGTTCGACCTCCGGCTCCGGGCGCAGCGCGACCACGCGCACCGCGACGACCTCGATCCCGGTCGCCGGCAGCCGCGGTTCGGCCGCCAGGCCCGCCGCGACCCGTTCCCGTACCGCCGTCACCCCGTCGACCAGCGCCGACGACAGGGACGTCCGGGCGAGGACGTCCAGCGCGTGCTGCTGCGCCGTCTCCGTGAGCAGGGTGCCGAGCTGCTCGAGCGGCGCGCCCCGCCAGACCCCCGTGTCCGGGTCGACCGAGAAGTCGAGGCGGGCCGCGGCGAGGGCCGGGTCGCCGATCCGGTAGGTCACCGTCGCCTGCACCGCCACGTCCTGGAAGTCGGACGTACGGGCGTGGAAGGTCATCGCCAACTCCCGGTCGTCCACCGGGACTTCGGACAGCGCCGCGGTCAGCGCGCGGAACCAGAAGCTGAGCCCCGGCCCGTCGTGCATCAGCTTTCCGTCCCGGTGGTGCCGGATGTGCGCGGTCGGCGCGCCTCTGAGGTGGCGCCAGCCCAGGCGCCGGGTGATGTCGGCCATCGGACCCCCTCGTTCTCGTCTCCTCGACGATAAACGGAAGACGCCGTTATCGTCAAGAGGACGAGAATTGGGGACGGAAGAAACGCACGAGCCGCGGGTCAAGACGCCCCCCGGTGGTCAGGATGGAGGCATGGGATTCCATGTCGACTCCGAGGCCGGGCGGCTGCGCCGCGTCATACTGCACCGGCCCGACCTCGAGCTCAAAAGGCTCACCCCCAGCAACAAGGACGCACTGCTCTTCGACGACGTGCTGTGGGTGCGCCGGGCGCGCGCCGAGCACGACGGGTTCGCCGACGTGCTGCGCGACCGCGGGGTCACCGTCCACCTCTTCGGCGACCTGCTCACCGAGGCCCTGGCGATCCCGGCGGCCCGCACCCTCGTCCTGGACCGCGTCTTCGACGAGAAGGAGTACGGCGTCCTCGCCACCGACCACCTCAGAGCCGCCTTCGAGACCATGCCCCCGGCCGAGCTGGCGGAGGCCCTCGTCGGCGGCATGACCAAGCGCGAGTTCCTGGACGCGCACCCGGAGCCGACCTCGGTCCGCTTCCACGTCATGGACCTCGACGACTTCCTCCTCGCCCCGCTGCCCAACCACCTCTTCACCCGCGACACCTCCGCCTGGATCTACGACGGGGTCTCCGTCAACGCCATGCGCTGGCCGGCCCGGCAGCGCGAGACCGTCCACTTCGAGGCGATCTACCGGCACCACCCCCTCTTCCGCGACGAGACGTTCCATGTCTGGTCGGAGGGGCAGGTCGACTACCCGTCCACCATCGAGGGCGGGGACGTCCTGGTCATCGGCAACGGCGCCGTCCTCATCGGCATGAGCGAGCGGACCACACCGCAGGCCGTCGAGATGCTCGCGCACAAGCTCTTCGCGGCCGGCTCGGCCCGGACCATCGTCGCCCTCGACATGCCGAAGCGGCGCGCCTTCATGCACCTGGACACCGTGATGACGATGGTCGACGGCGACACCTTCACCCAGTACGCGGGCCTCGGCATGCTCCGCTCGTACACCATCGAGCCGGGCGTCGGCGAGGAGCTGAAGGTCACCGACCACCCGCCGGAGCACATGCACCGGGCCATCGCCGCCGCCCTCGGCCTGAGCGAGATCCGCGTCCTGACCGCCACCCAGGACGTGCACGCCGCCGAGCGCGAGCAGTGGGACGACGGCTGCAACGTCCTCGCCGTCGAACCGGGCGTCGTCGTGGCCTACGAGCGCAACGCCACCACCAACACCCACCTGCGCAAGCAGGGCATCGAGGTCATCGAGATCCCGGGCAGCGAGCTGGGGCGGGGGAGGGGCGGGCCGCGCTGCATGAGCTGCCCGGTCGAACGCGAGGCCGTATAGGCGTACACCCATGTGCATAGTAATGCTGACCGTCGTATAGACTTCCACGGTCAGCTGTTCCCGCATCTCAGGAGCGCCCCATGGCGACCGTCCCGACCGCCCTCGCCGGGCGCCACTTCCTCAAGGAGCTCGACTTCACCGCGGAGGAGTTCCTCGGCCTGGTCGGGCTGGCCGCGGAGCTGAAGGCGGCCAAGAAGGCCGGGGCCGAGACGCGGTACCTCACCGGCCGGAACATCGCGCTGATCTTCGAGAAGACCTCGACGCGCACCCGCTGCGCGTTCGAGGTCGCCGCCGCCGACCAGGGCGCCTCCACGACCTACCTCGACCCGTCCGGCTCGCAGATCGGGCACAAGGAGTCGGTGCGGGACACCGCGCGCGTGCTCGGCCGGATGTACGACGGGATCGAGTACCGGGGCGACAGCCAGCAGAAGGTGGAGGAGCTGGCCGCCCACGCGGGCGTGCCCGTCTACAACGGCCTCACCGACGACTGGCACCCCACCCAGATGCTCGCCGACGTGCTCACCATGACCGAGCACACCGCCAAGCCGGTCGACCGGATCGCCTTCGCCTACCTCGGCGACGCCCGCTTCAACATGGGCAACTCCTATCTGATCACCGGCGCCCTGCTCGGCATGGACGTCCGGATCGTGGCCCCGAAGCACTACTGGCCGGTGCAGGAGGTCATCGACCGGGCGCACGAACTCGCCGGGGCGAGCGGCGCGCGGATCACGCTGACCGAGTCCCTGGCCGACGGCGTCCGGGGCGCCGACTTCGTCGCCACCGACGTCTGGGTCTCCATGGGCGAGCCCAAGGAGGTCTGGAGCGAGCGGATCGCCGCGCTCGCCCCCTATGCCGTGACCATGGACGTCCTGCGCGCCACCGGCAACCCCGACGTCAAGTTCCTGCACTGCCTGCCGGCCTTCCACGACCTGGGCACGAAGGTGGGGCAGGAGATCCACGACAGCCACGGCCTCGAGTCGCTGGAGGTCACCGACGAGGTCTTCGAGTCGGCCCACTCGGTCGTCTTCGACGAGGCCGAGAACCGGCTGCACACCATCAAGGCGATCCTGGTCGCGACGCTGGCCTGACCCGCCGGGCCGCCCCGGGACGGCCCTCCTGTGCGCGGGGCCCGGCCGTCACACCGCCCGGCGCTGCGGGGGCACCGAGGGCAGCCGGAACCACACCGCCTTCCCGGAATCCGTCGCCCGGTGCCCGCAGGAGGAGCTGAGCGCCCGGATCAGCAGCAGCCCGCGCCCGTGCTCCTGCCAGGGGTCGGGCGCTCCCCGGTGCGGTGTCGTCAGATCGCCCGGCGGCGCCGGGTCGGGGTCGTGGACCTCCACCCGGCAGCCGGACGGCAGCAGCTCCACGACCAGCTCTATCGGCGCGTCCCCCGTGGTGTGCTCCACGGCGTTCGCGACCAGCTCCGCGGTCAGCAGCTCCGCGGTGTCGCTGTCCGCCCCGTGCTCCAGCTCGGCCAGTGCCGTACGCACGAGCGCGCGGGCCACCGGCACGGCCGCGGCGGAATGCGGCAGCGCGACGCGCCAGGAGGCGGAGGAGGCGGGGCGTTCTTGCACGATGGGTCCGTTCATCAGCAGGCAGACCTGCTTTCAACCGTATGAATCCTACGGGCCCGTCCACAGAGGCGTTGGGCGGGCGCCGTACGGGACCTTCGGCCCCGCTGTCGGGCGGCTTACCCGTAACCACGGCTTGCCTCGCGCGGCAGCTCCCGCCGTTGCCTCTTCGTCGACGAGCCGTGACGGATGTGACGGCGCCGGGTCACAAGCGAGCCCGCTTATCGCGCCCTCATGACGACAGTCACGGATAGGTGATAGCTTCGAAGGGCAGAGCTCAGTACGGCAGCGCCCCGTCCCCCAGGAGGCCGCACGTCATGAGTCCCTTCACCGGCTCGGCCGCCCGCACCTCCCGCTGGGAGCACCTGCGCGTCGATCTCACCGACACGGTCGCCACCGTCACCCTCGCCCGCCCCGACAAGCTCAACGCGCTCACCTTCGGCGCCTACGCCGACCTGCGCGACCTGCTCGCCGAGCTGTCCAGGGAGCGGTCCGTCCGGGCCCTGGTGCTGGCCGGCGAGGGCCGCGGCTTCTGCTCCGGCGGCGACGTCGACGAGATCATCGGCGCGACCCTCGCCATGGACACCGCCCAGCTCCTCGACTTCAACCGCATGACCGGCCAGACCGTCCGGGCGATCCGGGAGTGCCCGTTCCCGGTGATCGCGGCGCTGCACGGGGTGGCGGCGGGCGCCGGCGCGGTCCTGGCCCTGGCGGCCGACTTCCGGATCGCCGACCCCACCGCGCGGTTCGCGTTCCTGTTCACCCGGGTGGGCCTGTCGGGCGGCGACATGGGCGCGGCCTACCTGCTGCCGAGGGTCGTCGGGCTCGGTCACGCGACCCGGCTGCTGATGCTGGGCGAACCGGTGCGGGCACCGGAGGCCGAGCGCATCGGGCTGATCAGCGAGCTGACCGAGGAAGGCCGGGCCGACGAGGCCGCGCAGGCCCTCGCCCGCCGCCTGGCCGACGGCCCGGCCCTGGCGTACGCCCAGACGAAGGCGCTGCTGACCGCCGAACTGGACATGCCGCTCGCCGCCTCGGTCGAACTGGACGCCTCCACCCAGGCCCTCCTCATGAACGGCGAGGACTACGCCGAGTTCCACGCGGCCTTCACCCAGAAGCGCCCTCCCAAATGGAGGGGACGGTAGAGATGCCCACCTCAGGGGCGCGGGGCCCTGCCGAATCTGCGGCTACCGCCGCGCGGGCGCGACAATCCACCAACATCCCGCAGCCGCCGACGAAGCCCGACCACCCCCTCCGTGTAGCGGTCATCGGTGGCGGCCCCGGCGGCCTGTACGCGGCGGCGCTGCTGAAACGCCTGGACCCGGCCCGCGAGGTCACCGTCTGGGAGCGCAACGCCCCCGACGACACCTTCGGCTTCGGCGTGGTCCTCTCCGACGAGACCCTCGGCGGCATCGAACACGCCGACCCGGTCGTCTACGAGGCCCTGCAGCGGGACTTCGTGCGCTGGGACGACATCGACATCGTGCACCGGGGCGTACGGCACACCTCCGGTGGCCACGGCTTCGCCGCGCTCGGCAGGAAGCGCCTGCTGGAGATCCTGCACGAGCGCTGCCGCGACCTGGGTGTGGACCTCCGCTTCCGTACCGAGGCCCCGGCCGGCCTGGCCGAGACCCACGACCTCGTCATCGCCGCCGACGGCGTCAACAGCACGACCCGCGAGACCCACGCCCATGTGTTCGGACCCCATGTGGTCAGCCACCACTGCCGCTACATCTGGCTCGCCGCGAACTTCGCCTTCGACGCCTTCCGCTTCGACATCGCCGAGACCGGACACGGCGTGATGCAGCTCCACGGCTACCCGTACGCGGCCGACGCGTCCACCGTGATCGTCGAGATGCACGAGGACGTCTGGCGGGCGGCCGGCTTCGCCGACCTCGACACGGCCGAGTCCGTCGAGGCCTGCGCCAAGATCTTCGCCGACACCCTCAAGGGCAGGCCCCTGCGGAGCAACAAGTCGGCCTGGACCACCTTCCGCACCGTCACCAACGCGCACTGGTCGCACGGCAACGTCGTCCTCCTGGGCGACGCCGCCCACACCGCCCACTTCTCCATCGGCTCCGGCACCAAGCTCGCCGTCGAGGACGCCCTCGCCCTCGCCGCCTGCCTGGAGGAACAGCCCTCACTGGAGCGGGCGCTGGCGGCCTACGAGGAGGAGCGCAAGCCGGTCGTCGCCTCCACCCAGCGCGCCGCCCGGGCCAGCCTGGAGTGGTTCGAGAACCTCGGCCTCTACGTCGACCAGCCGCCCCGCCAGTTCGCCTTCAACCTGCTCACCCGCAGCCGCCGCGTCACCCACGACAACCTGCGGCTGCGCGACGCCGGCTTCACCACCTCCGTGGAGGAGGAGTTCGGCTGCCCGCCCGGCACACCCCCGATGTTCACGCCGTTCCGCCTGCGCGGCCTGACCCTGCGCAACCGGGTCGTCGTCTCCCCGATGGACATGTACTCGGCGGTCGACGGCATCCCCGGCGACTTCCACCTCGTGCACCTCGGCGCGCGCGCCCTCGGCGGCGCCGGGCTGGTGATGACCGAGATGGTCTGCGTCAGCGCGGAGGGCCGGATCACCCCCGGCTGCACCGGCCTCTACACCGGCGAACAGGCCGACTCCTGGCGGCGGATCACCGACTTCGTGCATGCCCAGGCGCCCGGCACGGCGATCGGCGTGCAGCTGGGCCACTCCGGCCGCAAGGGCTCGACCCGGCTGATGTGGGAGGGCATGGACGAACCGCTGCCCGAGGGCAACTGGCCGCTCGTCGCCGCCTCCCCGCTGCCGTACAAGCCCGCGGGCCAGGTACCGAGCGAGCTGACCCTCACACAACTCGCCGATCTGCGGAGGCAGTTCACCTCCGCCGCCCGGCGGGCCGCCGGCGCCGGATTCGACCTGCTCGAACTGCACTGCGCCCACGGCTACTTGCTCTCCGGCTTCCTCTCCCCGCTGGCCAACCGCCGTACCGACGCCTACGGCGGCTGCCTGGAGAACCGGCTCCGCTTCCCGCTGGAGGTCTTCGACGCCGTCCGGGAGGTGTGGCCGGAGGACAAGCCCATGACGGTCCGCATCTCGGCCACCGACTGGGCCGAGGGCGGCACCACCGCCGAGGACGCCGTGGAGATCGCCCGCGCCTTCGCCGCGCACGGCGCCGACGCGATCGACGTGTCGACCGGGCAGGTCGTGGCCGACGAACGCCCGGACTTCGGGCGGTCGTACCAGACGCCGTTCGCCGACCGCATCCGGCACCGCGTCGGCGTCCCGGTGATCGCGGTCGGCGCGATCTCCTCCTGGGACGACGTCAACTCCCTGATCCTGGCCGGCCGCACCGACCTGTGCGCCCTGGCCCGGCCGCACCTGTACGACCCGCACTGGACGCTGCACGCGGCCGCCGAGCAGGGGTACGACGGCCCGGGCGCCGTCTGGCCGGCGCCCTACCGGGCGGGCAGCCGCCGACCGCAGACCGGACGGACGGACGCCCCCAAACCCCGGCTCAGCCTGGGGGGTTGAGGTCCACCATGCCGGCGGTCAGCGTCGCGCCGTCCGCCGGGTCGATCAGCAGGAACGCGCCGGTGCGCCGGGAGACCGCGTAGTCGTCCAGCGCCAGGGGCTCGGCGGTGCGCAGCCTGATCCGGCCCAGGTCGTTGACCGACAGACCGGCGGCCCCGGCCAGGTCCTCGACGACCGCCCTGACGGTACGGGTCGTGTGCCGCACCAGCACGCGGTCGCCGACCCGCAGCGGCCGGTCGGCGAGATGGCACACGGCCGCCCGGAGGTCCCGGGTGAGGACCGGGACGTCCGTTCCCGCCGTGATCATGTCGCCGCGTGCGACGTCCCGTTGGCCGGTGAGCCGGACGCTCACGGACTGCGGCGTGTACGCCGCCTCGGCCGCCGTGCCCAGCACGTCGATCCCGGCGATCTCGCAGGTCCCGCCGGACGGGTGCACGGTGACCCGGTCGCCGACGCGCAGGGAGCCGGACACCAACTGCCCGGCGTAGTGGCGCTGTTCGCCGTGCCGGATCACGTACTGCACCGGGAAGCGGGCCGGTGCGTCGGCCGCCTCGGCGCCCACGGGCACGTTCTCCAGGAACTCCAGCAGGGCGGGTCCCTCGTACCAGTCCATGTGCGCCGAACGGTCCACGACGTTGTCACCGGCCAGCGCCGAGACCGGGATCGGGGTGAAGCCGGGCAGTCCCGCCTCCGCGGCGTGCCCCGCGAAGTCCTCGACGATCCGCTCGAACCCGTCCTGCTCGTACCCGACGAGGTCCATCTTGTTGACGGCGAGGACCACGTGCGGGACCCGCAGCAGCCCGGTCACGGCGGCGTGGCGGCGGGTCTGCTCGACCACCCCGTGGCGCGCGTCGACCAGGATGATCGCCAGCTCGGCGGTGGAGGCGCCGGTGACCATGTTGCGCGTGTACTGCACGTGGCCGGGGGTGTCGGCGAGGATGAACCGCCTGCGCGGGGTGGCGAAGTAGCGGTAGGCGACGTCGATGGTGATGCCCTGCTCGCGCTCGGCCCGCAGCCCGTCGGTGAGCAGCGCGAGGTCGGGCGCGTCCTTGCCCCGGCTCAGTGAGGCGTGCTCGACGGCCTCCAGCTGGTCGGCGAGCACCGACTTGGAGTCGTGCAGCAACCGTCCCACGAGCGTGGACTTGCCGTCGTCGACGGA
>NZ_JAMGBF010000122.1 GCF_023516615.1 Streptomyces panaciradicis
CCTCGCCCGCGGGCGGCGCCGCGGGGGCGCCGTACGGGCTCGCCGGAGGCTGTCCGGCGCCGCCGTACGGGCCCGGCTGTCCCGGCTGCCCCTGCGGCATCGCGAACGGCTGGCCGCCCTGTCCGGGCGGCGGCGGGGCGTACCAGCCGGGCTGGCCCTGGCCGGGCACCGGCATCGGGGGCTGGGCGCCCGGCGGCAGCGGCTGCATCAGGCCCGCCTTCTGGTCGACCGTGGAGCGGTAGTCGACGGCGGCCTGGGTCATCCGCATGTACGCCTCCTCCAGCGAGGCCTGATGCGGCGACAGCTCCCACAGGCGTACGTCGGCGTCGTGCGCGATGTCGCTGATGCGGGGGAGGGGCAGCCCGGTGATCCGCAGCGCGCCGTCCTGCTCGGGCAGCACGTGCCCGCCCGCCTCGGTCAGCGCGGACGTCAGCTTCTCCCGCAGCTGCGGATCGGTGTCCGGGGTGCGCACGCGCGCGAAACCGGCGGAGTTGGCGGCGATGAAGTCCGGCACGCTCATGTCGGCGAGCAGCTGCCCGCGGCCGATCACGATGAGGTGGTCGGCGGTCAGCGCCATCTCGCTCATCAGGTGCGAGGAGACGAAGACCGTACGCCCCTCCGCCGCGAGCGCCTTCATCAGGTTGCGCACCCACAGGATGCCCTCGGGGTCGAGGCCGTTGACCGGCTCGTCGAAGAGCAGCACCTGCGGATCGCCCAGCAGCGCGGCGGCGATGCCGAGCCGCTGCCCCATGCCGAGCGAGAAGCCCTTGGAGCGCCGCCTGGCCACGTCCTGCAGGCCCACCACGCCCAGCACCTCGTCGACCCGGCGGGAGGGGATGCCGGACAGCTGCGCGAGGCTCAGCAGGTGGTTGCGGGCGGACCGGCCGCCGTGCACCGCCTTGGCGTCGAGCAGCGCGCCCACCTGCCGCGGCGCGTTCGGCAGCTTCGCGTACGGGTAGCCGCCGATCGTCACCTGCCCCGCGGACGGGTTGTCCAGGCCGAGGATCATCCTCATCGTCGTCGACTTGCCGGAGCCGTTGGGCCCCAGGAAGCCGGTGACGGCCCCCGGCCGCACCCGGAACGAAAGGTTGTACACAGCGGTCTTGTCGCCGTAGCGCTTGGTCAGGCCGACTGCCTCGATCATGCTCCGCACCCATCGAAAGGTTCAGGACAGCGGGGCACACGCCCCCGTAAGGGTTAGGAGCTTATCGAGGAGCTGACGGTTCCGCTCAAGAGGAGGTAAAACCTGAGCCGCTGCTCACGCGTCCCGCCTCCGCAGCAGCACGTACCCGCCGAGCAGCGCCGCGACCACCCACACCAGCATGATCCCGAGACCGCCCCAGGGGCCGTACGGGGTGTCGTCGTCGATCCTCGGCACCACCCGCATGATCCTGCTGCCCGCCTGGTCCGGCAGGAACCGGCCGATCTTCTTCGTCGCGGAGACGTTACCCAGGATGTTGGAGATCAGGAAGAAGAACGGCATGAGGATGCCCAGCGACAGCATCGGCGAGCGCAGCATCGCGGCCACCCCCATCGAGAACACGGCGATGAGGGTCATGTAGAGCCCGCCGCCGATGACCGCGCGCAGCACGTGCGGGTCGCCGAGGGCGGTCTTGTGCGAGCCCAACATCGCCTGCCCGAGGAAGAAGGCGACGAAGCTGGTCGCCATGGAGACGACGAGCGCGAGGCCGGTGGCCACCCCGATCTTCCCGGCGAGGAAGGTGCCGCGCTGCGGCACGGCCGCCAGCGAGGTACGGATCATGCCGGTGCTGTACTCGTTGGACACCACCAGCACCCCGAACACGATCATCGCGAGCTGGCCGAGGCTCATGCCGGCGAAACTGATGTAGGTGGGGTCGAAGGACAGCCGGTCCTTCGCGCTCATGTTGTCGAACTCGTTCTTCGTCAGCGCCGAGATCAGCATGCCGAGGGCGATGGTGACGACCACCGCGAGGGAGAGGGTCCACACGGTCGAGGCCACCGACCGGATCTTGGTCCACTCGGACCGCACCACCTGGATCGCCGCCATCCTCAGCTCCTCTCCCAGCCGTCGCCCCAGGCCGGCCGCGGCTCGGCGGGCCCGTCGGAGTGCGCGTGGTACTCCACGGACTCGGCGGTCAGCCGCATGAACGCCTCCTCCAGGGACGCCTGCTGCGGGCTCAGCTCGTGCAGCACGATCTGGTGCTGGGCCGCCAGCTCACCGATGTGCTCGGCCTTCCCGCCGTCCACCTCCAGCGCCCCGCTCCCGGACTCCACGACGGTGACCCCGGCCTCGTGCAGCACGTCGAGCAGGCGCTCACGCTGCGGGCTGCGCACCCGGACATAGGACCGCGAGTTCTGCTCGATGAACTCGGCCATGGAGGTGTCCGCGAGCAGCCGCCCCTGGCCGATGACGACCAGATGGTCGGCGGTGAGCGCCATCTCGCTCATCAGGTGGGAGGAGACGAACACCGTCCGCCCCTGCGCGGCCAGCGATTTCATCAGGGTGCGGATCCAGTGGATGCCCTCGGGGTCCAGGCCGTTGACCGGCTCGTCGAACATCAGGATCCGCGGATCGCCGAGCAGCGCGCCCGCGATACCGAGCCGCTGCCCCATACCGAGGGAGAACCCCTTGGCCTTCTTCCTCGCGACGCCCGTCAGGCCGACGGTGTCCAGCACCTCCGCCACCCGGCCGCGCGGGATGCCGTTGCTCTGCGCGAGGCAGAGCAGGTGGTTGTAGGCGCTGCGCCCGCCGTGCATCGCCTTCGCGTCCAGCAGGGCGCCGATGTACTTCAGGGGGTCCTTGAGACGGTCGTAGTGCCTGCCGTCGATCCGGACGTCTCCCGCCGTCGGCCGGTCCAGTCCGAGCATCATGCGCATCGTCGTCGACTTGCCGGCGCCGTTGGGGCCCAGGAACCCGGTGACGATGCCCGGTCTGACGGTGAAGGTGAGGTCGTCGACCGCCATCTTCTCGCCGTAACGCTTCGTCAGGCCCGCCAGCTCGATCATGCGGCCACGCTAAGACGCCTCCTGTGCCGGTGCCACCGGAGGACGCGCGGGCACGGCGAAGGCCCGCACCTCCGGGGGAGACGGTACGGGCCTTCGGACGTACTGCTGGTTACCGGGACTGCTGAGCCGGGACCCCACGGGAGATCGGCTCGTCGTCGGCCGGCGTGCCGGCGGCGGCCACCGCGGCGCCCGTGAGCGTCGCGAGCATCTCGCGGACGTTCGTCAGCTGGGCGTTGATGCTGTCGCGGCGGTTGGTGAGAGCGGCCAGCTCGCGCTCGGATTCCGAACGGATCCGGTCGGCCTTGGCGTTGGCGTCCGCCACGATGTCCTCGGCCTGACGCTGGGCCGTCTCCACCGTCTGGCGGGCGCGGCGCTCGGCGTCCGTGCGCAGCTTCTCCGCCTCCAGGCGCAGCTGCTCGGCGCGGTGCTCGATCTCGGCGAGACGCTTCTCCGCCTTGGCCTGGCGCGAGGCCAGGTCGCGCTCCGACTGCTCGCGGCGCTTGGCGAGGTTCGTCTCGAAGTCCGCGGCGGCCTGGGCGGCCTTGGCACGGGTCTCCTCGAAGAGGGCGTCCGCCTCCTCGCGCTTCGACTGCGCGTCCTTCTGGGCCTCGGAACGCAGCTGGGAGGCGTCGCTCTTGGCCTTCTCGACGATCCGGACGCCCTCGTCCTCGGCCTTGGCCTTGCGCTCCGCCGCGAACGACTCGGCGTCGTTGCGAACCTGCTGGGCCGCCGACTCGGCCAGCTCGCGGTGCTGCTCGGCGGCGCGCCGGGCCTCCTCGCGCAGGTCCTTGGCCTCCTCCTCGGCGAGGCGGAGGATCTTCTCGACGCGGGCGCCGAGACCGGCGTACGACGGCTCGGCGTCGCTCACGGCGGCCTGGGCGTTCTGCGTCTCGAGGTGGAGCTCCTCGATGCGCTTTTCCAGAGCGGTGATGCGGGCGAGAGCGCTGTCACGGTCGGAGACGAGCTTGGAGATGCGTTCGTCCACCTGAGCGCGGTCGTACCCACGCCGCACAAGCTCGAAGCCGTAGGGGGAAGTGTCGCTCATGGGGTTCCTGTCAAATGAGACCGGTGAGGTGATAGGGGGAATCCTAGGGGCCGAAGCGGTGTGTCATCGAGCGGATACGTGTTTGATCTGGAGAATGACACCCCTTTTGAGTGGCTGACCCCCGGACGGCTTGCCAAAAATGTGGTCAAAGGCCCCTGACCGCATCGCACTTCGACCGGCCGGTCGGCTGTCGGTCAGCTGTCCGAAGGCTTGCCACCCGAACGAGGGGCTCCGACCACGGCGCCCGCCTTGACCCCCGCGTCCTTGCCCGCCGACGGGGCCTCGAAAGACTCCAACGCCTCCAGCACGTCCTGGACACGGGAGATCTCGGCCTGGATGTCCTCGCGCCGGCGCACCAGGATCTCCAGCTCGCGCTTGCCCTCCTCGACCGTGGCCTTGGCCTCGCGGATCGCCTCCGCCCTCAGCTCCTCGGCCTCCCGCACGAGCGCCGACTTCTTCTGCTCGGCCTCCTTCAGCAGACCCTCGGCCTTCTTCACGGCGGCGATACGGACCTTGCCGGCCTCGGAGTTGGCCTCCGACACCAGCTCCTTCGCCTTCGCCTGGGCCTTGGCGAGCTGCTCCTCGGCGGCCTTGATCAGCGCGTCGCAGCGGTCGCCGGTGGACTTCATCGTCTCCGCGGCCTCGCGGCGGGCCCGCTCGTGCAGCGCCTCGATCTCGCCGGTGATGCGGTCGCGCAGCTCCTCCGCGCGCTCCCGGATCTGCGTGGCGTCGCGCCGGGCCCCTACCAGCAGCTCGTCGGCGTCCGTACGGGCCTTCTCCACCAGCGAGTTGCCGTCGACCGTCGCCTCCGACACCAGCCGGTCGGCCTCCTTGCGGGCCGCGCCCACCATGGAGTCGGCCCGCGCCTCCGCCTCGGCGGTCGTCTTGTGCGCCTGCTGCTGCGCCTCGGTGAGCAGCTTGTCGGCCTCGGCCGTGGTCTCCGTGATGAGCGTGTCGACCTGCTCGGCCACGTCCTGACGCCGCTTGTTGGCGTCCCTGCGGGCCTCGTCCAGGGTGCGCTCGGCCTCCTCGCGCGCACGGTTGACCAGCCGCTCGGCCTCCGCCGCCGCCTCGGCCTTGACGCGCTGGGACTCGCTGCGGATCCGCTCGGCGTGCTGCTGGGCGGAGCCCACGGTCTCGGCGGCCTCGGCGCGCAGCCGCTCGGCGTCGCCGGTGGCGTCCGCGATGAGCTTCTCGGCCTTGGCGACCGCCTCGGACCGCGTCCGCTCGGCCTCGGCGACCGTGTCGGTGCGCAGCTTGTCGGTGTCCCGGACGGTCTCCGTGGTGAGCCGCTCGGCCTCGTTGCGCGCCTCGGTGATGAGCGTGTCGGCCTGCGTCGCCGCGTCCGACCGGATGCGGTTGGCGTCATCACGGGCGTCCGCCCGGGTGCGCGCCGCCGCCTGGTCCGCCTCGGCGAGGGCGTCCGAGACCTCCGTACGCACCCGCTGGGCGTGCTCGGCCGCGTCCGACCGCAGCCGCTCGGCCTCGGCGATCGCCTCCGAGACGGTGCGCTCGGCGAGCGCCTTGGCGGCGTCGGTCTCCTCGGCGGCCTCGCGCCGGATGCGGTTGGCGTCCTCGGTGGCCCGCTCGCGCTCCGCGTAGGCGTCGCCGCGGACCCGGTCCGCCTCCTCCTCGGCCTCACGCCGGGTGCGGTCGGCCGCGTGCTCGGCGGCGCTGCGCAGCCCGGTGATCTCCTCCTGGGCCTGCTCGTGCAGCCCGGCCACGGAGTCCCGCACCTGCTGGGCGTGGAGCTCGGCCGCGGACACCATCTCCGTGGCACGCCGGTCGGCCTCCTCGACCAGCCGGACCGCCTCGGCCTGCGCCTCCTCGACCCGGTTGCGGGCGGAGGCCAGCAGCTCCTCGCTCTGCTCCCGGGCCTGCCGGCGCTCCTGGTCGGCCTCGGTGCGCGCGGCGCCGAGGAGTTCCTCGGCCTCGCGGCGGCGCCGGTTGGCCTCCTCCTGGGCCGCGGCCAGCGTCTCCGACGCCTCGGTGCCCAGCCGCTCGGCGGCGGCCTGCGCCTCGGCCCGCACCCGGTCGGCGGTGTCCTGCGCCTCCGACTTCAGCCGCTCGGCCTCGGCCGCGGCCTCCGACCGCAGGCGTACGGCGACGGCCTCGCCCTCGGCGCGGGAGGCCGACGCGTCCGACGCGGCCTCGTCGCGCAGCCGCTGCGCCTCCGCCTCGGCCTGCTGCTGCAGCGTGCGGATCCGCTCGGCGGCCTCGGCGCGCAGCCGGTCGGACTCCTCGGCGGCCTCGCGGCGGATCCGCCCGGCCTCCTCGCGGGCCTCGGTCAGCGCCCGCTCGGCGGCGGCCAGCCGCTCCTCGGCCTCGGAGTGCAGCCGCGTCAGCTCCGCGGCGGCCTCCGCACGGCGGGACTCTATGGCCCGCTCGGTCTCCTCGTGCAGCTCGCGCGCGGCCCGTTCGGCCTCCGCCCTGATGCCCTCGGCCTGCTCGGCGACCTCCTCGCGGTGCCGCTCGGCCTCCTGACGGGTGCGCTGGAGGGTCTCCTCGGCCTGCCGGCGCAGCGTGGTCGCCCGCTCGATGGCCTCGGTGCGGACCTTCTCGCTGTCCGTGGTGGCGCTCTGGCGCAGTTCGTCCGCGTCCGCCTTCGCCTTGGACAGCAGCTCCTCGGCGGTCTTGGCGGCCTCCTCGATCTGCGCGACGGCCTCCTTGCGGGCCTCCGCGCGGATCTTCTCGCCCTCGGCGACCGCGTCGGAGCGCAGCTGCTCGGCCTCGCCGCGCAGCCGGCGGGCCTCCTCCTGCAGCTCGACCGTCTTGGCGCGGTACTCCTTGGTGTCGTCCTTGGCCGCGCCCTTGAGCTGCTCGGCCAGGTCGTGCGCCTCGGCCCGCAGCCGGTCCGCCTCGGCCTCGGCCTCGGAGCGGATCCGCTCGGCCTCCTCGGCGGCGGCCTTGGTGGTCTTCCTGGCGTCCTCCTGCGCGCGGTTGAGGACGTCCTCGGCGGTCTTGGCCGCCTTCGACAGCTGGGTGGCGCTCTCCTCGGCGGTGATCGTCCGGGCCTTCTCGGCGGCCTCGGCGACGATCCGCTCGGCCTCGGCGCGGGCGTCCGCGACGGCCTGCTCGGCGTCCGCCTTGGTGGCCTCGGCCTCCTTTGTGGCCTCCTGGACCAGGCGGGCGACCTGCTCCTTCGCCGTGCGCGTGCGCTGCTCGTTCGCCGACTCGGCGCTGGAGAGCGCCTTCTCGGCCCGCGCGGTCGCCTCGGTGACGAGCTTGTCGGCCTCCGCCTGCGCCTTGCGCAGCGCCTCCTCGGCCTCGGTCATGCGCTGCTCGGCGGCGCGGCTGAGCTCCTGGGCCTGCCGGCGGGCCGAATCCGACTCCGTGGCCGTGGAGTTGCGCAGCTGCTCGGCGTGGTCGGTGGCCTCCTGGGCCTGTGTGGACGCGGCGTTCAGCAGGCGCTCGGCGTCCGTGCGGGCCCGGCGCAGCAGCTGCTCCGCCTCCGCGCGCGCCGACTCGGCCTCGCTCTGCAGCCGCTGCCGGGCCTCCTCGGTCAGCCGCTCGGCCTCGGCGCGGGCGGCCGCCATGGCCTGCTCGGCCTCGGCGCGGGACTCCTCCAGCAGCCGGCGGGCCTGCGCCTCCGTACGGGCGCGCAGCTGCTCCGCCCAGGCGACGTTCTCGTTGACGTGCGACTCGACGGTCTGCCGGCGCTCGGCCAGTTCCTGGTCCAGCTGCTGGCGGCGGGTGACCGCCTCCTGGTGCAGCTCGGCCTGGAGCCGGGCGGCGTTCTCGGCGTGCTCCTGCAGGATGCGCTGGGTCTGGGCCCGGGCCTGGCTCAGCTCGCGCTCGGCGTCCTGGCGCAGCTGGTCGGCCTGCATCTGCGCGTTGCGCAGCAACTGCTCGGCCTGGTAGCCGAGGTCACCGCCGTCGAAGGCGGGCCGGGACATGATGGTGCGGCGCGCCTCGTGCAGCTTGGCGCGCAGCACCTCGACCTGGTAGCCGAGGTCCTCGGCGTGCTGGATCGCCTTCTCCCGCTCGGTCTTCAGCCGATCCATCTCGGCCTCGAACCGAGAGAGGTGGTCGACGTCAGCCGCCGGCTCTCGCTCCTGGCGTTCGTAGCCCCGCACTGCGCGGTCCCATCCGTCCCCTGGTCGCAAGTCTGGCCATACGAGCTCCGTCCGTCCGACGCACGGAGCCCCCGGGGAATGGTGTCAGATCAACGGCGGAGCATGGGCTGCTGCCCCAGCGCTCGCCCCCCGAAACCCGGACCCCGGCATGCGGCCACCCCGGTTCGAGGAGCGACCGCCCCCAACCCTACCGGCCCATATGTACGGCGGTCAGTGCTCAGGTGACTCAACAGGCGCCGAAGTGACCAGTTCTGTCAGTACGCCGTGACAATCCTTGGGGTGCAGGAACGTGATCCGTGACCCCATGGAGCCGCGTCGGGGCTCTTCGTACAGAACGCGTACGCCCTTGTCCTTGATGTCGGCGGCGTCGGCATCGACATCCGCCGTACCGAAAGCGATGTGGTGCACGCCCTCGCCGTTCTTGTCGAGCCACTTGGCGACCGTCGAGTCGGGTCGCGTCGGCTCCAGGAGCTGCAGGTAGGAGGCACCGCCGTCCGAGGTGCCGTTGATCTTCAGCATGGCCTCGCGGACGCCCTGCTCCTCGTTGACCTCGGAGTGGAACACCTCGAAGCCGTACGTGGCCCGGTAGAACTCGACGGTCTTGTCGAGATCGAAACAGGCGATTCCGATGTGGTCGATTCGCGTCAGCATGCTTGTCAGTGCAGCGCTCTTCGGATGGTTACGCAACGTGCGCGCGATCACACCGACGGCCCGGTGACGGCACGGAGTGCCACTCAGTACATTCGAAGTAAACCCTCGTTCACTCCTCGGCAGTGCAGCCGGAAGGGGATCGCAGCTCATGTCTGGATCGAACAGCACCACCTCGGTGATCGTCGCGGGGGCCCGTACGCCCATGGGACGACTGCTGGGCTCCCTCAAGTCCTTCTCCGGAGCCGACCTCGGCGGCTTCGCGATCAAGGCCGCCCTCGACCGTGCGGGGATCGGCGGCGACCAGGTCCAGTACGTGATCATGGGCCAGGTGCTCCAGGCCGGCGCGGGCCAGATCCCGGCCCGCCAGGCCGCCGTCAAGGCCGGCATCCCGATGAGCGTCCCTGCGCTCACCATCAACAAGGTGTGCCTGTCCGGCCTCGACGCCATCGCGCTGGCCGACCAGCTGATCCGCGCCGGCGAGTTCGACGTGGTCGTCGCGGGCGGCCAGGAGTCCATGACCAACGCCCCCCACCTGCTGCCGAAGTCCCGCGAGGGCTTCAAGTACGGCGCCATCGAGATGCTCGACGCCATGGCGTACGACGGCCTGACCGACCCGTGGGAGAACATCCCCATGGGCCAGTCGACCGAGAAGCACAACACGCGCCTCGGCATCCAGCGCCCCGAGCAGGACGAGATCGCCGCCCTGTCCCACCAGCGCGCGGCGGCCGCCCAGAAGAACGGCGTCTTCGAGGCCGAGATCACCCCGGTCGAGATCCCGCAGCGCAAGGGCGAGCCGGTCGTCTTCAGCAAGGACGAGGGCATCCGCGGCGACACCACCGTCGAGTCCCTGGGCAAGCTGCGCCCGGCCTTCACCAAGGACGGCACGATCACCGCGGGCACGAGCTCCCAGATCTCGGACGGTGCGGCGGCCGTGGTCGTGATGAGCAAGGCCAAGGCGCTGGAGCTGGGCCTGGACTGGATCGCCGAGATCGGCGCCCACGGCAACGTGGCCGGCCCGGACAACTCGCTGCAGTCGCAGCCGTCGAACGCGATCCTGCACGCCCTGAAGAAGGAGGGCCTCGGCGTCGAGGACCTCGACCTCATCGAGATCAACGAGGCCTTCGCCGCCGTCGCGGTGCAGTCAATGAAGGACCTCGGCGTGTCCACGGAAAAGGTGAACGTCAACGGTGGTGCGATCGCCCTGGGCCACCCGATCGGCATGTCCGGCGCCCGTCTCGTCCTGCACCTGGCCCTGGAGCTCAAGCGCCGCGGCGGCGGTGTCGGCGCGGCCGCGCTGTGCGGCGGCGGCGGTCAGGGTGACGCGCTGATCGTGCGGGTACCCAAGGCCTGAACCCTCTGTCGTACGTACCTCTCTGAACGGAGCTGTGATGCAGGACGTCTCCACACTCGTCGCCCAGGCGAGGGAAGGCCGGCCACGGGCCGTGGCCCGGCTGATCTCCCTGGTGGAGGGGGCGTCCCCGCAGCTCAGGGAGGTCATGGAGACACTCGCCCCGCTGACGGGCAACGCCTACGTGGTCGGTCTGACGGGCTCGCCCGGCGTCGGCAAGTCCACGTCCACGTCGGCGCTGGTGACCGCCTACCGCAAGCAGGGCAGACGGGTCGGCGTGCTCGCCGTCGACCCGTCGTCCCCCTTCTCGGGCGGCGCCCTGCTCGGCGACCGCGTGCGCATGTCGGAGCACGCGTCCGACCCGGGCGTCTACATCCGCTCGATGGCGACCCGGGGCCACCTCGGCGGGCTCGCCTGGGCGGCCCCGCAGGCCATCCGCGTCCTGGACGCGGCCGGCTGCGACGTGATCCTGGTGGAGACGGTGGGCGTCGGCCAGTCGGAGGTGGAGATCGCCTCCCAGGCCGACACCAGCGTCGTCCTGCTGGCCCCCGGCATGGGCGACGGCATCCAGGCGGCCAAGGCCGGAATCCTGGAGATCGGCGACGTCTACGTCGTCAACAAGGCCGACCGCGACGGCGCCGACGCCACCGCCCGCGAGCTCAACCACATGCTGGGCCTCGGGGAGTCCCGCGGCCCCGGCGACTGGCGCCCGCCGATCGTCAAGACGGTCGCCGCCCGCGCGGAGGGCGTCGACGAGGTCGTGGAGGCCCTGGAGAAGCACCGCGCGTGGATGGAGGAGCGCGGCGTCCTCGCCGAGCGCCGCCTGGCCCGCGCGGCCCGCGAGGTCGAGACGATCGCCGTCACGGCCCTGCGCGAACGCATCGGGGACCTGCACGGCGACCGCCGCCTGAGCGCCCTGGCGGAACGGATCGTCGGCGGCGAACTGGACCCCTACCGCGCGGCGGACGAGCTGGTGGCGGGCCTGACGCAGGGCTGAGGCCCCGGAAGGACGACGGGCGGGGGTTCCTGTGAGGACCCCCGCCCGTCGGCCTTCATGTCAGCCCCTAGGGACGCCCCCGCTGCCCGCGCAGGTGTTCCTGGATGGGCTTGAGGGCCTTGTCGAGTTCCGTCAGGGCCTCGGGGGACAGCAGATCGATGAAGTGGCGCCGTACGGACGCCACGTGGTGCGGTGCGACCTTCTGCATGGTCTCCATGCCGTGCTCGGTCAGCACCGCGTACAGGCCGCGCCGGTCGGACTCGCAGTTCTCCCGGCGGACGAGGTTCGCGTTCTCCATGCGGGTGATCTGGTGGGAGAGCCGGCTCTTGGACTGCAGGGTGGCGGACGCGAGGTCGCTCATCCGCATCCGTACGTCCTCCGACTCGGAGAGGTTCACCAGGATCTCGTAGTCGTTCATCGTCAGGCCGAACGGCTGCAGATCCCGTTCGAGCTGGTACGTCAACAGCCTGTTGACCTCCAGGTGGGTGCGCCAGGCGCACTGCTCCGCATCGGTCAGCCAGCGCGTGGCCGTCTCGGTCTCCATGAATGAAGTCTACCCAAGAAGTTGAAAAGCGAACTAGTGAGGGTTTTCGCGTGACGGTGCGCACACGTTCGACGTCACACTCCGCAGACTACCGCTCACAGCCCGAAGCGACGCTGGAGGTCTCCCAGCTGTCCGGGAAGGCGCGGTGCCCCTCCCGGCTGTGAGGGCCCTGTGAAGGGCCCCCCGGAACCGGGGATTCCGGGCTCCTGTGGAACGGCCCCCGTGGCCTGCTCGGCCATGAGGGTCTCGGACGACTGGAGCAGGACCGTGCCCGCCCCGACGAACTCGAACTGGTGCTCCTCTCCGGAGGCCCCTCCGAGGCCCGTCATCGCACGTAGACCGCCCATGACACCGGTCATGTAGCCATGGTCGTAGTGGTGGCACGGAGAGGGGCAGTCGGCCCAGCCGACGAGCGCCTGCGGGTCCACCCGGATCGGGGGTTCCATGAACACCACCGGACCGTTAGATGCGGCCACGAACTTTCCGGTTCCGATGAGTGTCAGAAAACCCGGCACGATCGATTGCTTGAGGGCGAGACTTGGCTGAAAAGCGAGCAAGTTGCCGGAGCGAATGGTCAGGTTGCCGTCGTCGAGGTCGTACGAATTCACGTCGAAGGCCCGGTCGGCGAGGAGCATCTTGCCCGAGCCCTCCGCCACGACCCAGTCGCTCGCGTGCAGAGGCGAATGAAACGACGTACGGACAAGTCGGTCGAGTCGGCCGTGCCCGATGCCGTTGAACTCCATCGAGCCGTAGTAGGCGATCATCTTCCCCTTCTGCAGGAACCACTGGCTCCCCTTGAGCTCCACGCAGAAGGTGTACTTGTTGACGTTGTCGTCGACCGGCAGGGTCATGGGGTCGTAGACCGTCGGGCCGCCGCCCGGAGCCCCGTACATGCTCACAGCTTCTCCTCCGAGGCCTGGACGTAGACGGTGCCGCTGCCGCTGAGCTCCAGCTGGAAGGCCTCGCCGGAGCCGCGGCCCACCATGTCCCGCCAGCCGAGGGCGGTCGACAGCTTGTTGCGCACGTCCCCGTAGTGGGCGACGTACGCCTGCGGGTCGACGTGCACGGCCCGCCCGGGGGTGATCGGCACCTCGAAGACCCCGCCGTGCGCCATGACGGCCACCGACCCGTGCCCCTTGAGGGTGGTGGTGAACAGCCCCTGCCCGGTGACCTGTCCGCGCACCATGCCCATGACGCCGCCCTGCGAGCCCATGAACATCGTGCCCTGCTGGAGCGTGCCCTCGAAGGCGAGCAGCCGGTCCGCCTCCACGTAGAGGGTGTCCCCGGTGAGGTCGATGACCTGGACGTGGTGGCCGCCGTGCCCGAACAGCACGGTCCCGCTGCCCTCGACGCTCATCAGCGGCGTCGCCTCGTTGGCGACCCGGCGCCCGATCATCGACATGATCCCGCCCTGCCCGCCCTGCATGTTGGGCGTGAACGACACCTCGCCCTTGTAGGCGAGCATCGCGCCCCGCTGACTGAACAGCCGCTGGCCCGGCACCACCGTGGCCTCGATCATCTTGGAGTTGATCTCGCGGAACCCCATCTCACACATCACCCGCGATCGTGTTCCGCTCGCTCGGCTGCACGTACACCAGGCCGTCCCCCTCGAACCGGATCTGGAAGGCCTCCCCGCCGCCCTCGCCGAGGAGGGTGCGGAAGGTCACACCGGACTGGAAGGACTGCCGCAGGTTCCCCTGGTGCGCGATGTACGCGCCCGGGTCCACCGTCAGCGGATATTGCGCGCTCACCCGCAGCACCACCGCCGGCCCGTCCGACATGATCGCCGCCTGTCCGTGCCCCTCGACGGTGGTCGTGAACAGTCCGTTGCCCTGGGAGGCCCCGCGCAGACCGGTGAAGGTCGTGCCGGTGCGCAGGCCCGCGTCCGTGGCGAGCAGGTTGCTCGACTCCACGAACAGCTTGTCCCCTTGGAGACTGACCAGGTTGATCTCGGACGCCCGGTCGGCGAACCAGCACGTCCCCTGCCCCCGCACCTCCATCACCGTCATCTGCTCACCGGTGAGGCGCCGCGTCACCATCCCCCGCAGCCCCTCCCCACCGCCACTGAGCTTCTTGAAAGCCATCTGACCGTCGTATGCGACCATCGAGCCGTTCTTCGCCTTGACGGCGTCGCCGGTCATGTCGACGGCCAGCACCTTGCTGCCCTGAAGTCGGAACATCGCCACGCTGTGAAGGTAACCCCCCGACCCACGTCCGCTCGTCCCTTTGTCACAATGGGGAACGCTTGTGCATCCGTTCACAAAGAGCGACCTGTCTCCCACCGAAGGTGACCCGTGGACCTGAAGACCGCCACCGCCCTCCGCCGCCTCCGACTCGTCTCGGCTCCCGAGGCCGTGTCCTTCCTGCTCCTGCTGGTCTGCTCCGTGCTGAAGCGGACGACGGACTTCAACGCGGTGCCGGTGATGGGCATGGTGCACGGCGTTCTCTTCGTCCTCTACGTGATCTTCTGGGCGGACGCCTGGAACCGCACCAAGTGGCCGCTGCGGACCGCCGCCGTCTACTTCGTGCTCTCCGTCCTCCCGACCGGCGGTTTCTTCGCGGAGCGCAAGCTCAAGCGGGCCGCCGAGGACGAGGTCATCGCGTCCCGCGCGCGCCAGGAAGGGATCGTGAACGCATGATCGTCGCCTTCTCCGTCACCCCGCTCGGGGTCGGCGAGGACGTGGGGGAGTACGTCGCCGACGCCGTCCGCGTGGTCCGCGAGTCCGGCCTGCCCAACCGGACGGACGCGATGTTCACCAGCGTCGAGGGCGAGTGGGACGAGGTGATGGACGTCGTCAGGCGGGCCGTGGCGGCGGTCGAGCAGCGCGCCCCCCGCGTCTCCCTGGTCCTCAAGGCGGACATCCGCCCCGGCGTGACCGACGGCCTCACCTCGAAGGTGGAAACGGTGGAACGGCACCTGGCCCGGTAGAACCCGGACCCCGAGAACCCCGGCCTCGCAAGGGCCGGGGTTTTTCGCATCCCCCCTTTGAGCGTCCGCTCAAAAAGGCGTACTCTCACCACCACACTTGAGCACTCGCTCAAAAAAAACACACCTGGGGGAACGCATGGCCCGCACCGGGCTCTATGTGGAGGCGCGCATCCGCACCCACCTCGACGACCTCTGGACCCACACCCAGGACCCCGCCGCCCACCAGCGCTGGGACCTGCGCTTCACGGAGATCTCCCACCTGCCCCGCACCGAGGGGGAGCCGCAGCACTTCCGGTACGCCACCCGGGTGCTGCCCTTCCTCACCGTCGCCGGAACCGGCGTCTCGGCGGGGGAGCGGGAGCGTCCGGACGGCACCCGCACCTCCGCCCTCCGCTTCTCCTCCCCGCACCCCCTCTCCTTCCTGGCCGAGGGCAGCGGCTACTGGCGCTACGTCCCCGACGGCGACGGGGTCCGCTTCCTCACCGGCTACGACTACCGCCCGCGCTGGGGGGCCTTCGGCGCGGCGGCCGACCGCCTGCTGCTGCGCCCCCTGATGGGCTGGGCGACGGCCTGGTCCTTCGACCGGCTCCGCCTCTGGCTGGAGCGGGGCATCACCCCGGAGCGGGCGCTGCGCAACTGGCTGGCCGAACTGCTCGTCCGCGCCCTCCTGATCACCGTGGGCTGCGCAGGGTTCGGCCTGGAGCACCGCTTCCTGCGCCTGTCGGGCCCCCTGGCGGCACCGATGGCCTACGCCTGGCCCCTCCTCCTCGCCGTGACCGTCTCCCTGGCCCTGTTCGCGGCACCCCTGCCCTGCACCCCGGCGTCCCGCCGCTGCCTGCGCACACCGCCCACCCCCACCCGCGCCCCCCGCCTCCTGCGCACCCTGGGGAGCCCCCGATGACGACGCCGTCGATCTTCCGCACCGCCATGGGCGCCGGCTTCGACCGCCTCCACCCCCAGTTGCGGCGCCGCTTCTCGGTCGGCCTGGCGAGCGGCGAGGCGTGTACGGGCCGCGGCGTGATGCACCGCATCTGGCACGGCGGGGCCTGGGTGAAGCCCTTCCTCGCCCTGGGCGCGACACGCAACATCCTCGTTCCCCGCCCCGGCCGCGACGTCCCCTTCGTGATTGAGAATGTCCCGTACACGGACACCTTCGGCCGTGAGACGGTGAGCTTCGTGCGCACCTTCGCCCTGCCCGGCCGCCCCCGCCGCTTCGACGCCCAGATGGTCCTGAGCCCCAAGAAGGACCGCGTCCTGGACTACCTCGGCACCCACCAGCACCTGGCCAGCGACCTCCACCTGCACGCCGAGCCGGACGGCTCCCTCCTCATCCGCTCGGGCGAACACCGCTTCCGAGAGGGCGCGTTGGACTTCCGGGTGCCCGAACTGATCGGCGCCACGGCACAGGTGCGCGAGTCCTACGACGACGCGACGGACCGCTTCCGCATCCAGGTGGAAGTGGTGAACAAGCACTTCGGCCCCCTCTTCGGCTACGAGGGCACCTTCGAGGCGTCGTACACGGACATCCACGTCCGCCCGGGCCTGCGACCGGTCCGCGAGGAGCGCCGCGCATGAGTCCGGAGACGGCCAAGTCCCGGGAGACGAAGACCAAACTGCTCGAAGGGGCCCTGAACGTCCTCACGGAGCAGGGCATCGCGAAGACCTCGGCCCGGACGATCGCCTCGGCGGCCGGAGTCAACCAGGCCCTGGTCTTCTATCACTTCGGCTCCGTGGACGAACTCCTCGCCGCGGCCTGCCGGCACGGCGCCGAACAGGCGGTCGCCCGCTACCGCACGCGCCTGGCGGCGGTCACCTCCCTCTCCGAACTCCTCACCCTGGGCCGCCGGATCCACGAGGAGGAGCGCGAGGGAGGCCACGTGGCCCTCCTGGGCCAGCTCCTGGCCGGCGCCCAGACCCACACCATCCTGGGCCCCGCCACGGCCGCGGGCCTGGACCTGTGGATCACGGAGATCGAGAGAACCCTCACCCGCGTCCTCCCGAACACCCCCTTCGGGGAGTTCACCGACCCCACGGGGCTGGCCCGCGCCATAGCGGCGTCCTTCGTGGGCATCGAGCTCTACGAGGGCGCCGACCGCCGGGGAGCCCAGGCGGCCCTGGACGCCCTGGAACAACTGGGTGCCCTGGTGGCGGCCCTGGAGGACCTGGGCCCGGTGGCCCAACGAGCGATCCGCCACCACTTGCGCCGCAGGGTCTGAGAAGCAAGGAAGTGCCACGACCCCCAGCAGAGCGTCCGCGGCACCGCGGTGGCCGTTCGCGCAGTTCCCCGCGCCCCTGGGTGGTTGCAGGCGGCGGCGGTGAGAAGGGGACCCGCGCCCCTGGGCAGGTGCAGTCGACGACGGTGAGAAGGGGGCGAGGTGGGGGGTGTTCGCCCGCAGTGTCGGGCGTCAACGCCGGGCCCGGACAAACCGACCTCACCGCCCGACCGAGGACGGACACCCCCCACCCCGCCCCCGACCCCTCACCCGTCCCCGGACACCAACGCGATCCCCAACGGCGTCCGCTCGTACAGCACTTGATGGCCGTACCGCCGCGCGACCAGCAGCCCGGCGTCCCGCAGCAGCGTCAGATGCGCGGAGACGGAGGACGGCGCGAGCCCCAGCCGGTGGGCGAGCGCCCCGGTGCCGGCCGGTTCGTCGAGGGCGTCGAGCACGGCGGCCCGCCCCCGCCCCAGCAGCCGCACCAGAACGTCCGGAGTGCGCTCGGCCGGCTCGGCCCACAGCCCGCCGATCCCCCGCGCCGGATAGGCCAGCGTCGGCTGCCAGGGCGGATCGAAGGTGCTCACCACGTCCGGCCAGATGAAGACGCTCGGCAACAGTACGAGCCCCTGCCCCGCCAGCTCACGCTCGTGCTCACCGCGGAACTCGACGGTCAGCGTCCCCGCCTCCCAGCCGAACCGCCGGTTGATCTCCGGCAGCAGCCCGCCGAGCCCCACCTCGGCCAGTCTCCGCGAGTGGAAGGCGATGTCGGCCTCCAGCAGGGCGCGCAGCCGCGGCCAGTCCGGAGCGATCAGGGCGCGCCAGACGCCCTCCATCGCGTCCGCGAGTTCCGCGACCATCCCCGCGGGATCGCCGGTCCACCGCGCGGCGGCCGGCGACTCGAGAGCCCCCGGGGTGTCGGCGAGGGACTTCAAGGTGTCCGCGAGCGCGACCTCCGGATCACTCGCCCGCACCGCCGCGATCTCCTCCTCGAAGGAGGCGGCGGGCCCGATCGGCGGCGGGCACAGCCAGTCGGGACAGTGACCGGGCTGCGGCATCAGCAGCCACAGACCGCCGAGGTCCAGCCCCCGGGCCACTTCACCGACCCGCCGCAGCCACCGCGCGTGATACCCGTGCCGCTCGCGCCGCTTCAGCGTGCGCACCAGCTCCTGCGTCTCCCACAGCGGAGACACGGCGAACCGGCACCGCAGAAAGTCGTCCTCCCCGAACCGCAACCGCGAAGGCACCCGCACCGCCACCCAACATTCGCGTGAGACCGAATCTCTAGGATGCCGTAACCCACACCACCAGGCTGCTCCCCATGCCCGCAGCAACACCCAACCCCGCACCCCCACCCCCCACCCGCTACACAGCGGTCTTCGCAGTCCGCGAGTTCCGAGCGGTCTTCGCGGCCCACGCCCTCTCCCTCCTCGGCCTGATCGTCAGCGAGATCTCCCTCTCCGTCCTCGTCTACGACCTGACCGGCTCCCCCCTGATGAGCGCCCTCACCTTCGCGCTCGGCTTCCTGCCGTACGTCATCGGCGGCACCCTCCTCGCGGGCGTCGCCGACCGCTTCCCGGCCCGCCGGGTGCTGGTGTCGTGCGACCTGCTGTGCGCGGTCTGCGTGGCGGTGATGACGCTGCCGGGCGCGCACATCGGCGTCCTGCTGGCCATGCGCTGCGCCGTCGCGGCGGTCTCACCGGTGTTCCAGGGGACGCGCCTGGCCACGCTCACCGACATCCTGGGCGACGGCGACCGGTTCGTCCTGGGCCGCTCGCTGCTGCGGATCGTCTCGCAGAGCGCGCTGCTCGTCGGGTTCGGCCTGGGCGGCCTGCTGCTGATGGTGGTCTCGCCGCGGCACGCGCTGCTGATCACGGTCGGCACGTTCTGCGCCTCCGCGCTGCTGCTCCGCTTCGGCACCCGGCGCAGGCCCGCCCGCGCGGGCACGGCGGCGCCGCTGGTGCGGGACTCCCTCAAGGGCGCCCGCCAGGTCCTCGCCGACCGCCGGGTCCGCGCGCTGCTGCTGCTGTTCTGGGTCCCGTCGATGTTCGCGGTGGCGCCGGAGGCCCTGGCGGCCCCGTACGCCGACGACCTGTCGGTGGGCTCGGCGGGCCTGGGCCTGCTGATGTGCGCGCTGCCGGTCGGCACGATCGCCGGCGAGCTGTACGCGGGCTCCCGGCTGGGCCCCGCGACCCGGGAGCGCATCGCGCTGCCCCTGGTCTGTGTGGCGGTCCTGCCGTACGCCGGGTACGTCCTGCACCCGGGCCTCGCCCTCTCGCTGGCCCTGCTGCTGGCCGCGGGCGCCACGTCGGCGTACACGCTGGGCCTGGACCAGTGGTTCGTGCGGGCGGTGCCGCAGGAGCTGCGGGGGCGGGCGATGACGTTGCTGCAGGCGGGGCTGATGACGATCCAGGGGGTGGGGATGGCCCTGGCGGGGGTGGTCGCGGAGTTCGCCGGGGTCAGGGCGACGGTCGCGGGGGCGGGAGTGCTGGGCGCGCTCGTCTGCGCCCTGCTGGCCCACGAGGCCCGGCGCTCGGAGGCCGCTCCCGAACCCTCCCGAACCCGAACCCGAACCCTTCCGACCGATGGGCGAGACGGGGCTGACCACCATGTGACCGGCCGGTAAGGTCTTGGGCGTGCCGAAGCCGCTCAGTCTTGCCTTCGATCCGATCGCCCGCGCCGACGAACTGTGGAAGCAGCGCTGGGGCAATGTGCCGTCGATGGCGGCCATCACGTCGATCATGCGTGCGCACCAGATCCTGCTCGCCGAGGTCGACGCGGTGGTCAAGCCGTACGGGCTCACGTTCGCGCGGTACGAGGCGTTGGTGCTGCTCACCTTCTCCAAGGAGGGCGAGCTGACGATGTCGAAGATCGGTGAGCGTCTGATGGTCCACCCGACGTCGGTGACCAACACGGTCGACCGCCTGGTCAGGTCGGGTCTGGTGGCCAAGCGCCCGAATCCGAACGACGGCCGCGGCACCCTGGCCACCATCACCGACAAGGGCCGCGAGGTGGTCGAGGCGGCCACCCGCGACCTGATGGCCATGGACTTCGGCCTGGGGGTCTACGACGCCGAGGAGTGCGCGGAGATCTTCGCGATGCTGCGGCCCCTGCGGGTGGCGGCGCACGACTTCGACGAGGACTGAGCACCGCCCCCCCACACACACAGACCCGCGCACACCGCCCCCCCCACACACACAGACCCCCGCACACCGCCCCCCGCACACCGCCCCCCCACACGCCGACCCCCGCACCGCCCCCCGCACCGACCCCGCCCAAGATCTCCCGGAACGGGCGGTTACGCTCGACGCCATGAAGAAGAGCGTGCTGACCCGCTACCGCGTCATGGCCTACGTCACCGGTGTGCTGCTGGTCCTGCTGACCCTGGGCGTGATCGCCAAGTACGGGCTCCACCTCGACGGGGCGGACAAGTTCACCACGTTCGTGGGGATCGCTCACGGCTGGCTGTACGTCGTCTACCTGGTCTTCGCGTTCGATCTGGGCTCGAAGGCGAAGTGGCCGGTCGGCAAGCAGCTGTGGGTGCTGCTCGCCGGGACGATCCCGACGGCGGCCTTCTTCGTCGAGCGCAAGGTCACCCACGAGCTGGAGTCCCAGGTCGCGGACGGGGCACCGGTCGCCGCGAAGGTGTGACCACACCGCCGTACGGGTTCGTGCGGCGGTCTGCCATCGACATTTACTTGGACGTCCTAGTAAATTCGAGGGTATGGACGCTGACGCCATCGAGGAAGGCCGCCGACGCTGGCAGGCCCGCTACGACGCCTCCCGCAAGCGGGACGCCGACTTCACCACGCTCTCCGGTGATCCCGTGGAGCCGGCGTACGGGCCCCGACCAGGGGACACCTACGAGGGCTTCGAGCGGATCGGCTGGCCGGGGGAGTACCCGTTCACCCGCGGGCTGTACCCGACCGGCTACCGCGGGCGGACCTGGACCATCCGCCAGTTCGCGGGCTTCGGCAACGCCGAGCAGACCAACGAGCGCTACAAGATGATCCTCGCCAACGGCGGCGGCGGTCTCTCCGTGGCCTTCGACATGCCGACCCTGATGGGACGGGACTCCGACGACCCGCGCTCGCTGGGCGAGGTCGGCCACTGCGGGGTCGCCATCGACTCGGCCGCCGACATGGAGGTCCTCTTCAAGGACATCCCGCTCGGCGACGTCACGACGTCCATGACGATCAGCGGGCCCGCCGTGCCCGTCTTCTGCATGTACCTCGTCGCCGCCGAGCGGCAGGGCGTGGACCCCGCCGTGCTCAACGGCACCCTCCAGACGGACATCTTCAAGGAGTACATCGCGCAGAAGGAGTGGCTCTTCCAGCCCGAGCCCCATCTGCGCCTGATCGGCGACCTGATGGAGTACTGCGCCGCCGGCATCCCCGCCTACAAGCCGCTGTCGGTCTCCGGCTACCACATCCGCGAGGCGGGCTCCACGGCCGCCCAGGAGCTGGCCTACACCCTCGCCGACGGCTTCGGCTACGTCGAACTGGGGCTCTCCCGCGGCCTGGACGTCGACGTCTTCGCGCCCGGCCTGTCCTTCTTCTTCGACGCGCACGTCGATTTCTTCGAGGAGATCGCCAAGTTCCGCGCGGCGCGCAGGATCTGGGCACGCTGGATGCGCGACGTGTACGGGGCCAAGAGCGAGAAGGCGCAGTGGCTGCGCTTCCACACCCAGACCGCCGGCGTCTCCCTCACCGCCCAGCAGCCGTACAACAACGTGGTGCGTACGGCCGTAGAGGCGCTCGCGGCGGTGCTCGGCGGGACCAACTCGCTGCACACCAACGCCCTCGACGAGACCCTCGCCCTGCCCAGCGAGCAGGCCGCGGAGATCGCGCTGCGCACCCAGCAGGTGCTCATGGAGGAGACCGGCGTCGCCAACGTGGCCGACCCGCTGGGCGGTTCGTGGTTCGTGGAGCAGCTGACGGACCGGATCGAGGCGGACGCGGAGAAGATCTTCGAGCAGATCAAGGAGCGGGGCCTGCGGGCCCATCCGGACGGGCGGCACCCCATCGGGCCCATCACGTCCGGCATCCTGCGCGGGATCGAGGACGGCTGGTTCACCGGCGAGATCGCGGAGTCCGCGTTCCGCTACCAGCAGGCCCTGGAGAAGGGGGACAAGAGGGTCGTCGGCGTCAACGTCCACCACGGGTCCGTCACCGGCGACCTGGAGATCCTGCGGGTCAGCCACGAGGTCGAGCGCGAGCAGGTGCGGGTGCTGGGCGACCGCAGGGCCGCCCGGGACGAGGCAGGCGTCCGCGCGGCCCTGGACGCCATGCTCGCCGCCGCCCGCTCCGGCGCCAACATGATCGAGCCGATGCTGGACGCCGTACGCGCCGAGGCGACCCTGGGCGAGATCTGCGGGGTGCTGCGGGACGAGTGGGGGGTGTACACCGAGCCGGCCGGCTTCTAGGCCCCGACGCGCGGGTGCCGGGGGCGCGGCCCCTCGGCACCCGCGACGTCATGTGGAGGTCAGCCCCAGCAGCAGGATCCGGGTGAAGCCGCGCACCCACTCCTCGTCCGCCGCCTCGGCGCTGACCAGCGTGCGGTGGACCACCGCGCCCGCCACCACGTCGAAGATGAGGTCGACCGTGCGGGCCGCCTCCGCGGGGTCCGACTCCGCCGGCAGTTCGCCGCGCTGCTGGGCGCGCTCGCGGCCCTGCAGCACCAGCCGCTTCTGCGGCTCCACGATCGACGTGCGGATCCGTGCCCGCAGGGCGTCGTCGCGGGTCGACTCCGCCACCACCGCCATCAGTCCGCACGCCGCCTCCGGGCGGGCGAGGATCGCCGCGAACTGCAGGACCACGCCCTCGATGTCGGCGGCGAGGCTGCCGCGGTCGGGCAGGCGCAGTTCGTCGAAGAGCTCGGCCACCGCGTCGACGACCAGTTCGTTCTTGCCCGCCCAGCGCCGGTAGAGGGTCGTCTTCGCAACCCCGGCCCGCGTCGCCACGTCTCCCAGGGTGAGCTTGGACCAGCCCAGCTCCACCAGCGCCTCTCGCGTGGCCGCCAGGATCGCGGCGTCCGCGGCGGCGCTGCGCGGGCGCCCGGTGGCGCGGGGGACGCGGGTGCGGCTCTGCATCCCACGACCATAACCGCCGGGTCCCGTGAGGCAGTGAGGGAGATCACCGGGGGGTGGTGTCCGGGAGGCACCCAGTGCCATTACGCTACGACTCGTAGCGAAAGCTCGCGCGCGGCTCGCGCGGGTGACGCTCAGGAGTGACGACCACTGGCGTGGGGTGGGGACCCGGCGCCGAACGACGCGACGACCACGCACCACGACCACGCATCATGACGGCTTTCACGACGTTTTTCACACGCGCGCACAGGACGGGGGAGGATAGACGCATGCAGCCACGGAACATGTCCATGAGCGGAGTCGTCGACCTCGCCGCGGTGAAGGCGGCCCAGGAGGCCAAGGAGAAGGCGGAGCAGGCACGGGCCGAGGCCGCCCGGCAGGGTGGCGGCCCGGGAGCCGTCTCCCCGGCGGACCTGGTGATCGACGTCGACGAGGCCGGCTTCGAGCGCGATGTCCTGCAGCGCTCCACCGAGGTGCCCGTCGTCATCGACTTCTGGGCCGAGTGGTGCGAGCCCTGCAAGCAGCTGAGCCCGGTCCTGGAGCGGCTCGCCGTCGAGTACAACGGCCGTTTCCTGCTCGCCAAGATCGACGTCGACGCCAACCAGATGCTGATGCAGCAGTTCGGCATCCAGGGGATCCCGGCCGTCTTCGCGGTCGTCGCGGGGCAGGCCCTGCCGCTCTTCCAGGGGGCCGCCGGCGAGGCGCAGATCCGCCAGACCCTCGACCAGTTGGTGCAGGTCGCCGAGCAGCGGTTCGGCCTGACCGGTCTCGTCGTCGACCCCGACGCGGAGCCGGGCGGCGCCCGCCCCGAGCCCGAGGAGACGCCGGCGGGGCCGTACGACGCCCTGCTCGAGGCCGCCGTACAGGCCCTGGACTCGGGGGACTTCAGCGGAGCCGTCCAGGCGTACAAGAACGTGCTGAGCGACGACCCGGCCAACCCCGAGGCCAAACTCGGCCTCGCGCAGGCGGAGTTGCTGCAGCGGGTGCAGGGACTCGACCCGCAGGCGGTGCGCCGGGACGCGGCCGAGAAGCCGGCCGACGTGCGGGCGCAGATCGCCGCGGCGGACCTGGATCTCGTCGGCGGTCATGTGGAGGACGCCTTCGGGCGGCTCATCGAGACCGTCCGGCGCACGGCCGGTGACGACCGGGACGCGGTACGCCTGCGACTGCTGGAGCTCTTCGAGGTCGTAGGGGCGGACGATCCCCGTGTGGCGACGGCCCGGCGGGCGCTGGCGCGGGCGCTGTTCTGACCAGTCGCTAAACGTCACCGCATGTGATGCCCGAGTGAAAGATTTGCCGACGTAGCTCCACTGCGGCCGCGCTTTACCAAATCTTGGTAATCGCGGCCGCTGTTACTGGGAGTAAGTTACGGGCGTTGATCTGTCGGTTTCTGTCCAACGATCAATAGCTTTGTCCCCACCTCCGGGTGCACCCTGCGTCGCCGCCCGAGACCTGTGGGTCGTCCTTCGGTTATCCGGCCGTTACTACCGAGTAACGAAGGCCCTTGTGCGGGCGGCGAGAATGCACCACGATCGGCCACGCTCGGTCCGTTCCCGTACCCCGACAGCCGGTCGGGTCGCGGGAGTTCCTGGGTCCCCACCGAGCAGAGTCAGCGCCCGACGGCGCCGGCTCTTGGGCAGGGGGGTCTTCACCCGTCGGTGAAGCCTGTCCAGCAAGGTTGTGCGTGATGCGTGTCAGGCGCGACCAGTGGTTGTCGCTCGGGGGTGATCGCCGGTGATCGGTGCGCGGTTCGCGCCTCCGAGACGGGCGCTCTCCTTCCCGAGGACGTAGCACTTCTCCCATCCCTGCCCGGACGAGCCGCCGACTGGGGGCAGCCGGGACCAGGAGATGTACGTCCGAGAAGGAGGAAATATGGAGTCCCAGGTGCGTGGCGGGACCAGATGGAAGCGGTTCGCTGTGGTCATGGTGCCCAGCGTCGCCGCTACGGCCGCGATAGGTGTCGCCCTCGCGCAGGGCGCTCTCGCCGCGTCGTTCAGCGTCTCCGGCCAGCAGTTCAAGGTCTCGGCAGACCAGCTGGAAGGTGACGGCTTCTCGCAGTACGGAGCCCTCGACCAGGGGTACACCCTCGACGGCAAGAAGACCCTCCACCCGGTCGCGGTCTCGGCGTTCAAGTCCGCGTCCATCAAGGGTCTGTGCCAGTCCGTGGTCACCCCGGACGTGCCGATCCTCGGCAGCGTCAGCCTCATCCTGAAGGCGGGCGGCGGTGACAAGCCGGTCGAGGCCAACAACCTCTACATCGACCTCGACGACCTGTCGGCCGACGCGACGTTCACCAACATCGACATCGGTGTTGCGGCCAAGGACGCGAACAAGGGCCCCGGCATCCACAGCGGGGACAGCGCGAACCCGTACGGCTTCGCGCAGCAGGCCGAGCACGCCTCGCTGACCGGCGTGAAGCAGACGGCGTGGGCGACCACCGCCGGAACCTTCAAGCTCAGCGGCCTGAAGATGTCCGTGCAGGCGGGTACGCACGAGTGCTACTGAGCACTCGGTGACGGGCGGGGGAGCCGATGGCGCCCCCGCCCGTCCACCTTCCCCCACCTTCTTCACACGCACCACACTCACCACCACAGCGTCACCACACAGCACGATCACCACAGCAACGCCGCACCAGGGAGCTGTTTTCCATGAGCGCCGAGACTCCTGCCGCACCCGTCGGCCAGTTCAGCCGCCGGAGGCTGCAGTTCCGCGCCTGGCGGGGTACGCGGCCGTTCTGGGCCGGACTGTTCGTCCTGCTCGCCGGCTTTCCGATCATGTACTTCCCGTACGCGCATCTCCAGGTCGGTCACCTGACGTTGGCGATGGCCACCACCGGCGGAGCCGGTTCCCTGATCATCGGCGTGCTGCTCGTCGTCCTGGGCGTCAGTCTCTGGTTCCAGAAGCACGTACGGGTCTTCGCCGGTGTCGCCGCGATCCTGCTGGGCCTGGTGTCCATCCCGGTGTCCAACCTCGGCGGGTTCCTCATGGGGTTCCTGCTCTCGCTGGTGGGCGGGGCCATGGCCGTCGCCTGGGCTCCGGGCGCGGAGCCCGGTGAGCAGCCGGCCCAGGAGGACACCACCGGTAAGGGCGGTGCGCCGCAGGCCACCGACCCCGACACCACCATCCTCAAGCCCGTGGTGGGCGAGCCGAACGATCTGTCAGGAACGAGCCCGGCCAACGGGGCGAACGGGAGGCACAGTGCCGGCTGACGAGGTGACCCACGGGGCTGACGTGGACGAGTCCCGTGTGAGAACCGGGCCGCGCCACGCGGCACCCAAGAAGCCGCTGTTCACCCGGTTCCACATGCCGGCCGGCAAGGCGATAGCCATGGCGGCCATGCCGACCGCCGTCCTCATGGGCATGGGCTTCACGTCCTCGCTCGCCCTCGCCGACAGCGGGGGTTCGACGCCGACGGCGAAGAGCCTGACCGCCGACGAGTACAAGAACTGCGTTGCCGCGCTGGACGGTTCCTCGGCCTCGCCGTCGCCGTCCGCCTCGGCGAGCACCAGCGCCCCCGCGGACCAGGCCACGCCCTCGCCGTCGGCCTCCACCGGCACGTCGAAGGACTCCTCCGCCACGGGCTCGGGCTCCGGCACGACCTCTTCGTCGGATTCAGGTTCCGACGACAAGGCGACGCCCAGCCCGTCCGCGACGGACGGTTCGAGCAAGGACACGTCCGGCGACACGGCCACGCCGAGCCCCTCGGCGTCCGCGAGCAGCAGCAGCAGCGGCGGCGGCCTGCTGGGGGACCTCGGCGACGCGATCACCGGCATCTTCACCGGCGGCAGCGGCTCCGGCTCCTCGTCGAGCGCGAGCCCGTCGCCGTCCGCCTCCGCGTCGTCCTCGTCGAGCGACACGTCGACGAAGGACTCCTCGACGTCGGGCGCGTCCGGCACCGTGAAGGACACGACCAAAAAGGTCACCGACACGGTCAAGAAGACGACCGACACGGCCACCGACGCGGCCAAGGACGTCACCAAGACGGTCGAGAAGGCCGCCGAGACGGCCACCTCCTCCCCGAGCCCTTCGGCGAGTTCCAGCACCGACGCGAAGAACTGCCCGGCCGCCACGGAGGACGTCAGCGGCGTCGACAACAAGGTGGCGGTGGCGGACGACCCCTGGTACCTCAACGCCAGCTCGCTGCTGCTGAAGGGCGCCGACTACCAGGGCGTCGTGGAGGTGAAGACGGCGGGCGGCACCACCAAGAAGGTGCTGAAGTACGTCATCTCGGGCGGCACCGACATCGGTGACCTGCACCAGACGGTCAAGGACAAGCAGCAGGGCAAGACCTACCACGTGCAGGCCGGCTCGGGCACGACGTCCACGATCCGCGACGGCGACACCACGATGTACACGGAGTCCATCTCCGGGAACCTGTTCGGCCTGATCCCGATCACGTTCAGCCCGGACAACCCGCCTCCGCTGAACATCCCGCTGATCTACTTCACCAACGTCAAGGTCGTCCAGGCCGCCCAGTTCGGCGGCACCCTGCACGTGCCCGGCATGCACGTGTACACGACCGACGGAACCGGCTGACGCCCGCCACGGACCCGTTCGGGAGCCGCAAAGGCCTGAGGGCGCCCCCCAGCACGGGGGGCGCCCTCAGCGCCGTACAACGGGTCTGGCGGGGCTGTCAGTTGCTGCCGATGTGGTGGACACGGAGCATGTTGGTGGTGCCGGGGACGCCGGGGGGCGAGCCGGCGGTGATGATGACGGTGTCGCCCGCGGAGAAGCGGTTGATCTTGGCGATCTCCTGGTCGACCATGTCGACCATCTCGTCCGTGGTGCCCACGAACGGCACCACGTGCGACTCCACGCCCCAGCTGAGCGTGAGCTGGTTGCGGGTGTCCTCGTCCGTGGTGAACGCGATGATCGGCTGCTGCGCGCGGTAGCGCGACAGACGGCGGGCGGTGTCGCCGGACTGGGTGAAGGCCACCAGGCCCTTGCCGCCGAGGAAGTCGGCGATCTCGCACGCGGCGCGCGCGACCGAACCGCCCTGCGTGCGCGGCTTCTTGCCCGGCACCAGCGGCTGCAGGCCCTTGCTCAGCAGCTCCTCCTCGGCCGCCGTGACGATCTTCGACATCGTCTTGACGGTCTCGACCGGGTAGGCGCCGACGGAGGACTCGGCGGAGAGCATGACCGCGTCCGCGCCGTCCAGGATCGCGTTGGCGACGTCGGACGCCTCGGCGCGCGTGGGACGGGAGTTGGTGATCATCGACTCCATCATCTGGGTCGCCACGATCACCGGCTTGGCGTTGCGGCGGCACAGCTCGATGAGGCGCTTCTGCACCATCGGGACCTTCTCGAGCGGGTACTCGACGGCCAGGTCGCCGCGGGCCACCATGACGGCGTCGAACGCCATCACGACGTCCTCCATGTTGTCCACCGCCTGCGGCTTCTCCACCTTGGCGATGACCGGGACCCGGCGGCCCTCCTCGTCCATCACCTTGTGGACGTCGGCCACGTCGCGGGCGTCGCGGACGAAGGACAGCGCGACCATGTCGCAGCCCATGCGGAGGGCGAAGCGCAGGTCCTCGACGTCCTTCTCGGACAGCGCGGGCACGTTGACGGCCGTACCGGGCAGGTTGATGCCCTTGTGGTCGGAGACGACACCGCCCTCGATGACGATCGTCTTCACGCGCGGGCCGTCGACGTCGAGGACCTTCAGCTCGACGTTGCCGTCGTTGATCAGGATCTGGTCGCCGCGGTCGACGTCACCGGGCAGGCCCTTGTAGGTCGTCCCGCAGATGGTCTTGTCGCCCGGGACGTCCTCGACGGTGATGACGAACTCGTCACCGCGCTCGAGCTCGACCGGACCCTCGGCGAAGGTCTCCAGACGGATCTTCGGGCCCTGGAGGTCGGCGAGGACACCGATGGCCCGGCCGGTCTCCTTGGCGGCGGCACGGACCCGGTCGTACCGGCCCTGGTGCTCGGCGTGGGTGCCGTGGCTGAAGTTGAACCGGGCCACGTTCATTCCGGCCTCGATCATCGAGACCAGCATTTCGTGGGAGTCGACCGCGGGGCCGAGAGTACAGACGATTTTCGAACGGCGCATGGGGTGGATCCTATCGGTTTGTTTCGCCGCGGAATATTCCGTCTGGCGGAAGAGACAAATGGGCGGACCGGCGCTCAGTTGCTTTGTTACCGCTCAGTTCTCACACGGCGGAGCGCATATCAATACCGACCGACCAGGGCGTAGGTCTGCGTCGCGATTTCCAGTTCTTCGTCGGTGGGCACCACCGCGATCTTCACCCGCGCGCCGGCGGGCGAGATCAGCCGCGGCTCGTCGCCGCGCACGGCGTTCAGCGTCGCGTCCACCGCCAGGCCCAGGGTCTCCAGGCCGGCGACGGCCGCCTCGCGCACCGCTGCCGCGTTCTCGCCGACGCCGGCGGTGAACGCGATCGCGTCCACCGTACCCAGCACGGCGTAATAGGCGCCGATGTACTTCTTCAGGCGGTGAATGTAGATGTCGAAGGCGAGCCTCGCCTCCTCGTCGCCCTCGTCGACCCGGCGCCGTATCTCCCGCATGTCGTTGTCGCCGCACAGGCCGACCAGGCCGCTCTTCTTGTTGAGAAGAGTGTCGATTTCGTCGATGGACATTCCGCCAACACGCGCCAAATGGAAGATGACGGCCGGATCCATGTCTCCCGAGCGCGTACCCATCACGAGCCCCTCCAAAGGCGTCAGTCCCATGGAGGTGTCCACGCACCGGCCGCCGCGCACCGCGGACGCGGAGGCGCCGTTGCCCAGGTGCAGCACGATCACGTTCACGTCCTCGGGCGCCTGGCCCAGCAGCTTCGCCGTCGCCCGCGAGACGTACGCGTGCGAGGTGCCGTGGAAGCCGTAGCGGCGCACGCGGTGCTCGTCGGCGGTGCGCACGTCGATCGCGTAGCGGGCGGCCGACTCCGGCATCGTCGTGTGGAAGGCGGTGTCGAAGACGGCGACCTGGGGCAGGTCGGGCCGCAGGGCCCGCGCGGTGCGGATGCCGGTGAGGTTGGCCGGGTTGTGCAGCGGGGCCACCGGGATCAGCCGCTCGATCTCGGCGAGCACGGTCTCGTCGATGACCGTCGGCTCCGTGAACGTCTTCCCGCCGTGCACCACCCGGTGGCCGATGGCGGCGAGTTCGGGGGAGTCCAGCCCGAGCCCGTCCTTGGCCAGCTCCTCCGCCACCGCCTTCAGGGCGGCGTCGTGGTCGGCGATCGGCCCGCTCCGCTCACGGGTGTCGTCGTCGCCGACGTGCGTGTGCCGGATCCGCGAGGTCTGCTCGCCGATGCGCTCGACGAGCCCCATGGCCAGCCGGCTGCTGTCCCGCATGTCGAGGAGCTGGTACTTCACCGACGAGGAGCCGGAGTTGAGGACGAGGACGCGGGACGCGCTCACTGGACGGTCGCCTTCTGTGTCGGGGTCTGGGCCTGGATCGCGGTGATGGCGACGGTGTTGACGATGTCCGAGACCAGCGCGCCCCGGGACAGGTCGTTGACCGGCTTGTTCAGTCCCTGCAGCACCGGGCCGACCGCGATCGCGCCGGCCGAACGCTGCACCGCCTTGTAGGTGTTGTTGCCCGTGTTGAGGTCGGGGAAGATCAGCACCGTCGCCTGCCCGGCCACCTCCGACTCCGGCAGCTTGGTCGCCGCGACGGTCGGCTCCACGGCGGCGTCGTACTGGATCGGCCCCTCGATCCTCAGGTCGGGCCGCCGCTGCCGTACCAGCTCCGTCGCCTCGCGCACCTTGTCGACGTCGGCCCCGTAGCCGGAGGTGCCGGTCGAGTACGACAGCATCGCGATCCGCGGCTCCACCCCGAACTGCTCGGCGGTGGTGGCCGACTGGATGGCGATGTCCGCGAGCTGCCGCGCGTCCGGGTCGGGGTTGACCGCGCAGTCGCCGTAGACCAGGACCTTGTCGGCGAGGCACATGAAGAACACCGACGAGACGATGTCGGCGCCCGGCTTGGTCTTGATGATCTCGAAGGCCGGGCGGATGGTCGCCGCCGTGGAGTGCACGGACCCGGAGACCATCCCGTCCGCCAGCCCCTCCTGGACCATCAGCGTGCCGAAGTAGTTCGCGTCGCTGACCACGTCGTAGGCCAGCTCGACGGTGACGCCCTTGTGCGCGCGGAACCCGGCGTACTTCTCGGCGAAGGCGTCCCGCAGCTCGCTGTGGGCCGGGTCGATCAGCTGGGAGTCGCCCAGGTCGATGCCGAGGTCGGCGGCCTTCTTGCGGATCTGGTCGACCGGGCCGAGCAGGGTGAGGTCGCAGATGCCGCGGCGCAGCAGCACCTCGGCGGCGTGCAGGATGCGCTCCTCGGTGCCCTCGGGCAGCACGACGCGGCGCTTGTCGGTGCGGGCCTGTTCGAGCAGCTTGTGCTCGAACATCATCGGGGTGAGGCGGTCGCTGCTGGGGGCGGAGACGCGGCGGATGAGGTCGGCGGTGTCGACGTGCCGCTCGAAGAGCCCGAGCGCGGTCTCCGCCTTGCGCGGCGTGGCCGCGTTCAACTTCCCCTCCAGGGAGAAGAGCTGCTCGGCCGTCGGGAAGCTCATGCCGGGCACGGACAGCACCGGGGTGCCGGGCGCCAGCCGGGCGGCCAGGGTCAGGACGTTGTCGTCGGGCGCCTCGCCGAGGGTGAGCAGCACGCCGGCTATCGGCGGGGTGCCGGAGCTGTGCGCGGCCAGCGAGCCGACGACCAGGTCGGCGCGGTCGCCCGGGGTGACGACCAGGCAGCCCGGGGTCAGGGCGCTCAGGAACTTCGGCAGCATCGCGCCGCCGAAGACGAAGTCGAGCGCGTCCCGGGCCAGCCCCGAGTCGTCGCCCAGCACGACCTTCGCGCCCAGCGCCTGGGCGATCTGGGAGACGGTCGGCGCGGACAGGGCGGGCTCGTCGGGCAGGACGTAACAGGGCACCGGCAGCCGGGAGTCCAGCTTCCCCGCGATCTCGTCCCGGTCCTCCCGGGCCACCCGGTTGGTCACCATGGCCAGCACGTCGCAGCCCAGGCCGTCGTAGGCCCGGTAGGCGTTGCGGGTCTCGGCGAGCACGGACTCGCAGGTCTGCTTGCGGCCGCCCACCACCGGGATCACCGAGGCGCCGAACTCGTTGGCGAGACGGGCGTTGAGGGACAGCTCGTCGGGCAGCTGGGTGTCGGCGAAGTCGGTGCCGAGGACGAGGACGACGTCGAAGTCGCGGGCCACCGCGTGGAACCGGTCGACGAGGACGGACACCAGCTCGTCCGCGCCCCGCTCGGCCTGGAGCGCGGACGCCTCGTGGTAGTCCATGCCGTAGACGGTGGCCGGGTCCTGGGAGAGCCGGTAGCGGGCGCGCAGCAGCTCGAACAGCCGGTCGGGGCTGTGGTGGACCAGCGGCCGGAACACCCCCACCCGGTCGACCTGCCGGGTCAGGAGCTCCATGACCCCCAGCTCGACGACCTGGCGGCCGTCGCCGCGGTCGATACCGGTCACGTACACGCTGCGCGTCACGCGTGCTCTCCGTTTCGTCGCTCGTCCGTCGAGGTCGGCCGGGTCCCCACGGCCCGCACGAGGGCTCGTGAAAATCGCCCACCGAGGTGAGCGGAACCTACTTGACAATACCCCCGGCGCTGGATAAGGCGCCCGTCAGCATTCGTCCCCCATGTCAGGACCTGTGGCGGGGGTCGGACCGGGACCGATGGCCCTGTGCCGGACACAGGGGGATCGGTGACGCTCTCCGGACATGAAACAATCGGACTGGCTCACCGGTATCAACAGCGAGCAGGAGACACAGCACGATGCGCATCGGGGTTCTCACCGCAGGCGGCGACTGCCCAGGCCTGAACGCCGTGATCCGGTCGGTCGTGCACCGAGCGGTCGACCACTACGGCGACGAGGTCATCGGCTTCGAGGACGGCTACGCCGGTCTCCTCGACGGCCGCTACCGCCGACTCGACCTCAACGCCGTCAGCGGCATCCTGGCCCGCGGCGGCACCATCCTGGGCTCGTCGCGGCTGGAGCGCGACCGGCTGCGCGAGGCCTGCGAGCGGGCCGGTGACATGGTCGAGGACTTCGGCATCGACGCGCTCGTCCCGATCGGCGGCGAGGGCACGCTGACGGCGGCCCGGATGCTGTCCGACGCCGGTCTGCCGGTGGTCGGCGTGCCGAAGACCATCGACAACGACATCTCCTCCACGGACCGCACCTTCGGCTTCGACACCGCGGTCGGCGTCGCCACCGAGGCGATGGACCGCCTGAAGACGACCGCCGAGTCCCACCAGCGGGTGATG
>NZ_JAMGBF010000123.1 GCF_023516615.1 Streptomyces panaciradicis
CGGCGGCCCGGATGCTGTCCGACGCCGGTCTGCCGGTGGTCGGCGTGCCGAAGACCATCGACAACGACATCTCCTCCACGGACCGCACCTTCGGCTTCGACACCGCGGTCGGCGTCGCCACCGAGGCGATGGACCGCCTGAAGACGACCGCCGAGTCCCACCAGCGGGTGATGGTCGTCGAGGTCATGGGCCGCCACGCGGGCTGGATCGCCCTGGAGTCCGGCATGGCCGCCGGCGCCCACGGCATCTGCCTGCCCGAGCGCCCCTTCGACCCGGCGGACCTGGCCGAGATGGTCGAGGAGCGCTTCTCGCGCGGCAAGAAGTTCGCCGTCGTGTGCGTGGCCGAGGGCGCCCACCCCGTCGAGGGCAGCATGGACTACGGCAAGGGCGAGATCGACAAGTTCGGCCACGAGCGCTTCCAGGGCATCGGCACGGCGCTCGCGTACGACCTGGAGCGCCGCCTCGGCAAGGAGGCCAAGCCGGTCATCCTCGGCCACGTCCAGCGCGGCGGTGTGCCGACGGCGTACGACCGCGTCCTCGCCACGCGCTTCGGCTGGCACGCGGTGGAGGCCGCGCACCGGGGCGAGTTCGGCAACATGACCTCGCTGAAGGGCACGGACATCGTGATGGTGCCGCTGGCGCAGGCGGTCACCGAGCTGAAGACGGTCCCGAAGGACCGCATGGACGAGGCGGAGTCGGTCTTCTAGGAAGGGGCGCGGGGAACTGCGCGACCTGCCACGACGGGCCGGCGGCCGCCCGACGGCCCGGTCCCGCAGATCCGGCGGAGCGCTCAGCGGGTGTTGTCCTGCACGGCGGCCCAGAAGTGGTCGACGATGCGGTCCAGGAAGTCCCGGCCCGCCTCGCCGGCGTCGCTGGCCGCTTTTCCGTCGCCCCAGCTCAGTGAGGCGGCCATCTGCCCCTGGTAGTCCTGGTGCAGCTCCTGGAGGGTGTCCTCCAGGAGCCGCCGGTCCAGCGGCACCATCCTGGCGACCGGACGGACGTAGGCCTGCCAGCGCGTGGTCACCGCCCCGCGCAGGGCGTCGGCGAGCTTCGGCTCGCGTCCCGTGACGGTGACGAAGTCCGGCAGCGACAGGTCGAGCAGGTCGGCGAGGACGGCCGACTGCCGGTCGCTGCCGCGCCAGGTGTTGTGTTCCTCCATGTGCAGATAGGCGAGGAGTTCCAGGCCGACGCCGCGGGCGACGTCCTCGGGGGCGAGGCCGCGGGCGAGCCGGTGCTCGCGCAGGGTCCGCGGTCTGCCGATGAGTTCGGCGGGGGAGCACCACAGCATGCCCGCGAGCGCGGCCAGTTCGGGGCTGGTGGGGGAGACGACGCCGCGCTCCCAGGCGATCACGAGGTCCGGGGTGACGTAGGGGAGTCCGTACGAGGAGCACAGTCCGTAGGCGACGTGCTCCGGGCCCATGTTGAGCGCCGTGCGCAGCCGTCGGGCGGCGGTGGAGTCGAAGGGCGGGGCCGGCTGGGGCGGCCGGCTGGGGTGGATCGGGCGGTTGGGGTGGGGGTCCGGGTGGTGTGAGGGATGGCGCACGGGCACAACGTAGGGCTGCCGGAGTGCACTGACTACGGTCTGTTCGGCCAGGATCACGGATTGTAGGAACGTACGGCTCGGGGGTGTCCGGCAGGGTTCCGGAGATCATCCGGCACCGGACCGGACGCGGTGGCGAGGACGGCGGGCCGGCGGTGTACGTCACGGACGGTGAGATCGATCTTCGCGCACGAGGTGAATGGCAAGGTAGAGGGGCATATTCGCGCACGTCCGCGCGCGCCGGGTCCCGAGCGCGACGCGACAGCCCGCGCCGACGGCATCCCACGGGTGCCGTCCGTGCGCGCGGGCCTCGAAGAGGGGTTCGCACGGTCGCCCCGTCGGCGCGTGGCGCGAAGTCACCCCTTCACCGCCCCGCCCAGCGCGAACCCCCCGCCCAGCCGCCGGGCGATGAGCACGTACAGCAGGATCACCGGAGTCGAGTAGACGATCGAGAACGCCGCCAGCTGCCCGTACGCCACCATCCCGCGGTTGCCGAAGAACTCGTTGATGCTCACGCTCGCCGGGATCTGATCGGGCGTCAGCAGCAGCATGAACGGGACGAAGAAGTTCCCCCACATCATCACGAAGGAGAACACCGTCACCACCGCCACTCCGGGCCCCATCAGCGGCAGGACGATGCGGACGAGGGACTGCAGCGACGACGCCCCGTCCGTCCACGCCGCCTCCTCCAGCTCCTTCGGCACCCCGTCCATGAAGTTCTTCATCAGCCAGATGGCGAACGGGAGTTGCGAGGCGGCGAAGAAGAGGATCGTGCCCTGCATGGTGTCGATCAGGTTCACCTGCACGAACAGGGCGTAGACGGGGACCATGACCGCGGTGATCGGCAGGCTCGTCGCGAACAGGATGGTCAGCAGGAAGGGCCGGTTCAGGCGGGAGCGGAAGCGCGACAGCGGGTAGGCGGCGAGCGCCGCGCACACCACCGTCAGCAGGGTCCCCCCGCCGCACAGGATCAGGCTGTTGAGCAGCGGGGTGAAGGTGATGTCCTGCTTCAGGATCGCGTCGAAGTTGGCGAGGGTGAGGCCGTCGGGTGCCTTCACCCTGAGGTCCGCGTGCGGGTCCACCGAGGACAGCAGGACCCAGGCCAGCGGGAGCGAGAAGGCGGCGGCGACCGCCAGCAGGCCCGCGTCGGCGGCCAGCCGGCGGCTGCGGCGGCGGGCGGCGAGGGTGACGGTGGGGGCCATGGGTCAGACCTCCGTTCGCAGCAGGCGCAGGTAGACCAGGGAGAAGAGGGAGCCGACCACGAGCAGGAGCAGGGCGACCGCGGTGGCGTAGCCGATCATGCTGTTCTGGAAGGCCTGTTCGTACATGTAGAGGGGCAGGGTCTGGCTCTTGTTGCCGGGCCCGCCGCGCGTCATCACCCAGATCAGGCCGAAGACCGACAGCGTCTGCAGCGTGTTGAGCATGAGGTTCGTGCCGATGGAGCGGCGGATCATGGGCAGCGTGATGTGCCACATCCGGCGCCAGCCGCCCGCGCCGTCGACCTGTGCCGCCTCCGTGATCTCGCTGGGGATCTCGTTCAGCGCGGCCGAGTAGACCAGCATCGAGAAGGCGGTGCCGCGCCAGACGTTCGCGAACGACACCGCCAGGATCGGCAGCGTGAACAGCCAGTTCTGGGTGGGCAGATGGAGCCAGCGCAGGATGGCGTCCAGGGTGCCCTCGCGGCGGAAGAACGCGTACAGCAGGAACCCCGCGACCACCTCCGGCAGCACCCACGCGGTGATGACGACGCCGCCGGTGAGCGTCCGGACCGGCTTCGACGCGCGCTGCATCAGGGTGGCCAGGGCCAGGCCCAGCGTGTTCTGGCCCAGCAGGGACGACACGACGGTGAAGACGAGGGTCAGCCATACGGCGTTGATGAACTCCTCGTCTGCGAAGGCCTTGCGGAAGTTCGCCAGGCCCACGAAGGAGGAGTGGGCCTGGCCGGTGAGCTGGAGGTCGGTGAAGGCGATCCAGGCGCAGTAGGCGATCGGCCCGGCGAGGAAGAGCAGCAGCAGGACCAGCGCGGGGGAGACGGGCAGGGCCCGGACCAGGGCGCGGCGGACGCTCGCGCCGGGCGTGCGGCGGCCGGACGGCGGGCCCGCCGGGACGGGCCCGGTGGTCTCCGGGCCGCCGCCGGCCGTCTTCGTGTGCGGGAGGGCGGAGGTCATCGGCGGGTGCCGCCGTTCACTTCCGCACGACCTGGTCGTCCGTGGCGTCCTTGAGCGCGTCGTCGTAGCCGCTCGCCGCCTTGTCCACGGACATGTCACCCGTCGTGACGCCCTCCATCGCCTCCTGGATGGCGGTGGAGACCTTCGGATACGCCGGGTAGGCCGGCCGGTAGTGGGTGCTGGCCACCAGGTCGGTGAAGAACCTGATGCCGGGCTGCTCCGTGGCGTAGGCGGGGTCGCTCGCGACGTCCTTGCGGACCGCGATGCCGGAGTTGGCGACGTACCACTTCTCGGCGTTCGCCTTGGTCTGCATCGTCCTGATGAAGTCGAAGGCCAGGCCGGGGTTGCCGGCCTTGGCGGGGATCGCCCAGGTCCAGCCGCCGGACATGCTCACCTTGCCGGGTGCCTGGCCGTGCTGGGTCGGCATCGGCGCCAGGCCCAACTCGCTGGACCACCGGGGCCATTCGTGCCCGCTGCCCTTCAGCCAGGCCTGCGGCAGCCACGATCCGTCGAGGGCGATGCCGAGCTTGCCCTTGGGCAGGAGGTCACCGGCCACGATGGTCTGGATGTTGGGGTCGAGGGCGGTGGAGACGTCGGGTCCCAGCTTGTCCCGGTACACCGTGTGCACGAACGACAGCGCGTCCTTGAACCCCTGGCTTCCGGCGATCCACTTCTTGGACGTCCGGTCGTACAGCGGGTCGGACGTGCCGTCGCCGGTGCCGTAGAGCAGCATCTCGAAGGACTGCATCGTCGCCGCCTCGCCCGCGGGCTTGCCGGTGTAGACGTTGATCGGGGTGACGCCGGGGACCTTCTTCTTGATGGCGCGGGCGGCGGACAGGACGTCGTCCCAGTTCTTCGGCTGCCAGGCGGCCGGCAGCCCCGCCTTCTTGAAGATCGCCTTGTCGAACCACAGACCGCGGGTGTCGGTGCCGTCCGGGACGCCGTACGTCTTGCCGTCCTCGCCCCTGGCGGCGTTCTTCGCGGTGTCGATGAACTGCCGCCAGTCGGGCCACTTGGCGAGATAGGGGTCGAGCGGCTTCAAGTACCCGCTGGTGATGTCGGAGTTGATGAGGAAGGTGTCCTCGTAGACCAGGTCCGGGGCGGTCTTGGGGGAGCGGAGCATCTGCTGGACCTTGGTGTAGTACTCCGAGTCCGGGGCCTTGATCGGGATGAGCTCGACCTTCTTGCCCGGGTACTTCCTCTCGAACTGCTTCTTGATGTCGGCGAGATAGCCGTCCATCACCTTGATGGAGTTGTCGGTGGACTGCTTGAAGGAGACCTTCACGGTGTCCGGGCTGCTGCCGGAGCCGCTGCCGCAGGCCGTCAGGGCGGTCGCGGCGAGGGCGGTGGTGAGAAGGAGGGGGAGGGCGGCGGTGGGGCGCACGGGCATGACCTCCTGCGGCTGCACTGCGTCGTGGCGCGGGATGACTGCCCGGTGAACGTAAGTGGAGTGGTCTAGTCAGGTCAATGCGTGTGCGCGAGATCGCCACGACCGGCACACCCTGCCGCTCGCCGTCCCGAACTGCCTTTCACCGCCCGGCCTTTCGGGTGGAGTCCTACGGGCCGCTCACCCACCGGTACTGCAACTCCGGCCGCCCCACGGTCCCGTACTGCGGAGCCCTGGCCGCCCTCCCCGCCTCCACCAGATGCTCCAGGTACCGTCTCGCGGTGATCCGGGAGATCCCCACCGCCTCCGCCACCCCGGCCGCGGTCATGCCCTCGCCGCTGTCGCGCAGCGCGACCGTCACCCGCTCCAGCGTCGGCCCGCTGAGCCCCTTCGGCAGTGCCGCCGGGCCGGGTGCCCGCAGTGTGGCCAGGGCACGGTCCACCTCGTCCTGGCCGCTGGCCTCGCCCGCGGCCCCCCGGAACTCGGCGTAGCGCACGAGCCGGTCGCGCAGGGTCGCGAAGGTGAACGGCTTCAGCACGTACTGCACGACCCCCAGCGAGACCCCCTCCCGCACCACGGTCAGATCCCGCGCCGAGGTCACCGCGATCACGTCCGCGTGATGCCCCGCCGCCCGCAACGACCGCGCGAACTGCAGCCCGTGCACGTCCGGCAGATGCAGGTCGAGCAAGAGCAGGTCCACCGCCGTACGGTCGAGCAGCCGCCGCGCCTCCACCCCGCTGTGCGCCTTGCCGACCGCCACGAACCCCGGCACCCGGCCGACGTACATCACATGCGCGTCCGCGGCCACCGGGTCGTCCTCGACCACCAGCACCCGGATGGGCCGTTCGCCCGTCATATGCCACCCCCCGGGACCGCGGCGCCCTCCTGGGCCAACGGCAACCGCACCACGAACTCTGCTCCGCCGCCGTCCGCCTCCGCCACGGACAGCGAGCCCTCGTGCCGCTGCACTGCCTGCCGGACCAGGGCCAGCCCCAGGCCACGGCCCCCCGGCCCGGCGGGCTTCGTCGTGAAGCCCCGCTGGAAGACCAGGTCCGCGTGGGCGGGGTCCACCCCGTCGCCGGTGTCCGCGACGCACAGGACGAGTTCGGCGTCCTCCGCGTACGCCGTCACCGTCACCCGCGCCCGCAGGCTGCCCTGCGCCGCGTCGACCGCGTTGTCGATCAGGTTGCCGAGGATCGTCACCAGGTCCCGCGCCGGCAGCGAGGGCGGCAGCAGCCCGTCGTCGAGGCGGCTGTCCTGCGACACCACCAGTTCCACGCCCCGCTCGTTCGCCTGTGCCGTCTTGCCCAGCAGCAGCGCCGCCAGGACCGGCTCGCTCACCGCCGCCACCACCTGGTCGGTGAGCGCCTGGGCCAGTTCCAGTTCGGCCGTGGCGAAGTCCACGGCCTCCTCCGCGCGGCCCAGTTCGATCAGGGACACGACCGTGTGCAGCCGGTTCGCCGCCTCGTGCGCCTGCGAGCGCAGCGCCTGCGTGAAGCCCCGCTCCGAGTCCAACTCGCCCATCAGGGACTGCAGTTCGGTCACATCGCGCAGGGTGACGACGGTGCCCCGGCGCTCGCCGCCCGACACCGGTGAGGTGTTGACCACCAGCACCCGGTCGTTGGTCAGGTGCACCTCGTCCACGCGCGGCTCGGAGGCGAGCAGCGCGCCGGTCAGCGGCGCGGGCAGCCCGAGGTCCGCGACCGACCTGCCGACCACGTCCTCCTCGGACTCCTCCGGCGGCAGGCCCAGCAGCTCCCGGCCGCCGTCGTTGATCAGCGCCACCCGGTACCGTCCGTCCAGCATCAGCAGCCCCTCCCGCACCGCGTGCAGCGCGGCCTCGTGATAGTCGTGCATCCGGCTGAGCTCGGCCGCGTTCATGCCGTGGGTGTGCCGGCGCAGGCGGGCGTTGACGACGTACGTGCCGACGGCGCCGAGCACGAGGGCGCCGGCCGCGACCCCGAGCAGGGCCCAGACCTGGTCCCGCACCTGCTTGCTGATCACCTTCACCTCGATGCCCGCGCTGACCAGCCCGATGATCCGGCCGTGGTCGTAGATCGGGGTGACCGCCCGGACCGAGGCGCCGAGCGTACCGGTGTAGGTCTCGGTGAAGGACGTGCCGTGCAGGGCGGGCTCGATGGTGCCGCGGAAGTGCCGGCCGATCTCTTTCTCGCGGGGGTGGGTCCAGCGGATGCCCCGCGTGTCCATGATCGTCACGAAGTCGACGTCGGCGCCGCGCATCACCCGCAGCGCGTACGGCTGGAGCTCGGCCGTGGGGTTCGGGGTGTGGATCGCGGCCACCACGGACGGGGCGTCGGCGATGGAGCGGGAGACCGCCATGGCCTGGCGGGCGGCCGCGTCCTCGGCCTGCCGCTGGTCGGTGACGTACGTGAACAGTGCGTATCCGGCCACCACCACCGCTATCAGCACGGCCTGCATGGCGAACAGCTGGCCGGCCAGGCTGCGGGGTCGGGGGAGGGGGATGCGCATGCCGTCAGTGTGCCTCCCAGGCCGATGGTGAACTAAATGAACGGAAGGGTGACCGCCCTCACAGCCGCACGGGATAGTCACCGCAATGCGGAAGCGAGCGGAGACGGGACATCCGGATCCGGCCATCGCGGACGCCGTCGAGAACCGCACCCCCATCCCCATCCCCCGGACGTGAGCCGCACGCCGGTGATGCCGACGAAGACGTCAAGGAGGGCAGCCGTGGCCGCCAGCACCCCCGATACGGCACCTGCCGCACCCGCACGCAAGCGGGACCGCACCCATTACCTGTACATCGCCGTCATCGTGGCGGTGGCGCTCGGCATCGCCGTGGGGCTGATCTGGCCGGACGCCGGTGTGGCGCTCAAGCCGCTCGGCACCGGCTTCGTGAACCTGATCAAGATGATGATCTCGCCGATCATCTTCTGCACGATCGTGCTCGGCATCGGTTCGGTCCGCAAGGCCGCCAAGGTCGGTGCCGTCGGCGGCATCGCGCTCGGCTACTTCCTGGTGATGTCCCTGGTCGCGCTGACCATCGGCCTCGTCGTCGGCAACATCCTGCACCCGGGCGACGGGCTGCACATCACCAACGCCATCAAGGCCTCCGGGCACGACCAGGTGTCCGCCGACGCGCTGCCGCCGGTCGACTTCGTCCTGTCGATCATCCCGCTCACCTTCGTCTCGGCGTTCACCGAGGGCCAGGTGCTGCAGACCCTGCTGATCGCGCTGCTCGCCGGCTTCGCGCTGCAGGCGATGGGCTCGACGGGCAAGCCGATCCTGCGCGGCATCGAGCACATCCAGCGGCTCGTCTTCCGCATCCTCGCCATGGTCATGTGGGCCGCCCCGATCGGTGCCTTCGGCGCCATCGCCGCCGTCGTCGGCTCCGCCGGTGTCGACGCGCTGAAGAGCCTCGCCGTGCTGATGCTCGGCTTCTACGTCACCTGCGCGCTGTTCGTGTTCATCGTGCTCGGCGTCATGCTGCGGGCCGTCGCGGGGCTGAACATCTTCACCCTGTTCAAGTACCTGGCCCGCGAGTTCCTGCTGATCCTGTCCACCTCCTCCTCCGAGTCCGCGCTGCCGCGGCTCATCGCGAAGATGGAGCACCTGGGTGTCAGCAAGCCCGTCGTCGGCATCACCGTCCCGACCGGCTACTCCTTCAACCTCGACGGCACCATGATCTACATGACCATGGCGTCCCTCTACATCGCCGACGCCCTGGGCACCCCGATGTCGATCGGCGAGCAGATCCCGCTGCTGCTCTTCCTGCTGCTGGCCTCCAAGGGCGCGGCGGGCGTCAGCGGCGCCGGTCTCGCCACGCTGGCCGGTGGCCTGCAGTCGCACAAGCCCGCCCTGGTGGACGGCGTCGGCCTGATCGTCGGCATCGACCGCTTCATGAGCGAGGCCCGCGCCCTGACCAACTTCGCGGGCAACGCCGTCGCCACCGTGCTGATCGGCACCTGGACCAAGGAGATCGACAAGGTGCGGGTGCGCCAGGTGCTCGCCGGCGAGCTGCCCTTCGACGAGACGACCCTGCTGGACGAGGGCGTCCAGCCGCACGCCGAGATCCCCGAGCAGGGCGGCGAGAAGGAGCTGGCGAAGGCCTGACCCCGAGCAGCTCCTCCCCCCAGGGCGACTGAACACTCCCCGTCGATCAGTCGCCCGACGGCGGAAGCCGAGCGGCCGCGTCCCACCCCCGTGGACCGGCCGCTCGGCTTCCGCGCGTCCGGTGATCCTCGGGGTCCCGGCTCCTGCCCGGGGCCACCGGCACGACCTGCGTCGGCCGGCCTCGCCCGGGGTGAAGCCGGCCGCCCGGCTTCCCCGCGTCGCGGGGGTCTCGCGGCGTTCGCCCGACCCGGCCCGCCCCCGTGGGGCGTCGGGGTTTCGTCGTCCCGTGGCCCTGTGCCGATCGGCGTCCGCGCGTCCGGCCCCTGAGCGCGCTGTCAGGCGTCGGCCAGCTTCGTCACCAGGGAGCCGGCCAGCGACGCCGGGACCCCCGCGGCCGTCAGGGCGGTGACCGCGGCCGAGCGGCCCGCCTGCTCGGGCGGCAGCAGGCCGTCGTTCACGGCCTCCATGAGCGCGAACAGCAGCTGCTCGTGCACGTACGCCAGCGCCGGCGCCGGCAGCGGGGAGCTGAAGACGCCCCGGTCCAGGCCCTCCCGCAGCAGCGCGACGGAGGCCTCGCGCACCGGGGCGAGCCGCTCGCGGATGCCCTGCATGGTGACGCTGCGCTGGGCCAGGGACACCAGGATGCGGTAGCGGTCGGCGACCTCCCAGACCGCGAGCACCGACCCCGCCAGCGACTGCGCCGGATCCCCGGCCCCCTCGCGTCCCGCCGCGTGCGCGGCCGCCACCGCCTCCACGGCCCCGTCGACGAGCGTGCCGATCAGCGCGTCGCGGTTGGGGAAATGGCCGTAGACCGTCCGTCGTACGACACCCGCCGCGCGCGCGATCTGGTCCATGGACGCGTCCGGGTCGCGCAGCAGTTCGGCGAGCGCGACGTCCAGGATGCGGCGGCGGTTGGCGTCGGCGCGGCTGCTGCTACCCGTGGTCATGGCTGACATTGTGCCTCTCCCCACTCCTCCTCCAGCGACTTGCACAGTGCTGTGCAATCGGCGTACATTACACATCGTTGTGCAAGTGCACAGTGCTGTGCAACCCGCAGTGCCAGACCACCGTGCAGACACGCTGTTGCCGAGGAAGGCCACCCCTGCCATGCGACTCTTCCTGACCGAACCGGTCGACCAGACGGAGCGCCCCTACGCCCGGCGTTGGTGGGCGCTCCTGGTCCTCTGCCTGAGCCTGCTGATCATCGTGATGGCGAACACCGCCCTCACGGTCGCGGCCCCCGACATGACCCGCGACCTGGGTCTGTCCAGCGCCGACCTGCAGTGGGTCATCGACGGGTACACCGTCCCCTACGCCGCGCTGATGCTGCTGTTCGGCGCGATCGGCGACAAGTACAGCCGCCGCGGCGCCCTCCTGCTGGGCCTCACGGTCTTCGCCGGCGGCGCGGTCTTCGGCTCCCTCGCCGACAGCGCCGCGACGGTCGTCGCGGCCCGCGCCGTGATGGGCACCGGCGCCGCGCTGATCATGCCCGCCACGCTCTCCCTGCTCGCCGCGACCTTCCCGCGGGCCGAACGCGCCAGGGCGATCACCCTGTGGACCGCCACGGCGGGCCTCGCCATCGCCGCCGGTCCGGTCGTCGCCGGCGCGCTGCTGAAGAACCACGGCTGGGCCTCGACGTTCCTGATCAACGTGCCCATCGCCGCCGTCGCCCTGGTCGCCTCCCTGTTCCTGGTCCCGCCGTCCAAGGCCGGCCACAGCGACCGCGTCGACCACGTCGGCGGGCTGCTGTCGGTGGTCTGGATCGGCTCGCTGGTCTACATGATCATCGAGGGCCCGCACTTCGGCTGGGGTGTCAAGGCGGTCACCGCCGCGGTCGTCGCGGGCGCCGGCCTGCTGGCCTTCGTCGCCTGGGAGCTGCGCCACCCGCGCCCGGTCCTCGACGTCCGCCGGTTCGCCCACCGCGGCTTCGCCGGCGCCAACCTCGCCGTCGCCCTGTTCTTCCTCGCCGTCTTCGGCGCCTTCTACTACCTCACCCAGCACCTGCAGTTCGTCCTCGGCTACGACGCCCTGCAGACCGGGCTGCGCATGCTGCCGCTCGCCGGTGCCGTCTTCGTCGGCTCGGCCCTGACCGGCCGGCTGACCCCGCGGGTCGGCATGAAGTGGACGGTCACCGCGGGCATGGTCGGCGGCACCACCGCCCTCGCCCTGCTCACCCGGATCGACGCGACCTCCTCCTACGGCGACTTCCTCGCCCCGCTGATCGTCCTGGGGCTGGCCATCGGCCTGGCGCTCTCGCCCTGCACGGACGCGATCATGGGCGTCTTCCCCGAGTCCCAGCTGGGCGTCGGCGGCGCGGTGAACGACACCTCGATCGAGCTCGGCGGCTCGCTCGGCATCGCGATCCTCGGCTCGCTGCTGGCGACCTCGTACTCCGGCCACCTCGCGGACGCCACCTCCGGCAGCAGGCTCCCCGCCGGCACGCTCGCCACCGCCCAGGACTCGGTCGGCTCCGGATACGCCGTCGCGCAGGGCATCTCCGACAAGGCCCGGCAGGCGGCGGCGCAGGCCGCGCGGGCGACCGACCCGCAGCAGGCGGCGCAGCTCAAGGAGCAGGCGCGGGAGCTGGCCGCGGGTGCCCGGCAGATGGCCGACGCCGTCGGCTCGTCCTTCTCCTCCGCCGTCGCCCACACCAGCCTGATCGGCGCGGTGGTCCTGGGGATCGGCACCGTCGCGGTCGCCCTGCTGCTGCCCGGCAGGGGGAAGGGCGCCGCCGAAGAGACCCGGGAGCGGGAGGAAGCGGAACTCGTCGGCAGCGCGGCGAACTGACCCGCCCGGACCGTCGTCTCTTACGTCGATGCACTACCGTGCCGTGCCGGACCGTCCGGTACGGCACGGCCGTATGCACGTATGGAGGCACGGGGGATGAAGATCGACTGGGATCGGCGGACCTGCGCGCGCAAGGGGCACGTCACCTACGCGCCGGACGACCCCCGTCTGCGCATCCGGCTGCACGCCGACACCGCGCTCGGCGACGTCTGGCGCTGTCTGCGCTGCGGCGACTTCGTGCTCGGTGAGCCGCACGGCTCGGGGCCGGCGTCCGAGGCGCCGCTCGTGCCGCGCGGCAAGGTGCTGCGCGATCTGTTCATCCTGCGCTTCCTGGCGATCGAGCGGGCGGTGCGCGGGGTGTTCATCGTGCTGGTGGCCGCGGCGGTGTGGCGGTTCAGCAACAGCCAGGACGCGGTGCGCCGGCTCTTCGACGAGTACCTGAACGTCTTCCGGCCCGTCTTCCGGCACTTCCACTACGACCTCGACCACTCGCCGGTCGTCGGCACCATCCAGAAGACGTTCGGCTACAAGCACTCCACGCTGCTGCTGGTGGCCGGTCTGCTGCTGGCCTACGCGCTCATCGAGCTGGTCGAGGCGGTCGGCCTCTGGTACGCCAAGCGCTGGGCGGAGTACCTGACGGTCGTCGCGACCGCCGCCTTCCTGCCGCTGGAGATCTACGAGCTCACCGAACACGTCAGCTGGCTGAAGATCACCACCCTCGTCCTCAACATCCTCGCCGTGCTCTACATCGCCCTCGCCAAGCGCCTGTTCGGGCTGCGGGGCGGCCGCAGGGCGTTCGACGAGGAGCGGCGCAGCGCCTCCCTGCTGGAAGTCGAGGAAGCGGCCGGCGTCCCGGTCTAGGCGCCCCCGGCCCAGGGGTCGGTGATCTCGAGGGGTGAGGGGCGCGGCAGCCGCCGCAAATCCTTTGACCCACGCGGCCGCTCGCCTTCAGGGTGGAGAGCGGCGACCGACGCACGGAGGCGGATCACATGGGGGAACCGGGCAACGTGGAGATCCTCAGCACGGACGAGTACGCGGCGAAGTACGGGCCGGAGCGCGAGCCCTCACCGCTCCCGCTGGACCGGGTCGGCGAGCTGTTCTGGGAGTTCCTCTCGGCCGTCGCCCACCCCCGGCGCAAGGACCCCGACGGCCGCCGGGACCTCGCCGCGCGGCTGCGCGACCACCTCGGCTCGGCACCGACCGACCGGCCCGTGGTCAAGACCGCGTACGCGCCGTACGACCTGCCCAACGTCCACCTCGCCCTGGAGCGCTGGTTCGCCGCCGAGGGACGCGCGCACGAGCTGATCGGCATGCGCGGCGCCCAGCACCACGGCGAACTCACCCTCGGCGACATCATCGAGGCCGCCGACCGCTACGACCGCTTCGTGGTCGGCGCCGTGGACTACGCGCACCTGCCGGTCTCCCCGGACGAGGAACTGGCCTGTGTCTCCTGCGGTTTCTACCTCGGCTCCGAGGGCGAGGAGCGCTTCGCCGTCCTGCTGCGCGGCCCGCAGGACGAGTACGGCCGCGACAAGGTGGAGCTCGAAGTCCTCGCCGAACACAAGGAGTTCGCCGACCGGCTGCTCGCCGAGATCGACGCCCTCGTGCGCGAGCACAACATCTTCCGCGGTCAGGTCCTGTCCTTCGAGGGCTCGCAGTTCGGCCACGGCCTCGGCCCGTTCCGCTTCCACCGCCGCCCCGAACTGACCCGCGCGGACATCGTGCTGCCGGCCGGCCTCCTGGAGCGGGTGGAGCGGCAGGTCGTCGGGGTGGCCCGGCGCCGCGAGCAGCTCCGCGCGGCCGGCCAGCACCTGCGCCGCGGCCTGCTCCTCTACGGCCCTCCCGGTACCGGCAAGACCCACACGATCCGCTATCTGCTGTCCCACCTGCCCGGGTTCACGGTCGTCATCCTCTCCGGCGAGAGCATCCAGGCGATCGGCCCCGCCTGTGCGCTCGCCCGGATGCTGCAGCCCGCCCTCGTCGTCCTGGAGGACTGCGACCTGATCGCCGAGGCCCGCGACCACGGCGGCGGCGAGCAGCCCCTGCTCTTCCAGGTGCTGAACGAGATGGACGGCCTCGGCGACGACGCCGACGTGGCCTTCCTGCTCACCACCAACCGCGCCGACCTCCTGGAGCCGGCCCTCGTCCAGCGCCCGGGCCGCGTCGACCTCGCCGTGGAGATCCCCCTCCCGGACGCGGAGGGCCGCGCCGCCCTGCTCGCGCTCTACGGCGGTGCGCTCGGCCTCGGCCGGGACGTCGCGGACGAGGTGGTGGCCCGCACGGAGGGCACGACGGCGTCCTTCACCAAGGAGCTGGTGCGGCGCTCGGTGCTGGTCGCGGCCGAGCGGGAGGCGCCGCGCACGGAGGCGGCGGACGTCCGCGAGGCCCTGGACGAACTGCTCTCGGACCGCGACCGGCTGACCCGCAGGCTGCTCGGCGTCCCCGACGGCGAGGACGCCGACGACGAGGAAACGCCGCCGCCCGGTCCGGCCTTGCCTTGACGTCGGCGTCAACGCATACCGTCGTAGTCATGCGAATCGGCGAGCTGGCCGCACGGGCCGGGACCACGACGCGAGCGCTCAGGTACTACGAGTCGCGCGGACTGCTGTCCGCGCGGCGTGACGAGCTGGGACACCGGACGTACGACGAGAACGACCTGAGGCTGCTGCGGCAGATCAGGACGCTCCAGGACTTCGGCTTCGACCTGGAGGAGACCCGGCCCTTCGTGGAGTGCCTGCGCGCGGGGCATCCCGAGGGCGACTCCTGCCCGGCCTCGCTCGCGGTCTACCGGCGCAAGCTGGCCGAACTCGACGAGCTGATCGGCGAGCTGCAGGCGGTCCGGGCGCAGATCGGGGTGCGGCTGGCCTCGTTCGACGAAGAGCCACCGTTGTGCGAACTGGGAGGGCAGGGATTGTGATCAGGGCTGCGGGTGTTTCCGAGGTGACCGACGCGGATTTCACGACGGAGGTCATCGGTTCGTCATTGCCGGTACTGGTGGAGTTCACCGCCGACTGGTGCCCGCCGTGCCGGCAGATGGGGCCGGTGCTCAGCGCCCTCGCCGCGGAGGAGGGCGAGCGGCTGAAGGTGGTCCAGCTGGACGTCGACACCAACCCGGAGACGACGAACGCCTACAAGGTGCTGTCCATGCCGACCTTCATGGTGTTCCGGGACGGTGAGCCGGTGCGGTCGATGGTGGGAGCGCGGCCCAAGCGGCGGCTCCTGGCGGAGATCGAGGAAGCCCTCTGACGCGAGGACATAAGAAGAAATCCCCCGGGCAATTGCGCCCGGGGGATTTCTTTGCGTATATTCGATGGTTCGCGACTTCATGGGATTTTGGTCGCGAAGAAGTTCAGTAGGCACAGTATATCGGCGCGGGAGTGGAATTGTCAAACAGCGATGAAATTCGCGGTGAGCAGGAATTCATCGACACCCTGTACGCCCGCGTGGACGCCCTGCGCGCGGGCACCGAGGCCGGTGTCACCGACGCGCTCGCCCAGGGCAACACGCCCATGCAGGCCCGGCTCGAGCGGGACATCCTGGTCGCCGAGCGGTCGGGGCTGCTCGCCGCGCTGAACGCCGTCGACGGCTCGCTCTGCTTCGGCCGGATCGACCTCACCTCGGGCACGAAACACCACATCGGCCGGATCGGCCTGCGCACCGACGACGCCGAACGCACCCCGATCCTCATCGACTGGCGGGCCGAGGTCGCCCGCCCCTTCTACCTGGCCACCGGCCACACCCCGATGGGCCTGCGCCGGCGGCGGCACATCACCACCGGCGGCCGCACGGTCACCGCCCTGCACGACGAGATCCTCGACCTCGGCGACCGGGAACGCACCGGCCACGAGGACCCGACCGGCGACGCCGTACTGCTCGCCGCCCTCGACGCCGCCCGCACCGGCCGCATGCACGACATCGTGCAGACCATCCAGGCCGAGCAGGACGAGATCATCCGGGCACCGCACCGCGGGGTGCTGGTGGTCGAGGGCGGCCCCGGCACCGGCAAGACGGCCGTCGCCCTGCACCGGGCCGCCTACCTCCTCTACGAGCACCGGGAACTCCTCGCCAAGCGGGCCGTCCTCATCGTCGGACCCAACCCCGCCTTCCTCGGCTACATCGGCGAGGTGCTGCCCTCCCTCGGCGAGACGGGCGTGCTGCTCGCCACGGTCGGGGAGCTGTTCCCCGGCGTGAAGGCGACGGCCGCCGACTCCCGCGAGGCGGCCGCGGTGAAGGGCCGCGCCGACATGGCGGACGTCCTCGCCGAGGTCGTACGCGACTGGCAGTCGCTGCCCGACCCGGTGATCACCATCGAGCACGACCGGGAGGTGCTGATGCTCGACGACGGCCTGGTGAAGGTCGCCCGGGAGAAGGCCCGGGCCGCGCGGCTGCCGCACAACGTGGCCCGCGAGCACTTCGAGGGCCACATCCTCAACACCCTCACCGAGCTGTACGCCGAACGCGTCGGCACCGACCCCTACGACGGCGGCAGCCTCCTGGACGAGGCCGACATCACCCAGATCCGCGACGAACTCGCCGAGAACCCCGAGGTATGGGCCGCCGTCGACCAGCTCTGGCCGCGGCTGACCCCGCAGCGCCTGGTCGCCGACTTCCTCGCCGACCCCGTCGGCTACCTCCCCGACGAGGACGCCGCCGCCGTCCGCCGCCCGGTGACCCGCGAGTGGACCGTCGCGGACGTGCCGCTGCTGGACGAGGCCGCCGAACTGCTCGGCGTCGACGAACGGCTCGCGCGGGCGCGCGCGGAACGCGAACGCGAGACCCAGGTCGCCTACGCCCAGGGCGTGCTGGACGTCTCCTACGCCTCCCGCACCTACGAGTTCGAGGACAAGGACGCGGAGGACTCCGAGGTCCTGTCCGCGCACGACATCATCGACGCCGAGCGGTTCGCCGAGCGCCAGGAGGAGGACGACCACCGCAGCGCCGCCGAACGCGCGGCCGCCGACCGGACCTGGGCGTTCGGGCACATCATCGTCGACGAGGCGCAGGAGCTGTCCCCGATGGCCTGGCGGCTGCTGATGCGCCGCAGCCCCACCCGCTCGATGACCCTGGTCGGCGACCCCGCGCAGACCGCCGAGGCGGCGGGCGTCGGCTCCTGGCAGCAGATCCTCCAGCCGTACGTGGAGGACCGCTGGGAACACACCCGCCTGGGCGTCAACTACCGCACCCCCGCCGAGATCATGGAGCTCGCGGCGGCCGTGGTGCGCGCCGAGAACCCCGGCTTCGAGCCGCCCAGCTCGATCCGCTCCACCGGAGTACGGCCCTGGGTCCGCGCCACCGACGACCTGCCCGGCGCGGTCGCGGAGGCGGTGAAGGAGCTGACCCCCGAGGAGGGCCGGCTCGCCGTCATCGCCCCGCGCCACCTGCACCGCAGGCTCGCCGCCCGGCTCGACGGGGTGACCGCGGGCGCCGAGCCCGACCTGACGCGGAGCGTCGTCCTCCTCGACCCGCGGCAGGCCAAGGGGCTGGAGTTCGACTCCGTCCTGGTGGTGGAGCCGGGCCTGTACGGCACGAGCGACCTGTACGTGGCGCTGACCCGGGCCACCCAGCGCCTGGGCGTCCTGCACACCGGACGCCTGCCCGGGGCGCTGCGCACGGCGTGAGCGACGCCCCGCGCCCGGGTGCGCGCGTACGCTCACCCGGGCGCGGGGCGCCGACGCCCTTCGCTCAGGCCGGCCGCAGCCAGATCGTCGCGAGCGGCGGGAGGGTCAGCCGGATGCTCGCCGGGCGGCCGTGCCAGCCCTGCGGCTCGGGCTTGATGACGTCCGCGTTGGTGACGTCGCCGCCGCCGTACTTGCCGATGTCCGTGTTGAGGGTCTCGTGCCAGGCCGGGACGTCGTCGGGGGCGCCCAGCCGGTAGTCCTGCCGCACGACGGGGGAGAGGTTGGAGACGGCCAGCAGGGGGCTGCCGTCGGCGTCGAACCGCAGGAACGCGAAGACGTTGTCCTCGGCCGCGTCGCCCACGATCCACTCGAACCCCGCCGGGTCGGTGTCCTGCCGCCACAGCGCCGGCGTGTGCCGGTAGACGATGTTCAGGTCGCGGACCAGGTCCTGCACCCCGCGGTGGTCGGCCGCGGCGCCGTAGCCGGCGTCGAGCAGCCACCAGTCGGGCCCGCGCGCCTCGGACCACTCCGCTCCCTGCGCGAACTCCTGCCCCATGAACAGCAGTTGCTTGCCCGGGTGGGCCCACATGAAGGCCAGGTAGGCACGCAGGTTGGCGCGCTGCTGCCACCAGTCGCCGGGCATCTTCGACACCAGCGACCCCTTGCCGTGGACGACCTCGTCGTGCGAGATCGGCAGCACGTAGTTCTCGCTGTAGGCGTACACCATCGAGAACGTCATCTCGTTGTGGTGGTACTTGCGGTAGACCGGCTCGTGGCTCATGTAGTCGAGCGAGTCGTGCATCCAGCCCATGTTCCACTTCAGGCCGAAGCCCAGGCCGCCGAAGCCGCCCGGGCCGCGGTGGTGCGTGGCCCGCGTGACGCCGTCCCAGGCGGTGGACTCCTCGGCGATGGTCACCACGCCCGGCACCCGCCGGTACACGGTCGCGTTCATCTCCTGCAGGAATGCCACCGCGTCCAGGTTCTCCCGGCCGCCGTGCTCGTTCGGCACCCACTGCCCCGGCTCGCGGGAGTAGTCCAGGTACAGCATGGAGGCCACCGCGTCGACCCGCAGGCCGTCGATGTGGAACTCCTCGCACCAGTAGACGGCGTTCGCCACCAGGAAGTTGCGCACCTCGCGGCGGCCGTAGTCGAACTCCAGGGTGCCCCAGTCGGGGTGCGCGGACCGCAACGGGTCCTCGTGCTCGTACAGGGGCCGCCCGTCGAACTCGGCCAGCGCCCAGTCGTCGCGCGGGAAGTGCGCCGGGACCCAGTCCATCAGCACGCCGATGCCGGCCTGGTGCAGCGCGTCGACCAGGTACTTGAAGTCGTCCGGGGTGCCGAGCCGGGCCGTGGGCGCGTAGAAGCCGGTGACCTGGTAGCCCCAGGAGCCGCCGAAGGGGTGCTCGGCGATCGGCATCAGCTCCACGTGCGTGAAGCCGAGGTCCTTGACGTACTCGGGCAGCTGCTCGGCCAGCTGACGGTAGGTCAGTCCGGGCCGCCAGGACGGCAGATGGACCTCGTAGACCGAGAAGGGGGCCTGGTGGGCGATCAGTTCCGCGCGCCGG
>NZ_JAMGBF010000124.1 GCF_023516615.1 Streptomyces panaciradicis
TCCGGGCCGCCAGGACGGCAGATGGACCTCGTAGACCGAGAAGGGGGCCTGGTGGGCGATCAGTTCCGCGCGCCGGGAGATCCACTCCTCGTCCCGCCACTCGTGGTGGGAGGCGGTCACCACCGACGACGTGTTCGGCGGGGTCTCGGTGCGGCGGGCCAGCGGGTCGGCGCGCAGGGTCTTCGAGCCGTCGGGGCGGGTGATCTGGAACTTGTACAGCTCGCCCTCGCCGACCCCGGGCAGGAACAGCTCCCAGACGCCGGAGGAACCCAGCGAGCGCATGGGATGGCCGGTGCCGTCCCAGAAGTTGAAGGTGCCGGCGACGTGCACCCCGCGCGCGTTCGGCGCCCACACCGAGAAGCGGGTGCCGGCCACGCCCTGGTGGGTCATCGGGTGAGCGCCCAGCACGGTCCACAGCTGCTCGTGCCGGCCCTCACCGATCAGATGCAGGTCCAGTTCGCCCAGCGTCGGCAGGAAGGCGTAGGCGTCCTCGGTGTCCTGGACGGTGCCCTCGTACGTCACCAGGAGCCGGTAGGCCGGCACCTCGTCCAGCGGCAGCAGCCCGGAGAAGAACCCGTCCCCGTCGTCGTGCAGCTCCGTCCGCTCCTCCCCGGCGACGACGGTCACGGCCAGGGCGTACGGCCGGAAGACGCGCAGGGCGACGCCGCCGGGGACGAGGTGGGCGCCGAGGACGGTGTGCGGGTCGTGATGCGTACCGGAGAGCAGACGCTCCCGGTCACCGGCCTCCAGAGCGGGGGAGACCGCCTCGGGCGCGGTGGTTCCGACGGAGGTCGTCTGGGGCACGGCCTTCTTGGCGGCGGCCCTCCTGGCCGGGGCCTTCTTGACGGCCGTCTTCGCCGGGGCGGTCTTCTTCGCGGCCGCCTTCGCCGGAGCGGCCTTCTTCCCCGCGGTGGCCGCCTTCTTGGCTGCCGCCCTCGTCGTGACGGCCTTCGCGGCGACGGCCCGCTCTGCGAGGGCCTGCTCGGCGACCGGCTCCTCGGCCACCGCCTTCTTCACGGCCGCCTTCTTCGCCACCGCCTTCTTCGCGATGGCCTTCTCGGCCGGGGTCTTCGCCGTGACGACCTTCTTCGCGGCCGTCTTCTTCGCCGCGCCCTCGCCCACCGCGACCTTCCGCGCCGCGGCCTTCTCGGGCGCCGCCTTCTTAGCGGGGGCCTTCTTGGCGACCGCCTTCCCCGCCGCTGTCTTCTCGGCCACGGTCTTCCCCGCCGCCTTCTTGGCCACTGCCTTCTTCGCGGCCGTCTTCTTGGCCGGGGGCTTCTCGGCCACGGTCTTCTCGGGCGTCTTCCTGGTGGCCGGCGCCTTCTTCGGCGCGACGGCCTTCTCCGCCGCCTTCTTCACAGTTTTCGCGGCCTTCTCGGCCATCTCCTCGGCCGTCTTCTTCGGATTCTTCGGATCCGAACCGCTGGACGTGGGGCGGGGGGTCACGGGCGGCGCCTCCTCGGCGAGGGTCGGTCGGTTCAGTACAGGTCGGACGTGGCGTAATGCTCGATCGCCGCCATCGGGACGGACAGCCACTCGGGGCGGTGGCGGGCCTCGTAGAGCACCTCGTATATCGCCTTGTCCGTTTCGTATGCTCGCAGCAGCACCGGGTCGGTGCGCGGATCCTGGCCGCTGACCTCCGCGTATCCGGTGCAGAAGGCGGCACGGCAGGTCTCGGCCCAGCCCTCGTCGGGCCGTTCGGCGGAATGGGCGGCGTAGTCGAAGGACCGCAGCATGCCCGCCACGTCCCGCTCCGTCGGCTGCGGCATCCGCCGCTCGGCCAGCGGTTTCGACGGCTCGCCCTCGAAGTCGATCAGCCACCACTGACCGCCCGGCGAGCGCAGGCACTGTCCGAGGTGCAGGTCCCCGTGGATGCGCTGCGCGGTCCAGGTGCGGCCCTCGGCGGCCAGGTCGGCCAGCGCGGTGAACGCCGTGTTCAGGGCGGGCGCGTACGGCCGCAGCACGGGCACCGCCTGCGCGGCCGCGTCGAGGCGTTCGATCATGCCGTCGGCCAGCAGCCGCATCTGCTGGTGCCCGAGGGTGACCGTCGGCAGCGCGCGGGCCAGGGCCGTGTGCACCTCGGCGGTGGCGCGGCCCAGGGCCCGGGCCTCGCTGCCGAAGTCCTCGCCCTTGGCGAGCTGCCGCAGGGCCAGCTCCCAGCCGTCGGAGGCGCCCTGCAGGAAGGGCTGCAGCACGCCGAGCACGTACGGCTCGCCGCCCAGGTCCGCCCGCACCCACGCCGTCGGCGCCGGCACCCGCGGGCAGCCCTCCCGGGCCAGCGCCAGCGGGAGCTCCAGATCGGGGTTCACGCCGGGCAGCACCCGGCGCAACAGCTTCAGAATGAACGTATCTCCGTAGATGACGGAGGAGTTCGACTGCTCGGCGGTCACCACGCGCGGGACGAGCCCGGAGCGGATCTCGCGGCCGCTCTCCCGCTCGAAGCGCAGCCCGCCGATCCGGGCCCCGGAGCGCATGGCCTCCAGGAGCACCTCGGCGGCCCGGCCGTCGTACAGGGCCTCGTAGACCGTCCGGCCGGCGAGCGGGCCGTCCTCCACATGTCCGATCAGCGCGGGCGCCAGCCGGGGTGGCAGCGCCTCGCGCACGCCTATGAGGAGCTGGTAGCAGTCACCGGGGTGCGGCTCGGCGCCCAGGGTGAGCGGCTGATGGGCGCGCACCAGCAGGTGGTACAGGCCCAGCTTGCCGCCGGCCGGCAACAGCTCGGTGGCCTCGACCAGCGTGAATCCGGTGACCGGGCGTCCTTTGCCCGCGAACCAGCGCTGCCGCGGCAGCCATTCCCTGAGCAGTGGGTCCAGGGATTCCAGCAGGCCAGGACTGGTCTTGCCGGAAAGTGTGACCGTTTCCGCCATAACGTCACATTCCTTTCCCCGGGGTGGGCGGGGTGTTACGTATGCGTGCCCCGGGTGGGGCAGAGGAAACGCCCCGCCCGGGGTTCTGCGTGGCCCTACGACGGCTCCTTGCGCAGCCGGAACCAGTAGAAGCCGTGGCCCGCCAGGGTCAGCAAGTACGGCAGCTCACCGATGGCGGGAAAACGCACCCCGCCGAACAGCTCCACCGGATGCCGGCCGTTGAAGATCCGCAGATCGAGCTCGGTGGGCTGCGCGAACCGGGAGAAGTTGTGCACGCACAGCACCAGATCGTCCTCGTACTCCCGCAGGAACGCCAGCACGGCCGGGTTGGACGACTGAAGCTCCGTGTAGGACCCGAGGCCGAAGGCCGGGTTCTGCTTGCGGATCTCGAT
>NZ_JAMGBF010000125.1 GCF_023516615.1 Streptomyces panaciradicis
TTCGGAAAGAGAACGACCTCTAAGACGTTTGACAGACCCGTTTGTTGGCCTATTCCTCGCCCTGGCCCGCGCTTCGGGCCGGGCGCTGTCCCGGGCCCTTTCGTTGGCCCTGGCCCTGACTGGCGCCCCTGCGTTTACCCCCGGTACGGTCGTGTGCCGGGGCATTGACGGGTGTGCCGCGGTAGCAGCCCACGGTGTAGGGAAATTCCAGGGTGGCGCTGTAGTGGTACGTCGTCGTCTCCTTGCCGTTCCACATCACCTTGCTGGTGCGCCCATGGCAGCTGTCCAGGTCGGCGTTGGTGGGCAGGTTGCCCTTGTCGTCCCGTTCGACGTAGATACCGAAGCCGTCCAGCGCGTACCCGACGAGGGTCGAGCCCTTCTTCGTGGCCGCGGAGAGCAGACAGGACGGGATGTCGTGGTAGTGGTAGTCCTCCGCGCCGTCGGGATGGCCGTCGCACAGGTCCTGGGTCTCGTGGGCCGCGGCGTCCCGTCCCGCGTCGTCGAGGGCGTTGTAGAGGTAGACGCCGTTCTTGAGGATGCCGATGGCTGCCATGGAGAGGCAGCCGGCATTGGCTGCGAGGCTTGGGGTGATCGGCAGGGTGAGGTTGACATTCTTCGACGCGATCGCGTTCGGGTTGGTGTCGTACTGGTAGGCCGGGTCGGACTGCTGGATGGGGAAGGAGCCGGTGCTCTGGTGCGTCGGCAGGTCCTTGGAGGTGATGATCCGGAAGTCGCCCTGGACGGTCTCGCCGTACTCGGCGTCCGGCCAGTTGTGCTCGCCCTGCACCTGTACTTTCGAGGTGGAGTCCCACGTCTTGTTCGTTGTGTCCATCCAGGGGCCGTCGTGGCGTGCCCCGCCGGGGCGGAAGGAGGTCTGGCACGAGTAGACGTGCCCGGTCTGCGGGGTGGTGGAGACTCTGTCGTCGCCGAGCGGGATCTTCTTGGGATCGGTGACCCCGGACCAGGTGGCGGGGACGCCTCCGCCGGCCACCGACGGCGCCGGGCTCACGGACTGCCCGGGCAAGGACTTCAGGGAGGAAGGGGCCGCGGACGTGCAGGCCGCCAGCAGCACCGTTCCACCGGCCATGGCCAGCCCACGCAGCGCGGACCTTCCGGATTTCACGATTCTCGCTGTCACACTCGTTCCTTTACTCGGGAGGGTGATGAGGGGGCGGACTCGGAGCCGCGGCTGGGCACGGCCCCGGAACCTCCCGGTCCGTCGAGCGAGAACCTTGGCAATCCCAGGGGCGTGCCCCCCTGAGGCCTTCCTGAAGGTTGGCTGAAACCTCACGCGGGGCTGGTCCGCCCGGCATCTACGGCCGGGGCAGGCGCACCAGGAAGGTGGCGCCGCCGCCAGGGGTCTCCAGCGCGGTCACAGTTCCGTCGCAGCTGCTCACCAGCGCCGCCACGATGGAGAGCCCGAGACCCGATCCCGTTCCGGACTGCGTGCGCGCCCGGGACGCGTTGGGGCGGAAGAAACGCTCGAAGACGTACGGGCGGTCGGCGGCCGCGATCCCAGGGCCGTTGTCGCACACCCGGATCTCGACCATTGGCCCGAGTGTTTCGGCGGTGATCCGGGTGACGGTGCCGGGCGGCGTGTGGTTGCGGACGTTGGCCAGCAGATTCCCGATCACCTGCCGCAGTCGTAGTGGGTTCGCGCAGGCGAAGACGGCCGGGCCGGGCGCGGGGTCGAATTCGACAGGGTGGCCGGGGCCGATGGCGCAGTGCTCCTCGACCGCATCCCGGAGAACGTCGGCCACCTCCACGTGCGTGTCCACATCCGTGTCCGCGACCTCGTGATCGAGCCGTGCGAGGAGGAGCAGATCCTCCACCAGGCCGGTCATCCTCTCCGTCTCCGCGGCGATCCGGGACATCGCTCGTTCGAGCAGCGGACCGGGCGGAAGCCCGCCGCGGCCATGGAGCTCGGCGTAGCCGCGGATGAGCGCCAGCGGCGTGCGCAGTTCGTGGGAGGCGTCGGCCACGAACTGCTCCAGCCTGAGTCGGGCGGCCTCACGGGCGGCCAGGGACACATCAAGCTGGACGAGCATGTGGTCGAACCCCGTGGTCAGCCGTCCGACCTCGTCGCGGGTGGCGCGGGGCCGGGTACGGCGCGTGAGGTCACCGGCCGCCACCGCCTCCGTGGCGTCGACCAGGTCGTCCAGGGGCCGCAGTTGCCGTCGTACCATCCACCAGCCGGCACCGCCTCCGAGCGCCACGACGGCGCTGCCGCCGATCAGCAGGCTCCCCAGCAGCAGGTCGGCCGTCCGGGAGGCCTCCGCCAGCGACACGGCGAAGACGGTCACGCCACCGTCGGGCCGCCGGACCGCGGTCCAGTGGTACTCCAGCGTTCCGTCCGCACTGCCGGCGCTCCTGATTCGGCCGTCTAGGCCACCGGACAGCGCGGTCTTCCAGGAGATGTCCGGCAGCGGATCCAGGTCCCCGGTCAGCTCCGAGGGCACGGCCTCCTCAAGGCGCCCCTGTGTGTCGAACCGCAGCAGTGCGACCTGCCGGGCCGGAGGCTGATCCGCACCCGGTCGCCCCCTGGACTGTGCCGGCTGACCCGGCTGACCCGGCTGTGCCGACTGCGGCTGGGCGCGGGCGCGCAGCAGCCGTGCGTCGGCCTCGGCGACGAGGTTCGAGCGGGTCCACCACAGGGTGCCGCTGCCCAGGACGGCCACCGATCCGGTGAGCAGCACCGCCACCAGGACGGCCATACGCGCGCGCAGTTGCATGCCTTACGTCCCCGACCGCAGCACGTAGCCGAATCCGCGCACCGTGTGGATCAGGTCAGGACCGTGCACGTCCAGCTTCCTGCGCAACTGGCTGATGTGCGCCTCCACCAGGTTGCCGTCGCCGCGGCCGGCCTCGGCGTGCCCCCAGACTGCCTCGATGATCTGCGCCTTCGACAGCACCTGGCCGCGCGCTTCGAGCAGGTAGCGCAGGATCCGGTACTCGGTGGGAGACAGGACGACCTCCTGGCCGCCCCGGGTCACCCGGTGTGCCCGGTCGTCGAGTACGAGGTCGCTGATCTGCAATGGCCGGTCCACTTGGCCGGTCCGCCCGCTGCGGCGCAGTACGGCGGCGATCCTCAAGGTCAACTCCTCCAGACTGAAGGGCTTCGTCAGATAGTCGTCGCAGCCCCGGGCGAACCCCGTGCGCAGGTCGGCCCGGCTGTCGCGGGCGGTGAGGAAGATGACCGGAAGTTCGCAGCCGGCGCTGCGCAGCCGCCCGCACACCTCGAAGCCGTCGAGGTCGGGCAGGGTGACGTCGAGGAGCAGCAGATCGCAGTCGGGGGCCACGCCGGCGGCAAGGCACTCCCGGCCGCTGCCGATGGTGACGGTGTCGTATCCCTCGTGCCGGAGTGATGCCTCCAGCAGCTCGGCCATCGGTTCGTCGTCCTCGACGAGCAGGATCCGGGCACGTGGCCGCCGGGCGTTGGTCCCCGAGGTCGTCACAGTCATGCGCGGGATGGTAGGGCAGCGAACTGTGGTCTCCGGCGGGCCCGGGACGACGCGAGCGGGTCATCCCGGGCCTCGGTCCGCTGAACAGCCCTGGCAAGGCAGCCCGTCACGCTGATCGCGCCCGGAACGACCGCCCGTGGACCACCTGCTGGAGGTGGTCCGCTGGGCGGCAGCCGGTCCGCAGTTCGGCCGGTTCCCGGCCCTCGCCGACCAAAAGCCCTCGTCCCCGATCCGGACACCGGGAAAGGCCCCTACACAGATCTGTAATTCCCCGTCCGCGTCGACCGTCCCGGCACCCACCACACCGACTACCACGCAGCCAGCGGCGGCCCCCACAAACAAGGCCTGCGCACCAGCGCCGGCGACTACCGCGCCCAGAACCGATCAATCCCCGGCCACATCGCCCTGACCACCTACCACAGCGCCAAGGGCCGCGAGTTCCGCATCGTCATCCTGCCCGGCCTCGTCGAAGGACTGCTCCCACATCACTACCCCGGCAAGCCCCCCGCCAAGGAGGTCGCCGACGCCCGCAGAGTCTTCTACGCCGCCCTCACCCGCGCCAAGGACGAAGCCGTCCTCATCGGAGGCGACCGCTACACCATCCCTGCCAACAAGTGGTACTCCGGACGCACACGAGACACCAAGCGCTCCAGATTCGTCGACGAAGTCGAAGCCCAACTGCCACACGCGCCCGACTGATGAGCCGAAGCATGTTGGTTGGCACATAGGCAGGGTTGTTGTCAGCAGATCGCAGCGTGAGCCCTTGCAGGGTGGCAGGCGGGATGAGGCTGCTTCGGCTGGCGCCGTAGCAGCCCGCACAACCTGCCGGTGGACCTGTCGCTGCAGCTGAACGAGGCGATGCTGGGCTGTCGGAGGAGGCCGCCCGGCGCATCGCCGAACGCCGCTGACGGCGCCAACGACAGGCGAACGTCAAGCCGCCGTCATGGAGATCCTGAACTGGTGCCGAGACGATGTTGTTCAACGGCAGAGGCGGGATAAACGGGGCACGGCCGCTTCCTGTCGGCAGAGGGGAACAGTCTCGATTCGCCGTGCGGCGATCGCTCGGCGATGTCGCTATCCGGTCAGGAGAAAAAGCTTATGCGCATTGGAGAGAAGCTGGCGGCGACCGCGGCGCTTGTCGGCACCGTGGTCACGGGCGGGCTGCTGGCTGCCGCGCCGGCGAACGCGGCCATCACGGATATGGGAATCCATTTGACCACCGGGCACAACGTGGGGCTGTACAACGACTACAACGTCATCGACAACGCCGACAAGGCCACTCAGCAGGACCTCATCTACAACGCGAATCCGAACGTCACGGACGGTATCGAGGTCGACTGCTGGAGCGACAAGGGAAAGATGCTGGACCAGGGAAACCGCTGGTACCACACGAAAACCGAGTACTACAACCACCTCGGGTACTCGCTACACATTTACGCGTGGACCTACGCCCCCTACGTGGACGGCGAGGCCGGCATCCGGGCCGGCCTGCAGAAGTGCGGCTACTAACCCGGTAAGTCCTTCAGCGACCAGGGGTGCCGGCTCCGCGCCGGCATCCTCTGCCGAACGGACCACGTCGGCCTCGGAGTAGTGGCCTGAGCCGCTCATGCGTCGCTTGATACGCATGGGGCGTCTAGTGCCGCGGTTGGCCGAGCTGGTGTTGTCGGAGCATGAACGTGCGGTGCTCGGCGGCTGGGTGGCCGAGAAACGTCCTGCTCCCCACAGGCACGGCAAAGTCGAACCCGCACGGCCATTCGACCAGGTATGGTCCGACAGGCCGTGCGGGTTCAGTAGCTGACCGTTTCCAGGGGGAGGGAATGGGCGGTAGTGCCTTTGGGGAGCTTCTGCGCGATTGGCGGCTTTCGGTCGGCTGGACGCAGGACGAACTAGCAGTCCGGTCCGGGGTGTCGGTGCACTCGATCAGCGTGTTGGAGACAGGGCGGCGACAGCCGCGGCTCTCCTCGGTGAGCCAGCTCGCCGACGCCCTCGCACTCGATCCGCGCCGCCGCGAGCAGCTGCTCGCGGCGGCGCGCAACGACACCACGATGCCGTCCCTGGCGCCGCCCCGACTGAGTGCCGCGGTGCCGCGGCAGCTGCCGTGTGCGGTGGCGGGCTTCACCGGTCGGGTGTCCCAGCTCAAGGAGCTCACCAGCTTGCTGGATCGGGAAGACACCGTGGTGATCTCGACGATCAACGGCACGGCGGGCGTGGGCAAGACCGCACTCGCCGTGTACTGGTCGCACCAGGTCGCGGACCGGTTTCCCGACGGGCAGCTCTACGTCAACCTGCGGGGGTTCGACCCCGGCAGCCAGCCGGTCGAGCCGACCGAGGCGATCCGGGGTCTCCTGGGCGCGCTGGGGGTGCCGGCCCAGCGGATACCGGCCGCTCTGGCCGAGCAGGCGGCGCTGTACCGATCCCAGCTGGCCGACCGGCGGATCCTCGTGGTGCTGGACAACGCCCGCGACACCAGCCAGGTCCGGCCGCTGCTTCCGGGCTCGGCCAAGTGCCTGACCGTGGTCACCAGCCGTGACCACCTCGGCGGACTGATCGTCAGCGAGGGGGCACGCGCCATCCCCCTGGACCTGATGACCACCACCGAGGCCTATGACCTGCTGGCGAGCCGGCTGGGCCCGGAACGGCTCGCCGCGGAACCGCAGGCTGTCGACGACTTGATCGAGTTATGCGTGCACCTGCCGCTGGCGCTGAGCATCGTCGCCGCGCGAGCCACCCTCACCCCGGCCGTGTCGCTGACCGAGCTGGCCCAGCAGCTGCGGGACGTACGCGATCGGCTGCACGCCTTGGACCTCGGTGACACCAGCGTTGACCTCAGCGCGGTGTTCTCCTGTTCCTACCGGACTCTGAGCGCCGAGGCGGCCCGGATGTTCCGGCTGCTGAGCCTGCACCCGGGGCCCATCGTCTCGGTGTCCGCGGCCGCCAGCCTCGTCGGAACCGGCCGCGATCAGGCCCGCGTGGCCCTGTCCGAGCTGACCAGGGCCAAGTTGCTCATCGAACCCAGCGCCAGCCGATTCGCCTACCACGACCTGCTGCGAGCGTACTCGGCCGGCCAGGCGCACCAGGGCGAGTCCGAGCAGACGCGCCACGGCGCCATGCACCGCATGGTCGACCACTACCTGCACACCGCGCACGCCGCAGCGCTGCTGCTCCACCCGCCCAACGACCGGCTGTCACTGGGCGAACCCCAGCCCGGGACTGTCGTCGACGAACTCGTCGACGACGAGCAGGCATGGCAGTGGTTCACGGCCGAGCACGCGGTGTTCCCAGCCGCCATCGACCGCGCCGCCGGCGCCGGCTTAGACACCCAGGCATGGCAACTCGCCTGGAGCGTAGCCAGTTTCTGTATCCGCGCCGGCCACTGGAGACAGCTGGTCGACACCCAATTCGTCGCGATCGCCGCGGCTGAACGGGCCGGTGAACCGCACGGGCAGGCGAGGTCGCTGCGTGAACTGGGCCGGGCCTACATCCGGCTCGGCCGCTATCCGGATGCGCGGGCCAGCCTGCGCCGCGCGCTCGAACTCGACGAGCCGCTCGGCGATCTGGTCGGTCAGGCCCGCAGCTACAACAACCTCGGCATCGTCGCCTACGCACAGGGCGACAACCCGGAGGCGTTGGAGCACGGCAAGGCCGCCTACGCGTTGTTCCACGCGGCCGGACACCGCGCGGGCCAGGCGGAAGCGCTGAACGCGATCGGCTGGATGCAGACCCAGCTCGGTCAGCACGACGAGGCGCTGCACTCCTGCGCCCAGGCGCTCGAACTGCACCGCGCGGTCGGCAGCCGGCACGGCGAAGCGGACACCTGGGACAGCCTCGGCGTCGCCCACCAACACCTCGGCGAACACCAGCGGGCCGTCGCCTGCTACCACAACGCGCTGGACCTGTACGAGAAGTTGGGCAGTCGCCATCCCCAGGCCGACACGCTCATCCGCCTTGGCAACACCCACCAGGACGCGGGCGACATCCCGGCCGCACACCGCTGCTGGCGGCGAGCGCTGCCCATCCTCGACGACCTAGGCCACCCCGACGCCGACGTCCTGCGCGCCCGGCTGGCCCCCTGAGCCCGCGTCCCTGCCATGGAGTGATGACTGGCGGATGGACCCGATCGCAAGTGTGCTGCGCTGCGGACAAAGGGTGATGCTCCACCGGCCGCAGGTCCGCAACGGATGCACGGGGCGCTAGGGTCTGTTGCGAAAGTGCAGGTCGCAGCTACTCATTGAGGCGACCGCTGTTGACAGGCCACTTCGTCCGCCACCTGTACAACGAGAGGGTGTACTGCTGGGCAACCGACAGCTCTAGGGGGTCGGCATCCCGAATAGGAGGACGGTCACCAGTATGGTCATCGGGATGGCGAGGGCCACTGCCAGTCCGGGAAGGCAGCCCCAGATCGTCAGTCGAGCACTGGTTCTCGCGTAGTCATCACTCTTCGGCACGCCTGTATCCAACAGTGAGAAACACCAACTCTCTACCTTCAGAGGCACGTGCCTCTGGGACCTCCAGGTTGAAGGTGCTGGTCACAGCCACTCGTGGTGCACCGGCGGCTGCCGCAGGCCTGCTACCGCACCAAGTGGCCGGGAGGGAATCTTCGGCGTTCCCGCGCCCTATCGCGAACGCCAGCTGACGGGCAGCAGCATGGCGGGCCACGAAGGCCCCACTACGCCCTTGCATTACCACTGTTGACACCACACAGCGGGACCCGTATCGAGTGCGCTCGACAACGGGCCCCGCCCAGTACTGTACTGACGCCAACTCAGTACCACAGCGAGACGAGAACAATCGCCAAACCCGACGTGGCACACCTCAAGGGCCGGCATCCGACGCTGATCGCACGGGTCTGATCACCCCTCACGGGTGGGTTGGGTCTTCTGGCCTCTACGGCCGCCCTCACAGCCCGGCCCGCAGAGCTGCCCCATGAGTGGTTCGCCCCCAAGTGAACGGATCTGCGACAGAGGTGCGTTGGACAAGACTGCACGATGTGAGCCAGGAGTGGCCAAGCCCCCGCAGGACCGAGTGTGTCAAACGAGCGGTGTAACTGGGGTAGTTGCTGGTTAGTGACGGACCGCTGAGAGTCGGCCGTCGAAGGCGTTCAGGGTGGTCTTCCAGCGCGTGGTCCAGCGGGCCTGGCCCTTGCCGGTGGGGTCGAGGGACATGATTGCCATGTAGACGCACTTCAGGGCGGCCTGCTCGGTGGGGAAGTGTCCACGGGCCTTGACCGCCCGGCGGATGCGGGCGTTCACGGACTCGATCGCGTTGGTGGTGCAGACGATGCGGCCGATCTCGGTGTCGAACCGCAAGAACGGAGCGAACTCCTCCCGCGCGTTCTCCCACAGCTTCACGATCGCCGGATACCTCCTGCCCCAGGCGTCGGCGAACTCCGCGAACCGGTCCAGGGCGGCCGCCTCGGTCGGCGCCGTGTAGACGGGCTTGAGGAGGCGGGCGATCTTGTCCCGGTCCTGGCGGGCGGCATAGCGGAAGGAGTTCCGCAGGAGATGGACCCCGCAGGTCTGCACGATGGTGCGGGGCCAGATCGTTTCCACGGCCTCGGGCAGGCCCTTGAGTCCGTCGCAGACCAGCATCAGCACGTCGCTCACGCCGCGGTTCTTGATCTCGGTGAGGATGTGCAGCCAGTGCTTGGCGCCCTCGCCGCCGTCGCCGGCCCACAGCCCGAGAATCTCGCGCCGGCCCTCGGCGGTGACGGCCAGGGCCACGTAGATCGGCCGGTGGGCGACCGCGCCGTCGCGAATCGGAACTCGGCGGCGTCGGAGATCCCGTACAAGGGCCAGGGTGTCCGCGTCGAAGCCGTGACCCTCCTCACCGGCGTTTCGGCCCACGCGTTTATCGCGTTGCCTTCGAGATCCGCCGCCCGCTGCGCGCGCGCAACGAGCCGTGATCTGAGGCGATGCCGGAAGTGTGCGCGCTGAACGTGCTCAGGATCAGGACGGCCAGCCCGCAGCCGGTGATGATCCACCAGGGTGCGGGGCGGACGCCCGCAGCGATCGCGGCGCCGACGACCGCGATGCCGAGGGAGGAGCCGATCTGGCGGCTGGTTGCGGCGACCGCTGCGGCGACCCCGGCCTGGGCGCGCGGCAGGCCGGAGACGGCCGTGTTCGTGATCGGTGCGTTGACGAAGCCGAAGCCGAGCCCGAACAGGGCGTAGGTGAGGGACAGCAGGGCGTGCGAGGGGTGGGTGGAGCGGGTGACCAGGACGGCCAGCAGCCCGCTCGCCGAGATGCCCGTGCCCGCGAGGAGGAGCGGGATGCGGGGGCCTCGGCTGCCGACGATCCGCCCAGACAGCGGCGGGCAGATCAGGGAAAGCACCGCCATCGGGAGCAGGTGCAGCCCGGTGGACAGCGCGCTGAGCCCCAACTGCCGCTGCAGGTAGAGGGTGTTGGCAAACAGGAAGCCGCCCAGTGCCGCGAAGGCGAAGACCGCCGTCGCTGTGGCCGCGCTGAAGGAGGCGCTGCGGAAGAGACGCGGGTCGACGAGGGGTTCGGTGCGTCGGTTCTCGTACGGGACGAACCAGGCCAGCGCGCCTGCTGCGGCAACCAGGCAGGCCAAGATCGGTGGTGAGGTCCAGCCCTCGTCAGGGGCTTCGATGATGGCGTACGTCAGGGTGCCCAGCAGGGTGATGACGAGGAGCTGTCCCACCGGATCGGGCCGGCGGGCCCGGGGCGCGCGGGACTCGGGGACGTACCGCACGGTGAGCGCGAGGGCGGCCAGGCCGATCGGGATGTTCAGCCAGAACACGGAGCGCCAGCCCGCCGACTGCACCAGGAGGCCGCCGAGGATCGGTCCCGCCGCCATGCTGATCCCCACCACCCCGCCCCACACGCCGATGGCCCGCGCCCGCTCCCGCGGCTCGGTGAAGGTGTTGGCCAGGATGGCCATCGCGACCGGGGTGAGCATGCAGCCGCCCACCGCCTGCACCATCCGGAAGGCCACCAGCCACTCGAGTGTCGGCGCCAGGCTGCACAGCGCGGACGCGACGGTGAACAGTGCCAGGCCGAGTTGGAAGATCCGCCGCCGTCCGACGCGGTCGGCCGTGGAACCGGCCAGCGTCAGGAACGAGGCGAGCACGATGGTGTAGGCGTCGAGGGTCCATTGCAGACCGGAGATGGGGGAGGCGAGGGCGTCCTGCATCGAGGGCAGTGCGACGTTGAGGATGGTGGCGTCGAGGCTGACCAGCAGGACGCTCATGCAGCAGATGGTCAGGACGAGCAACTGGTGCCGTCTGCTCCCGGGTTCGGGCATGGCAGCTTCCCTGTTCAGTGGGTCGGCCGGTTGGTGGCGTGCGCGTCCGCGAAGTCCCAGACCACGGGCAGGAATTCGGCCGGCGTCTCGACCTGCGGCATGTGACCGGTGCCGGGCAGCAGTTCGAACCGGGCGCCCGGGACGGCGTTCGCCCAGGCCCGGCCGTAGTCGGCGTCGACGACCTGGTCACTTTCGCCCCAGGCGACGAGCGTCGGGTGGGTGACCTTGGCCAGACGCTCGAGCAGGGTGGGGTCGGCCATGGCGTTCGGGCCGGAGTAAACCTCCAGTGCGGCCCGGTTGGCGACCATGACCGCCCGCTGGGCGTCGGAGAGGGTGCTGGGGTCGAAGCGGAACTTCGAGGGGTCGTGGAAGGAGAGCTGGGCCAGTTCGGCGGGGGAGAGGGGGAAGGTGTCGGCCACGGGGTGGCCGGGGACCTGTATGCCCACGGCGTTGACGAGGACGATACTGCTGATCCGGTCGCTGCCGAGTGCGGCCAGTTCTGCGGCGATCCATCCGCCGATGGAGTTGCCGACGACGGTGACGTCTTCCAGGCCGAGGGTGTCGAGCAGCTGTGCGTAGAGCTGGGCCAGGGTGGGGACGTCCGTCAGCCAGGCGGGGCGGGTGGTGCCGCCGAAGCCGGGGTGGACGGGGGTGATGACCCTGGCCGGCCGCTGCTCGGCGAGGAGCCCGGCGAAGAGGGCGACGGTCTGGGGGCCGCCGCCGCCGTGCAGGAGCAGGAAGGGGTGTCCCTCGCCCTGCGGCCTGCCCTGGACGTCGATGGTGAGGTCGACGTCGCCCTGTGCGAGGGAGAGGGTGTGGGTGGTGGTGCCGGTCATGGAGGTACTCCTCAAGTAGGTGGTTCTGCAAAGGGGGGTGGGTCGGTGGGCCTCACGCGAAGTCGGTGGCCGGGACCGTGGCGTACCGGCTCATCACCTCGATCGTCGACTCCGGGGTCATCTCCCGGCCGCCGGCGATCATGTCGCGCAGGTCGCGGAAGTACTGCACGTACAGGTCCGGCGTGAAGGTGTTGAGCATCACCGCCGGTTCGTCGCCGAGGTTGGCGAAGGTGTGCGGGGTGCCGGGCGGGATCATCGCGAGGGTGCCGGCCGGGGCGGCGTGGGTGGTCTGACCGATGGTGAAGTGGACGGTGCCGGAGACGACGTAGAAGCCCTCGTCGTGCTGGGCGTGCCGGTGCTGCGGTGGGCCCTGGGTGTGCGGGGCGATGGTGATCTCGCCGATTCCGAGGCGGTGCCCGGTGGTGCTGCCGTCCTCGAGGATGCGGATCCGTGCTGGCCCCAGGTGGATGGTCTCGCCGTCGTCCGGCCCTACCAGGGAGACGTCGTTCATCTTTTTCTCCTTCACGCCTCGGTGCTCGACTCTCATGAGAGCGAGCTCTCACGAAATGGAACGTTAGAGGGTTGCCTCTCTTCATGCAAGTGAACTCTCATAAAGAGAGTCGGCAGTGATAGCCTGGGCCCGAGACCTACAGGCACGAACGGGGGCGCACCAATGGCGACACGGACCGGAACCAGTGCGGGCGTGAGCACCGGCCGCAGCAACCAGAAGATGCGCACGCGGACCGCGATCGTCGATGCGGCCCGCCAACTCATCGGCACCGGTGGCGAAGTGACCATGCCCGCGATCGCACGCACGGCCCTGGTGTCGGAAGCCACCGCCTACCGGTACTTCCCCGATCTCCCCTCGCTGATCAGCGAGGCCCTGGCCGGCGTATGGCCACCCCCCGCCGACGCCCTCGCACCGGTCGCGGACTCGGCCGACCCCGTCGAACGCATCGCCTTCGCCTGCGAATTCCTGCTCCGCGGCATACTCGCCCGACAGGGAGCGGTGCGCGCGATGATCTCGGCGACCATCACCCGGCCCGAGACGGTGACCAACCGCCCCGGGGTTCGTTTCGGGCTCATCGACCACGCCCTGCTCCCCCTGCAGGACACGCTCGGGCGGACGGATCCCGAGGCGTTCGCCCAACTCAAGCGCGACCTCGCCGTTGTCGTCAGCGCGGAGGCGCTCTTCACGCTCACCGATCTGTGCGGGCTCGAACCGGACGAGGCCGTCGCCAGCGCCGTACGGACGGCGCGGAGGTTGACAAAGGCCGCGGTGCGAGAGATGTAGTAGCCACCCAGGGTGGCGTGGTCCCACAGGCGGGCTCGGCCGCACATGTCGGCGTTTTCGGGGAAGCCGTTCTCGGTGCTGCCGTCGTAGAGGCCGCCGATCCGTGCGGGCGTCAGGCCCTGTTCAGCCGCCATCTCAGCAGCGTGGGCCAGGCGAGGCTCACGGCGCGAGGTCATGGCAGAACTGTCCGTCCTGTCGGAGGCCGCATAACTCCTTGACCAACTGGGAGAGCTGGCCGGGTCAAACCGGTCGGTGCACTGAGAGCTGGTGTTGATGTCTGCCTCGTAGCTGGTCTTGGACAGGAAGTTCGCCTTCGCGCCCACCGAGTCGCCGTAGCCGCAGTTGTTGTAGCTGTCGGTGATGTTGTCGATGGCGTCGTAGAAGGCCCACTTGGCGTCGTTTCGAGAAAGCCCGCCGGCAGGCCGCCATACCGCTACCAGGTCGTGCACATTGTTTCCCTTCTGCAGATGGCGGGATCGGTGCCGGGCGCGAGCGGGGCAAAGGCCTGGCACACAGGGTGTCCGGCGCATCGTTCGGCCGGCGACGGAGGAGGGGGCCCTGCCGTCGGGGAGGGGAGTGGTCACCCGGCGGCAGGGGGCTAATCGGATGCCGCGTTGGCGTTCCAGGTCGGTGACGTGTCGGCGGTGGTAGTCGAGTTCGGCTTGGGCGGCGTGGGCGTAGTGGCGGACGACGTCCTTGCCGAGTAGGAGGTGGGCGACGGTGCTGAGTTCGCAGTACGCGAGCGCTTGGGCGAGATCGTCGTAGAGGGGGACGGAGTGCTGTTCTTGGTAGGCGTCGCTGTCGCAGGCCGGCCGCGCGGTTAGTTTCTCTTCGATGCCGTGGGTGATGGCGGCGAGGTAGGTGGCGACCGCGACGTAGGCGGAGGCGTCGGCGCCGGCGAGCCGGATCTCCAGGTGTGCGCCGGGGCCGTGGCCGGTGACGCGGACGGCGCAGCCGCGGTGGTCGAAGCCCCAGGTGTAGCGGGTGGGGGCGAAGGAGTGGGGCTGGTAGCGCTTGTAGGAGTTGACGGTGGGGGCATACAGGGGGGCCATGTGCGGCAGTGCGGAGAGAAGTCCGGCGATCGCGTGCGCCATCGCCGGCGCCAGGCCTGCGCCCCGGCGGGCTGAAGGGTCTGCCGGACGCGATTGAGACGGTCTGGCCCCGCACGGTTGTCCAAACGTGCATCGTTCACCTGATTCGCAATAGCATCCGGTACTGTGCTCGTCAGGACTGGGACAGGTCGCCAAGGATCTCAAGCCCGTCTACACCGCGCCGAGCGAGGCCGCCGCGACCGAACGGTTCTTGGAGTTCTCCGAGAAGTGGGGCACCAAGTATCCGGCCGTGATCAAGCTGTGGTCCGATGCCTGGGCCGAGATGGTGCCCTTCCTGACCTTCGACGTCGAAATTCGCAAGGTCATCTGCAGCACCAACGCGATCGAGAGCGTCAACGCCCGCATCCGCAAGGCGGTTCGGGCCCGCGGCCACTTCCCCACCGAGGGCGCCGCGTTGAAATGCCTCTACATGGCGCTGATGAGCCTGGACCCGACCGGCAAGGGCCGCCGCCGCTGGACGATGCGCTGGAAGGCACCCCTTAACGTTTTCCAGATCGCTTTCGATGGCCGCCTGACCCCCACCGACCAGCGATAACTCAACAACCAAGATCAGCCGTTAAGTTGACACACCGCTGCGATGAAGGCCGTGATGCGTTCAGACGGAGGCTCCCTGACCTCACTGCCGAGATAGCGGTCGTACAAGCCATTGAAGGACCGGCGGGCGCTCTTGTCGTCCGCCGGTCGCACACCTTCCCAAACAGCCAGGTCGTAGCTCATGCCAGGAGGCTCTCACGCCGCTCTGACAGCCATAAGAAACGACGTCTTAGACCGTGTCCTATGTGGTGAGGCGGCCGTTGGTCTGGGCATGGGGCGGGGCACATGGAGTTGGATTGTTCCGGACGGGCTGTGGGAGATCGCGAAACCGCTGATCCCGCCGTCGAAGGTGCGGCCGCAGGGCGGCGGGACTCAAGACACACCTGATGAGACGCTGTTCGCGGCCATCATCTACGTCCTGGTCAGCGGCTGCGCCTGGCGATCGTTGCCGCCGTGCTTCGGCGTCTCGAAGTCGACGGCCCACCACCGGTTCCTGATCTGGTCCAGAGCCGGTGTCTGGGGCCGCCTCCACGAAGCGGTCCTGCACCGGCTCGACGACGGCGGCCTCATCGACGTCACCCGCGTCGTCCTCGACACCGCCCACGTCAGGGCTAAAAAAGGGGCGAACACACAGGTCCGAGCCCCGTGGACCGAGGCAAGCCGGGTTCCAAGATGCACATCCTTTCGGACGCGAACGGACTGCCACTCCTCGTCGGCGTCTCAGCCGGCAACACCCACGACAGCGAAGGGCTGAAGCCCATGGTCGAGGGTCACCAAACGAGACACGACCCTCACCGAGGACGGTACTTCAAGCCCCAGCGCCTGCATGCGGACAAGGCCTACGACCGCGCCGACCTGCGCAGATGGTTGCGGTGGAAGCGCATCGGGGTACGGATCGCCCGCAAAGGCATCGAATCCAGCGAACGACTAGGCCGACGCAGATGGGTCATCGAACGGACCATGTCCTGGCTCTCCGGCTACCGACGCCTCAGCCCCCGCTACGAGCGAAACCCCGTAACTACCTGGCCTTCCTCGGACTTGCCGCCGCCCTCTGCTGCTACAAGCGACTCGTCCGCCTCACCACATAGGACACGGTCTAACTCGACGGCGCAGAGGGGGTGGTTGGTCTTCGCTGTGAGCGGCGGCTCTGTGTGCTGGTGTGTCAGTGGTGCCGGTTATGTTGCTGGGCATGACACGTTGGATCAAGTATGGCGTCATGGCGTGGATGGAAGGCGGCCGGTACAGGGACGACGAGACTGTCCTGGTCTACTTCAAGGGGACCAGCCTGGCTGCCATGGCCGAGGGCCTGTCCGCACAGCGCCGACCGCGGTTCGCCTACGGCAACGACCCATCACCGGGCGACTGGGGCGTGATCGTGCACCACATGTCCAACCCTGCCCTTGAGGACTACGACGGGATCGACTACCGCAGGCTGTGCCCTCAGGGCGCTGAGCTGATGGTGTTTGTTCCCAACCCGTGCGTGGCCAAGGCCCACGGACCCAAGGCCTACCACTACAAGGACGGCCAGACATCGTCCTGCATCGACTACGAGGACCCTGACTACGTCGGCGAATACTGGCCCAACAAGATGGCCCCCCTCATCACGGCGGCCGGACTGGATCATCAGAGCGATACCTATGAGGAGCAGCTGACCCAGCTGATCTGCGACCACCTGGGACTGCCCGCACTGGATCGCGACACCATCACGGTGGACCGCGACCTGGTGGCTTCCTACTTCTAGGCGCCTCTTCGACGGGCCCCTAAGGTTTCCGTCCGTCGGGTCAGCCGACGCCGTTCGGCAGAGTGGTTCGAGCACTGCACGTCGACCGCGACCACCTGCGCGTGGAGCAAGATCAGCTGGCGCAAGCCTGAGCGTCAGGCAGGTGGAGCAGGGAGGGGGCCAGTCCGCAGGACCGGCCCCCTCCCTGCTGTGGGTCAGCCGGCCAGCGGCTGCCACCGGTCTTCCTGCGCGGGATCGAGCCGGCTGCCCCACACCAGCGCCCCGCCTACCAGGCCGGGCTTGTCCCGCGTCGCCAGGGCGGGAGCTTCGAGCATGTCCGCGACGTTCTCCAGGTAGGCCGCCAGCGTGTCGAGCTCATCGCCAGGACCTTCGTTGTAACGGGACCAACGGCCCAGGTAGCCAGTCGCAGCGTCCAGATACAGGCCCGAGGTGCGGTCCGTGACGCCATAGGAGACGACCGGGATCCAGGCCGCGTTCCACACAGTGATCCGGTTGTCCGCGGTACGGCGGCTGTTGAGGGCGTCCTGATGGGCTTGGGTGTCCATCTGCTGCCGGTAGAAGTCAGCTACGCCGTCCAGGGGCATCAGGGCCTGGTTGCCGGGCAGGCATCCCGCGCCGTCTACCCCGTCGTCGCCCCCGGTGAGAGACCACCAGGCGCGCAGGTCGGTGGGTATCGAGATGCCGAGGTCCTGCTCCAGGCCGGTGAGGGTCGCGGAGCTCGCGCCGTCGCGGAGCGCCGCGTGGGAGTCGGGGGCGTGGTGCTGGAGCCAGTGGGTGATGCGTTGCCAGGCGTCGGCGATCTGCCGCTCGGCGACCGTATCGAGGCCGGGACCGGCAGGCTCGCCGTTGCTCTCACCCTGACCCTGGCTCTCGGCGTTCGCGGCGGCCTCGTTGACCGGGACCCGGTTCACGTACCGGATCTCGATCCGATCGGGCTCGCGTATGTAGCCGACGGCCAGGGCGGGACAGTCCTCGAACAGGTCGCCGTCGATCATCACGGTGAGGATGCCGGGCAGAGTCGAGGGCCGGCCCATGTCCGGATCGTCCGCCAGTTGGCCGGCCAGGACCCTCAGGGCGTACGGCGCGCCCGCCCCCAACTGTAAGACGGTGTCGCGCACGTGTGGAGGGATCTCAACGTTCACGGCCTGCTACTCCTTGCTGATCGGATGGAGGGCAGTGCCGTTCACACAGTAGGATGCGGATGCTGACGGCAGCCCCGGCGCACATTTTGTCTGGTACAGCGTGCGGCTGGTGCGGCGGCGACCATGCTCGGCTTCCGTCTGCAAGAGCGCTCCGTCACCCGCCGTGACGGGCAGGCCCAGAAGGCCCAGCAGCAGGAGCTGCGGCATGTGCTCGTGTGCTTCCTCGCTCGGCTCGCCGCGATACGCCGCCTGCAGCACGAGCGGTCCGTCCTGCGGGAGACCGGTGCCCCGAGGCGGATCGCACGGCCGACCGAGCGTCCTGGACGCCACTCGAACTGCACTTCTTGCTCTCCCACTGGGCGACCTCGTCCTGATGGGGACGGCGGCCAGCAGCTTCAGGGCCTGCCGAAGGTAGCTGCCACCGGCGGCGATGAGTGCGACGCGCTGAGCGCGCCGGCAACGGGGCGGGTGGGCTCAGTCGTTGCGGCGCCGTGCCTCCCGGGGCCAGCCGGCTCGACCCTTCAACGCCTCGACGCGGGTAGCTAGGTCGTGGCACAGGGCCTCCAACTTCTACTCAATCCGCGGCCCCAGCGAGATCGAATTCGTCGCCCGTGACATCGGCCGCGTGCCCGACAGCCGCCGTGCCGGACTCCGGTATCGCAGGGCCATGGAGGTTGCCGAGTGGAAAGTCGCCCGACAGCGTCGACGCGGCGCGCACCGCGTTGCGGCAGGCGTGCGCAAGCGGCCTGGCCGTCGCCCCGGAGATGACGGTGGACGCGGCGCACAACTGGATTCGGTGGGCGGAACGTGGGCTGAGCGCCCGGTGGCCACCGGACGGGCCCAGGACGGCGGATACGGCAACGGCGGCTGGGGTAGTCCTCATCAGGGCCTGTGGGGGGCGGGCCACGATGAGGGGGTGGTCCGTCGTGCAACAGGGCCTGATCGCCCGTACGTTCAGTCCGTACACGTGGCGGGCGAGGATCCGCCCGATCCTGATCGCGGCGCTGCCGCCGGCCCTGCCTGTGGTGGTGCTGGTGCCGGACTGGTCGGCCGCGCGCCGAGTGTGGGCGCTCGTGCTGGTGTCCGGACTGCCATTGCTGCTAGGGCAGTTCAGCCGGTCCCGGGGACGGCGGCTGGAGCCGGCGTTGTTCGAGCAGTGGGGTGGCAAGCCGTCGGTACAGCTGTTGCGGTGGCGGGGTCCGACGGGGACCGCGCATCTGGCGTATCTGCACGCCCGTATCGAGCAGATCGCGGGACCGCCGCTGCGGCTGCCGTCGGCTGCGGAGGAGCAGTCCGACCCAGAGGGCGCCGACGCCGTCTACGAGGTGGCGGGCACGGTGCTGCGGACCCGGGCGCGGGCGCTTCCGGGCAGTGAGCTGGTGGCGGAGGAGAACCGCGAGTACGGCTTCCGCCGCAACGCGCTGGGGCTGCGGCCGCTGGCCCTGGGCGCGGGGGTCATCGGTCTGTTCGGGGCGGTGCTGTACGCGGTGGTGGGCTGGGCGCCGGCCGGTTTCGCCAAGGCCGTGGTGTCTGTGTCGATGGTGCTCGCGGACCTGGCGCTGCTGCTGTTCTGGCTTCGGACGGTGCGGTCCGCCTGGGTGGAGGAGGCGGCCTGGACGTACGCCCGCCGCCTCATCGAGACGGTGGGGCTGCCCGACCTGGAGTCCCGGACGTCGTAACCGCTGTCAGTCGGCGGCGAGGGCTGGGCGCAATACGGTGTCGCCGTTGCAGTACAGGGCATAGAGCAGACCCAGCGGATTGCGGTGGACGACGGCGAAGTGCTCCCGGGTGGCACGAACCGCCTCGCCGATAGGCTCGCCGGACAGGAGACGGTCGAAGAAGACGGTGGCCCAGGCCGCGGCGAAGGGGGCCGGGGTGTCCGCCTCGGTGCCGAGTACCCCACGGGAACGCTCCAGGAAGTGGGTCAGGAAGCCCTCCGTGGACAGCGCCGAGGTGACGGCTGTGCCACATGCGTTGAGCACGATCACCGGTGAGCCGGGCAGGGCGGTGCCGTGGTCGCGCAGGCTGCGCAGCAGGATTCCCCCGGTGGTGCCCTCCACGGCGAGCCGGGGATTCGCCGGTCCGTCGTCGTCGTGGGCCACGGCGTGGCAGTAGAGGTAGACGATCCCGGCGGATCCGCCCGTCCCGCACAGGGTGTCGAAGAGGGGCTGCTGCCGGTCGTGGATGGTGAGGCGGGCGAGTCCCTTGTCGTGGTAGTCGCGCCAGTACGCCTCTTGCTTCGCGACCAGGTCGCGTTCGCCGCCGAGATCGATGGCGCGGTTGAGGCCGAGGGTGACGTCCAGGCCCCGCCGGGTGTCGATGGCCACCTCGATGATGCCCCGGCCGGCGTGGGCGGCGACGGGGATGCAGTCGACCCGGTGGCGAAGGCCGAGGATCTGTTCGAAGTCGGCGTCGCGCATGTGCTCGACCGGGCACATCAGGTGCCAGGGCAGCAGGGGCCGGTCGGTGACGAACTGCACGCTGCGCGGGCCGGCCCCGGTCAGGTACTCCTGGATCCTGCGGCCGACCTCTTCGAGCTGGGCGTCGGCCCCGTCGAAGAACAGGTCGCGGAACATCCGGCAGCCCGCCTCGGCCAGCAGCCGGGTGTGGTGTGTGTAAACATCGTCCGGGAGGGCGAGTCCGGTCCGGGGAGGACCGTCGGAGAGCGGGCCCCACTCGGCGGTCACGGCCCGCAGTGGACGACGGGCCTGCACCGCGATCGCGTGCAGGGCGCTGTCGGTCTTGTGCAGCGGCGCCCGAACGGCGTGGCCGATGCCTCCGGAGACGACGATCTCGTACTCGCGGCCGCCCGGAGCCGGGCGTATGTGCACCGACAGGCCGCGGTCGCGCACCTCGGCGACGGCCGCACGGGAGGGCCCTTGGGCCCGCACGCGTACCTCGTGTCCCAAGACGTTGATGTGCAGCACCTGCACGAGGCTGCCTGAGCGCCAGAAGGTCGCCTGGAGCGGGAGGGTGCCGGTACGGGCAGGGGTGATCAGGAAGCGGGCCCGGTCGGGGGAGGGTCCCTGGGCGGGCACGGTCAGTGTGCCGGCGAGGGCTTCGGCCTCGGCGTCGACGCCGGTCACCCGGACAGTCAGCGTCGCAGGCCAGGCGTCTGCGGTGCCGAGGTCCCTGAGCGGCTCGGACACGGAGTCCTCGCGCGGGCCGCCGTCGACGTCGAAGCCCAGGACGAACGTGCCCGGCCGGTTGGCTGGGCCCGGTTCGACGTCAGCGTTGATCCAGCGGCCCGCGTCGTCCAGGTCCGGCGGCAGGATGCCCGCGCGCAGGGCGAGTTGCGAGGCCGGCGGGATGCGGGCGCCCCGCTCCGTGCCCGCCCCCCGGTCAGTGGGGATGGTCTTGCCGATCAGGGACGGGGCGAGCCGTCTCCTGACTTCAGCGTGATCGAGCAGCAGCCGCAGCAGGGCCTGCGCGCGGCTCTCGTACTCCGTCGGCGGTGCCGTCGTCAGTTCCTCCACGGCGATCAGCAGCCGTGGCCGCAGTTCGGGCCAGTTCTCGCCCACCAGGGCCGGCAACTCGTACCAGAGGTCCATGAGTTCGACGAGAGCGGGATCGGGGTTCACTGTGCCCTCTCCGGATCGGTGTGCGTGCGGGTTACCCGGCCGGGTGTCACCGTCAGGTCGGCGCCCGGCCGGTCCTTGGGCGGGTGGACGGCCCGAAAGCCCCGCGCGGCGGCGATTTCGGGGCGGGCGTATTCGGTAGTGCTGGGCGAGAGGTAGTTGAACCAGAGCACGGGATCCTGGTACCGCCGCGCGATCCGGGCGACGGCCCGCCGGTCGGGATGGCCGAAGCGGGCGCCGCTGGTGGAGAACAGCCAGTGGCGGCAGTCCAGTCGGGCGAGGAGTTCCGGGCTGAGGTTGCGGCTGCTGCCGTGGTGCGGCACCTTGCACAGGTCCACCCGGTACGGCCGTCCCCACGGGGTGTCGTCCAGGTGGCGCAGACCGTCGCACAGGGTCTCGGCGTGCGCGTCGGCGCCGAACAGCACGCGGGCGCCGTCGTACTCGGCGAGGAAGGCGATGCTCGACCGGTTCGGCACGGACTCGTCGCGGATGTAGGGGCGCAACGCCAGTTCTTCCCAGGCCACGCCGGCATCGCTGCCGCGCAGGACGTCCGGGGGTGCGAGAATCTCGGGGCCGAGTCGTTCGCGTTCGATCTCCTCCACCCAGCGCGTCCAGTCCCGACTCAGGTCCAGTAGGGCGCCCCGCCGTGGGGACAGCAGGGTCAGCCGCAGCCCCGAGACGTCGAATACGGGCAGCTCACCGCCTACCGGGACGGCGACGGCGCGCCCGTTGAACCTAGTATTCCAGGGCTGGTCCACCAGCAGCCGGGAGAAGGTGTCGGCCTGGGCGTGGCTGAGGACGTCGCCGAGGATCTGCCGGTCGCCGTTGAACCATACTTCGTCCGCGGTGAACCCCTCCGGCGGATCGCGGAACAGGGGTATCAGGCCGCCGATGTGGTCGGCGTCGAGATGGGTGCACACCACGAGATCGAAAGTGCGCTCGGCGACCGGTTGTCTGCGAAACCGGGCGGCGAGCCCCTCGGGCAGCCGGCCGCCGCGGCCCCCGCGGCCGCCGTCGACGAGCATGCGGCGGGTGCGTCCTTGGTACGTCCACTCCACCCAGAGGCAGTCGCCCTCATGGGCCGGCAGTGCTTCGACTCTGATCACGTGCGGCCCGTCACGCCCCGAAGTATCCGAAGCCGGCCCAGGAATGGAGGTCGGCGAAGGAGCGCTCGTCGTCCTCCTGGAACTCCAGTGCCAGCAGGAGCCCTTCGGTGGCCTCGTCGTTCGGCAGCCACGGCTCGCCGACGGCGAGGGCCTGCTGGAGGAAGGCGAACCGTTCGCCGTTGGGTACGTCACGCAGCCAGACCTGGGCGTCGCGCAGCGCCGTGGCCGGGTGGTCGTCCTCGGTGCGCCAGCGCCGGTAGAAGTCGGTCATGAGGAGCGCGGCCGGTACATCGGGCAGCGACCACATGGCGGCGACGACTCCGGCGACGCCCGCCTGGAGCAGGCCGCCGGGCAGCGACACCACCTCGTCCGGCAGTACGGTGCCCGGCAGGTACGACTCGCAGGCGGACAGGACGGCCAGGCGGAGCGTCAGCCGCAGCGCCAAAAGGTCGCGCAGCCGCAGTTCGTCCGTGCCGGCCAGCAGCAGTCCGCTGTCCAGCGGGGTGAGCAGATCGGCCTGCCCGTGACAGGCGAAGTGCGCGGCGTCGGCCTCGGCGAGGGCGTTGCGGGCCGCGGCGGCGTGGGCTGCCGGGCCCCGCAGCACGGTCGTACGGGCCGGGAACCCGGCCGCCGCCGCGCGGGCCTCCTGCTCGGCCGAGCCCAGGGGCGGCCGTCCGGCCGGGTCCACGACGACGGTCAGCCGCTCGACGCGGCCCCCGGCGCGTGCGCGGGCCGAGGTCAGGGAGCGGGCGTTGGGCACGTAGCTGAGGACGAGGTCGTCGAGGGCGTACCGGCGTCCGGTGGGCGTCGCCCTGTCCTCGGTCCAGGCCGCGTGCAGGGGCAGCAGGCCGAGCAGGCCGCCGGCTACCAGAACGGCCCCGTCGAAGGAGCGCAGGGCGTCGCAGACCGGGCCCATGAGGTCGTCCCACAGCCACTTCGTGGTCGTCTCCAGAGACTTCTCCCACTGCGTCAGCCGTCCGGCACGGTCGGCCGCGTACGCCTTGTGGGCGTCGTCGTGGGCGCGCGCACGGCTGAGCACCGCCTGGGCGGTCAGGACAGGCAGGTCCACCTGGCGTACGTCGTGGTCGTGCACGACGAGGGCGACTCCGCCGCGTTCGGCCGCCGAGAGATACACCAGCGGCTGCTCCTCGGCGGCGCGGTAGACGTCTTCCTCGGTCGGTTCGGGCAGGAAATCCTCGAACCCGTCGAGCTGCCGGATCTCCTGCACGACGGCGTCGAGTTCGCGCCTGGCCGCGCGGATCTCCGCGATGCGGTCCACCCCATCACCCCCAGCACCGTCGGCTCCTTCACCGATCCGGTGGGACTCAGCGTAGATGAACGCTCACACTGAGGAGGTGAGTCGAGCGTCCGAGAGGGAGTGCCCGTGACCGACGACCGGACCGAGGCGGCGTACCGGGCACGTGACCGGTATGCCGAGACGGGCGATGTGGAGGCAGCCCGCGAGGCCGTCGAACTGCTGCGGGCGCTGGCGCAGGAGGAGCATGTCGCCGCGCATATGGACGAGTTGGGCGGTGCACTGCTCGATCTCTTCGAGGCGGAAGGTGAGTTCGCGGTGCTCGCCGAGGCACTGGAGACGCACGAGACGTATGTGCGGCTTGTCCGGGACGCCGACTCTCTCAACAACCTGGGCAACTGCCTGCGCGTCTGTCACGACGAGACGGGGGACGAGCATCTGCTGGAACGGGCGCGGGAGGTGCTGGAGGCGGCTGCCGAGTTGTCCCCAAAGGATGCCACGGTCCTTGACAACCTCGGTCTCGTCCTGACGGACCTGTACGACGCCGAGGGCGAACCCGCGTTGCTCGACCGCGCCCTGGAACTGCACGCGCGTGCCGTCCTGTACGGCGCCGCCGAGGATCCCAACCACCTGCTGCACGTGGCGAATCTGGCCTCCGCCCACATGCACCGCTACGACCGTGCCGGCGACCCGGCCGATCTCGATGCCTGGGCCGGGGGCTGCGCACGGGCGGTGGCGCTTACGCCCGCCGGATCTCCGAACCTGCCGCTGCGGCAGGCCAATCTGGCCCTCGCCCTGTTGGAGCGCCACGCCCGCCACGGCTCACCCGCCGATCTGGCCGACGCCGTGCATGCCGCACAGCGGGCCCATGACACGAGTCCCGCCGGCGCCGCCGACCGGCCCCGGCAGGCCGGTGTCCTCGCGAACGCGCTGATCCGGAGGTATCACGAGGAAGGTGACCCGGAGGACATGGACGAGGCGACCGTCTTGCTGCGCGCCGCCACCGCGGATCGTCCCCAGGGCCGTTCCGGTTCGCCGCACCTGTGGAACAACCTCGCCCGCACCCTCTTGGAGCGCTACGAACGCGACGCGGACCCGGCCGAGTTGGAGGAGGCCCTCGAGACGGCCGCGCACGCGGTGGACCTGCTCGACGGCCCCGAACCGCTGCTGCCGCAGTGTCTGGACACGCTCGGCACGGTACTCACCGCGCGCTATCTGCACCACGGCGACGAGGAGGACCTGGAGCGGGCCGTGACCTGTCTGGAGCGATGCGCCGATCTGACCGACGAGGCGGCCCCGGCCCTGCCCGGCAGGCTGACCGCTCTGGCGATCGCGCTGGCGTACCGCTACGAGCACACCTGGGAGATCGCAGATCTCGACCGTTCCGTCGGCCTGTTCGACACAGTCGCCGAACTGCGCCCCCAGCGGCCCGGTCCCGCGGACCTCAACAACCGTGCGCGCGGCAGGATCCGGCGCCACCAACGCACCGGGGACCCCGAGGACCTGGCGTTCGCCCTGGACCAGCTGGAAAAGCTGGTGGCGGCCACGCCTGAACAGGCCCCCGGCCTCCCGCTGTACCTGGAGAACCTGGCCGAGGCCCTGCGGCTGCGGTACGAGTCCACCGGGGTGGCCGACGACCTGGAGCGGGCCGTGGCGGCGCTGCGCCGGGCCTTGCGGTTGCTGCCGCCGCGCGCCTCCCGGCGGCCGGACACGCTGCAAGGGCTGGGCAACGCGCTGCTCGACCGGTTCGGCGCGACGGGCTCGGTCGTGGACCTCGACGAGGCGCTCGCCCTGCACCGCCAGGCACTCGCCGCGCTCCCCACGGGCGCTCCGGGCCGCGCCGGCGCCCTCAACGACCTGGCGAACGCCGTGCGGGAGCGCCATCAGCATCTCGACGCCCCGCACGACCTGGACGAGGCGATCGCCCTGCTGAACACGGCAGTCGCCCTGGCCGGTCGCACGACACCTGACCGGCCGGTGTTCCTCGACAACCTCGGCAACGCCCTCATGGACCGCTACGAACGCGACGCCGACCCGGACGACCTCGACACGGGTCTCGCCGCCCATGCCGAGGCCCTGGAACTGCTGCCCGCGTCGGCGCCGGAACGAGGCCGGATCGCCGCCAACGCCGGGGGAGCGCTGTGGCGCCGCTGGCGGCTGAGCGGCGGCCGGGAGGACCTGGATGAGGCGATCTCCCTGCTGCGGGAGGCGGTCGGTGCGACACTCCCGGCGTCCCCGAACCGTCCGCTGCGGCTGAACAACCTCGGCTGCTTCCTGCGTGACCTGCACGGTCTCACCGGGGCGGAGGACGACCGGCTGGCCGCCGCGGCGGCGCTGGAGGAGGCGTGCCGGTCGGGGGCGGAGCGCGGGCCGCGCTGGGCCCTGGAGGCGGCGCGCAACTGGGGGAGCTGGGCCACGGCGCGCGAGGCGTGGCCGGAGGCGGCCGGAGCCTACCGGTTCGGTCTCGACGCCCTGCGCACGGCATACCGCGGCCAGGGGATGCGCCCGCACCGGGAGAGCTGGCTGAGGATCGCCGACCGGCTGCCCGCGGACGCAGCCGAGGCGTATCTGCGTGCTGGTGACGTCCCGGGTGCCATACGGGCCCTGGAGGCGGGCCGGGCGGTGCTGCTCAGCGAGGCGCTGCTGACCGGGGACACCGCCCTCGAACGGCTGGCGGCCGCAGGACACACCGCGGTGGCAGACAATTACCGCCGTCTCGTGGACCGGCTCGCCTGGCTGGAGAACCCGCACGACGACACCCGGTCGCACACGGCCGGACGCCCACGGTGAGCCGGACACCCATGACGGGCCTGCCGGACGCGGTGGGCGACCGGACTGCCGCTGTCGTGCGGCGGCTTCCGGACCGGCGTCTGGAGCGGCTGATGAACCGCTCCTGCGCGGACCGGGCGGGCCCTCGTCGCGTCGTCAGACGTCCGCCAGACGAGCGACTTGGTTGTCCTGGCATGCGCAGGTGTGGAACGGCTCGGACGTTCCGGGCCCGTGCGGGTCTGGGCGGACGGCGGTCCCGCGCCCGTGGGTGCTCAGTCGTCGCCGAGCAGGACCACTCGGCGGCCGTGACGGTTGGGGGAGCCGATCGGGCCGGTGCCGTGCGCCGGGCGGCCGGCGGGGACCGCGCGTTCGCGGCCCCAGGCGCGGATTTCCTCGATCTGTTCGGGATTGCTGCGGATGAGGGGCGCGGTGTTGGCGAAGATGTCCTCGATGAACGACGGGCTCAGCCGGTCGGCGCCCCCGCCGAGAAGCACCTCGGCTCCGACGTCGTGCAGGGCGGACTCGATGTCGGAGCCGGCGAACCCCTCCGACAGGTCCACCAGACGGTCGATCTGTCCAGGCTCCGGCTCGGTCTTGACGTAGCGGCGGTAGTAGAGCTCGATGATCTCCCTGCGGTCCGTCTCGTCCGGCAGGTCCACGAAGAACAACTCGTCGAAGCGGCCCTTGCGCAGCAGCTCCGGTGGCAGGCTGCGGACGTCGTTGGCGGTCGCGACCACGAAGGCACGGGAGTCCGACTCCTGCAGCCAGAAGAGGAACTGCCCGATGACGCGCTGGCTCACTCCGGAGATGTCGTGGCTTCCGGCCAGCCCCTTCTCGATCTCGTCGATCCACAGGATGCAGGGGGCGACCCGGTCGGCGGTTTGCAGCGCCTCCCGCATCCGGCTCTCCGACTCGCCCAGATAACGGCCGTGGATGCTCGCCATGTCCAGCCGGTACAGGGGCAGCTGCCACTGCTGAGCGATGGCCTTCGCGGACAGCGACTTCCCGCAGCCGGGCACCCCGACCAGCAATACGCCCCGGGGCGGGCGCAGACCGGTGCCTCGCAGGTCGGTGTGCATCAACCGGTGCTTGCGCTCCAGCCAGTCGCGCAGACTGCTCAGGCCTCCCACCGCGTAGTCCTCGGACTTGAGGGTGAGCCGTTCCAGGCCGGCCAGATCGTTGAAGATACGGTCCTTGGAGCGGGCCAGCTCCAGGACGTCGTCCGCCTCCACCGATCCCTTGGCGACCAGCGTCGCCATCAGGTTGACGGCCTCGCCCTCGGTGACGCCCCGCAGAAACTCCGCGGCCCGGCGCACGTCGTCCCCGCTCCAGTGCACAGGGACGACACCGTGGTGGGCGTCGAGGAAGTCACCGATGATCCCGTGCATCTCGTCGGCATCGGGCAGATCGAGCTGCAAGCTCATGCCGAGCCGCTGCAGACCACTCCAGATGGGGCTGTCGGTGAGCAGCACGACACAGCCCGCGTTGTCGTCGGCGATCCGGGCGAGCTCGGCCAGCTCGCGCGTCAGCGGGCTGTCCGACTCCACGTCTCCGGGGTCCACGAGGACGAGCGTCGCCTGCTGCCGCACCGCGAACTGGGCAGCGGCGAAGTCGGTGGCCCCGGTGAACGACCGGTCGTCCAGGACGGAGGAGCTGGTGCGCAGATCGCGCAGCCCGGTGGCCCGCGTGTGGATCCAGAACTGCTGGCCGCTGCGCCGTGGCTGGCCGGCGACCTCCTTGACCATGCGCAGAGCACGTTGCTGCTCGATCGTCCGCAGACCGATGACCGGTACGCGGGCGGTGAGGTAGCGGTCCAGGTCGTGCTGGCTGGCGGCGTAGTTCGACATGTTCTGCTTTCGGGGCCGTGTCCTGAGGGGCGGTTGCGGTCCGGTGGCGGCGGGTCAACCGGGCCGGATGATCCGGCGGCGTCCACCGGTGTGCGGCGCAGGGGCCGGAGGGAGCCCTTCGGCCGGGTCGTCCAGGACCGCGGTGAGCGGGTTGTCCCGGTAGGTGCGTCGTCGGGCCTCTACCGCGCGTGGGTCGTCGCCCGCGGCCAGCCGCTGGTCCAGCCCCTGTTCCAGGGTGTCCTGCAGAGTGCGGATCTGGTCGTCGACCGCTTGCAGGACCGGGGTTCGGAAGTCCTCGGGCAGACAGGGATGACGCAACACGGTCCGTACGGCCCGCAGTGTGACGCGGCCCCGGGTCAGGGCCCGACCCGCCGTGAATTCGTCCCCGGCGGCGTTCACCTCCCGGACCAGTGCGTCCAGTCCTCTCTGCAGCCGTTCCTCGACCGCGCCGCGAACTTGGCCCAGCAGCCGTTGCCAGGCGTCGACCGGCAGGTCACCGGGTTCCAACCGGGGCAGATCGGCGCCCCCGTCGGGCCGGTCCCCACGTGCCCACTGCTCCAGAAAGTCCGCCCAGACCTGATAGGGACTGGCGCCACCGCCGCTCCGGGCAGACCGCGGGCCCGGGGGGAGGGGGGAGGACGCATTGCCTCCGGGAGTGCCGGGCGCGGCTTTGGGGGCGCCGGATGCGGATGCGGCGTCCTTCGGGGTGCGGCGCCAGCTACGCCCCCACAGGACGCGGGGCGTGGATGTGGCGGAGCCCGCGGTGCCGGGCGTGGTCCCGTCGGCTTGCGGGGATCCGGATCGGGGTCCAGCTGCTTCTGGGGTGTGGCTGCGGGCGTCCGGGCGTCCGGGTTCGTTCGAGGGTGGTGGATCCAATGGTTGGATGCGTCTGGTCACCGTTTGTTCCTCGGGCGTACCACCATGACCTCACCTGGCGGCAGCGGTTCCCATGCTGGCAGGCCGCTCACCAGGCGTCGCTGCCGGCGTCTGGCCGGCGGGGCGTCCGACGCCGCTTCCCCCGGCGTGCCGCCCGTGGCGGGCAGGCCCGGTACGGTGCCGGGGTTCCGCCACCGTGGCAGGTCACCGGGCCGCCCCTGGTACTCGTCGTTCGTCATGACCGTATCGCCCTTCTCTGCTCAGTCGTCCCGGCCCGTGAACCCGTTGGCGCCGACCACCCGTCCGTCGAAGGGCGTGGCCCCGTTGGCGGCCGTGGCAAGGGAGGCGATGAAAGCCCGCGCGTGTGCCTCGCCGGCGTCGGCCTCCCGGTAGCGCTTGCGCCAGTCCGTCCACTCCGCGTGCACGCCGCCCAGCTGGGTGAGTGCGTCGTCCCGGCGCCGCCTCAGCGACTGCTCGGCGTTGTTCTGTGCGGTGCGCGCAGTTTCACTGCGGTTGTAGACGACGACACCCCAGACCCCGGCGGCGAAGATCACGGCGATGAACGCGAACTTCACGTTGATCGCGAGCAGCACCATGAAGCCGGGCAGCAGCACCGCCAGCATGATCTGGAGCTGCTTCTTCACGTCGTACGCGAGCGACTTGACGTAGGCGGCGATGTGCCGGTCGTAGTGGCGGCGTAGCGACTGCTTGAGGTCGGCCAGGTCATGGGCGATCGGCTGGGTCCAAAGGGGCGGCTCGAAGCCGGGTCCGTCGGCCGTACGGCTGCCCCCCTTGCCGAACCTGACGTCGACGGCGGTGGGCAGCGCGGCCCGGTAGTCGCGCGCGAAGCCGGCGTGCGCCTCCGCGAGCCACTCGTGGCAGGAGGCGACGGCGAGCTTCTGAGCGGCCGGTGAGGCACCGACGGACGCCGGATCCAGAGCCGCGGTCGACTGCACGGTGAGGTAGTCGCGGGTCTCGTCGAAGGCGGGTGCCTTCAGGTCGGACTCCCGGCGGGCGGCCTCCTCGTCACCGTCATGCCGGACCACCAGCTCGTGGTAGAGCAAGGTGCGGCGCAGCGGCAGCTCCTCGGCGTCATAGTCGCCGACCAGTCGGTCGAGGATGGCATCGATCTCGTCCTCCAGCCGGTCCGAGGCCGGGGTCGGCTGGGCCATCAGTTGCTCGAACCGGTCGAGGAGCGTGGCGTGGACCCGCGCCGAGACCAGTGCCGCGTCGAGTCGGTCCCACTGCGGGCAGGACTCGGCCAGCCGCGGGAACTCGGCCGTCGTGCTCGGGCCCCGCAGCCCCTCGATCTCACCGCGCCACCGGCTCACCTGGGCGGACCGGACGGCGTCGTCGTCCAGCAGGTCCTCGCGCCACTTCGCCAGCGTCTCTTGCAGCAGCGCCCGGCCCGCAGGCCCGAACGCGCCCTGCGAGGCGCATTCCAGGATCACCTGGAACTCGCGGCCCAGCGCCATCGGGTTCTGGTGTAACAGGTAGTGCCGCAGCCAGCGCACGGAGGCCTCCGCCCGGTCCTGCCGGCGCAGCACCAGCGCGAAGAGCAGTGAGGTCTTCGCCGGTGACCGACGAAACGCCTCCTCGGTGGCCTGCTCGCACAGCTCGCGCCGGTCGGCGGTCCAGGCGGCCAGGCCCACCAGGGCCGGGGCCAGCCAGTACCGCGGCGACTTGATCATCAGTTCCTCGGTGATCTGTCGCACGGTGTCCTCGGAGACCAGCCCTGAGTCGAAGGCCTGCAGAATGCCGGTCGCGCTGCGCCGCACCTCGTTGTGGTGGCCGAAGTCGCGCTCGATGTCGGCCTTGACCTCGCCGACGCGGGTTTGGGCCAGCTGCTTGTTCTTGTCGAGTTCGTCCTTGCGGACGTACGCCTCGAACCGTGTCAGCAGGTTCAGGAGGGTGCTCTCGGTCTGACGCTGCGTCTGCTTGACGTCGTCGACCTGCTCTTCCACCCCCTGCAGCTGGGAGGAGAGGCCCTGGATGCGCCCCGCCAGTCTTCTTTCGACGGCGCGGGCGACAGCCTCCGGGCTCACTTCGGACATGGTTGCAACTCCGTTCAATGCAGTGCGCCGCCCCGCTGCCGGGATGCGGACCGGGTCAGGGCCGGACGACGTCTCCGTCGGCCAGCACGGGAAGCAGGAGGCCGCCTTCGTGGACCTCGATGAACGCGTACGCCTCGGAGCGCGCCAGAGACCGGGCCGCGTCGAAAGGCGGCGGCATGGGCTCCCGGGCGGCGAAGTGGTCCAGGATCCGCCCGTCGAGCGCCAGCCGGTGATCCACATATGGGTGGCCCAGATGACAGCGGGCCACGAAACCGAGCGGTGCGGCGCCATATCCGGCCAAGTACTGCTCGCGCAGCCACTGCGCGTGCTCGCGGAACGCGTCCTCGCTCAACTCCGCGTCCAGCCGGGCGACTGCCCGGAGCAGGGAGCCGGGGCGCGCCCGGAGCAGTTCCCGCGAACGTCGGGGCTGCATCCCCCAACGCGGTGTGATCGCCGGTCCGGTGGCGGGCCGGGCGACGGTCGGCTGCGCCGGCGGTACGACGATGCGGCGTATCCGGTCTCCGGAACTCATGATCCCCCCGATGAACCCACAAAAGCCCTCGCGGCCTCCTGGCAGGTGACGTCCCCGGCAGAAGACGCGAAGGGGCATGCGGCGCGGCGCCGACTCGACTGCACGCCTTCAGCAGAGGAGTAATGCGCCGTCAGTGTGGCGGAAAAACATGGCGGTTGTCCCTGTTTCGGCGAAGTACGCCCATGTTCCGACCGGCTTACGACCAGAACCGGGACGGCAAAACGTGCCCGGCCGCTCAACCGCCTTGCCACACTCGGCATATGGGTACGAACACGACGGTCGGCACCGGCCCCGGCGAGGTCCGGGTACTGCTGGTGGGCATCGACGACTACAGCACCGTGGACGGACTGCGCTCGCTGCACGGGTGCCGCAACGACATTGCCGCCGCCCGCGCCTGGCTGGCGCGCCGGTTCGGGACGCGGGCCGTAGTGCGGGAACTGCTCGACAGGGAGGCGACCGTCACGAACGTCACCTCAGGCTTCGCCGAGCATCTGGCGGCAGCAGAGCCAGGAGACGGCGCCCTCTTCTGGTTCTCGGGACACGGCACCGACTTCGCCGACCTCGACGGCACCTACGCCGCCACCGAGCCGACCGGGCGCTACCAGGCACTGGCCCTGGCCGACGGCCCCCTCCTCGACAAAGAACTCAATGCCCTCCTCGACGCGGTCGCGGCGCGGGGCGTGCCCACCACGGCCGTCGTCGACTGCTGCTTCTCCGGCGGGGCCACCCGCGCGAACGACACGGCGGACACCGCCGACGCCGCAGATACGGCCGTGCCGACCCTGCGCGCCGCCCGCTTTCTGCCCGCACCCCGTTCATGGCGGCTCCGCCCGGGCAGCCGGGACGCGGCAGCCGGCCACGCCGAGCCGCCTCGGCACGTCCTGCTGGCCGCCTGCCGCCTGAACGAGTCGGCCTACGAGCGCGTGAGCGGCGGTGTCGTCCGCGGAGTCTTCACGCAGGCCCTACTGGAAGCCCTGGACGGTGCGCCGGCCGACAGCCGCCTCAACCACCGGGACCTCCTGGCCGCGGCGGCGGCCCGGGTGACGGCCCACGAACCTGGACAACATCCCGTTCTCGCGCCCCTCGGGGCCGGCGGCCCCGCCGACACACCGTTCCCCGGAGGCACTCCCGGGTCGACGGGACCCCATCTGCTGCGGTACGGCGGCGCCGGATGGGAAGTCGACTGCGGAGCCGCCCACGGACTGCGGGTCGGCGCGGACAACGGCCCGGAGTTCACCGTCATGCCGGGCCGCACCGCAACGCCGGTGAAGGCAACCGTCCGGGTGCACACGGTCCAGGCCGACCGCTGCCTGGTGACGCCCTGCGGCTGGACGCCCGACGAGCGGCAGGTGTATCCCGTCGAACTCTCCGCACTGGCGCTGCCGCCCGTCGGCGTGTCAGTGGACGACACCGGCGACCTGCAGGCCGCTCTCCAGCTGCGCGAGGCCCTGGCTACCGCCGGACCTGGCGGCGGGCCCAGCCCACTGCTCGGGCTCGGCGCACCGAGGTCCGAGGTCCGTCTCACAGCCGCCGTGTCCGACGGCCGGGTCCGGATCCGGCCCGCGGACGACACGCCGAGCGTTCCCGACCTGCCGCTGGACACCGCGTCGGATGCCCGCCGAGCGGCCGACTGCCTGATCCACCTGGCCCGCTGGTACCAAGCCCGCGACCTGGCCCACCCGATGTCCACCCTGAGCGGTCAGGTCAAGATCGAGATCACCCCCTGGGGCGGCAGCCGACCACTGTCACCCGACGCCGACGGGCTCTTGACCGTGCCGTACGCGCACTCGCCAGAAGGATGCCGGGAACCCTGGGTATCCATCAGCCTGCACAACACCTCGCGCCGCACCTTGTGGTGTGTACTGGTGGACCTCACCGACAGCTACGCAAGTCATACGGTCCTCTTCCCGGGGGACTTCGTCGGACCCGGTCGGCGCGGGTACGCCCTGGACGGCGAACCGGTGCGGCTCGCACTGCCCGCCTCCCGGCCCGTACGCCCCGGCGCACAGGTCATGGACTGGCTCAAGCTGCTCGTCGCGGACACGGAACTGAACACGCTCCCCTTCCAGTTCCCGGCCTGGCGACCCGGCGGAAGCGCGAGCGAACGGCAGACCGTGGCGGGGCTCGACGGGAAGTGGCGGCTCGCACCCACCGGCCACCGGGACGCCGGGCCGGCGGCGACGGCGTCCGGCTGGGGCACCAGGACCGTACGGCTGCGCACGGTGGTTCCCCGGGTCGGCCAGGCCGGATGAGACCGGGGGCCGCTGCTCATGACCTGCTCAGGGGCGGCCCAGGTGAGTGAAACCGGCCCAGGCCGTGGGGTCGTGCAGGTCCGTGGCCAGGGCCCGTTCCCGCAGGGCGGCCGGCATGCCGTCCGGCAGCACACGATGCGGGTCGAGCATCCACAACTGCGCACGCCGCAAAGCCTGTTGGGGGCCCAGTCGTTCCCGCCGCAGGAAATGGTGCGTCAGATACATGAGGACGGAGGTGGCGTCGTCCGGCACCGGCCATAGCGAGCCGATGACGGACGCCGCGCCGGAGACCAGGAAAGCGGTGGCCAGAGTGTAGGCCTCGTTGTGGCCGCGCCCCGACACATGGCTGCGGCAGGCGGCCAGCAGCACCAGCGCGAGGCGCTCGCCCGCGGTCTCGGCGAGTGCCTCGGCGGAGAGTTCACCGCCGCTCAGCGACAGCCGGGCCGTGCGCCCCCGTCCCTCCGTGACCACCCCGTGGCAGGCAAGGTGCAGGATGCCCCCCGAGGCGTCCGGGGAGCGCAGCCAGGCCAGCACGTCATCCGCCGTGGCGCCCCGGCCGAGATAGCTGCCGGCGCTGCTACCGCCGTGGGCGGCCGGTGCGTAGAAGCTCCGCCACACCGCCTGGGCCTCCTCGCCGGCGTAGGGCAGATCGCCGGTGGGGTCGCCGACCACGAGCGCGGGCCCGTCGGGCCGGACGGCGGGACGGGCAGCGAGGTCGCACAGCAGCCGGGCCGAGGCGGTGTACGAGATCTCGGCCCGCTGAACGGCGTAGTGTCGCCGCCCCTGCCCGGCCGGTTCCCAGGCCGCGTGCCAGGGGACTCCGCCGAGAGCGCCCATCGGCACTAGTACCACGCGAGGCGTTCGCTCGGGCATGCCGAGGGCTTCGAGCAGTGGCTTCACGGCCGCGAACCACGTCCACGAACCCAGCCGGTCGAGTTGGTCGCGCAGCCGCGTGGGCGCGGTCCGCGCGGACGGCCGGCTCACCGGCCCGAGATCGCGCCCCGCCCCGGCCGCCGGGCGCTCCGGAAGGAACGTGCGCAGGGGCGCGGCCCCGGAACGCAGCAGCGGCAACGCAAGTGCGTGGGCACGCCCGTCGCGCGTCACGACGACGGCCGTACCGCCCCTGTCATCGTCGGACGCCAGGAGATAGGCCAGCGCATCCAGCCCGAGCACCCGCAGCGCACCCCCGATCTCCTCGACCGACGGCGGGTCGAGCAGCGGATCGAGCGGGGGCGGGCCGGCAGGTGCCGGTACGGAGTGCGAAGCCGTGGCTTCCGGTGGGGTGGCGAGGGCGGTCAGGGCGCGGCGTCTCAGTTCGCTTGGTACGGACTGCCGGACCGGGGCGGCGGCGGTGGTCGTGGCTTCGGCACCGCGCCACTCGGCTGCCAGGTCGGGGTGGCCTGCGGCGGTAAGACGGTCCGGGACCGACAGGGAGGTGAGGGCGGCGTGCAGGACCAGGGCACGACAGGCGTCGAGAGCTCTGACCGCGTCCTGCGGACACTCGTCCCGGATGGACCACTCGACCACCTCCAAAGCCGCGTCGGTGGCATGCACGGCGACCTCGGTGGCGTGGTCGGTACCGGACTGCGTGAGCGCAGCCCAGGCATGACCGCGCAGCGCCGCCAGGCCGGTGAGACGGGCCTGCGCATGGTCGGCGTCGGCCCGCGAGCCGGTGATCCGCCACCAGTCGGCCCGGGTCCGCAGGGACCGGCCCAGCGCCAGACCGGTCAGCGCCCACATCGGATGCTCGGGACCGCCGGCCCTCTCGCGCGCCCGGATGAGCCACTCGATACCGGCGTTGAGCACCTCGGGCTTCTTTTCGGCGAGGAACCGCAGGTTCAGGGCCGAGCCGAGCGCACAGGCGCACCGTACCCACTGCTCTCCGCCCTCGTTGGCCACCGCCAGTGCCGCCGAGAGCAACTCCTCGGCCTCGTCCAAACGCCGCGTGTCATTGCGTTCGGCTGCCTCGGTCAGGCAGCGCACTCCGTTGTCCGCGAGAACTGTCGCATGCTGTGCCGGCGGTAACCGTGCCGCCATGCGCTTCAGTTCGCCAGGCGTGGGGGCGCCGGCCGGTCGCAGGGACCGGGGCCGCCCCAGGCGCTCGGCGAGCGCGTCCCGTTCGGTGCGGGCGTTCTCCAGGCTGCTCCACACGGAGATACGGTGCGGGTCCTCCGGGTTTGTCGCGGCGTAGGCGTCGCCGAGCGCGCGCAAAGCGCGGTCGGCCATCCCGAGATCGCCCAGGGCCACGGCGCGCCTGACGCTCAGCAGGGCGATCTGTGCGTCCAGACGGTTTCGTTGGTAACCGGTCAAAGTGGGGCTGGTGCGCAGCGACTGCAGTCCGGCCAGTGCCTCCTCGATGTCGTCGACGCCACCGAGGGCGGCCCCCCGGCCCAGTACCGCCCAGGCCCGGACCATGGACACCTGGTCGGCGGTCCGTCCCGACGAGCCCTCCGAGCCGCTCAGATCCGCTCTGGCCCGGTCCAGATGCCCTAGTGCGGCCTCGTACGACGTCCGCGACCCGGCCCCGCGTACCCCTCTCAGCCGTGCGGTCCCGGCCATCAGTCCCACGGTGGCCTGCCAGTCGGCATCCTCCAGCGCGCCCATGGCCGCCGCGTGCAGCTCCTGCACCTGCTCAGCGGCCGCGGGGCTGTCCCCTTCGTGGTCGGCGACGAGCATCAGGATCGCGGCCGCGCCCATGGCGTACTGGGGGTCAGCGCGATCCAGGGCCCGCCACCGCCGGTACGCCTCCGCGAAACCGTCGGCCAGCCGGTGGGCGCCGCCCACGTCGTGCACCAGCGCCCCTACCTCCCAGGTGTTGTGGTTGACGAACGTCGTGCCCTCGTCGATCTCCCGCTGCGTCTCCTGGTAGGCCCGCACGAACAGTTCGGTCCGCTCGGGGTCGGGCTCGGCCAGGCCGAGTCGGGCGAGCTCGTTGTGGGCGGCGGCGGCCACGCAGAGCACGAGGCGGCGGATCCCAGGGATCGCCTCCGGCCGCCGAGCCAACCGCTCCGCGTGCTGTCGGGCAGCGAACAGCCGGGCGGGCTCGTGGTCGTTGCCGAACCGGGTCAGCTGACAGGAGGACAGGGTCAGCAGCGCGGCCGACGGGTCCCCGTCGTCCTCCTCGTCCCAGTGTTCCAGGGCGTGTTCCACTAGAGCGAGGCAGCGGTCCCGGCCGGTGTCGTCGTTGCGGGCGACCGCCTGCTCGTACAGCACCCGGGCGAACACGTCGATGTAGTGCGGCGGCAGCTCATCCAGGGTGTCGGCGGTGTCGAGCAGTGGTTCCACCAGGGCTTCGACGAGCGGTGCCTGGGTCCGGTCGTTGCAGTGTGTCGTGCTCCACAGCAGGCACCGCGCGAACGCCTCTTCCTCGTCCGGCAGCGGAGCACCCGCCGAGCGGGCCCGTGCCATCACGTCCAACGCCTCGCGCACCAGGTCGGTGTCCTCCCGGCAGCGGCCCAGGAGCAGGAGCGCCCATCCCAGACCGTTCAGTACGAAGCCGTCGTCGCGGTCCCCGGCGGCCAGCGCGGTGCGCAGCTGCCGGACCGCCCGCTCGGCGTCGCGCAGGTCCTCCGGATCCCCCGTGGCGATGCAGCGGTCGAGCAGCAGGTCCCCGAGATCGGCGTGAACCTGGGCACCGTCCGGGTCGTCCGGGCCGAGCAGACCAAGGACGCTCTCGCAGCGCCGGATCGCCTCGTCGAGCAGCGCCCGGCGCCCGCAGAGGCCGGGCTCCGCCTCCTCTGCGGCGGCACACCAGTAGCGGAGGGCGCACACCTTCGCCATCAGCTGCTGTACGAAGATCTCGTCGCCCGCGCCGGAGCCGTCCGGTCCGCCATCTCCCGGGCCGACGGCCGCCGGGCTCTCCAGGACGGCACTCAGCAGGCCGTGGGCACGGTCCAGGTGCTCGGGGCAGTCCTCCATAGCGGCGAGCATGACGAGGAGGTGCGCATAGCCGGTCCGGCGGTACTGCCAGGCGATGTGCGTGTCCCGCCCGGCACAGGTGTGACCGCCCACCGCATCGAGGGACTCGGCGGGACCGGCGCACGCGGCGCAGGTGAGGTCGGCGTGGGCGAAAAGGGCCTCGGCATCCTGCACGGCCGTGCGGACGTCACCCGCCTCGGCCTCCTCGAGCAGGGCCAACCGGTAGCTGCACGCGGCGACGACCGACCAGGCGTCGTCGATGGCCTCGGGGGCGTGCAGGCCGGCCATCGCCTCCAGCACTCCGGCCCGCTCGGCGCGCAACGCTGCGGCACTCGGTTCCCAGGCATCATCGGACGAGAAGGCGGGGACCGCGAGTGCCTCCAGGAGGTCGTCGGAGGCTTTGCCCGTGACCCCGTCCGTGAATGCATCCGGCCCGGACACTACGGTGCCATCCTGGTCGCGTACGGTTCCAGCACGGCGTTCAGCCACTCCCCGCCCTCGGTCGAGTCCAGGGCCAGCGGGGGAAGCCCTTGGTCCGACAGCGCCCCGGCCTGCAGACGGTCCGCGAACAGCACGGTCACCCGATCTGCCGGTTCACGCTTCGACGGCCAGAGCAAACCCTGCGCCCAAGGCGCGGTGTGCGCGCGAATCCAGTGCCCCCAGTGCCGGGTGAACGGATACTCGGCTGCCTCCGCCTGCACGAGCCAGGCGTCCTGCGCGACCGCGGCCAGATCCCGTCCCGTCACCAGGGGCAGCACCGCGATGTTGGTGGTCAGCCGGAGAAAGGAGAGCAGCTTCCCGCGGACGGTGGCCCGCGGCAGCAGCCGTGGCCCACCGTCGGGGTCGAAAGGCACCGACCGCAGCAGCGACTCGCACACCGCGGCGGCCGGGGTCAGTCCCGCGTAGAGGTAGCCGTAGCCGTCGAGGTCGGTCGCGTCGAAGCGGCCCCCTCCGTAGAAGGGGTGCGCAGGACGGTGGTTGAAGTCGGCACCGGACCGGGTCGCCGAGTGCAGACGGAAGAGGTCGGTTCCGCCGGCCAAGGTCACCTTCGCGGGCGCGCCAGGCAGAGCGCCGGGTGGGCGGGAGTTGGGCATGGGAGTCGCTCAGTCTCCTTCCGGCTCGGTGAGACAGCGGGCCGCCTCGTCGATGCGTGCCTCGTGATCCCGGCCGAGCAGTGCGGCGGGACGGGCACCGCCGAGCCATGCGTTGGGCGACAGCCACCAGTCCGCCACCCCCCAGGGGTCGTCTGCGGCGCCGAGAGCGGAGTTGACCGTCCGGACACGGGGGCGCAGGGCGTGTCCGCGCCGGTGGGCGGGCTCGGGTTCGAACTGGAACAGCGGCAGCCGGTTCCGGCCGTCGATCCCACGCAGGCGGATCAGCCCCGGCGCGCACGGATCGCCGCCCCGGGCCACGACTTCCGCCTCGTCCAGCGCGGGCTCGGCGAGCAGTCGGTCCCGCACCGCACCGAGCACCGGTCCCACCATGCGATGCCCGTCGAGTACCAGCACCGCGAGGTCGGCCGCAGTGAACCCGTGAACCACGGGGGCACTACCGAGCCGCCCGCCCGCCCCCATGAGGAGCGGGCGCAGCAGAGCAGCGGCGGCAGCCAGAGCCTGCTCGCGGGCCTGCGGGCCGGACTCGGCACGAGACGCCCGCAGGTGACGCGCCAGCGATGTACGGGCCTCGGCCGACAGCGTGGCCGCCAGCCGGTCCCATTCCGCCGCCGCACCGGCCAGGACGGACAGATGGCCTTCGGTCATGTCAGCTCCGTGGAGCGCCCGTCCGCCGGAGAGTCCGGGGAAGAGGATGTTCCGGCCGCGCCCAGCAGCCGCTCCACCAGGTCGGCCCGTTCGAGGCGGCGTACGACCAGGTGAACCTCGGTGTCCGGCCTGCGGGACAGGCTTGCTTCGAGCGCGGCCCACAGCGCGGCGAGGCCCACTTCCGGCCGAAGACCGCCGCGTCCTGAACCGAGCAACGGGAAACAGATCGACTTCAAGGGCGGCTCCCAACGAGCGGCCTCCTCGGCGAGCAGGTCCAAGGCGGCGGTGGCCGCACGCGTGATGTCCGACGGCTGAACGTCATAGTCGTTCGTCCCAGGACGAGGTGTGGCAACGACCGCGTGATAGACGCGCCGGATCCCCGCCGAGCGCAACGCCCCGGAGCCGGTTGCCACCACGGTCCCCGGCAGCACCGCCCGGTCCGGTGCGCCACGGCGGGCCAGCCAGTTTCCCAACTCGTCGTGGACCGTGTCCTTCAGTAGATCGCCGCGGGGGTTACGCAGGGACGCCGAGCGTCGCAATGATGCCGCCACCGAAGCTTTGTAAACGGGCGGCAGGGCCAGAAACGTGTTGGCGGGCGAGACCACCACGTCGACGTCGCGCAGCAGGTCCACCGCGTGGACGTGAAGCCGGATCGAGGTCCGGTGCCCACCGACGACCACCGGCACCGTGCGATGAGTGGCCGGCAGAAGCACCCCCTGCGGTGCCTCGTACGCCGGTCCCTGCCGAGGCCCTGCCTCGTCGCACATCCGCACGATCTGTTCGGCCACTTCACCCAGAGCCATGAGCTCCTGAGACTTGCGGAAGCGCTCGACAGTGACGTGATGCACGGCCGCGGCACGACGGCGCCGCTCCGCGGCCGCCATCTCACGTGTGTCATCGGTGAGTCCCAGGCTGTACGCGGCAGACTGCCGCAGCTTCCCGCCGTCCACCGCCGCCACGGCGACCTTCAACAGGTGTTCCAGGGCGGCCGCACGGGCCTCCGGCGTCCGTAACAGTCCGAGGCGAGCCGCCGCCGCCTCCAACGAGGGGAGCCGCAGACCTCGCATCCGTAGCACCCCGACGCGCCTGACCTCCCGCACCTCGCGAAGAACCGACGCGTGGTCAGGCGTCCGCTCCTCCGGCATGCGGCCAGGATCGCACCCTGATATCACCGCTCACAACCGATTCGGCACACTCGGCACCCCACCCTTGACCACAGGTGGATGCCGACCAGTCGGCCGCCGGTCCAGGAATGAGCCGCCCGGAATGCGGGGCGCTTGTCCGCCGTCCACGCGCGGGAGGGCGCACTCGAACCGATCCGGCGGAGCGGAGAACGACTCGGCGGGGCTGGGCTGGACGCGAGCAGCGCTGTCAACGGCATCCGTACGCCGCGTTTGTCGGGTGCGGTCCGTCCGGCGCCGGAGGGCGTATCGAAGTCGAAACGGGCCTCCGCAGAGTCCAGCAGCCTCCCCGAGCCCAGGGCAGCGGCGCCGATGACATGACTGGCTGGCAGAACGGCATGGGGCGCGACCCGCACGCCCGTTCCCACCGGTCGGCCGCCGCGACCACGTGCTCGCCCACAGACGCCGGGCCTGTTGCTGATCTTGGCCCTGATACTGGTTCCGCTCCGCGAATACGGCAGAGTCGGCCGGACCGTCCCCTGGGCCCGGCGGCAGCATCCTCAGCCATGCGCGCGGACGATCCGGGCCACCGCAGCGGCGTGCACGGCCACGTTGCTGCGCCCCGCCTCGCCTCTGAAGTGGAGGGCGACCGCGTTGCCGGAGTCCAGGTCGATCACGGCGGAGCCGGAGTTGCCACCCAGCGTGGTGGCGTCGTGGTGGACCACGTCCTGCCCCTCGATCCCAATGAGCTGTCCTGCGGCCAGCCGCTTGCAGTTGTAGGCACCGTCGAAGATGCGCTGCTGGTCGGCCGGGTCGGCGCGCGAGTCGTGCCCGGGGTAGCCGATCACCGCGATCCAGCCGCTCACGCGCGCCCCCGTGGTGTGGAGCGCGATGGGCGGCGGCGGGCTCTCGCCGTCCTCCCCGGTCGCGTCGATCCGCAGCAGGGCCACGTCATACCTGTGGTCCGGTTCGCTCCAGAGACTTCGGTGACGCGGAAGCGGGACTCCTCCGGCTGCTGGTACTCCTGGTACCAGTCCAGGCTGGGCCGTACGGCCTTGCCCGTCCAGGACTGCTTGAAGGCGAACCCCGAGCCCGAGTCCGCTCCGGCCTGCGTCTGCCGGACGAACTTCTCGGCGACATGACGGTTCGTCACGACGAGCCGGGGGACCCACCATCCAGCCGGTGCCGACCCATTTCAGGTCGTGGTTGCGTAGGTCGATACGGCCGACGCTGGGGATCGCCTTCTCCAGCGGCCCACCGGGCCGCTCGACGCGAGCCGTCACGCTTGCGCTGCTGGGCCGGCCGTCCGGCGGCATCTTGAGGCCGAGGCCGGCTGACCAGTGCCCCTGGCCGAGTTGACCTACCACACCTCATGCAACTTCCGTAGCGGCCAGCCCTGAAGGGATCAGAGGGACGGACAACTGCGCAGTGGCGCCAGTAAGGTGCGGGACGTGCTCGTGCGGACCACGGCGCCAGAGCGGAGCGCGGGAGGCACCGGCAGACATGAAAGTCTGGTTCTTCGTCCTGTGCGTTGTCTTCGTCCTCATCGTCGCCAGGCGCGTGCTGCGGCTTCTGCGTGGCTCGCGCCCGGGCAAGCGCGGTGTGCTCGTCGGGCCCCAGCGGGCACAGGCCCTGGACCGGCTCCAGGCGTCCGTGTGGCGTGAGTGGTCCGAGGAAGCAGACAAGCGTGGCCTCACCCCCAACATCCAGCGACCGCGGTTGCTTCACACGCAGTGGGCCCCCGCGCCGCCAGCGCTGACCGATGGCCGCACCCGTGGGCTCACCGGTACCACGGCGGACATGACCGGGCTCGTCGAGTCGTTCACCGCTCTCGTTCCCCAGCGACTGGTGATCATCGGCCCGGCGGGTTCGGGAAAGTCGACCTTGCTCCTGCTGTTCCTGCTCGAACTGTGCCGGACACGCGAACGGGACCTGGCCGGCCAGGGGCTTCGGGGGGAGGGCGCGGAGGCCCCGCCTGCGGTGCCCGTCCTGTTCTCCCTGAGTTCCTACGATCCCAGACGCCACGGGCTGCTGGACTGGCTGGCTGGGCGGCTGGCGGCCGAATATCCCGAGGTGGGGTCGGCGGCTTCCGCGAGGGACCTTCTCCACCGAGGCGATGTGCTGCCTTGTCTCGACGGGCTCGACGAGATCCCGGAGCAGCGCGTCGGCAAAGTGCTGAACCGTATCCGCAGGGAGTTCGCCACCGCGCGACCGGTGATTCTGGCCTGCCGGACGGAGGAGTACAGGCAAGCCCTGGCCCGGGAGCCGGTGCTGCACGGTGCCTCGGTCACCGAGGCACGCGAGCTGGCCTTTCCGCATGTGATGGAGTACCTGCGGGCCAGCCTCGGAGAGGGCGGCCCCAGCCACAAGGAATGGGCGGATCTGTTCGGCCGTCTCGAACACGGCTGGGGTGTGCTGGAGGACGAAGTGGCCGCGGCACACGAGCGCGGTGTGCCGATGCCCCCGCCGAACTGGTCCCTGCTGGTATCGCCCGCCGGCCGTTCCGGCGTCGCGGAACTGGGCAGGCGATGGACGGTCCAGGCGGAAGCGGCAGCGGCGCAGGGCGGCCCGGCACGCGAGGTGACTCCCCAGCTGCTCGCGGCCCTCGGCGCAGCACTGACGTCGCCCCTGACGGCGAGTCTCTTCACCGATCTCTACGGCTACACGGACGTCAGCGACGAGACACCGTTCCGGCGGCTGGCGCGTGCCGCCCCCGGCACGGTCCGGGCGGCGATCCTGGAGAACGCGGTGCGTGTCCTCTTCGACCACCGTCTGAACCCTGACGACTGGCCTGATGCACGGGAGCACCTGTCCTTCCTCGCCCGCCACCTGGAGCGCACCGGCCGGACCGACCTGGCCTGGTGGGAGCTGAGCGGCGCGCTCCACCACGGCATCTACGGCGGTCTTCTCGGGCTCCTCGCGGCCGTGGCCGGGGGCATCACTACGGCATCCGCGGTCGACGCGGGGGAAGGCGCGCTGGCGGCGTTCCAGCTGGGGACGGCGGCGCTGGGCACCGGGATGCTCGTCTCTTGGCGGGGGCCGGACCGGGTGGCTTCGTGGCTGGACGAGTTCCTGCTCAAGAGGTCCACTGCGCGGAGGCCGCGCCGGGAGAACCCGGAGACAGGGACATCATCGGGCAGCCGCGCAGGGGACCCGAGGCTCGGGCGGACGTCGACGGCTCTCGTAGTCGGGCTGCCGATGGGGGGAATCCTGGGCTTCCTCGGTTCGTTTCCGGACGGACCCGTCGTCGGGCTGCTCATCGGCATCATCGGCGGTTCGCTGGTCGGCGTGCCCGCCGGTCTCCTCGGCGCGGGCGGGCCCGTTCGCGGACCGCGCTGGTTCCGCCGCGGCACCGGCTTCCTGCGCCGCATCGCGGGCGGAGCGGGCGTGGGGTTCGCCGCCGGGGCAGCCCTGGGGCTGCTCTTCTGGTGGACTCTGCGCACCATCCGCGGATCCGACGCCGGGCACATGAATCGACCCACCTATGTGCTGGCCTCCATGCTTTTGTTCGCCCTTGTCGGCATGGCTCTGGGGCTGGTGTCGGGCTTTCTTCGCTGGCTTCAGACACCCGCGCCGGCCGACGACTCCACGTCCCCTCGGATCTTGCTGCGCGGGGACCGGAGGCTCGTCGCCGGATGGGCTCTGATGATCGCCGGGTTGGCCGGGCTCGGCATGGGATGGATCATGGCGAACTCCTCGACCGGCCGCGGGCAAATAGCCGAGGGCAGCGTGCTCCTCATGGCCCTGGTCCTGTGGGTGCCCATCGCCGTCCGTCCCTGGCCCCGGTATGTCGTCGCGCGCTCCTGGCTATGGCTCCGGGGTGATCTTCCACGCGACCTCATGGCATTCCTGGAACACGCCCACAAGGTGTCGGTGCTGCGGCAGGTGGGAGGCGTCTACCAGTTCCGTCACAAGGACGTACAGGAGCACCTGGGCATGGCACCCGCCGACACTGGTGCACGGTCTTAGCCGGCAGGGCGTCAGGAGCCGCCGAGGAAGCCGGTCAGTGCGGCTTTCGCCGTGTCGAGCGCGAGCAGCACGATTTCGGCGGCGTCCTCCGGCAGGTCCGCGAACAGGCCGGTCGACGCCTGACGGCGGAGCGCGTCCGGATCGCCGACGGCGCACCATCGTTCGACATCGTCCGGTGTCAGGCCGGCCGTTGTCGCCAGCGCGCGGAACGGTGCTGCCAGCGCCGTGCGCACCACGTGGGTCCCGGGATTCCCGGTGCCGTCCGGGAGGGCGGCCCGGGCGCGCAGCAGCGCCAGACCGCCGCCGGGCACGGTGCCGCACCGCAACGCGGCCTGGGACGTGTGCGCAGCGCGTTGGGCGGCCTCGGTGCGGGCAGCGATCTCCGCCTGCGTATCCCCGCCGACGGCCAAGGAGACGGCACGGGAGGTCAGCCAGTCGATCTGTTCCTCCAGCGCCGACCGTTCGCTTTCGGAGGCCGCCCGGTCCATGAGCGCGCGGGTGGAAGCGATCCACCGGTCCAGCATGCGCGGATCGTGGGCGCCGCCCATCAGCACCGTCTCCGACGCGGAGACCACCGCCAGGTCCGCCTGGCCCAGGACGTCGAACCAGGCGGTGCCCGGGAGCAGGCGGGAACTCTCCGTCAGCGCCGTGGCGCCGGTCAGCACGGCCAGGGACCGCAGCCGCTGGTGCCCTTGCCGCGCGGCGGGAACACGGACCACTGTCGGTACCGGTCCGTCCGCCGGATCGCACAGGGACCGCAGCAGGCCGCTGCGCAGATCGGAGCCGTCGGCGGTGGTGAGCACCAGGAGCGGTCTTCCCTTCCTGGCGAGGCGGTCGCGCAGCCTGCGGAAGGCCTCGCCGTCCCCGGTCACCGAGTCGAGCAGCAGCACGTACGGCTTCACGAGCCGGGTCCTGCGGGTCCATGCATCGGTTCCGGGGGCATCGGCGGCGTACGGGAGGGCGTACCCGGCGGGCACGCGCAGGCCTTGGCGTACGACCGGTCCCTCGATGGTGCGGGTCACGCCGGGTTCGCAGATCAGTACGCCGTAGGGGCCCGCGAGCAGTGCCGCGGCCGAGACCGCCTCGGCCACCTGCGGGTCCGTCGTCGCACCGCGGACCACCGCGTCCGGACGGGAACACGGCGCCGCCATGTCGACCAGGACGGCGCGGGCCAGGTCGAGCGCCTCGGCGCATTCTCGGAACAACTCACACAATCCGCTGCCCCTGGCCCGTTGGTCGTTCGCCTCCCCGACCAGAGCTGCGGCGAGGACCGCCGCGAGCAGCGCCCCGTCCCCGGACGCCGCGTCCATCGCGCGGGCGGCCTCGACGACCGGATTGATGCCGAGCACCGCTCGGGGATCGGCGGTCCGAAAGCAAGCGGCCACCTGCCGGGCGTCGGTCACACTGACGGGCCGGCCGTCCGGGTCCAGCACCGTGGTGCCAAACGAACGGGAGCCGAGAAGAGCGCTCATGGCGGCTCCGACGGCCCGGGCGCCGTCGCCCGGTGTCGTGCCGATCCCGCTCCTCCATGGCACCGGGGTCTCCGGAGTCCGGATGTGCGGCAGGGGGCGGGCGAGGGCGTCGCGCAGCAGCTCGGCGTGGGGTCCCGAAAGGATCCGGGAGGCGATGAGAGAGGTGGGGATTGCCTGGTTCAGGTTCATGCCGCCGTGATGACCGTGGTGCATGGCCACCAGCAGGCCGCCGTCGGTGACGAGGGGACCGCCCGACGAGCCCTGCAGAGTGTTCGCGCCTTTGTACCGGACACGATGCGCGCCGGGGTACAGGACGTCCCCGGTGTTGCTGTGGTCCAGCAGCTGCCGCAGGGGGTGGTGGAAGAGATGCAGCGGGCTGCCGAAGACGTAGTCCTCCTCGGACAGCTTGTAGTAGCCCCTGGGGCGCAGAAGGCCGTTCGGCTCGACCAGATCGGGGGGATGCGCGGCCAGGCGTACGAAGGCGAAGTCCAGGCCGTCCTCGTCGGTCTTCATACCGGGTGGCACCGGGTCCTCCGGCGCGGGCGGGCTGGAGTCGAGAAGTGCGATGAGGGGAATCCGCACAGCGTCCTGCGCGGAGGTGTGTCCCGGGTCGTGGTACGAGGGGAACACAGCCACCATCCCGGCCACGGGTCCGGCCCCGGACATGCCGCGTGACAACCTCACCGCGTGTCCCGCGGTGAGCAGCAGCGCGGGCCCGACCAGGAAACCGGTGGCCACCTGGCTGCCACCGCGCTCCAGACGGGCGACCCGTGACTCGGCCTCGGTGGCTCTCGCCCTGATCTCCTGGGTCGAGTGCATGCCGGCGCGGGGATTGGTGGCCGCCTGCAGTTCGGAACCCGAATCCGGAGTCTCCGTCGTCACGAGGCGTGCCGTCGGACGAGACGCGCGACGTCCGCAGCGGGTACGGCGTAGTTGCGTTTCCCCGGAATCCCCTGGAAATGAAGGCCGAGCGCCCGGCCGGTGTCCAGGTCGACGACGACGGACCCGGAGTTGCCGCCGAGTGTTGTCGCGTCGTGATGGAACCACCTGCTGCCGTCGAAAGAGATGACCTGCCCCGGAGCGAGCCGCTTGCACTCGAAGATGCCGTTGAAGATGCGCTTGCGGTCCTCCGGGTCGTCGTACTTTCCGATGTAGGGGTAGCCGATCACTCCCACCCAACGGCCCACGGTGAGCTCGTCCTTGCCCTGGGCCAGCTCGATCGGCGGCGGCGGGGACTCCCCGTCCTCACCGGTCGGGGCTAGCCTGAGCAAAGCGGCGTCACAGGGAGAGGAGTCCGGCTCGATCCAGACCACCTCTGTCACCTTGAACCGTGATTCCTGCGTCCGGCCGTGCTCGTGACGCCAGTCGATGTAGGCATGCACCTGTGCCAGGGGGTTCGCACGGAACCGGAAGCCGCCGCGACCCCTCTTCGCGAACTTCTCCGCCACATGGCGGTTGGTGACCGCGAGCCCCTCGGCCACCACCCATGCAGTTCCCACCCACTCCAGGTCGTGGTTGCGCAGATCGACCCGTCCCACACTGGGAATGACGCCCTCAAGGCGGCGACGAGCGGCCTTCACCCTGGTGGCGACCACGAGACTCTCGGCCGTGTGGTCGGGGGCGTCGGCCACGGTGGCGAAGGTGTTGCGCCGCACCAGGTAGACCGGCCTGCCGAACTGCCTGACGATGGCCTCCAACCCGCTCTCATCGCCCCGCCAAGTCCCCTCAGCCATCGCCTTGACGGCATCAGCGGCCCGGTCGACATCCAGGAGACCTTCCAGAGCGCCGACGCTCTCCAGACCCTCCGACGACGTCGCGACCGCATCCCTGATCTCCTCGAAGCGGTCGAGGAACTCCTCCCGCACCTCGCGGTCGGCGAAGATCTGCGTGTACTCCATATCTGCCCCCGTCAGTTCGGTACTGCTGGGACCGACACGCTACTGGGTGACGCACCGGACACGCAGCGACATGAGAGGGCACGTCGGCACACCGAAGAAGCCGCCCTGGACCGGTTCGCCGAGTTCGCCGCAGCTTGGGGCCGGAAGTATCCGGCGATCGCGTGTCCCGGGATCAAGCTGGTCGGCGGCCGCGCCGCAGTCTTCCCATCCGCTGCCCTGCCGTCGTCGATCTCCTACGACTACACCAACTGGGCAAAGAAACCGAAAAGAGCTACGAACGCACCGCCGACGGAACCGGTGTCGGCGACCTCCCCGCCCTGCAAGAAGGCCCGCAGGGTTGGCGGGTGAGCGCGGCGTGGGCCCACCAGGTCAACAAGGAGGTGGACGTGGTCGCCTTCATCGTCGACGAGGACGAACAGGTCTCCTGCGATGAGGACTGCGTCTTCTACGGCGCCCCACAAAGCCCCGGCAGCGTGGTCCAGTTGGTGACTGAGGGCCCCGAAGGAGCAAGCCATCGTCGTCGAGCTGAGCGCGTTGCCGGCTGCTGCGCACAAGGTCGTTGTCGCGGCCGCCCTGGACGGAGCCGGCACGTTCGCAGATGTCGGAGCCATTGAGATCATGGTGGTGCCTGCCTCCGGAGAACAGGCCGTGGCCCAGGCCACGCTGGATGCGGCCACCACGGAGCGCAGCCTGGTGATGGCTGAGATCTACCGCCGCGGCCCTCTCTGGCGTATTCGGGCCGTAGGCCAGGGCTATGACCACGACCTGGCGAGCACCGCGCGCTCCTTCGGCGTCGACATCACGGGCTGAGCCCGCGGTCCTGAAGGCGCTGCAGCGATCCTGACGCAGGCCCCGCCACGGCTGATAGGCGACGGCGGGGTGTCCGCCAGGTACAGCCTTGTCCGACGGTGCGGTGTGGCGTGGCCAGGTCCGGACGGGCTTACGGGGTGTGGCGGCGCAGGGGCCGAGCACGGATCCAGCCGCCCGTCTCTCAACGTTCGAAGCGGGTATCGGGACTGTCCAATCAACGGCCCTGTCTCACATTCGGTGGTGACGGAGGGTGTCGCTATCCGAGGAGGATGCGGTGGCGGAGGAGAGTGAAGCCTGCTCGCCCGTGCATCTGGCGGGCGATCCGCTTGGTCGTGGTGTTCACGTCCTCGGTGGGTCCGTTGCTGTAGCGGAGCGTGAACGCGGCGATCACGGCGTCGAGGTCTCGCTCCAGCCCCCGGGTGAAGGCGTGCAGGTGCGGCAGATCGGCTGCGCGGATCTGGGTGATCCAGAGCTCGAGCGCGTCTACATTTGCTGGCTGAGGCTTCAGGAGCTGGGCGAAAGCCGGGATAGAGACTGCCAGTTGAGTCATTTCGGGGCAGGCCGCGGTGAGGCGGTCCAGCAGCTGTCGTTGCTCAGCCTTGAGGTTGTCGGGTCTGGTGAGCAGCATCCGGGCGAGCCGCCGTGCGGAGATTTGGCTGCGGTCGGCGTCGGCGCGGCCTTGGTTGATGTACTTGTGCAGGAGGTTGAGGCAGCCGGTGAAACCGAGGGATTTGATCTCTTCGAAGAGGTGCAGGACGGGGACGGCGGGGTCCTCGGCGCGGCGTTTGCGAAGGTGTTCGCGGTAGGGATCGACCAGGCTGGCGCGGTATTTGGGGACGCGGAGCATGCGCTAGGGATGATCGGCGCGGGCGTAGCGTTTGACGGTGTTCAGGGCCAGTTGCAGGCGGCGGCCGCATTCGAGCAGGCCCACACCCTGGTCGAGCAGACCGTGAACCTGGTGCCACCGTTCCAGGGTGGTCTGTGCGCGGGGCCCGTCATAGAGGGGTACGTCCAGTACGGTCGCCCAACAGGTGCTGTGGGCTTTCACTTCGCTCAGGGCCGCTTCAGGTTTTTCCATAAATGCCAGCGATCGCCAACCTGCACCGCATCAGGCAGCGCGCGGCGGATGGCCTCGGCGTACGTCGCCGAGCCGTCCCGGCACACGATCTCGACGCCCGGATGCTCGCGCAGGCACACCTCCAGGGTGTCGGCCGTGCGGTCGGCAAGAACGTCGATCCGTTCGTGGGTCTCGGCGTCGATCACCACGGTGGCATAGCGGTGGCGCCTGCGCAGGGCGAAGTCGTCGACCCCGATCACGCGCGGCACCTGCCTGGTGGGCAGAGCGATGCGCAACAAGGTGCGCAGGGCAGCGTGACGCGACAGTCCCATCGCGAGCATCGCTCCAGCAAACGGGACCCGCCCGGCCCGCTAACTCCTCGACCACGGCCTTGACTTGCCTGGTCAGCCGTGCGGTGCGGCGCTGATATCGCTCCAACACCCCGGGCACCTGCTCGCGGAAGGTATGCCGGCAGCCACGCGTGGGACACACCAGACGCCGCACCCGCACGCGGACCACCACCCGCCGCCCGTCCACCGACACGTCGGCCACCGTCCGCAGATGAAAACCATGCACCCGCCCGGACGGTGCCCCGCAACCCGGACACGGCACCGGGCTCTCAGGGGTCCGCGCACGCACCGAAATCTGCTCGCCCTCATCCGTCACGTCCTCGATGACCAGCGGCGCGAGCCCCGAAAACACCACATCTACAAGATCGTTGACGTTCCGCACATCACGTCCACGATGAACCAGCGCTCTCCGTCACCACCGAATGTGGGACAGGGCCAATCTAACGGCTCCTTCACGACGGTCGAGGGCGGCAAGCTGACTACGTCGGGGTCGGGCAGCAACTTCAAGGTCAACGGCAAGGCGAACATCGTCTGCGGCAACATCAACGCCGCGAACACCACGATCTACGTCATCGGTGCGTCTGGGGCTGTGACGGTGGTGTCGGCGGCCGTGGCCAGGGTCGGGGCAGGGACCATGGGGACGGGTGGGATGTGGGGCCGGGTAAGGGCCTGGGTTCTTGCCCGGCGGGTGGTGGGCATGGTGGCGTGCTCGGCGACCAGGGTCCGCGCCCGCTCGGGCAGCGACGGCGGATCGAGCCTGCCCGCACCGGCGCCGGGCACCAGCACCTCGGCCACCTCATCCGCCGTCGGCCGCCGCTCCGGGTCGGGGTGCATACACCGGCGGACCAGCTCCGCGAGCTCCTTCGGCAGCCCGGCGAGATCGGGGGAACCGGCCCGGATACGGGCGACCACGGACGGCGTGTCCCGGCCCCAGGGGCTGCGCCCCAGGGCCAGGCGGGCGAGGACGGTCCCCAGGGAGAAGACGTCGCTCGCGGGGGTGAAGGCGGCCTGTTCGCGCAACTGCTCGGGCGAGGCGTACGCGTACGTGCCAGCGAAGCCGCGCCGTGGCTCGGTGAGCCGTTCGATCTGGGCGATGCCGAAGTCGATGACGCGCGGTCCGTCCTCGGTCAGCAGCACGTTGGCAGGCTTGAGATCGAGGTGCACGATGCCCTGGGCGTGGATGGCGCTCAGGGCGACGGCGATGCCCGCCCCCAGCGAGCGCACCAGGCCGGGCTCCAACCGGCCGCAGTGCTCGACGAGTTCCTGCAGCGAGGGGGCGGCCACGTACGGCACCGCCATCCACGGGGTCGCACCGTCCGTGTCCGCCGCGATCACCGGCACGGTGAACCTTCCGTCGACCCGCTGGGCCGCCCGCACCTCGTGGGCGAAGCCCCGCTTGATCGGGGGAGCCGCCGCGAGGTGCGCGTGCAGCGTCTTGACGGCGACCATCAGCCCTTCGGCGTCCTGGCACAGGTAGACCCGTCCGAAACCGCCCTCGCCGAGCACTCCAGGACCTCGTACGAACCAAAGGCCGTCGGCTGGTCCGCCCCGCCCGCCCCGGCAGCGGGCCGCGCCCGCTCCATCTCCCGCCAGCTGCCGATGGCGGCCGCCTGCGGGTGGAACGCGATCCGGCCGTCCTGCGCGACCGACGCCCGCTCGCGCGGACCTTCCTCATTCGTGGCCGTCCGCTCCGCCTGCTCGTCCTCCACCACGACGAACGCCGCCGCCTGCTCCGTCCGCGCCGACTCCGGGCCGCCGTCCTCGAACCCGTACGCCTGGATCTGCACGTTCTCGTCGCTCATGCGGGACACGAAGACGCCCGGCAGTCCCAACCCCGCGCACACGGAGGCCTCTTGGGGCGTCGGCCGCAGGTCGTCGCGGGCGAAGCACAGGGCCGCCACCTCGTACCCCTGCTCGGTCAGGCCCCGCAGCACGTCCTTCCACTGCTCCGCCGTCCAGGAGCGCCACGCCGGTTCGTCCGCGATGTCGTTCACGACCGCGAGGCGGTTCGCGACGGCCGCGCCGGCCGCGCGCGCGAGCACCGCGCACGCCGTGTCCGGCGCCGTCTGCACCGTCTCCGCCAGCAGCGTCGCGGTCCGCTGCGCGACGCGCACTACGGTGCGGCCGGCCACCCGGGCCAGCCCGTCGCGCTGCCCGCGCAAGGTGTCGTACACCGGCGATCCCGGCAACTGGCCCTGGAGTTCCAGGCACGCGAGCACCTTGTCGAAGCACCTGACGGCCCTCGCGTGGTCCTCCGCCCGCACCGCCGCTTTCGCCTGCGCGACGAGCGCGGAGAGGACCTCGGAACCGGCCGGGCCGTGGAGCTCCTCGGCCCGTACGGCTATCTGCCCGTACATCCGGCCGGCGCGCGCGAAGTCCCCGGCGGCTTCGACCGCGGCGGCCGTCGCGAAGAAGTCCCGCAGTCCTTCCTCGCCGCCCTCGTTGCCGAAGGGCAGGACGCCCGCGACCTCGACGTAGCGCTGGCGGGCGATGCTGACCAGCTGGTGGGTGGGGCCGAAGTTCTGCTGGGCGGTCACCAGCATCTGGGAGAACGCGCGCAGCGCGGCCGCGTTGTCGCCGCTCTTCTGCTGCCAGTAGCCCACCTCGCACAGCAGGGTGAGGGCGGTCTCGGTGCGGTTCTCCCGCTCGGCGGCCCGGCGCATCGCCTCGTAGCGGCGCACGGCCTCCTCCGGCCGGCCCGACCGGCCGTGCCAGTGGGCGAGTTGGTGCCGGGCCAGTTCGGTGTCCCGGTGGCGTGGTCCCTGGATCCGCTCCCGGTCGGCCAACAGACGTACGAACAGCTGAACCGCGGCCTCGGGCCGACCCGACTCGCCCATCCAGTGGGCGAGTTGGTGTCGTAGCACCAAGGTTTGCCGGTTCTGCGGTCCCAGCACGTCCTCCGCCCGCGCGACGAGTTCCCCGTACCGCTCGGCGGCCCGGCGCGCGTCACCCTGGCGGCCGGTCAACTCAGCCGCCTCGCCGCCCTCACGCAGCGCCTCGACGAGCGCGCGACGACTCGACGGCGTTCCGCGCCCTCTGCCCAACCACCTCATCGAGTCCCCCCAACACCGGATCCGGACGTGCGCCAAGTAGCCAGTATGCGCAACCCAAACGATTGCGCCAATCGTTTGGGCAACCTTGCCCATGAAGTTCCGCTGAATACCAACCGGCGGCTGCACAAGTCGAGTTACGCCGCGTCGGCAGTCGACGAGGCAGAGTTACGCCGCGTCGCTCACCGCAGGCTCGGGCCGATCGGTGTGCCGGTGGAGGTCCGCACCACGAGTTCGGGTGTGAGCGCCTCCGAGGCGACGGGCTCGCCCGCGATACGGCGCAGGAGCAGCCGTACGGCACGGCGCCCCTGTTCGGCCATCGGGGAATGCACGCTGGTGAGCGGGACGGGCAGTTCGGCGGCGAGCGGGGTGTCGTTGAACCCGGCCAGCGCGAGGTCCTCACCCAGCCGCAGGCCCAGGTCACGGGCAGCGCCCATGGCGCCCAGCGCGGCAAGGTCGTTGACGGCGAAGATCGCGGTGGGACGGTCGGGGAGGCTCAACAGTTCGACGGCGGCCTGGTGCCCGCCTGCGGTGTCGAAGCGGCAGTGCCGCACCCGGTGGGCAGGCAGCGGCAGGCCCGCCTCGCGGTAGCGGTCGGTGAAGCCGGTGGTGCGGTCGGTGCCGGTGCTGGCGAAGGGTTCACCGGCGACGACGGCCACCCGGTGGTGGCCGAGGGCCAGGAAGTGCTCGGCCACGAGCCTGCCGCCCAGCGGGTCGTCGCAGGTGACCGCCGGAAGGCCGGTGTCCGTGCGGCGGTTGACCAGCACGAAGGGCGTGCCGGCCAGGGCGGGGTCGGCGAGGACGGCCCCGTCCAGGTGCGCGTCGCCGATGACGAGACCGTCCACCCGGCGCCCGAGGACCATGCCGATCCGCTCGCGCTGGGTGGCGGGATCGTCATGGGTGTTGGTGACGAAGGTGGACAGTCCCCGAAGGGTCGCCTCCTCCTCCACGCCCTCGTAGATGGTGGCCACCACGATCTCCGACAGCCGGGGAAACAGCACACCGACCAGGTTGCTGCGCCGGGTGCGCAGACTTGTGGCGTACGGGTTGGGCCGGTAACCGAGTTCGTCGGCTAGTTCCCGGATCCGCCGCGCCGTCTCGCCCGACGCGGCGCGGCCCTGCCCCCCGGACGGGCCGTTGAGGACCCGGGAGACCGTCGAGACGTGCAGTCCGAGCCGGTCCGCGATCCCGCGCAGTGTCACCGGACCGCTGTCGTCCGCCATAGCCGTCTCCCACGTCGCCGTCTCCGAACAGATCACATTCTCTCGAACGACGGGCCTCCGGGGGCTCGGCGGGGCCCGAACTCCACGGGACCGGCAGGCTCGACGGACCGTCGACCTGGTACACCTCATGCGACACAACGGTGCGACGCCCTCAGCTTCCAACTCCCCGAAGTCACCCGGGCTCTGATCTGGACCGGCCCCAACAGCCAGGTGCGCGCCTTCGAGCCGCAGCAGGCGAGGCCATCGTCGACGCACCGGACGAGCGCACCAAGGTCCTGACCGAGGTCGGCCGTTCCTCACCGGCCTCACGGCCGAGCAGCCCTTCGCAGGCGACAAACTCTTGCCGGCGCTGTGCCAGAGTGCCTGACAGCGATGGGAGAGCCAGTGCTGATCAAGCCGGCATGACGGCTCAGGCAAACGCCTGCCGCCTCAGGGCCAGTATCCCAGCCCGGCAAGCTGATCAGCTTGGCGCGGCAGGGTGAATATGAATTGCCGAGGTCCAAGCCGGTGCCGACTCGCCGCCGGCAACTGCGCCACCTACCGCGTGCACTTGCACCACCTCAGCCTCGGGGGAGTCGAAGCGGTCTTGACTGTCCTGTTCGACCTGGCCTGGGCAGCGTCTTTTTCAGTGCGTGTCAGTTTCCGGCTCGGGCCGGGGGAG
>NZ_JAMGBF010000126.1 GCF_023516615.1 Streptomyces panaciradicis
CGGTCTCCTCGGTGAAGGTCGTCTTGATGACGCCGGCGCGGGTGCCGCCGATGCCCTTCGCGTACGACAGCGCCAGCGCGAAGCCGTTGCCCGTGGCGTCCTGCTCGACGGCCACGATGCAGGGGACGCCGCGGCCCTCCTCGTACTGGCGGCGCACCAGGTGACCGGGGCCCTTGGGGGCGACCATGCACACGTCGACGTTCGCCGGGGGCTTGATGAAGTCGAAGCGGATGTTCAGGCCGTGACCGAAGAACAGCGCGTCGCCGTCCTTCAGGTTCGGGGCGATGGACTCCTCGTAGACCTGGGCCTGGATCGGGTCCGGCACCAGGATCATGATGACGTCGGCCTCGGCGGCGGCCTCCGCCGGCGTCACCACGCGCAGGCCCTGCTCCTCGGCCTTCGCCTTGGACTTGGAGCCCTCGTGCAGACCGACACGGACGTCGACACCCGAGTCACGGAGCGACAGCGCGTGGGCGTGGCCCTGGCTGCCGTAACCGATGACCGCGACCTTGCGGCCCTGGATGATGGACAGGTCGGCGTCGGCGTCGTAGAACAGCTCGGCCACTTTGGGTTCTCTCCTTGTGTGCAGGTGTTGCGTCCCACCGTATGACGGTGGGCGGAAGGGAAGTCTCGGGGTCTCGGTATACGGGCGGCCGAAACCGCCCGTACGCCTCATGCGCTGCGGTCGAGGGCCCGCAGCGAGCGGTCCGTGATGGAGCGGGCGCCGCGGCCGATCGCGATCGTGCCGGACTGCACGAGCTCCTTGATGCCGAACGGCTCCAGCATCTTGAGCATGGCGGACAGCTTGTCGTTGCTGCCGGTGGCCTCGATCGTCACGGCCTCCGGGGAGACGTCGACGGTCTTGGCACGGAAGAGCTGGACGATCTCCACGATCTGCGAGCGCGTCTCGTTGTCGGCCTTGACCTTCACCAGAACGAGTTCGCGCTGAACCGCCTGCGCGGGCTCCAGCTCGACGATCTTCAGCACGTTGACGAGCTTGTTGAGCTGCTTCGTCACCTGCTCCAGCGGGAGGTCGTCCACGCTGACGACGATGGTGATGCGGGAGATGTCGGGGTGCTCGGTGACACCGACCGCGAGCGAGTCGATGTTGAAGCCGCGGCGGGAGAAGAGGGCGGCGATCCGGGCCAGGATGCCCGGGGTGTTCTCCACCAGGACGGAGAGCGTGTGCTTGGACATGGTCTTGTACGTCTCTCTCGCTCAGTCGTCTTCGTTGTCGCCGAAGTCGGGGCGCACGTCCCGGGCGGCCATGATCTCGTCGTTGGAGGTGCCGGCGGCGACCATCGGCCACACCATCGCGTCCTCGTGGACGATGAAGTCGACGACGACGGGCCGGTCGTTGATGGAGTTCGCCTCTTCGATGACCTTGTCGAGGTCGTCCGGGGACTCGCAGCGGATCGCGTAGCAGCCCATGGCCTCCGACAGCTTCACGAAGTCGGGGACGCGGGTGCCCCTGGCCTCCGGGTTGACGTCGTCGGGGCCGGAGTGCAGCACGGTGTTGGAGTACCGCTGGTTGTAGAAGAGGGTCTGCCACTGGCGGACCATCCCGAGGGCGCCGTTGTTGATGACGGCGACCTTGATCGGGATGTTGTTCAGGGCGCAGGTGGTGAGCTCCTGATTGGTCATCTGGAAGCAGCCGTCGCCGTCGATCGCCCAGACCGTGCGGTCCGGCACGCCGGCCTTGGCGCCCATCGCGGCCGGGACCGCGTACCCCATCGTCCCGGCGCCACCGGAGTTCAGCCAGGTCGCGGGCTTCTCGTACTGGATGAAGTGCGCGGACCACATCTGGTGCTGGCCGACGCCCGCCGCGAAGATCGTGCCCTCGGGGGCGAGCTGTCCGATGCGCTCGATGACCTGCTGCGGGGAGAGCGAGCCGTCCTCGGGGAGGTCGTAGCCCAGCGGGTAGGTGTCCCGCCAGCGGGACAGGTCCTTCCACCAGGCGCTGTAGTCGCCCTGGTGGCCCTCGCTGTGCTCCTTCTGCACGGCCTGGATGAGGTCGGCGATGACCTCGCGCGCGTCCCCGACGATCGGCACGTCGGCGGCGCGGTTCTTGCCGATCTCCGCGGGGTCGATGTCGGCGTGGACGATCTTGGCGTGCGGGGCGAAGCTGTCCAGCTTGCCGGTGACGCGGTCGTCGAAGCGGGTTCCGAGGGCGACGATCAGGTCGGCCTTCTGCAGCGCGGTGACGGCGGTGACCGCACCGTGCATACCCGGCATTCCCACGTGCAGCGGGTGGCTGTCGGGGAATGCGCCGAGCCCCATCAGGGTGGTGGTGACGGGCGCTCCGGTGAGCTCGGCGAGGACCTTGAGCTCGGCGGTGGCCTGTGCCTTGATGACACCGCCGCCGACGTAGAGGACGGGCCGCTTGGCCGAGGTGATGAGCTTGGCGCCCTCGCGGATCTGCTTGGCGTGCGGCTTGGTCACCGGACGGTAGCCGGGCAGGTCCATCACCGGCGGCCAGGAGAACGTGGTCCGCGCCTGCAGGGCGTCCTTGGCGATGTCGACCAGCACCGGGCCGGGGCGGCCGGTGGAGGCGATGTGGAAGGCCTGCGCGATGACCCGCGGGATGTCCTCGGCCTTGGTGACGAGGAAGTTGTGCTTGGTGATCGGCATCGTGATGCCGACGATGTCCGCCTCCTGGAAGGCGTCCGTGCCGATCGCCTTGGAGGCCACCTGCCCGGTGATCGCCACGAGCGGCACCGAGTCCATGTGGGCGTCCGCGATCGGGGTGACCAGGTTGGTGGCGCCGGGACCCGAAGTGGCCATGCAGACACCGACCTTGCCGGTGGCCTGCGCGTAGCCGGTGGCCGCGTGGCCGGCGCCCTGCTCGTGACGGACCAGGACGTGGCGCACCCGGGTCGAGTCCATCAGGGGGTCGTACGCGGGAAGGATCGCACCGCCGGGAATGCCGAATACCGTGTCGGCCCCGACCTCCTCGAGAGAGCGGATGAGGGACTGCGCACCCGTGACGTGCTCGGGGGCGGACTGGTGTCCTCCGGATCGGGGCCGCGGCTGCGGATGGGCCCCGGTGGCCTGCTCGGTCATCGTCAGTCTCTTCTCGATGCTGAGGGTTTTTTGCGAGGTTTGTACGGTGTTCGGCTGCTGCACGAAAAGCGCCTGTGCAACAAAAAACCCCTCGTGCCGTAAGGCAAGCGAGGGGAGCGCGCCGGGTGGAGGTCGCTGAGCGATGGTGGGCTCAGCGTCAGCCGACGCGCTTTCCAAGTACGAGAATTCGGGTGCGCATGGCACTGACCCTCCCCCCGACGCGCACCACGTGTCAAGTGGGTGGGACGGGAGTCTCATCATGTGAACGCAGGGCGGTTCCGCCTCCGAGCACGACCGGCACCCCACTGGTGTACACCCCGGCGCTCCTCTCCGTGGCCCGTTCGCCTCCGCCGCCGCCCGCGAACGCCGGCTCGACGGGGCCGTGCGGCACCGGATAATGGCCGGTTCCCAGCGCCCGGCGCAGCCGGTACTCGTCCAGCGGGCCGGAGAAGGCCATGCCCTGGCCGTGGGTGCAGCCCATCGCGCGCAGCGCCACGACCTGCTCCGGCAGGTCCACGCCGTCGGCCACGGACTGCAGCCCGAGGTCGGTCGCGATCCGCAGCAGCCCACTGGTGATCTTGTGCAGCCGCGCGGACTCGACGACGCCCTCGACCAGGCTGCGGTCGAGCTTGAGCACGTCGACGGGGAGTCGGCGCAGGGCGGTGATCGCCGCGTGACCGCTGCCGAAGCCGTCCAGGGCGATCCGGACGCCGAGCCTGCGCAGGGCCGACAGCCGGCGCTCCAGCTCGTCCAGGGACACCGTGGGGTCGGTGTCGGACAGCTCGATCATCAGGGCGCCGGACGGCAGGCCGTGCCGGGTCAGCAGGGCCTCGATCGAGCCGAGCGGCATCGACCGGTCCAGCAGGCGGCGGGCGCCCATCCGTACCGCGACCGGCACGGCGAGCCCCGTGGCGGTGCGCTCGGCGGCCTGCTCGACGGCCTCCTCCAGGATCCAGCGGCCCAGTTCCTGCGTCCTGTCGCCCTCGTCGGCGACCCGCAGGAACTCGGCCGGTGTGAACAGCACCCCCTGGGACGATCGCCAGCGCGCCAGTGCCTCGACCGATGTGATCCGGCCGTTCTCCAGGCAGACCACGGGCTGGTGCAGCAGGGCGAACTCGCCGTCGTGCAGTGCGGCCCGCAGGCGCGTGGCCAGTTCCGCCTTGCGTACGACGTCCTGCTGCATCTGGGGTGCGTACAGCTCGACGCGGCCCTTGCCGCCGGCCTTGGCGCGGTACATGGCGAGGTCGGCGTTGCGCAGCAACTCGCCCGCCCCGAGGCCGGGTTCGGCGAAGGCGACGCCGATGGACGCGGCCACCCGGACATCGTTGCCGTCGATGAGGTAGGGCTGGGAGAGGGTGATCCTGAGGCGGTCGGCGAGCTCCATGATGTGCCGTTCGCGGGCGGCCCGGTCCCGGGTGCCGTCCCCGACGATCAGGGCCGCGAACTCGTCGCCGCCGAGCCGCGAGGCGGTGTCCCCCTGCCGGACCGCGTCCTGGAGTCTGCGGGCGGCCTGGACGAGGAGCTCGTCCCCCGCCTGGTGCCCGATCGTGTCGTTGACGGCCTTGAAGCCGTCGAGGTCGATGAAGAGGACGGCCGTGCCGCGCAGGGACGCCCGGTCCGCGGCCCGGCGGCCGGACAGCGCCTGCTGGACGCGCTGGGTGAACAGGGCGCGGTTGGGCAGGTCGGTGAGCGGGTCGTGCTCGGCGTTGTGCTGCAACTGCGCCTGCAGACGCACTCTTTCGGTCACGTCCCGGCTGTTGAAGATCAGGCCGCCGTGGTGGCGGTTGACGGTGGACTCGACGTTGAGCCAGCCCCCGCCGCCCGCCCGGAAGCGGCACTCGATGCGGGTGGTGGGTTCGTCCTGGGGGCTGGCGGCGAGGAAGCGGCGCACCTCGTGCACCACGCAGCCCAGGTCCTCCGGGTGGATGAGACTGGCCAGTTCGGTGCCCACCAGGTCCTCGGCGGGCCGTCCGTAGACCCCGGCGGCGGCCGGGGAGACGTACCTGAGGACGCCGCTGGGCGCGGCGATCATGATGACGTCGCTGGAGCCCTGCACCAGGGAGCGGAAGTGGTTCTCCTTCTGCGCGAGTTCCTGGGTGAGGGTGATGTTGTCGAGCAGCATGATGCCCTGGCGCACCACGAGGGCGAGCACCACGGTGCCGCCGGTGATGAGCACGGTCGGGTCGGGCTTCCTGCCGTTGAGGACGTTGTAGAGGATGCCCAGGGTGCAGACGGCCGCGGCGAGGTACGGCGTGAGCGCGGCCAGGGAGCCGGCGATGGGCCGGGCGGCCGGGTACCGGGTGCGATCACCTCCCTGCGGGGGCGCGTGATGCTGGTGGGTGCCGCCGTGCGGGCCCGGCAGGTGCTCGTGCACCACGCGCGTGTGGCCGTCGCCCTCCGCGGAGTCCTTCCCGCCGCGGGGAGCGGTCCAGGGCGCGTACGCCAGGAGCAGCGAGCCGGCGAACCAGCCCGCGTCGAGCAACTGGCCCGACTGGTAGTTGTTCTGCAGCAGCGGGGAGCTGAACAGGGCGTCGCACATGACCGTCAGCGCGAGCGCGCCGATCGCGGTGTTGATCGCCGCCCGGTTGGCGGCCGTGCGCCGGAAGTGCAGCGCGAGCACCACGCTGACCAGGGCGATGTCCAGCAGGGGGTAGGCCAGCAGCAGCGCGCTGCGCGCGAGGTGCGGCCCGTCGGCCTCGGCGGTCTTGGCGAGCGCGAGGCTCCAGGAGAGCGTGAGCAGCGAGCCGCCGATCAGCCAGGCGTCCAGCCCGAGGCACATCCAGCCGGCCTTGGTCACCGGCCGTTTGGCGAGCACGAGCAGGCCCACGATGGCGGGCGGCGCGAAGCCCACGAAGAAGATGTTGGCGTAGCTGACGGTGGGCACGGTCTCGCCGAGGACGACCTCGTACCACCCCCAGACGGCGTTGCCCAGGGCCGCCATCGCCGAGGAGAGGGCGAACAGCAGCCAGGCGGAGCGGAAGCGCGCGCAGTGCCCGTAGGCGTACAGGAAGCAGGACACGGCGGCGGTGGCCGCGGCCGCGCTGAGTCCGAAGTCACCCATGATGTCGGCCAGTTCCTGCGAACCCCAGCCGAGCGCGGAACCGACGGCGTATCCCGCGCAGACCACGGCCAGGACGAGCTGGTGAACGGGGCCCGTCCGGCCGCCTCCGGACCGCGGACGCGTCGGCCGTGCCCCCGGGGCGGGCTGGGCCCGCAGCATTCCGTCGAGAGTGGTGGTGACAGGCGGCGAGTTCACCGGGCCCTCCCGGTCCGCGCAGCTCCGGGGTCCCTCGGGTCCCGGTGCGCTGGGTGCGCATGCCTTCTGCGGCTGCTGTGCCTGCGGTGGTGGTGGCTGTGACGGCAGCCGTGACTGCCGTGGTGACCGCGTCTGCGCGCGGCCGTGCGCCAGGGTCGCCGCCGGCGGCTCCGCCGCGTCGGATCGCTCGTCCATAGGCCGTGCATCGCCCGTCGCCCCCCTCACAGTCTGCAATGTCCATCCCCGGCGCCGAACGGTGCGCGGCGCAGCCCCTGTCGGGGACGATACACCAGTCTCGTCACTCAGGGACATAGTTCCTCTACGCTCCGTGACGACCAGCGGCGTTGTGAGTACGGACCGCTTCCGAGAGGTTGCGGAGGGTACCGGAAATGGATGACACGCCTGTTGCGCCCCTCGCGCGGGCCGCGCGCGGGACGCTCAAGTCGTCGGGGTCATGCGCCGGTTGTTCCTGTCGTAAGGATCACGTTCCGCAGTGGTTCCCGGTTCAAGAAACGCGTCAACTGGTCCACGAGAAGCCGTTCGGCGCGGGGCCGGAAGGCGGAGGTGGGGCCGCCGACGTGGGGGCTGATGAGCACGCCGGGCGCGCGCCACAGGGGGTGCTCGGCGGGCAGCGGCTCGGGGTCGGTGACGTCCAGGGCCGCGGTGATCCGGCCGGTCTCGAGTTCGGCGAGCAGCGCCTTGGTGTCGACGACGGGGCCGCGTGCGACGTTGACGAGGAGCGCGCCGTCCTTCATGCCGGCGAGGAACTCGGCGCCGGCCAGGCCCCGGGTGGAGTCGGTGAGGGGCGTGATGAGGACGACGACGTCCGCCTCGGGGAGCAGGCGGGGCAGATCGGTGAGCGGGTGCACCGGCCCGCGCTCCGTCGTGCGCGCGGAGCGCGCGACGCGCACCACCCGCGCGACCTCGAACGGAACGAGCCGGTCCTCGATCGCGGAACCGATCGAGCCGTAGCCCACGATGAGCACGCTCTTGTCGGCGAGTGCCGGCCGGAACCCGCCGAGCCACTCGCCGCGCTCCTGCGCGCGCACGAAGTCCGGGATGCCCCGCAGGGAGGCCAGGATCAGGGTGAGCGCGAGTTCGGCGGTGCTCGCCTCGTGCACCCCGCGCGCGTTGCACACCTGCACGCCCGGCCGCAGCCGGGGCAGCCCCGGCTGCACGTTGTCGATCCCGGCGGACAGCGTCTGCACCACCTGCACGGAGCCCAGTTCGGCCAGGGGCCGCACGGCGACCTCGGCGGACTTCATGTAGGGGACGACGTAGAAGAGACAGTCGGCCGGGTCCGCGGGGTAGTCCTGCTCGCCGTTCCAGAAGAGGTAGTTCGGCCCCGCGGGAAGGTTCTCGATCTCCTCCGGCGGGAGGGGAAGCCACACGTCAGCAGTCATGACTGGAGGCTATGTCAGGGCCATGGGGAGTCAGAGGTTAGGTTGGGGGCTCGGCACAGGGAGGGTCACGGGCAGGTGGAGCGCAGGACGATCGGCGCGAGGGCACTCGCGGTGGGGGCCGTCGGCCTCGGGTGCATGCCGATGAGCTGGGCGTACAGCGCCTCGCGGCGGCGGGGCGACGAGTCGCTCAGGGCGGTGCACCGGGCGCTGGACTGCGGCTCGACGCTCCTGGACACCGCCGACATGTACGGCCCGTTCACCAACGAACTGCTGGTCGGGCGGGTGCTCAAGGAGCGGCGCACGGACGCGTTCGTGTCGACGAAGGTCGGCCTGCTCGTCGGCGAGCAGCACATCGTGGCCAACGGCCGCCCCGGCTATGTGAAGCGCGCCTGCGACGCCTCGCTGCGGCGGCTGCAGACGGACGTCATCGACCTCTACCAGCTGCACCGGGCGGACCCCGAGGTGCCCGTGGAGGAGACGTGGGGCGCGATGGCGGAACTCGTCCGGGCGGGCAAGGTACGGGCGTTGGGGCTGTGCGCGGTCGGTGCCCGCGGCGGCCGCCGCTCCGGGGGCCGGCTGTACGACGCAACGATTCTGCAGCTCCAGCGGGTGCAGCAGGTCTTCCCGGTCAGCGCGGTGGAGGCCGAGCTGTCGGTGTGGTCGCCGGACGCCCTCGACGCGCTGCTGCCGTGGTGCGAGGCGCGTGACATCGGCTTCCTGGCCGCGATGCCGCTGGGCAACGGCTTCCTCACCGGGACCCTGGTCCCCGGCGTGGGTTTCGAGGCGGACGACGTGCGCGCCCGCCACCCGCGCTTCACGGCGGAGATGATGGCCGCCAACCAGCCGATCGTGGCGGGCCTGCGCCGCGTCGCGGCCCGGCACGGCGAGGACGTCACCGCCGCCCAGGTGGCACTGGCGTGGGTGCTGGCGCAGGGCCGGCACGTGGTCGCCGTCCCGGGCACCAAGCGGGAGCGCTGGGCGGCGGAGAACGCGGCGGCCGCCGGTCTGCGGCTGACGCCCCAGGACCTGGCCGAGGTGGCCCGGCTGCCGCGGGCGCGGGGTTCCTGGGACTGAGCGACGCCGGGTCCGCGGCCGTACTCCTGCCGGACGGGGGTTCGACGCCGCCCGGCCGGGAACCTGGAGGGCGCGAACGGTCGTAGGACAAGGAGAGCCCGCCGCCCGACCGCCGCACCGAAGGGACCAGGACCGTGCTACGACGAGCTGTGCCGGCCTTGCTCGCCACGACCGCCCTCCTGCTGACCGCCGCCTGCTCCTCCGGCGGAGGGGACGGCGGCTCCGCGGGCGGCGGCGGCACGACGAGCGCCTCCCCCTCGAAGCAGGCGGCCGGACAGGCCCCGCCGGCCAAGGGCTCGGTCGAGGTGGTGCGCACCGTGGCCACCGGCCTGAACACCCCCTGGGGGCTGGCCGCGCTCCCCGGCGACGGCGGCCTCCTCGTCGCCTCCCGCGACAAGGGCACGATCACCAGGGTCGACGAGAGGACGGGCGCGAAGACCGAGCTGGGCACGGTGTCCGGGGTCTCCCCGTCCGGCGAGGGCGGCCTCCTCGGCATCGCCCTCTCCCCCGGCTACGCGTCGGACCACATGGTCTACGCGTACTTCACCTCCGCCTCGGACAACCGCATCGTCCGCGTGCTGTACGACCCGAAGAAACCCGCCGGCGAGCAGCTGGGCGCCCCGGACACGATCTTCAAGGGCATCCCCAAGGGCACCATCCACAACGGCGGACGGATCGCCTTCGGCCCGGACGGCATGCTGTACGCGGGCACGGGCGAGACCGGCGACCGCGGGCTGGCGCAGGACACCAAGTCCCTGGGCGGCAAGATCCTCCGCCTGACCCCCGAGGGCGACCCGGCCCCCGGCAACCCCTTCCCCGACTCGCCGGTGTACTCCTACGGCCACCGCAATGTGCAGGGCCTGGCCTGGGACCCCCGACAGCGGCTGTTCGCCTCGGAGTTCGGCCAGGACACCTGGGACGAGCTGAACGCGATCAAGCCGGGCGGCGACTACGGCTGGCCGAACGCCGAGGGCAGGTCGTCCGACGGCACGTACCAGAACCCCGTCGCCCAGTGGCACACCGACGACGCCTCCCCCAGCGGCATCGCCTACGCCGAGGGCTCGGTGTGGATGGCCGGCCTGAAGGGACAGCGCCTGTGGCGCATCCCCCTGAAGGGCACCGAGGCGTCGGCCGACCCGCAGTCCTTCCTCACCGGCACCTACGGCCGTCTGCGCACGGTGGTCGCGGCGGGCGGCGACAGGCTGTGGCTGACCACCAGCAACACGGACGGTCGGGGCAGCCCGAAGGGCGGCGACGACCGGATCCTGGAGCTGCGGGTGCGGTAGGGCCCCGCGTCACTCCCCGGGGTCCTCCTCGTCGGCGGTCCCGGACGGCCGTATGACGACCTTGCCGGAGTCGAGGTCGATCGGGCCGCGTCCGGGGTCGTTGTCGCCCACGTCCTCGCGGCTCAGCTCCAGCCGCTTGCGTTCGTCGTCGGTGTGCTTGCGGCTGGGTGCGAACACTTCCTCGAATGCGTTGAACACGGTCCCTGCCTCTCGTCGGTGCCCTCACCGGGCCGGGTCGAGCGCGTCGGCCGCGAACAGCCCGAGCCGGTGGGCCGTCGCCGCCGCCTCCCCCCTTCCTGAGACGCCGAGCTTGCCCAGAATGTTCGACACATGGACGCTGGCCGTCTTCGGCGAGATGAAGAGCTCCTCGGCGATCTGGCGGTTGGTGCGCCCTGCGGCGACCAGCCGCAGCACGTCGCGTTCGCGGCTGGTCAGCCCGAGGGCCTCGGCCGGATCGGCGGGCCGCTGCTCCGGGACGCGGGTCAGGGGCAGGCGGGCCCGCTGGGCGAGGAGGGCGACGGCGTCGCCGAGCGGGCGGGCACCGAGGTGGCCGGCCACGGCGTGGGCCAGGCGCAGCAGTTCCGTGGCCCGGTCGCGTTCGTCGTCGCCGCCCGCGCCGAGCAGGGCCGCGGCCAGGCGGTGGCGGACGCGGGCGAGGTCGTAGGGGCGCTCCACGCTCTCGAAGGCGGTGACCACCTCCGACCAGGTGTCCACGGTGTCCCGGCCTTCGGCGCGGGCGAGTTCGGCCCGGACCCACCGTTCGTGGGCGAGCCACACGGGGGCCACGGTGGTGAGCCGCTTGGCGGCCTCGAAGAGCACGCCGAGGGCCTCGCTACGGCCCTGCCCGGCCGCGGGCAGCGCGCGGGCCTCGGCCTCGGCGATCGCGGCGCCGAGCAGCAGCGGCCAGACGTAGCGCTGGGTGCCGGGCGGGACGCCGCCGTCCAGGCTGCGCCGCACCTCGGCGCGGACGTCGAGGAGACGGCCCTCGGCCGCGGCGACGCCGACGGTGAGGGCGGCCAGGGGCAGTGACTGCTGCGGCATGGGGTCGTGGGTGCCGAAGTACCGTTCGGCGGCGTCCCGTTGACGGGCGGCCTCCGCCACGTCCCCCCTGCCCAGGGCGACCTGGGCCAGCTTCATCGCGGCCGCGCCCTGCGGTTTGGCGCTCTGCCCGCGCCGCAGCGCCTTCTCCGCCGCCTCCACCGCCTCGTCCCAACGGCCCAGTGAGTACAGGGAGTCGGAGAGGTTGGACCACACCCACGCCTCGGTGTTCAGCAGGCCGTAGCGGCGCGCGTAGGCGGTGCCCTCCTCGAGGACGCCGACGGCCTCGCGCGAGCGTCCCACCGCCTCCAGCTCGGAGGGCAGGTTGACGTGGGCGCGGCCGGCGACGGAGGCGATGCCGTCCTGCCGGGCCTGGTCCTTGACCTCGCTCATCACGGCGAGGCCCGCCTCGACGTCCCCCGCGTCGACCATCAGGGTGCCGAGGGTGAGGCGGGCGTTCATCTCCGTCTCCCGGGCGCCCACCATGCGCGCGTACTCCACGGCGCGTTCGGCGTCGGACAGGGCCTGTGGGCCGGGGGCGCGCAGCATCGACCAGCCGGCGACCTGGGTGAGGACCTCGGCGTGCACCTCGGAGGGCGGCAGGCCGCGCACCAGCTCCTGGGCGGTGGCCAGTTCCTTCCAGCCGTCGCCGCGGGCGAGGTTCTGCACCATGACCGCGCGCTGGGTCCAGAACCAGGCGGCGCGCAGCGGATCGTCCTCCTCCTCCAGCAGATGCAGGGCGCGCTTGGTGATCTTCAGGGCGCGTTCGCGTTCCCCGGACAGCCGGCCGGCTACGGCGGCCTCGGCCATCAGGTCGAGGTAGCGCAGCGGGGTGGTGGCGGGGTCGCAGCCGCAGGGCGGGTAGACCTCGGTGTAGTCGATGGGGCGCAGTTCGTCCCGGACCGTTTCGGGGGTGGTGTCCCACAGCTCCATCGCCCGTTCCAGCAGCCGTAGTTGCTCGCTGTAGGCGTGGCGGCGCCGGGCCTCGACGGAGGCGTCGAGGACGGCGGGGAGTGCCTTGGCCGGCGCGTGGGCGTGGTACCAGTAGCTGGCCAGGCGCATGACGCGTTCGTCGGCGGGGACGAGTGTCGGGTCGGCCTCCAGGGCCTCGGCGTAGCGGCGGTTGAGGCGGGAGCGCTCACCGGGCAGCAGGTCGTCGCCGACGGCCTCGCGGACCAGGGAGTGGCGGAAGCGGTAGCCGTCGCCCGCGGGGGTGGCGATGAGGATGTTGGCGTTCACCGCGGCCCGCAGCGCCTCGATGAGGTCGTCCTCGGCGAGCCCGGCGACGGCCGCGAGCAGCCGGTACTCCACGGTGGAGCCGCCCTCGGCGACGATCCGGGCGATGCGCTGGGCGCTCTCGGGCATGCCCTCGACGCGGACCAGGAGCAGGTCGCGCAGGGAGTCGGTGAGGCCGGTGCCGCAGCCCTCGGTGGCGCAGACGGCGAGTTCCTCGACGAAGAAGGCGTTGCCGTCGGAGCGTTCGAAGATCTCCTCGACCTGGCCGGGGTCCGGTTCGGCGGCGAGGATGCCGGCGAGCTGGCGGCCGACCTCGGTGCGGGTGAAGCGGGCCAGTTCGATGCGGCGGACCGTGCGCAGGCGGTCGAGTTCGGCGAGCAGGGGGCGCAGCGGGTGGCGGCGGTGGATGTCGTCGGCGCGGTAGGTGGCGAGGACGACCAGGCGGCCGGAGCGCAGGGTGCGCAGGAGGTAGGCGAGGAGGTGGCGGGTGGAGGCGTCCGCCCAGTGCAGGTCCTCCAGGGCGACGACGACCGTGCGGTCGGCGGCGACGCGTTCCAGGAGGCGGGCGGTGAGTTCGAAGAGGCGGGCCATGCCCTCCTCGTCGTGGCGTCCGGAGCCGGTCTCGCCCAGTTCGGGCAGCAGCCTGGTGAGCTCGTCCTCCTGGCCGGCGGCCGCGGCGGCGACTTCGCCGGGCAGTTCGCGGCGCAGCGCGCGCAGGGCGGTGGAGAACGGGGCGAAGGGCAGTCCGTCGGCGCCGATCTCGACGCAGCCGCCGAGGGCGACGACGGCGCCGCGGCGGCAGGCCGCGGTGGCGAACTCCTCGACGAGCCTGGTCTTGCCGACGCCGGCCTCACCGCCGATCAGCAACGCCTGCGGCTCGCCCGCGGCGGCTCGGGCGAGGGCGTCGTTCAGCGTGTCCAGCTCTTCGGCTCGGCCGACGAAGACGGGACTGACGGACCTGGTCTCCACGGACGCGAGCATGTCATGGGGGGCGGATGCGGGGGGAACGGTTTTCGGGGTGCCGTGCCGGGGGCTGTTCTGGGGGCTGCCGCCCCCAGGCCCCCGCTTCGGCCCTGAAGGGGCCTCGTCCTCAAACTCCCCCAGAGGGGGTGCCCCCAGACAGGCTGGAAGTGCCCGTCCGGCGTCCCCGGTGTTCACGCCGCCCTGGCGAACCTGAGGCGGCGGTGGCGGGAGGTATGGGACTCGTTCTCCGTGGAGCGTCGCGCGGCTTCGCGGCGGGCTCCGCGGACGGCCTCGCGGGCGAGGCGCTCCTCATCGGCGCGGCGGATCAGTTCGGCGGAACGGAACTGCGCGATCTCGTACTCGTACATGGTGTGATCCCTCGGGAGAGTCGGTTTCCGGCTTCGCTTGCTGCGATGCATCAACTTTCGTCTCCCAGGGGGGTCCGTCACATCGGGAGAGTTCCGCATCTTGCGGGGTGCCCGGGGCCTTAGACGCGCGTAAGGGGCCTCAGGAAGTCCGTAAGGTGCTCACGGATTCCCTAAGACCCCTTCGGACCTGCGGTGACTCAGCCCGCGGAGGGCAGACCGAGCAGGACGTCGGTGTACTTCAGGACGGCCAGGAGCAGGCCGATGACACCGAGCGCGACCCCGCCCCAGGCGACGGACTTGATCCAGGCGGCCTGCGGCTTGCCGGGAGCGCCGAACGCCGGCCGGACGAGGACCACGACACCGACCACCAGCGCGAGCAGGGCGAAAACGCCGCCCCACAGGGCGCTGGCCTGCCAGGCGTCGCCGTACACGGCCTTGATCTGCTTGGCGACGCCCGCCGAGGACGAGGTCTGCAGCTGGCCCACGAGGGTCTGGCGGGCCGCGGCCACGGTGCCGACCCAGCTCCCGGTGAGCGAGACGACGCCGAGCGCTGCGGAGACGACGGCACCCGCGCCCTGGCCGACACCGGAGGGGCCCTCCTCGCCGTTCTCGGAGGCGTTCTCGACAAGGTCGGCCTCGGCGGTCGCCTCCTCGGTCTCCTCTGCGGCCTCGGCCTCGGCGGCGGCCGCCTCGTGCTCGGGCTTCACTTCGGTGGCCTCGGTCGTACCGGCCTCGTCAACTGTCTTGGTTCCCATGTCTGGCACCGTACGGACGCTCTCTGAGAGGGATCTTAATGATCGTCGTGTGCGGCACGCGCGCGTGCTTGACGCCACTCCGGGGCGAGGATCGACCACACCTCCAGGTCGTGCCGCACCCCACCATAGGGGTGCGCCTCGCGCCGTACGCCATCGCGGGTCATCCCCAGGCGCCGGGCGACGTTCAGGCTGGGGGTGTTGCCGGAGGCGGCGACCCATTCGACGCGGTGGATGCCGCGCTCCTCGACCGCCCAGTCGATCAGGATCCGCATCGCCCGGGTGATCAGGCCGCGCCCGGTGGCCGCGGGCTCCAGCCAGCAGCCGACCTCGGCGTTGCCGGTCGAGGCGTCGAAGTTCAGGGTGAGGACCCCGCCGACGAGCTTTCCGTCCAGCCAGATGCCGTGGTACGAGGCGGTGTCGGCGGCGCGCATGTCGGCGTACCGCTGGAGCGTCGCGCGGGCCGAGGGCAGGTCGACGGCCTGCGAGCCGAACGGGATGAACCGCCCGATGAACTCCCGGCCGCGCTCCAGGTGCGCCAGGAACTCCTCCGCGTGCCACGGCTCCAGCGGCCGCAGTTCGGCGCCGTCACCCAGTGATATCGCGTACATCGCGCTGATCCCCCTCCGCCAGTACGTCCGCCACCTCGGCGTCCGTCGCCGCGGCCAGCCTTTCATGGGCGGCACGGCACTCGGGCGGCTCGATGCTGATGCGGGGCAGCCGGGCGTCCAGCCAGCGGGGCAGCCACCAGTTGGCGCCGCCGAGCAGGTGCATGAGGGCGGGCACCAGCAGGGTGCGCAGCACGAAGGCGTCCAGGGCGACGGCGGAGGCGAGCGCGATGCCGAACATGGCGATCACGCGGTCGCCGCTGAGGACGAAGGCCAGGAAGACCGAGATCATGATGACCGCGGCGGAGTTGATCACGCGGCTGGTCTCGGCGAGGCCGACGCGTACGGCCCGCCGGTTGTCGCCCGTCTCCAGCCACTCCTCGTACATCCGGCTGACCAGGAAGACCTGGTAGTCCATGGAGAGCCCGAAGAGCACGGACACCATGATCACGGGGAGGAAGGGCTCGATCGGGCCCGCGCGACCGAGGCCGAGCAGTTCGCTCCCCCAGCCCCACTGGAAGATCGCCACGACGATGCCGAAGGCGGCGGCGACCGCGGCGACGTTCATGGCCGCGGCCTTCAGCGGGATGCCGAGGGACCGGAAGGCGAGCAGCAGGAGCAGGCAGCCGAGGCCGATCACCACGCCGACGAACAGGGGCAGCTTGCCGACGATGACGCCCGCGAAATCGTCGTACGACGCCGTCACGCCGCCGACGTGCAGGTCGAGCGCGGTGCCGGTCTCGGCCCGCGGCAGCACCTCGGTGCGCAGCCGGTCGACGAGGTCGCTGGTCTTCTGCGACTGCGGCTCCGACGTCGGCACGATCGTGAAGAAGGCCGTGTCCCCGGCGCCGTCGTACGTCACCGGCGTCACCGAGGCGACGCCCTTGGTGTCGCGGACGGTGGCGTCGAGGTTGTCGAGGGCGAGCCGGTCCTCGGCGCCGCCCACCTTGGTGACGACGGTGAGGGGGCCGTTGACGCCCGGTCCGAAGCCCTCGGCGAGCAGGTCGTAGGCCTGCCTGGTGGTGGAGGACTTCGGGTCGTTGCCCTGGTCGGAGGTGCCCAGGTGCAGGGAGAGGGTGGGCAGCGCGAGGACCGTCATCACGGCCAGGGCCACCACGCCGAGGATCTTGGGATGGCGCTCGACGAACGCCGACCAGCGGTGGGCGAGTCCGGTCGGCAGCTCCGGCTGCGGTCCCTGCTCTGCCAGCCGCCGCCGCTCTCGCCGGCTCAGGGCGCGCATGCCGATGAGGGACAGCAGGGCGGGCAGCAGGGTGACGGAGGCGGCGACCGTGAGGACGACGGTCAGCGAGGCGGCGATCGCGACGCCGTTGAGGAAGCCGAGCCGCAGTATCAGCATCCCCAGCAGGGCGATGCAAACGGTGGCACCCGCGAAGACCACGGCCCGTCCGGTGGTCGTCACGGCGTTGGTGACGGCCTCGGTGACCGACAGTCCGCGTTTGAGTCCGCGCCGGTGTCTGGTGACGATGAAGAGCGCGTAGTCGATGCCGACGCCGAGTCCGATCAGCATGCCGAGCATGGGCGCGAAGTCGGCGACGGTCATGGCGTGCCCGAGCAGCACGATCGAGGCGTACGCGGTGCCGACGCCGACCAGGGCGGTGGCGATGGGCAGCACCGACGCGGCGAGCGAGCCGAAGGCGAGGAACAGCACGACCGCCGCCACGACCACGCCGACCACCTCGGCGACGTGCCCGCCGGACGGTTCGGTCAGGGCGACGGCGCTGCCGCCCAGCTCCACCCGCAGTCCGTCGGCCCGGGCGGCCTCGGCGGTGCGGACCACGGCCTCCGCCTCGGACTTCTTGATGTCCTCGGCGCGGTGGTCGAAGGTGACCGTCGCGTACGCGGTGTGCCCGTCGGAGCTGATCCGGCCCGCGCCCTGGCCGTCGTAGGGGCTGCTCACGGAGGCCACGCCTGGCAGGTCCGCGATCCTGTCCAGGGTCTGGTTCATCGTCTGCTCGACGTCGGCGGCCCGGACGGTGCCGTCCTTCACGTGCCACACGACGGTGTCGCTGTCACCGCCGAGTCCGGGGAAGCCTCGCTGCAGCAGCTTGGTGGCGGCGCCCGACTCGGTGCCGGGGGCCTCGTAGTCGTTCGAGTACGCCGAGCCGGCGACGGCGGCGGCCGCGCTCACCCCGCCGAAGGCGAGGAGCCAGAGCAGCACCGCGACAAGGCGGTGCCTGACACACCAGCGTGCAAGGGCTGCCACGAACGAGCTCCCGGAGGCGATTTGTGGATCTTTGACCGGGAACAGTCGTGGAACAGTCGTTCACCACATGAACAGCCCGCAAAGAACACATGAGCAATGTGAGGTCCATATTTGCAGGCAGATGTGATCGTTTATGCGATTGGTGGGCTTGTTCACAAGAGTGGGAGGCAGATCACAGGACAGTAACGAACACTCTGTCACCTAGTCGAACTGATCTCCCAGTGCCATCACCATCACACCGGCGACCAGCAGCCACAGCGCCCGCCGGGTGTGCCCCCGGGAGCCCAGCACCGAGGCGAGCGCGCACACGGCGGCGCCGCAGCCGTAGGCGCCGGGCACCAGGGCCGGGGCGGAACCGGTGAGCCGCAGCAGTGACGCGGCCAGCCCGGCGAGGGTCAGCAGCGTGCCGGTGCCGGCCGCCGTCCAGCGGGCCCGGCGGGCGTCGTAGGCCGTGTCCATGTCGTCCTCGACGTCCCGTATCTCGGAATCATCTCGTCCGCTCATGGCGGGCGAGCGTAGCGCGTCCGCCCGGGAAACCGGCTGCGAGAGGAACCTCACACCTGCTAGCTTCCGCGGGTCAGCCGTCCCCGCCCCTCGCCGACGACCGAAGCGGGTGCATTGTTTGAAGGTCCGACCGAGCTCCTACGCATCGACTTCCCGTACGAAGATCCCAAGGAGCCCGTTCACCGATGACCGACATCAGGACCCCGGACGACGACCCGTCTGACCGCCTGACCCACCCCCGCTACCCGCGCAGCAACGGCTACGACGCCCGCTGGGTCGTCGACAACCAGATGGGCCCGAACGCCCTGTGGCTGCTGGAGTGGCTGGCCCCCGCCCTCGGCCTGGACGCCCTGCGCCCCTGCGCGCGCGTCCTCGACCTCGGCTGCGGCCGGGCGATGACCTCGATCTTCCTGGCCAGGGAGTTCCACGCCCAGGTCACCGCCGCCGACCTGTGGGTCGGGCCCGACGACAACGCCCGCCGCATCGCCGAGGCGGGCTTCGCCGACCGGGTGCAGCCCGTGCACACCGAGGCACACGATCTGCCTTTCGCCGAAGGCGGCTTCGACGCGATCGTGTCCGTCGACGCCTACCAGTACTTCGGCACCGCCGACCTCTATCTGCCCACCCTCGCACGGCTGTTGAAGCCCGGCGGGCGGATCGGCGTCGTCGTGCCGGCACTGCGCGAGGAGCCCGCGGGCGCCGAGCCGCCGGAGCATCTGCGGCCCTGGTGGGAGCCCGACTTCTGGTGCTTCCACACCGCCGACTGGTGGCGCCGCCACTGGACCCGCAGCGGCGCCGTCGAGGTGGAGACGGCCGACTGGCTCGAGGACGGCTGGAAGGACTGGCTGCTGTGGTGCGAGGTGGTCGCCGAGGAGAGCCCGGAGGAGTTCCACCGCACCATGGCCCGCCGGGTCGGCGAGATGGTGCGCGCCGACGAGGGCCGCGCGCTGGGCTTCGTACGGGTCGTGGGACGCCGTAGGTAGAACGCCGTACGGCCCCGGAGACCTGGTCTCCGGGGCCGTACCGCCTTGCCGGCTGTCGCTCAGCCCTCGCTGACGCCCAGCTTCTCCAGGATCAGCTCCTTGACGCGGGCCGCGTCGGCCTGGCCGCGGGTCGCCTTCATGACCGCGCCGACCAGGGCGCCGGCCGCGGCCACCTTGCCGCCGCGGATCTTGTCGGCGATGCCCGGGTTGCCGGCGATGGCCTCCTCGACGGCGGCCGTCAGGGCGCCCTCGTCGGAGACGACCTTCAGACCGCGCTTGTCGACGACCTCGTCCGGGGTGCCCTCGCCCGCGAGGACGCCCTCGATCACCTGGCGCGCGAGCTTGTCGTTCAGATCGCCCTTGGCGACCAGCTCGGTGACCCGGGCGACCTGCGCCGGGGTGATCGCCAGCTCGTCGAGCGAGGTGCCCGACTCGTTGGCGCTGCGCGCCAGTTCGCCCATCCACCACTTGCGGGCGGACGCCGCGTCGGCACCGGCGTCGATCGTGGCGACGATCGGGTCCAGCGCACCGGCGTTGAGGATCGCCTGCATGTCGGTGGCGGAGATGCCCCACTCGGCGAGCAGCCGGTTGCGGCGGGCCAGCGGCAGCTCCGGCAGCCCGGCCCGGATCTCCTCGACCCACTCGCGGGACGGCGCGACCGGTACCAGGTCCGGCTCGGGGAAGTACCGGTAGTCCTCGGCCTCCTCCTTCACGCGGCCCGAGGTCGTGGACCCCGTGTCCTCGTGGAAGTGCCGGGTCTCCTGCACGATCGTGCCGCCGGAGGACAGCACGGCCGCGTGCCGCTGGATCTCGAAGCGGGCCGCGCGCTCCACGGAGCGCAGCGAGTTGACGTTCTTCGTCTCCGAGCGGGTGCCGAACTTGTCGGTGCCGTTCGGGCGCAGCGACAGGTTCACGTCGCAGCGCATCTGGCCCATCTCCATGCGGGCCTCGGAGACGCCGAGCGCCCGGATGAGCTCGCGGAGCTCACGGACGTACGCCTTGGCCACCTCGGGGGCGCGCTCGCCGGCGCCGACGATCGGCTTGGTGACGATCTCGATCAGCGGGATGCCGGCGCGGTTGTAGTCGAGCAGCGAGTGCTGCGCGCCGTGGATTCGGCCGGTGGCGCCGCCCACGTGGGTGGACTTGCCGGTGTCCTCCTCCATGTGGGCGCGCTCGATCTCCACACGGAAGGTCTCGCCGTCCTCCAGCTGCACGTCGAGGTAGCCGTTGAAGGCGATCGGCTCGTCGTACTGGGAGGTCTGGAAGTTCTTCGGCATGTCCGGATAGAAGTAGTTCTTCCGGGCGAAGCGGCACCACTCGGCGATCTCGCAGTTCAGCGCGAGACCGATCTTGATGGCCGACTCGATGCCGATCGCGTTGACGACCGGGAGCGCGCCGGGCAGGCCGAGGCAGGTGGGGCAGGTCTGCGCGTTGGGCTCGGCGCCCAGCTCGGTGGAGCACCCGCAGAACATCTTGGTCTTGGTGCCGAGTTCGACATGGACCTCGAGGCCCATGACGGGGTCGTACGACGCCAGCGCGTCCTCGTACGACACCAGGTCGGTCGTGGTGGTCACGGTGAAAGTTCCCTCTCAGCCCAGCAGGACGTCGTCGTCGCCCAGCCGCTTCAGCTCGCGGTACAGGATGGCGAGGCCGGTGACGATCGCGGCGGCGGAGACGGTGGCGTCGATCAGCCGCAGCGTGTCGTTCTCCAGTCGGGCCTTCTTGATCTGCTTGACCACGGCCACGGCGCCGAAGGCGGTGGTGGCCATGGACAGGTACGTGCCGGACTTGGACTTCTTGAAGTCCTTGGCCTTGGACAGCTTGCTCACAGCGACGGAGCCTCCTCCAGGAGCGGGTGCCCCCACCTTTCCACGAAGGCGGCCTCGACGGCGGCGCCGACCTTGTACAGACGGTCGTCCTTCAGGGCCGGGGCGATGATCTGCAGACCGACGGGGAGGTTGTCCTCCGGGGCGAGACCGCACGGCAGCGACATCGCCGCGTTGCCCGCGAGGTTCGTCGGGATGGTGCACAGGTCGGCCAGGTACATCGCCATCGGGTCGTCGGCGCGCTCGCCGATCGCGAAGGCGGTGGTCGGCGTGGTCGGCGACACGATGACGTCGACCTGCTCGAAGGCCTTCTCGAAGTCGCGCGTGATGAGCGTGCGGACCTTCTGCGCGGAGCCGTAGTAGGCGTCGTAGTAGCCGGAGCTGAGCGCGTACGTGCCGAGCATGATGCGGCGCTTGACCTCGGGGCCGAAGCCCTCCTCACGGGTGAGGGAGGTGACCTCCTCGGCGGAGTGCGTGCCGTCGTCGCCGGTCCGCAGGCCGTAGCGCAGGCCGTCGAAGCGGGCGAGGTTGGAGGAGCACTCGGAGGGCGCGATCAGGTAGTACGCCGACAGCGCGAGGTCGAAGGACGGGCAGTCCAGCTCGACGATCTCGGCGCCCAGCTCCTTCAGCAGCTCGACGGACTCGTCGAAGCGCTGGACGACACCGGCCTGGTAGCCCTCGCCGCGGAACTGCTTGACGACGCCCACGCGCATGCCCTCGACGCTGCCGTTGCGGGCGGCCTCGACGACCGGCGGGACCGGGGCGTCGATGGAGGTGGAGTCCAGCGGGTCGTGCCCGGCGATGACCTCGTGCAGGAGCGCCGCGTCCAGGACCGTGCGGGCGCAGGGGCCGCCCTGGTCGAGGGACGAGGAGAACGCCACCATGCCGTACCGGGACACCGCGCCGTAGGTCGGCTTGACGCCCACCGTGCCGGTGACGGCGGCCGGCTGGCGGATGGAGCCGCCGGTGTCGGTGCCGATGGCCAGCGGCGCCATGTGCGCGGCCAGCGCCGCGGAGGAGCCGCCGCCGGAGCCGCCGGGGATCCTGGTGAGGTCCCAGGGGTTGCCGGTCGGGCCGTACGCGCTGTTCTCCGTCGACGACCCCATGGCGAACTCGTCCATGTTGGTCTTGCCGAGGATGACGACGTCGGCGGCCTTCAGCCGCTTGGTGAGCGTCGCGTCGTACGGCGGGATCCAGCCCTCGAGGATCTTCGAACCGACGGTCGTCGGAACGCCCTCGGTGGTGAAGATGTCCTTCAGCGCCAGCGGGACGCCCGCCAGGGGGCCGAGCTTCGCGCCCCGCTCGCGCTTGGCGTCCACGGCGCGCGCCTGGGCGAGGGCGCCCTCGCGGTCGACGTGCAGGAAGGCGTGCACCTTCTCGTCGACGGCCTCGATACGGGCCAGGTGGGCCTCGGCGACCTGGACGGCCGTCAGCTCGCCGGAGGCGATCTTCTCGGCGGTCTCGGCGGCGGTGAGCTTGATGATGTCCGTCATCGTGATCAGTCCTCCCCCAGGATCTGCGGCACCTTGAAACGCTGCTGCTCCTGGGCCGGGGCGCCGGAGAGCGCCTGCTCGGGGGTGAGCGAGGGACGGACCTCGTCCGGCCGCATGACGTTCGTCAGCGGGAGCGGGTGCGAGGTCGGCGGTACGTCTTGGTCGGCGACCTCGCTGACGCGGGCGACCGCGCCGATGATGTCGTCCAGCTGTCCCGCGAAGTGTTCGAGCTCTTCGGGCTTCAGCTCCAGACGCGCCAGCCGGGCGAGGTGGGCGACCTCCTCGCGCGTGATGCCAGGCATGCAGCGTTCCTCTGGGGTGAGAGTGTGTGGTTTGGGGCTGGGGCTTGGCGGCACATTCCCGTCGTCCGCCCGGAGGGCGGGCCGCGCGGCGTCTGGTGCGTGCGATCGCAAGGCGCCGGAGCGCCCTCGTGGCGGAGCCACGTGGGCGATTCGGCAACGCGGCGAGCGTGCGCGCCAGGCGTCGCGCGGCAGACGGGAATGTGCCGCCAAGCCCC
>NZ_JAMGBF010000127.1 GCF_023516615.1 Streptomyces panaciradicis
CGTGGCGGAGCCACGTGGGCGATTCGGCAACGCGGCGAGCGTGCGCGCCAGGCGTCGCGCGGCAGACGGGAATGTGCCGCCAAGCCCCAATCCTAGGGGGCTTGGCCCCCCGGCCGTTAAACGGTTTCGGCGGTCACCGTCGGGCGTCCCATGCCTCGCTCTTCAGGAAGTGGTTGTCGTAGAGCTCCTGGACCTCCAGGAGGCTGTCCACGGTGGCCTCGCCGAGGCGGATGCGCTGGAGGTGGCGGAAGTACTCGAAGCGCTCGACGCCCGGCGTGATGACGATGAGCAGGTCGGCCGTGGCGCCGGGAGCGGCGGCGAAGGCGTGCGGCCGGTCCGGCGGGACGATGATCAGGTCGCCGCGCTCGGCGGTGACGACGTCGTCGCCGGAGAGGACCTCGGCGGCGCCGTCGAGCAGGTAGAACATCTCGGCGGAGTGGTGGTGCGTGTGCGGGCGGGCTCCGTCGGCGCCCTCGGCGAGGGTGACGCGCACCGTGGACAGCGCGCCGCCGCTGGCGCTGCTGTCGGCCAGCAGCCGCACGGCGACGGGGTCTGACCCGACCACCTCGGCCTCCGCGTCGCGGACCAGCACGGTTTCGTCGAACTTCGGTACGAACAGCGACATGTCTCGATTCCCCCTGTCGTCTCGCCTGCGGACGCGGTCAGACCGCGAAGAGCAGTCCGGCGCTGACCAGTACAACGAGCGCGGTGGCGAAGTGGATCCCGAACGCCACGGCCTTCGCGCCGCCGTTGCGCAGCACTATCAGGGTGTCGCCGAACGGGATGAGGGCGACGCCGACCATGAACCAGGCCTCGGCGTGCGCGCCGGCGAAGGCCAGGACGAGGAGGCCGACGACGCCGAGGGCACCGTCCCTGGACCCCTTGATCGTGAGGTAGGCGCCGGCGTCGCCCGCGGGGTCGGCGGGGACGCCGTAACCGGCGGCGGCGGGGCCCGGCTGGAACAGGAAGCGGTAGCCGAGGAACAGGCAGAACAGGTCGAGCAGGACGGCCAGGGTGTAGGCGGCCACGGTCATGACGGTTCTCCTTTTTCTAGCAGCGCTAGGAACACGATCGACGCTAGCAGAGCATCGACAGAACCGCTAGCACTGCTAGAATTTCAGGCATGTCGATTCAGACGCGCCGGGAGCGCGAACGAGCGGAACGCGAGCGGCTGATCGTCACGGCCGCGCGGGAGCTGGCGGAGGCCGAGGGCTGGGACGCGGTGACGACCCGGCGCCTGGCGGCGGAGATCGAGTACAGCCAGCCCGTCCTCTACAGCCACTTCAAGGGCAAGGACGCGATCATGGCGGCGGTCGCGGTGCAGGGCTGCGCCGACCTCGCGGTGGAGCTGCGCGCGGCGCGGACCGCGGCCGAGGGCCCGCGCGAGGCGCTGGCGGCGGTGGGCGAGGCGTACGCGTCCTTCGGGCGGCGGCGGCCGGCCCTGTACGACGCGATGTTCACCCACGCGGTGGATCTGCCGTTCGCCACCCCCGAGGCCCCGGCGCCGCTGCAGGAGGCGTTCGCGGAGCTGGTCGCGGTGGTGGAGCCGATCGCGGCGGAGGGCGAGGACATCGGCCTGCTCACCGAGACGTACTGGGCCGGACTGCACGGCCTGGTCACGCTGATGCGCAGCGGCCGCCTCCCGGAGCGGGACCACGACCAGCGCCTGGCCCTGCTGATCGGCCACTTCACGGCCGCGCTCTGACGCGCGGGCCGGCGGACGGAGCTACTCGGCCGCCGGCAGGGCGGCCCGGGGGCGCTGCCAGCCGCGGGAGCCCCGGGCCCGCAGCCATGCCGTGGTCTCCTCGGGCGGCATGGCCGCGGCCACCAGCCAGCCCTGTACGGCGTCACAGCCGAGGTCGCGCAGCCGCTCCCAGGTCTCGTCGTCCTCCACACCCTCCGCGACGACCAGCAGGCCGAGCGAATGGGCGAGGTCGACCGTGCAGCGCACTATCTCGGCGTCCTCGGTGTCCACGGCCAGCCGCGCCACGAACGACCGGTCGATCTTCAGCTCGCTGACCGGGAGCCGGCGCAGGTGGACCAGGGACGAGTAGCCCGTGCCGAAGTCGTCCAGGGACATCTTCACGCCGTGCGCGGTCAGTCCGGCCAGTGTGTCGGCGGCCCGCTGCGGGTCCTCCAGCAGCACGTGTTCCGTGATCTCCAGTTGGAGCGCTCCCGCGGGCACCCCGTGCCGGGCGAGCCGCGCGGCCACCGAGCCCGCGAACCCGGGCGTGTGCACGTCGCGCGGGGAGACGTTGACCGCCACCGGCACGTACAGGCCCTGCGAGCGCCACTCGGCCACCTGCCCGAGCGCCGTCTCCAGCACGTACTCGGTGAGATGGGGCATCAGCCCGGAGGACTCGGCTATCGCTATGAACTCGTCCGGCGGCACCTTCCCCCGCTCGGGGTGCACCCACCGGACCAGGGCCTCCAGGCCCGCGACCTGCCCGTCGAAGCGGACCTTGGGCTGGTAGTGCAGCTGCACCTCGTGCGCGTCCAGCGCGCGCCGCAGATCGCCCAGCAGTCCCAGCCGGTCCGGCGTGTTCGAGTCCCGCTTGGACTCGTACACCTCGACGCCCGTGCGGTCACGCTTCGCCTGGTACATCGCCACGTCCGCCCGCCGCAGCAGCCCCTCCGCGTCCAGGGCGTGGTCGGGGAAGACGGCGACGCCCGCACTGGCCTCCAGGACGAGGGTGAGTCCGTCGAGGTCGAGCGGGGAACTGAGCGCGGTGACCAGGCCGCGGGCGACCCGGGTCGCGGACGTCGTGGAGTCGGCGACGGGCAGTAAAACGGCGAACTCGTCGCCGCCGAGCCGCGCGGCCTCCGCCCCGCGCGGCAGGGCCACCCGCAGCCGGTCGGCGATCTGCAGCAGCAGCCGGTCACCGGCGAGGTGGCCCAGGGTGTCGTTGACGGACCGGAAGCGGTCGAGGTCGATGAGCATCAGGGCCGAGCGGACGCCGATGCGCTCGGCGTCGTCGAGCGCGGTCCAGATCCGCTCCAGCAGCCACTGCCGGTTCGGCAGCCCGGTCAGCGGGTCGCGCAACTGCTCCTCGGCCCGGGCGCGGGCGATCCACAGGGTGGAGTCGAGGGCGATCAGCGGGATGGCGAACAGCGGCAGCAGCACCGGCTGGGCGACGGCGACGACGCACACCAGCGGGGCGATGCCGAGCAGGGCGATCGCGACGAGTCCCTGTCTGACCAGGGCGGTACGGGCGACGGTGGGCAGTCCGCCGCGCGGTGCGTGCAGGTACCACAGCAGGGTGCGGGTGACCAGGAGGTAGGCGGTGGCGACCAGGACGACCTCGGGGGCTGTGTAGACCGTCCAGGTGTCGGGGTTCCACGGCTTCTCGACCGACGGCACCCGGCCGAAGACGCCGAGCACGAGGGCGCCGGCGCCGATGCCGAGGATGTCGACCGAGCCGTGCAGCACGCCGGCCCTCCAGCGTCCCCGCCTGGCTATGCCGACCAGCACGACGACGGTGAGGCTGACCATGCCGGCCGCGACCCAGCCGTAGAGCATCAGGACGGCGAGGGTGAGGGCGGCGCCGGAGCCCGTGCCGCCCCACCAGCGGGAGCGGCCGAGCATCACCAGGTGGCCGACGATGATGCCGGTCAGCAGGGCCAGCGACCAGCCGACCGTGCCGGACGGGAAGAGCGCGTGCGTGCCGGTGAACGCCCGGTAGAACCCGGCGCCCAGGACGAACGCGGCGGCCGAGACGACCGCCGCGGGCAGCGCCGGCCAGGACAGGTGCCGTTCGGGGTCGGTGCCGTCCGGCTGCGCGGGCGGGTGGCCGGCGGTGAGCGGGGGCACACCGCGGACGTCCGTCACGGTGTACTGTCCGGTGCCGCGCCCCTCCGCGCCCGGACGCTCCGACGGCCGTCCGGTCCACCGGCTCGGCAGCCAGGCACCGGTGACCCGGCGCCGGCGCAGCCGTGAGTCCGGGGCGGCGCTCTCGGTCGGTTCCATTCCCGTCCCTCTCACAGCCGGCGGTGCCCACGCCACGCGGCCCGGTGCCCGACATCCGTCCACGGCGCCGCGTTGGAAAACCCTTCCCCGTGCCCACGAGGAGCACGGGGATGCCCCGACCGCAGCTGGGCACGGCAGGCGCACATCTCAACAGTAGGCCGCAGAAGGCTTCCACGGGCAGCGGTCGCAGACGGTTGCCCGAATGACCCCGGCCACCCGTATGCATCTGGTATGCGCCGAACGGGTGTCCTTCAACCGCTACTCCTCTGTCGGAAGCGCGACTTCGGCCGCCGCCTCCGGCCCCTGTTCCAGCAGGACGGTGAAGCCGTCCTCGTCGAGCACAGGCACCTTGAGCTGCATCGCCTTGTCGTACTTCGAACCAGGATTGTCGCCCACGACGACGAAGGACGTCTTCTTCGAGACGGAACCGGTGACTTTCGCTCCGCGGGTCTGCAGCGCCTCCTTGGCGCCGTCGCGGGTGAAGTTCTCCAGCGTGCCGGTGACGACGACGGTGAGACCCTCCAGGGGGCGGGGGCCCTCGTCCTCGGTCGACGAGGCGTCCTCCAGCGGGACTCCGGCGGCCTTCCACTTGCGGACGATCTCCCGGTGCCAGTCCTCGGCGAACCACTCCTTGAGCGCGGCGGCGATGATCGGGCCGACGCCGTCGGTGCTCGCCAGCTCCTGTTCGGAGGCCTGTTCGATCCGGTCGATGGAGCGGAACTCGCGGGCGAGGGCCTGCGCGGCGACCGGGCCGACGTGGCGGATGGACAGGCCGTTGAGGAACCGGGCGAAGGGACGGCTCTTGGCCGCCTCGATGTTCTCCAGCAGCGCCAGGGTGTTCTTCTTCGGCTCGCCCTTCTGGTTGGCGAAGACCGTGACGACCTTCTCCTCACCGGTCTTGGGGTCCCGCTTGGGCAGGCCGCTGTCCGGGTCCAGGACGTAGGCCTTGATGGGCAGCAGCTTCTCGACGGTGAGGTCGAACAGGTCGCCCTCGTCGACGAGCGGCGGGTCGGCCGGCTCCAGCGGCCGGGTGAGCGCGGCGGCGGCCACGTCGCCGAAGTGCTCGATGTCCAGGCACTCGCGGCCCGCGAGGTAGGAGACCCGCTCCCGCAACTGGGCCGGGCAGGTACGCCCGTTGGGGCAGCGGAGGTCGATGTCGCCCTCCTTCATGGGCCTGAGCGGCGTACCGCACTCCGGGCACTCGCCCGGCATCACGAACTCCCGCTCGCTGCCGTCCCGCAGGTCGACGACCGGCCCGAGGATCTCCGGGATGACGTCACCGGCCTTGCGGATGACCACGGTGTCGCCGATGAGCACCCCCTTGGCCTTGACGACGTCCTGGTTGTGCAGCGTGGCGAACTCGACCTCGCTGCCCGCGACGGTGACCGGCTCCACCTGGGCGTAGGGCGTGACGCGACCGGTGCGGCCGACGCCCACCTTGATGTCGATGAGCTTGGTGTTGACCTCCTCCGGCGCGTACTTGTAGGCGATCGCCCAGCGCGGGGCGCGGGCCGTCGAGCCCAGGCGGCCCTGGAGGCGGATCTCGTCGAGCTTGACGACGACGCCGTCGATCTCGTGCTCCACGGAGTGCCGGTTCTCGCCGTAGTAGGCGATGAACTCCCGTACGCCGTCGAGGCCGTCGACGACCCTGTTGTGCCGGGAGGTCGGCAGGCCCCAGGTCTTGAGCAGGTCGTACGCCTCGGAGAGGCGGTTCATGCCCTCGAAGCCCTCCAGGGCGCCGATGCCGTGGACGACCATGTGCAGCGGGCGGCCGGCGGTGACCCGCGGGTCCTTCTGGCGCAGCGAACCGGCCGCCGCGTTGCGGGGGTTGGCGAACGGCTTGTCACCGGCGGCGACCAGCCGTTCGTTGAGGTCGAGGAACTTCTCCATCGGGAAGTAGACCTCGCCGCGGATCTCCACGAGGTCGGGGACCTCGTCGCCGTCGAGGCGGTCCGGGATCTCCGCGATCGTGCGGACGTTCGGCGTGATGTCCTCGCCGGTCCGGCCGTCGCCGCGGGTCGCCGCGCGGGTGAGGCGGCCGTGCTCGTAGGTGAGGTTGACGGCGAGGCCGTCGACCTTCAGCTCGCACAGCAGGTGGTAGACGGAGCCGCCGACGTCCTTGGCGACGCGGTCGGCCCAGGCGGCGAGTTCCTCGTCGTTGAAGGCGTTGTCCAGGGACAGCATGCGCGAGCGGTGCTCGACGGAGGTGAACTCGGTCTCGTACGCGCCCGCGACCTTCTGCGTCGGCGAGTCCGGCGTGCGCAGCTCCGGGTACTCGTCCTCCAGGGCCTCCAGGGAACGCAGGAGCTTGTCGAAGTCCGCGTCGCTGACGACCGGAGCGTCCTTCACGTAGTACCGGAAGCGGTGCTCCTCGATCTGCTCAGCGAGCTGCGCGTGCTGCTCCCGTGCCTCGGCGGGCACCGTCGTCTCCGCTTGCTTGTCGCCGGCCACCGTGTTGTCCTCCCGTTACTCTGGGTTGTCCGCGAGGGATCTCGCCGCCCGGACGCAGTGGGCGAGCGCCCGGCGCGCATAGGCGGGGGAAGCGCCCGCGAGCCCGCACGACGGCGTGATGGTGACCGCCTCCGCGAGGAGCTCCGGCCGCAGCCCCAGCCTGCGCCACAGCGTCCTGACACCCATGACGCTACCGGCAGGGTCCGACAATGGGCCGTCCGTCCCCGGCACGACACCGGCGAAGAGCCGGGTCCCCCCTTCCACCGCCTCGCCGATCACGTCGTCGTCACGCTCGGTGAGAAGTGAGAAGTCGAAGGAGACCGCGCTCGCGCCGGCCCTGCGCAGCAGGGCGAAGGGGACGTCCGGCGCGCAGGAGTGGACCACGGTGGGGCCCTCGCCGTGCACCGCGAGGACGTCGCGGAGGGTCGCCTCGACGGCCTGCCGGTCCGGGGCCCGGTGGGTGCGGTAGCCGCTGGCGGTGCGCACCTGGCCGCGCAGCACGGCGGTGAGGGAGGGTTCGTCGAGCTGGAGGACGAGTCGTGCGCCGGGGATGCGCCGGCCGACCTCGGCCAGGTGCAGGCGCAGGCCCTCGGCGAGCGACGCGGCGAGGTCGCGGCAGGCGCCGGGGTCGCCGAGGGCCGCCTCGCCGTTCCTCAGCTCCAGGTTGGCCGCGAGCGTCCAGGGGCCCACCGCCTGCACCTTCAGCGGGCCCTCGTAGCCCTGGGTGAACTCCTCCAGGGCGTCGAGATCCTCGCCGAGCCAGGACCACGCCCGCTTGGTGTCGCGTCCCGGCCGGTCCCCGAGCCGCCAGCCGCTGGGCTCCACGCGCGCGTACAGCTCGACGAGCATCCCGGCGGTGCGGCCGATCATGTCCGCGCCGGGGCCGCGGGCGGGCAGCTCGGGCAGGTGGGGGAAGTCCTCGAAGGTGCCGGTGACGGCCTTGGCGGCCTCCCGGGCGTCGCCGCCGGGCAGGGAGCCGATGCCGGTGGCCGGGCCGAAGCCGGACGCGGTCACCGGCCCGGCCTCACCGTCAGGTCGTTGACCTCGGCGTCCGCGGGCAGGTCGACCGCCATCAGGATCGCCGTGGCGACCGACTCGGGGTCGATCCACCGGGCGGGGTCGTACTCCTTGCCCTCCTGCTGGTGGACCTTGGCCTGCATGGGGCTCGCGGTGCGGCCCGGGTAGACCGAGGTGACGCGGACGCCGTTGGCGTGCTCCTCGTGGCGCAGGGAGTCGGCGAGGGCCTTGAGGCCGTGCTTGGAGGCGGCGTACGCGGACCAGTCGGCGTGGGCGGCCAGGCCCGCGCCGGAGTTGACGAACACCACGTGCCCGCGGGCGGCCCGCAGCTGGGGCAGGAAGTGCCGGGTCAGTTCGGCCGGGGCGATCAGGTTGACGTTGAGCTGGTGCCGCCAGGACTTGGGGGTGAGGTCGCCGACCGGGCCGAGGTCGACCACGCCGGCGATGTGCAGCAGCGAGTCCACGCGGTCCGGGAGCGACTGGTGCGAGAACGCCCAGGACAGCTTGTCCGGGTCGGCGAGGTCCCCCACGAGCGTCCGGGCGCCGGGGAACCGGGCCGCCAGCTCCTTCGCGCGGCCCGCGTCGCGCGCGTGCAGCACGAGTTCGTCCCCGCGCGCGTGGAGGCGGCGGGCGACGGCGGCGCCGATGCCGGAGCCCGCCCCGGTGATCACATGTGTAGCCATGCCCGCCATGCTCGCACCCGCGGGCGGCTACTCGATCCCCTGGCTCTCCTCCAGGTACGCCAGCGCCCCCACCGGCTCCTCCGCGAAGAACACCAGCTCGGTCAGCGGGCGCGGCAGGAAGCCCTCGTCGTCCATGCGGCGGAACTGCTCCTTGAGGCCGTCGTAGAAGCCCGCGGTGTTCAGCAGCACCACCGGCTTCTCGGTGTGGCCGTGCTTCTTCAGCTCCAGGATCTCGGTGGCCTCGTCGAGGGTTCCGGTACCGCCGACCATGATCACCACCGCGTCGGACTTCTCCAGCAGCAGCCGCTTGCGCTCGGCGAGGTCGCGGGCGATCACCATCTCGTCCGCCCCCTGGCGCGCCTTGGCCGCGAGGAAGTCCACGGAGACCCCGCACAGCCGCCCTCCCGCGGCGTGCACGCCGTCGGCGACCACCTTCATCAGGCCGACGTCCGAGCCGCCCCACACGAGCGTGTGGCCGCCCTTGCCGAGCAGTTCCGCGAACTCGCGCGCGGGTCCGGTGTAGCGGTCGTCGAGGTCGGCGGCGGAGAGGAAGACACAGATACGCATGAGGTCACGGTACGCGGGAAGAACCGGGGGCCCGCGAGCGCTTGTGTCTCCATGGCCCAAGGACACACGATCACCATCGAGCAGGGCGAGCGGCGCGTGCGCGTGGTGCACGGCGATCAGATACTGGCGGAGAGCGAACGGCCCCTGGTGCTCAGGGAGACGGGCTGTCCGGTGCGGTACTACATTCCCCCCGAGGACGTTCGGCTGGACCTGCTGAAGCCCTCCGAGACCCACACCTACTGCCCGTTCAAGGGCACCGCGTCCTACTGGTCGCTGCCGGACGCGCCGGACCTGGTGTGGTCGTACCCCGATCCCAAGCCGGCGGTCGCACAGATCAAGGATCACCTCTGCTTCTACGAAGTCGAGGTGTCGTGAGCGTCTGAGGGCGATTATTCCGCCCCGGTGGGGCAGTCTCCACAGACATGGACAACAACACCATTTCGCGCGACGGCACCTCCCTCGCGTACCAGCGCGCCGGCGAGGGCCCGGCGGTCGTCCTCGTGAGCGGGGCGATGTCGACGGGCGCCACCGTGGCGCCCCTCGCCGGGCTTCTCGCGAAGCGCTTCACCACCGTCTGGTACGACCGCCGCGGGCGCGGGCAGAGCGGCGACACGCAGCCCTACGAGGTCGCCCGGGAGGTCGAGGACCTCGCGGCGCTGATCGACGCGGTGGGCGGCGAGGCGTCGCTGTACGGCATCTCCTCCGGCGGCGCGCTGGTGCTCCACGCGGTGGCGAGCGGGCTGCCGGTGCGCCGGGCCGCCGTGTACGAGGTGCCGTACGCCGTCGACGAGGGCGCCGCGAAGGAGCGCGCGGAGTACACCCGGAACCTCGACGAGGCGCTCGGCGCGGGCCGGCGCGGTGACGCCGTGGAGCTGTTCCTGCGGCTGACCGGGCTGGCCGAGCAGATGATCCAGGGCGCCCGGAACTCCCCCATGTGGCCCGGCATGGAGGCGATCGCGCCGACCCTCGCGTACGACGACGCCGTGCTGGGCGGCGGTCTGGTGCCCGAGGCCCGGCTGGCCGGGATCGAGGTGCCGGTGCTGTCGCTGGCGGGCGGCGCGAGCCCCGCCTGGATGCGCGAGGCCGCCCGCGCGGTGGCCGACGCCGTGCCCCAGGGGACGTATGCGGTGCTGGAGGGGCAGACCCACATGGTGGACCCGAACGTCCTCGCGCCGGCGCTGGCGGAGTTCCTGTGAGGGATCAGGCGACCGGCGCCGTCGTCCTCGCGCGCGTGGTCGTCGCGATCGTCGCCGAGCCGACCACGCGCGTGCCGTCGTAGAGGACGATCGCCTGGCCGGGGGCGACGCCGCGGACCGGCTCGGTGAAGGTCACCCGCAGTTCGCCGTCGACGAGTTCGGCGGTGACCTCGGTCTCGCCGCCGTGGGCGCGCAGCTGGGCGGTGTAGGTGCCGGGGCCGGACGGGGCGGTGCCGCACCAGCGGGGCTTGATCGCGGTCAGGGCGGTGACGTCCAGGGCGGCGGCCGGGCCGACCGTCACCGTGTTGTCGACCGGCGAGATGTCGAGGACGTAGCGCGGCTTGCCGTCGGGGGCGGGGGTGCCGATGCGCAGGCCCTTGCGCTGGCCGATGGTGAAGCCGTACGCGCCCTCGTGGGTGCCGACCTTGGCGCCGGACTCGTCGACGATGTCGCCCTCGGCCTTGCCGAGCCGGTTGGCGAGGAAGCCCTGGGTGTCGCCGTCGGCGATGAAGCAGATGTCGTGCGAGTCGGGCTTCTTGGCGACGGCGAGGCCCCGGCGCTCGGCCTCGGCGCGGATCTCGTCCTTGGTCGTCACCGTGTCGCCCAGCGGGAAGAGCGCGTGGGCGAGCTGCTTCTCGTCGAGCACGCCGAGGACGTACGACTGGTCCTTGGCCATGTCGGAGGCGCGGTGCAGTTCGCGGGAGCCGTCCGGCAGTTCGACGACCTTGGCGTAGTGGCCGGTGCAGACCGCGTCGAAGCCCAGGGCCAGCGCCTTGTCCAGCAGGGCGGCGAACTTGATCTTCTCGTTGCAGCGCAGGCACGGGTTCGGGGTGCGGCCGGCCTCGTACTCGGCGACGAAGTCCTCGACGACGTCCTCGCGGAAGCGGTCGGCGAGGTCCCAGACGTAGAACGGGATGCCGATGACGTCGGCGGCGCGGCGGGCGTCGCGCGAGTCCTCGATGGTGCAGCAGCCACGCGCGCCCGTGCGGAACGACTGCGGGTTCGCGGAGAGCGCCAGGTGGACGCCGGTCACGTCGTGGCCGGCCTCCGCGGCGCGGGCGGCGGCGACGGCGGAGTCCACGCCGCCGGACATGGCGGCGAGGACGCGGAGGGGGCGGGTGGGCTGCGGGATGTCAGTCATAGCCCTTCAAGGGTACGGGGGTCCGGGAACCGGAGCCCGCGAGTATCCGTTGACGATCACATGGGGGCGGAGAAGAGGTCCGGGGACGCCGACCGCCGGCTGGGGCGGCGCGCGTTGATCGTCGGCGGGGCGGCCGCCGCCGTCGGCACGGCCGCGCTGGCCCGCGAGGAGCTGACGCACCTGTGGTGGCGGCTGCCGGGCGTGGAGAAGCCGCGGGTGGCGGGCGCGGTGGACTTTCAGGGGGCACGGTGGATCGCGGCCTCGCCGGGCAACTTCCGGCGGGCGGACCGGCCCGACGACTACGCCATAGACCGGGTGGTCGTCCATGTCACCCAGGGCGGTTACGCGAGCGCGGTGAAGGTCTTCCAGGACCCCGCGCACCAGGCCGCCGCCCACTACATCGTCCGCCGGGACGGCGGGATCACGCAGATGATCCGCGAGCTGGACGTGGCGTACCACGCCGGCAACAGGCAGTACAACGAACGGAGCGTCGGCATCGAGCACGAGGGCTTCGTGGAGCGGAGGTCCTCCTTCACCGACGCGATGTACGCCTCCTCGGCGCGGCTGACGGCGGGGATCTGCGGGCGGTACGGCATACCCGTGGACCGGGAGCACATCATCGGGCATGTGGAGGTGCCGGGGACGGACCACACCGACCCGGGGCCGTACTGGGACTGGGACCGGTACATAGGACTTGTACGGCGGGCCGGACAGACGCGGGGCCGGTGATGAAATCGTGATGCTGTGGGTAGCGGACGTGCGCCGCCTGTCCGTTGCGTCCCGTCCGGCGGAGGTGACCTGCGGGACCCCAACTCGGCATTCTCCTCAGGTGAGTTGAGCGGACTCACGCTCACGGCGCGTTCACAGCGCGCGCGGCCTGCTCCTAACTTCGGCCCAGTCCTCGCACAGCCCCCGGGTCAAACATCCCGGGCCATGGCTGACATCACCGAGCCCGATCGCCCCACGAGCGACGCGGGCAGCAGGAGCGAGAAGAAGACCAGGCACACCAAGGCCGGCCGGGCCTTTGGCGGCAAGGGCATGCACCGGCGCGGGTTCCTCGGCGGCATGGCCGGCGTGGGACTCGGGGCGGTCGCGGGGGCGGGCGGCGCCTTCTCCCTGCTGGCCGAGGCGGGAAGGAACAGGGCGAGCGCGGCGACCGCCACCGCCACCCTCACCGTCCCGGACCTCCTCGAGGGCACCACCTCCGACGGCACCACCACCTTCACCCTGGAGGCGAAGACCGGCACCGCGGAGGTCCTCTCCGGGGTCACCAGCGACACGATGGGCTACAACCAGTCCTTCCTCGGCCCCACCATGAAGTGGACCAAGGGCGACACGGTCCTGCTCGACATCACCAACAGCCTGGGCGAGGACACCACCGTCCACTTCCACGGCGCGCACGTCCCGGCCAAGATGGACGGCGGCCCCCAGGTCGCCTTCGCCGACGGGAAGACCTGGTCCCCGACGTTCACGGTCAAGGACGACGCCAAGACCCTCTGGTACCACCCGCACGCCCTGGGCACCACGGCCAAGCAGGCGGTGCACGGCCTGGCCGGCATGATCATCGTGGAGGACGACTCCACCGCGTCCTCGAACCTGCCCAGCACCTACGGCACCGACGACATCCCGCTCATCTTCCAGAGCCTGGCCACCGACAGCGGCGGCGACATCAAGTACAACCTCACCGGCTATCTGAGCAGCGGTCTGAGCTTCCCGCTGCTGCTGAACGGCACGAACGTCGACGACACCACGCTGACGTTCACGGCGACGAAGACCCGCACCCGGTTCCGCTGCCTCAACGCCTCGCCGTCGGACATCATCACCATCCAGCGCGGCGACGGCGGCACGCTGCACCAGATCGCCACCGACCAGGGTTATCTCACGGCGGCCACCGAGGTGACCAGCATCCGGCTGGTGGCCGGCGCCCGCGCGGAGTTCGTGCTGGACCTCTCGGACGCGGTCACGCTCCAGGCCGTCGTCACCACCGGCTGGGTGCGCGGCGGCAGCGGCACCTACGACGTGCTGGCGGTCACCGCGTCCGGCACCGACACCCCGGACGACCTGCCGAGCTCGCTCAACACCATCGACCGGTACGACACCGGCGACTTCACCGCCCGCACGATCACGCTCGGCCAGAACGGCACGACCATGACGATCAACGGGTCGGCGGGGACGAGCATGTCGTCCATGGCGATGATCAGCACCACGCTGGGCGCCAAGGAGATCTGGACGATCAAGAACAACACCCAGCTGGAGCACTCGTTCCATCTCCACGACGTGCCCTACCAGTTGGTCTCCGTCAACGGCGAGGACCCCACCGGCGTGGACCTCGGCTGGTTCGACACCTACGAGGTGGTCGGCGGCGGCTCCATCGAGATCGCCATGGAGTTCACGGACTTCGCGGACGACACCTACATGTACATGCTCCACTGCCATCTGCTGCAGCACGAGGACGAGGGCATGATGGCGTCCCTGATGGTGACGGAGAGCTAGCCGGGCCCTAGGTCAGCCCCGCGGCGCGTGCACGCTCCACCGCGGGGCCGATCGCCTTGGCGACCGCCTCCACGTCCGCCTCCGTGGAGGTGTGGCCGAGGGAGAAGCGCAGGGTGCCGCGGGCCAGGTCGGGGTCGGTGCCGGTGGCCAGCAGGACGTGGCTGGGCTGGGCGACGCCCGCGGTGCACGCGGAGCCGGTGGAGCACTCGATGCCCTGGGCGTCGAGGAGCAGCAGCAGGGAGTCGCCCTCGCAGCCGGGGAAGGTGAAGTGGGCGTTGGCCGGGAGCCGGTCGACCGGGTCGCCGCCGTAGATCGCGTCCGGCACCGCCGTGCGCACCGCCTCGACCAGGCTGTCGCGCAGGGCGCCGATCTCGGTGGCGAACCACTCGCGCTGCTCGGCGGCGAGGCGGCCGGCGACGGCGAACGAGGCGATCGCCGGGACGTCGAGGGTGCCGGAGCGGACGTGGCGCTCCTGGCCGCCGCCGTGCAGGACCGGTACGGGGGTGTGCTCGCGGCCCAGGACCAGGGCGCCGATGCCGTACGGGCCGCCGATCTTGTGGCCGGAGACGGTCATCGCGGCGAGGCCGGAGGCGGCGAAGTCGACGGGGACCTGGCCGAAGGCCTGGACGGCGTCGGAGTGCAGCGGGACGCCGAACTCGTTCGCGACGTCGGCGAGTTCGCGGACCGGCAGGACCGTGCCGATCTCGTTGTTGGCCCACATCACGGTGGCCAGGGCGACGTCGTCGGGGTTGCGGGCGAGGGCCTCGCGCAGGGCGTCGGGGTGGACGCGGCCGTGGGAGTCGACGGGGAGGTACTCGACGGTGGCGCCCTCGTGTTCGCCGAGCCAGTGCACGGCGTCGAGGACGGCGTGGTGCTCGACGGGGCTGGCGAGGACACGGGTGCGGGCCGGGTCCGCGTCGCGGCGGGACCAGTACAGGCCCTTCACCGCGAGGTTGTCGGCCTCGGTGCCGCCGGAGGTGAAGACGATCTCGCTCGGGCGGGCGCCGAGCGCTTCGGCGAGGGTCTCGCGGGATTCCTCGACCGTGCGGCGGGCCTGCCGGCCGGAGGCGTGCAGGGAGGACGCGTTGCCGGTGATGCTCAGCTGGGCGGTCAGTGCCTCCGCCGCCTCCGGGAGCATCGGGGTCGTGGCGGCGTGGTCGAGGTAAGCCATGGTGGGCCCGATTCTACGGGGCCGGTGCCGCCGGTCTCGGGTCCAGGCTCCCCGGGAGGTGCCCGCCGCGGCTCACAGGCTCCAGGAGACGGTGTTGGACATCTCCATCGCGACCGCCAGGACCACGAGGTCGGCCACGCCCAGGGTCATGCCGAGGACGGCCCGTCCGCGGCGCTTGGTGCCGCGCCACAGGGCCGCACCGGCGAGGGCGATGGCGATCGGGCCCAGGAAGACGTTCAGGACGAGCAGGCCGACGAGGCCGAGGATGAAGGACGCGACGGCCATGCCGTCGGCGTCGCGGCGGGTCGGGGCGGAGGTGGTGCCGTTGGCAGGGGCGGTGAGTTGCATGACGGGTCAGCTCCCGGCAGGACGTAGGGGCGGCGGGGTCAGTGGGTGCGGCGGCCGTGGCGCTCGCGGAGCGCGAAGATGCCGAGCCAGGCGGCGATCAGTGCGGCCGCGACCAGGGTGAAGGTGAACGGCGCGTGGGCGACGGTGCCCAGCACGGCGCCGAAGAGCATGAGTGCGGCGACCAGGAACAGCATGGGATCGATCCCCCTTCGACACGTCCCGAGGGACGCTCTCGTTACGTTTCGGTGAACAGTTGTAGTTACAGTTGTTCACTGACTCTAGAGTCTAGCGTGTTCCCCCGCTTTCCAAATCCAGAGAACAGTTGTTAACTGGATGACATGAGTCACACCCTCGGCATCCGGCAGGCCCAGAAGCAGAAGACCCGGCAGGCGCTCCTCGACGCCGCGCTCGGCCTGCTGGAGGGGCAGAGCCTGAGCAGCCTCGGTCTGCGCGAGGTCACCCGCGCCGTCGGCGTCGCGCCGACCGCCTTCTACCGGCACTTCCGCTCCATTGCGGATCTGGGCGTGGCCCTGGTCGAGGAGGCCCTGGGCAGCCTTCATCCCATGATCCGCACAACGGTGACCGCGGCGGACAGCAGTGACGAACGCATCGCACGCGCCATTGAGTTGATTGCCGGTCATGTGGACGCGTACCCCGCACATGTCCGCTTTATCGCCCGCGAACGACATGGCGGAGTTCAGTCGGTGCGCGAGGCGATCCGGGACCAACTCGCCCGGTTCGCCGAGGAGGTGAGCGCCGAGCTCGCCAAGGACCGCGCGGCCGAGGGCTGGAGCGAGGAGGACCTGCTGATGCTCGCCCACCTGTACGTGGACCAGATGCTGATCACCGCCTCGCTGTTCCTGGAGGCCCTGGACGGCACCGGCGAGGACCGGGAACGGATCGCGCAGGTCGCGACCCGGCAGATGCGGCTCATCAGCATCGGGCGGCAGCACTGGCTGGACTGAACGGCCCGGGCGTGGGACGGCACAGAGGCGGCACCCCCATTCACCGGGGGTGCCGCCTCTGTGTCGTACGCGGCGCGGGGTCAGCTCTTGGTCGCCGCCGCCGTCGGCTGCCCGGAGGGGGTACCGCTCGGCAGAGTGCCGCCCCGGCCCCCGCCGCCCGGGCCCCCACAGCCGCCCATGCCGCCGCCGGGAGCGCCCTGACCGCCCCCCTGGCCCCCGCCGGGCGCACCGCTGGGAGCACCGCCGGGCATGCCCGTGGGGGCGCCGCTCGGCCTGGCCGTGCCCGTCGGGGCACCCGAGGGGGCGCCGCTCGGCCTGCCGGAGGCGTTCCCGGTGGGCGCCGAACAGGTCTGCTGCCGACCGGAATCACCGCTGTTCGAGGTCGACGAGGAGTCGCCCGAGCCGCAGGCCACCAGAGCCAGGGGCGCGAGCGCCAGCAGCGCCACCGCGGGAACGAGACGCACACGCTTCATGAGAGACAACTCCAAGGAGGATGAGGGAGTCCTGAGGCGGGCACTCAATCAACGGCGCTTAGGGGTTTCTTGGGGGCCGGCTGTCCCCGGCCTGTGGTTCGGGTGAAGCGGACGTCAACAAGCCCTGCCCACCTGCGACTTCACGCGTCGGCGTCCGCGCCCCGCTGGTACAGGGCCGTGACGGAGGCGGCCGCCGCGGCCAGTTCCGCGCGCGCCTGTGGCGGGGCGAGGACCTCCACGTGGTCGGCGAACGGCAGCAGCTGCCGCACCTCGCCCACCACGCCGTACGACAGCCCGACGGTCACCCACTCCCCCTCGCCGTCGGTGTCCGGGAGCCGCGCGAGCTGTGCGGCGCTCAGGCGCAGGAACATGTCGAGGCGCTCGCGCCGGACCCGGACGGTGACGTCGAGCCCGCCGGGGCGCTCCTCGACCTGGCGGCGCAACACCTCCCAGACGTCGGCCAGTTCGACGCCGGGCCGGCGCCGCACGGGATCGTCGAGGACCGTCGCCGACCGCACCCGGTCGGCCCGGAACAGCCGCGGTCCCGCCCGCCGGTCGGCCACCAGGTACCAGACGCCCGCCTTCGAGACGAGCCCGTACGGGTCGACGGTGTACGTCCGCGGCTCCCGTTCCCCGCTGTGCCGGTAGCGCAGCCGCAGCCGCCGGTCGGCGAAGACGGCGTCCTGCAGCACGTCGAGGTCGACGGCCTTCTGCGGACCGCCCTTCCAGCGCGTGGCGTCGACCAGGATGCGGCGGCTGGTCACCTCGGCGGCCGGGCGGTACGGCGCCGGCAGCGCGGCCATCACCTTGCGCAGCGCCGAGCCGAGGGCGGCGTCGAGGCCGAGGGCCGCGTGCGCGCCCTGGGCGGCCAGGATGAACAGCGCGCGGGACTCGTCGGCGGTCAGCCCCGTGACGTCCGTGCGGAAACCGGCGAGCAGTTCGATGCCGCCGTGCCGCCCGCGCTCGGCGTAGACCGGGACCCCGGAGGCGGACAGCGCCTCGACGTCCCGGTAGATGGTGCGCACCGACACCTCCAGCCGCTCGGCCAGTTCGTGCGCGGGGACGCGGCCCCGGGTCTGCAGGAGCAGCAGGATCGACAGCAGGCGGTCGGCTTTCACGGCACCAGAATCCATCGCCGCGAACCCCGCGGCAAATGTTGACGGAAACTGTCAGGTTATGCCGGGACTCTTCAGGTGTCGGCCCACCGATCCTCCGGGCCGGCCCACCACAGAGAGGCAGCACATGAACGCCATCGACCCCCGCCCCCTGTACACCCGCGCCACCGACCAGGTGGCCGCGCTGATCAGGACCGTCCGCCCGGAGCAGCTCGGCGGCCCCACCCCGTGCGCGGAGTTCGACGTCCGCACGCTGCTGTCCCACATGGTCGGCGGCAGTCTGCGCATCGCGGTCGTCGGCGAGGGCGGCGACGGCATGGCCGTGCACCCCTTCGCCGAGGGTGTGGCCGACGAGGAGTGGACGGCGGCGTACGAGGAGGTCCGTATCCGCGTGATCAAGGCGTGGGAGAGCGACGACCGCATGGAGGCGCCGGTGCGGGTGCCGTGGGGCGAGGTCCCGGGCCGGGCGGCCCTGTCCGGCTACACCATGGAGCTGGTGACCCACACCTGGGACCTGTCCGAGTCCCTCGGCCACCCCCTCCCGCTCGACCCGGAACTGGCCGGTTTCGCGCTCGCCACGGCCCGCCGGGTGCTGTCCGAGCCCGAACGGGACGCGGACACCCCCTTCGCGTCGGCCGTGCCGGCCCCCGCGGGGGCCGACACCTATGGGGAGCTGGCGGCCTGGCTGGGGCGTGAGCCGCTCAGCCGAGCCTGACGCGGGCGAGCTGGCGGGACTGGGCGACCAGGCGGTCGGCGCTGTCCCAGACCTCGGCGTCCTCCTCCAGGAAGCCGCCGGCGAGGTTGCGGGTGGTGATGGCGACGCGCAGCGGGCCGGGGGCGGGACGGGAGCGGACGTGGACCGTCAGCTCGACCGTGGGGACCCAGCCCTTCAGGCCGATCTCGAAGGCGGTGGGCGGGAGCGCGTCCACCGCGAGCAGGAGGGAGAGCGGGTCGGCGTCGCGGCCGTCGGCGAGGCCGAACCAGGCCCGCATCTCGCCCTTGCCGGAGGGGGCGCCGAGCGCCCAGCCGAGGGTGGCGGGGTCCAGCTTGATCATCAGGCGGTCGGTGATGGCCGAGCTGCCGGGGACCGGCGAGGGGCCGTCCTGGGGACCGAAGCACTCCTGCGGCGGCGGCATGGCGGGCGGCTCCGCGGTCGTGCGGACGTCGTCGGGGAGGGCGTCGAGGTCTCCGTAGGAGGCGAGGACGCGGATGCGTTCCACCTCGCGGCCCTCCTCGTCGTACTGCACGAGGGAGGCCTGGCCGGTGGAGAGGGTGCGGCCGGTGCGGACCGTCTCGGTGCGCACGACCGCCGGGCCCGGCTGGGACGCGGTGAGGTAGTGCGCCGAGATCGTGAAGGGGTCCGCGTGCGGCAGCGTGTCCGCGAGGGCGCGGCCGAGGACGGCCAGGAGGTAGCCGCCGTTGACGGCGTTGATGATGGTCCAGCCGGCGGACAGGTCGATGTCGTAGACGCCGGGGGCGCGTGCGGTGAGCGCGGTGTCGCGGTCGAACTCGCTGTCGCCGATCGTGGCCCGCGTCGGGGTCGCGGCGGAGGCTGCTTCTGGCATGGATGAACCGTACAACAGGTAATTACTAAGCGGTAGCTTTGAGTGCGACGGTCATGTGACGGGTGGGCCCGACACCGTCTCCTGGGTGAGATACCGGCAATTTCTTGGTAAGTGTCCGTACTCGTCCTCAACCCGGGGCCCTTCCCGCCCCTCTATGGGGACATGAGCCTCACCGGGACTCCGTTCCTCTACACCCTGATCGTGCTGTTCGCGGTCGCCCTGATACTGCCCCTCGTCCTGTGGTCGCGGGTGCGTGGGCCGAAAGCCCTGCGCGCGGTGGCCCGGATGTTCATGGTGCTGTTCGCCCAGGGCACCGCGGTCGCGCTGGTCTTCGTCCTCGTCAACAACGCCAACAGCCTGTACGACAACTGGGCCGACCTCCTCGGCACCGGCAACCACGTCCAGCAGGCCGCCAACCTCGGCGCCGACGGCACCGGCGGCATCGCGCTGAAACGGTTGCCCAAGGTGAAGCAGACCTTCACCGCGACCACCGGACCGGGCATGCGCGGAGTGCGCGTCACCCAGCTCAAGGGCCGCGTCTCCGGCGTCAACGCCGAGGTCTACGTCTGGCTGCCGCCCCAGTACGGCGAGCCGAAGTACGCCCACCACAAGTTCCCCGTCGTCGAGCTGCTGCCCGGCTACCCCGGCTCCGCGAAGGCCTGGTTCGGCTCGCTGCACGCGACCGCGCAACTGGCGCCGCTGATGCGCGGCGGCGAGGTCTCGCCGTTCATCCTGGTCGCCCCGCGCACCAACCTGCTGGCCGGCGTCGACACGGGCTGCGCCAACATCCCCGGCACCGTCAACGCCGACAGCTGGCTGAGCATCGACGTGCCGAAGATGGTCACGGACAACTTCCGCGCGCAGCCCGCCCCCAGGGGCTGGGCGGTCGCCGGGTACTCGGCGGGCGCGCACTGCGCGGTGAAGCTGGCCGTCGCCCACCCGGACCGCTACATGGCCGCCGTCAGCATGTCGGGCTACAACGACCCGATCGGCGAACGCAACTCCCTCGCCGCGCAGAACCTGCGCATCCGGGCGCAGAACAACCCCTACCTGCTGCTGAAGAAGGCGCTCACGCCGCCGCGCATCGCGCTGTACATCTCCGGCCAGCCGCGCGACGGCTACGAGGCGGGAGTCGCCCTGGAACAGACCGCCAAGGCCCCGACGACGGTCCACGTGATCTTCATCCCGAGAAGCGCGGGCGGCCACAACATGGCGCTGTGGCGGCCGCAGGTGGTCCCGGCGTTCCGCTGGCTGTCGGTGCAGATGGGCCAGCACCGGGCGCGCGGCACTACTCCTCCCGTACCGTCGAGCGGCGGTTCCACGCGCGCGGCGCTCGCCAGTGGTACCGCATCGCGAGCAGGCGCAGGACGAAGGCCGTGACGACCGCGAGGCCGCTGGTGAACGGGGTGAGGGCGTCGTAGCGGATGCACAGCACGACCATGGTGGCGCCGACGATCGCGGGGACCGCGTAGAGGTCGCGGTCCCAGCGCAGCAGGGACGGCACCTCGTTGGCGAGGACGTCGCGCAGCACACCGCCGCCGACGGCGGTGGCGAGGCCGAGGGTGGCCGACGAGGTGAGGCTCAGTCCGTACTCGTACGCCTTCGTCGTGCCGGCGACGCAGAACAGGCCGAGGCCGGCCGCGTCGAAGACGTTCACCGCGACCTGGATGCGCTCCACCTGCGGGTGCAGGAAGACGACCAGGAGCGCGGCGAGCAGCGGGGTGAGGAAGTAGCCGAGATCGGTGAAGGCGGCCGGCGGTACGGCGCCGATGACCAGGTCCCGGAACAGCCCTCCGCCCAGCGCGGTGACCTCGGCGAGGACGGCGATGCCGAAGACGTCGAAGTTCTTGCGGACGGCCAGCAGCGCGCCGGAGATGGCGAACACGAAGATGCCGATGAGATCGAGCGTGTGCTGGACGGAGGGGCTGAACAGTTGCTGAAGCACCCCACATTCTTACGCAGGGGTTTTCACAGGGCGGGCCTGCCCGTCGTGTAGAGCCACTTCTGGAACAGGTCGCCGAGCTTCTGGCCGGAGACCTTCTCGGCGAGCGCGATGAACTGGGCGGTGTTCGCGTTGCCGTACCGGTGGAGCTCGGTCCAGGCCGGCAGCAGCCGGAAGAACGCCTTGTCGCCGATGCGCTCGCGCAGCGCCTGCAGGGTCATCGCGCCGCGCTGGTAGACCGCGGAGGCGAACATGGTGTCGCGCTGCGGGTCGGCGACGGTGATCTGCCAGAACGGGCTGTCGGCGGGACGGGCGTTGTAGGCGGCCAGGAAGGAGTCGTGGGCGCTGCGGGTGCCCTGGTGCTCGGCCCACAGCCACTGGGCGTAGCTGGCGAAGCCCTCGTTGAGCCAGATGTCCTTCCAGCGCTCCACCGACACCGAGTCGCCGAACCACTGGTGGGCCAGCTCGTGCACGATCGTCGTCTCGCTGCGCACGGCCGAGT
>NZ_JAMGBF010000128.1 GCF_023516615.1 Streptomyces panaciradicis
CGCTCCACCGACACCGAGTCGCCGAACCACTGGTGGGCCAGCTCGTGCACGATCGTCGTCTCGCTGCGCACGGCCGAGTAGGCCGGCTTGCTCTGCACCTCCAGGGAGAACCCGGCCGCGGGCATGTCGTCGACGATCGCGCCGGTCTCCTCGAAGGGGTAGGGGCCGAAGACCTGCGACCAGTAGTCGGTGGCCGCGGCCGTGACGGCGTACACGTCGACGGTGTTGCTGTTCGCCAGCACCGGGTCGATGGCGACGTAGATCGGGATGCCGGAGGGTGTCCGGCCGGTCCTGACGTCGAACTTGCCGATCGTGGCCGTCGCGAGATAGGTCGCCATGGGCCGGCTCTCGCGCCAGTGCGTGTACGTCGAGCCGCCCTTGTCGTACGTCGAGACCAGCCGGCCGTTGGAGACCCCGGTCAGGCCCTTGGGGGCCTTGATGCGGATGTCGTAGGTGGCCTTGTCGGAGGGGTGGTCGCTGGAGGGGAACCAGGTGGAGGCGGCGTTGGGTTCGCAGGCGACGAAGACGCCGTCGGGGGTCTTCATCCAGCCGTAGTCGGAGCCGAAGATGATGGGGCCGTTCAGGGGCTCGGGGACGCCGCCGTAGGTGACGGCCACCCGGAAGTCGTGCCCCTTGCGCACAACTGCCTTGGGAGTGATGTGCAGTTCGTCGCCGTCGCGGGTGAAGTCGGCGGGTCTGCCGTTCACCTCGACCCGGGTGACCTCCAGTTTCTGCAGGTCGAGATCGAAGGACGACAGGGGCTGGGTGGCGCGGGCGGTGAGGGTCGTCCGGCCGTCGAGGCGGTCGGTGTCCGGGTTGTACGCCACGTCGAGGGCGTAGTGCCGGGCGTCGAAGCCGCCGTTGCCGAGCAGAGGGAAGTAGGAGTCGCCGATGCCGGGGGCGCCGGGAGTGGGGGCGGCGGAGGCGGCGACGACAAGGAAAGAGGCCGCCGCGGTCGCGAGGGCCCCTAAGCGTGCCGAACGGGAGAGTGCCATGGACGTCCCTTCGGTGCGTGGTCCGATCAGACGGATACGGCGACTCTGCCCACCCCTCACCCGTCATGTACACGACTTTGCCAACTTGTCATGCGCCATCCAACGGTTGACTCCTGTCGGGCCCGGCAGGGACTCCCCGCCCCCACCGGCAGACTCCGGGAAAACGGTGCGCTTTTTTTCGAGAGCTTTGCCAGATATTGCACGACCCACAACCGCAAGCTCAATTCTTGCTCAATCCCCCGAAATGCGATTGACCGCCCTCCGTCAAAATCCCTAGGCTCGCTCGCGCTCGGCGGTTTTCGCCACAGCGAGGGCCGGACCATTTTTTTCTCTGGGGAAATTCTCATGCGCAAGAGAGCAATGCTGGGCGCGCTTCTCATGGCCGCCTCGGTGCCCGTCGTCGCGGGGGCGGCGCCGGCGTCCGCGGCCCCGCGGTCGTGCCCGGTCACCTACGGGGTCCTCATCACGTCGCACAAGGCGTACCGGCTGCCCGCCAAGGGCGCCTACTACAAGGACGGCCCGGGCGGCACCATCACGGCCTCGGTGACCCGCGCCACCACCATCTCCTACAGCCTCTCCGCCTCGCTGGAGGTCAGCGCGAGCTACCTGTTCGCCTCGGCCAAGGCCTCCGTGAGCGGCAGCATCACCAAGTCCGTGGCGGTCACCACCGGCCACACCTACTCGCACGACATCAGCGCGCACAGGTACGGCAACCTGCAGTACGGCTCCAACGGCTACAAGGTCGGCTGGCAGTCGAACCGCACGAACCCCAACTGCTCCACCACGGTGCTGGCGACCGGCACGGCCAAGCTTCCGGCGACGTCGGTCGGCTGGCACTACTGGGAGACGAAGTCCTGACCTCGAAAAGCCGCACGGCGCGCGAAATGCCCCGGCAGTCCTTTTCGGATTGCCGGGGCATTTCGTTCTGACGAATTCGCCGCCTACTTTTCGGCGTCGGTCTCCGGGTTTCCGGAATCCGCGGCGGGCGCCTGCTCGGCAGGCTCCTTCGGGGTGGCCTCGGCATCGTGTTCCGCGACCTCCGCCGCCACCGCCGCCGACGTCTCCGCCGACTCCGCGAGGATCTCGTCGGAGACCAGCTCGGCGGCCTCCTTGGCCGCGGTCAGCAGGACGGTGTCCTGCGGCGCCTGGTCCGCGAAGTTCTCCGGGTGGTGACAGGCGACCTGCTGGCCGGGCTTGAGCTCGACGAGCTTCGGCTCGGTCGTCCGGCAGATCTCCGTCGCCTTCCAGCACCGGGTGTGGAAGCGGCAGCCGCTCGGCGGGGAGATCGGCGAGGGCACGTCGCCCTTGAGCAGGATGCGCTCGCTCTTGGCGCTCCGGCGCCGCGGGTCCGGGATCGGCACCGCCGACATCAGGGCCTTGGTGTACGGGTGCATCGGCGCCCGGTACAGCGAGTCCCGGTCCGCCAGCTCGACGATCTTGCCCAGGTACATCACCGCGATGCGGTCCGAGACGTGCCGGACGACCGAGAGGTCGTGCGCGATGATCACGTACGTCAGGCCGAGCTCCTCCTGGAGGTCGTCCATGAGGTTCACGACCTGCGCCTGGATCGACACGTCCAGCGCGGAGACCGGCTCGTCCGCCACGACCAGCTTCGGCTTCAGGGCGAGCGCGCGGGCGATGCCGATGCGCTGGCGCTGACCGCCGGAGAACTCGTGCGGGTAGCGGTTGTAGTGCTCGGGGTTCAGACCGACCACCGACAGCAGCCGCTGGACCTCCTTCTTGACCCCGCCCTCGGGCTCCACGCCCTGGAGCCGGAAGGGGGCTCCGATGATCGTGCCGATGGTGTGGCGCGGGTTCAGCGAGGAGTACGGGTCCTGGAAGATCATCTGCACGTCACGGCGCATCGGGCGCATCCCGCCCACGCCGAGGTGCGTGATGTCCCTGCCCTCGAACTCGATGGAGCCGGCGGTCGGTTCGAGGAGCCGGGTGATCAGCCGGCCCATCGTCGACTTGCCGCAGCCCGACTCGCCCACGACACCGAGGGTCTCGCCGGAGCGGACCTCGAAGTCGATGCCGTCGACCGCGCGCACGGCGCCGACCTGCCGCTGCAGCAGGCCCTTCTTGATCGGGAAGTGCTTCTGGAGCCCGGTCACCTTCAGCAGGGTCTCGCCCGGCGCGACCCCGTCCTTGACGGCCGCCGCGCCCTCGCTCTTCGCGGGAGTGGTCACAGCTTTGTCCTCGCTCACAGCTTCGGCGCAATCTCTTCGGTCCAGATACGCTCCCGCTGCTCTGGCGTCAGATGGCAGGCGGCCCAGTGCTGGCTGCCGACCTCGGTCAGCTCGGGGCGCACCGTGCGGGTGACGTTGTCCTTCGGGATGTCCGCGTAGGGGCAGCGCGGGTTGAAGGCGCAGCCGGACGGGATGTTGATCAGCGACGGCGGGGAGCCCTTGACCGGGATGAGCCGCTCCTGCTGCTCGCGGTCCAGGCGCGGCATCGAGCCGAGCAGGCCCCAGGTGTAGGGGTGGCGGGGCTCGTAGAACACCTTCTCCGCCGGGCCCCGCTCCACGCAGCGGCCGCCGTACATCACCAGGATGTCGTCGGCCAGCTCGGCGACGACGCCCAGGTCGTGGGTGATGATGATGACCGCGGAGCCGAACTCCTTCTGCAGGTCCCGGATCAGGTCCAGGATCTGCGCCTGGACGGTCACGTCCAGGGCGGTCGTCGGCTCGTCCGCGATGAGCAGCTCGGGGTTGTTCACCAGCGACATCGCGATCATCGCGCGCTGGCGCATACCGCCGGAGAACTCGTGCGGGTAGTTGTCCACCCGCTTGTCGGGCTGCGGGATCCCCACCCGGTCGAGCATCTCGACCGCGCGCCTCTTCGCGGTCTTCTTGTCGACGTCGTGGTGGATGCGGTACGCCTCCACGATCTGCTGACCGATCGTGTAGTACGGGTGCAGGGCCGACAGCGGGTCCTGGAAGATCATGGACATCTCGCGGCCGCGGAGCTTGCGCACCTCGTCCGGGTCGGCGGACAGCAGCTCGGTGCCGTCCAGCCAGATCTCGCCGGAGATCTGCGCCTTGCGCTTGCCGTACTGGCCGGCGGTGTGCAGGCCCATGATGCCGAGCGAGGTCACCGACTTGCCGGAGCCGGACTCGCCCACGATGCCGAGGGTCTTGCCCTTCTCCAGCTTGAAGGAGAGCCCGTCGACGGACTTCACCAGGCCGTCGTCGGTCGGGAAGTGCACCTTCAGGTCGCGCACTTCCAGGAAGGACGTCGGGGCGGGCGAGGTGCTCGTGGGCTCGCCCACGGCAGCTCCGCTCTTGCTCAGTTCCGTCATGCGAGCCTCACTCGGGGGTCGATCACGGCGTACAGGACGTCCACCACGAGGTTGGCGATCAGCACCGCGAGAGAAGTGATCAGGGTGACGCCCAGGATGATGGGCAGGTCCTGGGTCTTGATGGCGTTGAGCACCGCCTGGCCGAGGCCGGGCAGGCTGAACGTCGTCTCGGTCAGGATCGCGCCGCCGATGAGGGCGCCGAGGTCCATGCCGAGCATGGTGAGGATGGGCGTCATCGTGGAGCGCATGGCGTGCTTGCTGATGACGACCTGCTCCTTGAGGCCCTTCGCGCGCGCCGTGCGGATGTAGTCCTCACCGAGGATCTCCAGCATGGTGGCGCGGGTGATGCGGGCGTACATCGCCGCGTACAGGAACGCGAGGGTGACCCACGGCAGGATCATGCCGCCCAGCCAGCCGGTGAAGCTCTCGGTGAGGGGCACGTACTTGCCGTCGATCCAGCCGAGGCCGTAGCTGAAGATCGCCAGCGACAGCAGACCGGTGAAGTAGATCGGCAGGGACACACCGCCGAGCGCGATGACCATCGCGCCGCGGTCCCACAGGCTGCCCCGCTTGAGCGCGGAGAGCACACCGGCCGCGACACCGAAGACCAGCCACAGCACGGCGGCACCGAGCGCCAGACCCAGGGTCACCGGGAAGCGGTCGGTGAGCACGGGCCAGACGTCCTGCTCGGTACGGAAGGAGTAGCCGAAGCAGGGCGCGGCGCAGTGGGTGATGTCGCCGCCGGCCGAGTAGGTGCGGCCGACGAAGATGCCCTTGAAGAAGTGCCAGACCTGAACGAAGATCGGGTCGCTCAGTCCCAGCTTCTCGCGCACCGCTGCCACCGACGCCGGGTCGGCCTGCTTGCCCACGAAACTTGAGGCGATGTCCACGCCCGCCCACTTGGGGACGAGGAAGAAGATGCAGAAGACCACCAGGATGATGACCACCAGCATCACTGCGGCGGCGAAGAGCCGCCTGATGAGGTAAGCGAGCACAGCTAACGGCCCGCCGCAGGACCGCGGGCCGCCGGAGGTCTTCCGGTGGCCCACGGTCCCGCCGCGCCGGCCTTCACCTGCCTTTCGTGCCGTTCGGCGGGTGTGCCGGGTTTACTTCGTGGACTTCAGACCGATGTTGACGAAGTCGTAGTAGCCGCTGAAGGCGTTCGACGTGTAGACGTTGCCGATCCGCGAGGAGCGGAAGTTCAGCAGGCGCTCGAAGGTGAAGGGCAGGTAGTACGCGCCCTCGCTCACCTTGTGGTTGATGTCCGTGGCGATCTGGGTCTTCTTCGCCTCGTCCTGCGTACCGATGTACTGGTCGAACAGGCCGTCGATCGTCTTGTCCTTGATCATGGCGAAGTTGTTGTTGCCGCTCTGCAGGATGTAGTGGCTGCTCCACAGCGGGATGCCGTAACCCTGGACGGTCGGGAAGTCAGGACCCCAGCCCATGATGATGATGCCGAGCTTCTTCTTCTCCACGTTCGCCGGGGCGCCGATGATGCCGGAGCTCTGCGAACCGTCGTACTGGTAGATGTCGGCGTTGATGCCGACCTTCTTCAGCGACGCCTGCAGGGACGTGGCCGTGGCCACCTCCTGCGCCTTGTTGTTGCGGACGGCGATGGTGGTGCTGAAGCCGTTCGGCTTGCCGCAGGCCTTCAGCTCCTTCTTGGCCAGGTCGGCGTTGCCGTTCTTGTTGGCACCGGAGATGCCGTACGGGTCGTACTTCTGGCCCTCGGAGCCGGCGACCGACGGCGGGAGCATGTTGGTGCCGATGTCACCACCGGCGATCGGGCCACCGCGCGCGGTCTGGATCGACACGTGGTCGGCGGCGTAGATCACGGCCTTGCGGCAGTGGATGTTGTCGAACGGCTTGACCGTCTGCGGGAAGACCGCGTAGCGGATGAAGCCGGAGACCGGGTTGTCCAGGTTGCCCTTGTGCTGCTTCAGGGCGATCTGGCGCGCCTGCGGGCCGAGACCCGTCTGGCTGGCGTCGATGTCGTAGTCGCCGTTGATCAGACGCTGGTCCGAGTCGTTCTGGTTCGACGAGATGTCCAGCGTGATCTTGTCCGGGTACGCCTTGCGGACCGGGTCCGAGGACGCCTTCCACTCGGTGTTGCGGACCAGCACGAGACCCTTGCCCGGGCTGTACGACTCGAACTTGTACGGGCCGGAGGAGAAGGGGTGCAGCGTGTACTTGGCCTTGGTGTCCTTGTCCTGGCGGATCGGGGACGCCGTGACCATGGCGAGGACCTCGGGGAAGTCCGAGTTCGCCTTGGGCAGGTGGAAGACGATCGTCTTGGCGTCGGGCGTGGAGATCGCCTTCAGGCCGAGCTTGTCCTTCGAGGTGTCCTTGTAGGGACCCTTGTAGGTGTTGTTCGGGTCCAGCATCTGCTGGAGGTAGATCGGACCGCCGGACAGCACGTCCTGCGCCCAGACGCGCTCGATGCCGTACTTGATGTCCTGCGAGGTGATGGCCTTGCCGTCCTCCCACGTGATGCCGTCACGCAGGTGGAAGGTGTAGGTCTTGCCGTCGGAGGAGACCTGACCCATGTCGGTGGCGAGGTCCGGGGTGAGCTTCGCACCCTCGGCGCCCGGCTGGGTCTTGTAGGTCAGCAGCTGACGGCTGTAGTAGCGCGCGAAGTCCCACATGAAGCCGTAGTAGCCACGCGTGGTGTCCCAGAAGTCGGCGTCCTGGGTGCTGACGTACTTGAGGGTGCCGCCCTTCTTGACCTGATCGGCCTGGGCGACCTTGTTGTTCGCGGCGTCGAAGCCGGCCGCGCCGGACGACGAGCCCCCCTTGTCGTTGCCGCCGCCGCACGCTGCCAAGGTCAGCAGCCCGGCGACCGCGGCAGCAGCGGCCAACGCCTGCTTGCGCCGCCCTGAGGTGCGTTGGGTAGTCACGATCTCGGATCCTCCGGATTTGATGAGAGACCCCGTGCTGGTGCCACGGGACGCTTGCGGTGGGGCGGTCAACGGGAACCCTTCGGGTCCAGCGCGTCCCGCACGCCGTCACCGAAGAGGTTGAAGGCCAGAACGGTGATGAAGATCGCTACGCCCGGGACGATCATGTACATGGGGTCCGAGTCGTAGTAGTCGATCGCGGTCGACAGCATCTGCCCCCACGAGGAGGTGGGCGGCTTGACGCCCACACCCAGGAAGCTCAGTGCCGCCTCGGTGAGGATGTTGGTCGGGATCATCATCGTGGTGTAGACGATGATCGGCGCGACGAGGTTGGGCAGCAGTTCCTTGAACAGGATGTAGAACCGCCCGGCTCCCAGGGACCGTGCCGCCTCCACGTACTCCCGCTCACGCATCGACAGGGTCTGGCCGCGCACCACGCGCCCGATGTAGGGCCAGCCGAAGAAACCGATGACCAGGATCATCACGAACACGCGGACGCTCGATCCGGTCAGCCCGAGCATGTCGTTGGGCATGACGGAGACCAGCGCGATGATGAAGAGCAGCTGGGGGAAGGCCAGGAGGCCGTCCATGACGCGGCTGATGACGGAGTCGACCCAGCCGCCGAAGAAGCCGGCCAGGATGCCCAGGATCGTGCCGAGGACGACGGCGACGATCGCGGACAGGAAGCCGACGAGGAGCGAGATCCGGGCGCCGTAGAGGACACGGGCGAAGATGTCGCGGCCGTTGACCGGCTCGACACCGAGCCAGTGCTCCCCGCTGATGCCGCCCAGCGACCCCTTGGGCGTGCTGAACAGGGGGTCGATCAGGCTCTCGTGGTAGGCGTCGGGGTCCTGGCCGTAGGCGCTGGCGATCAGAGGGGCGAACAGCGCGACCAGGATGAGGAGGAGCACGATGACGCCGCCCGACAGGGCGAGCTTGTCCCGCTTGAGGCGCTCCCAGGCGATCCGGCCCAGGGAACGACCCTGTACGGCCTTGGCGCCGGCTGTGGCAACCGCTGCTTCCTCGGCCGCGCTCGGGGCCGCTTCCGCAGTCGGCTCGTGCAATGGTGCCGTCATCTGGCAGGGACCCCTCTTCGATTCAACCGGCGGTGGCCGGCCCGCACTTGCCGCTGTGGCGGCGTGATCAGCCGTCGTACACGGGGACGAACTCCCCTGGAGCGGGAGTCTTCAACGCTTTGGCGATCTGTTGCCAGACTTGGCGGTGAATGGATGCGTAAACGTGATGCGGGCTGGTGGGTTCCGTTATCCGGACAGTGGGTAACGGGGGCCGGACGTGACTTTTTTCGGACATTTGGTTTACACGTGGATCAGTCGGCGGTATCTACGCGCGCAGAACGCGCCCTCCGGTCTGAACCAACAGCGGGTGTCTCAGTCTGTGTCGCCCTGGGCGGACGCTCAGTACCCACCCCGCACCGGGGGGTAGCCGTAGCCCGCCGCGGGCGCCTGTGCGGGGGCGGCCGCCGGGGCGTGGGCCTCGCGGTCGTAGAAGGGGCGGGCGCTCGCCCGCATCCACAGCGCGACCGGGTCGAAGTCGTCGGACATCGCCACCGTCGACACCGGCAGCCCGTCGGGTACGGCGCCCACGGACTGCTGCATCATCGCGCGCACCGAGTCGACGGCGCCGGGGCTGGTGTCGTAGACGTCCAGGCCGATGGCGAGGTAGGGCGCGCCGAGCGCCGGCTGCACCCAGGCGCGGCGCAGGGAGCGGACGGCGGGGGTGCGGTGGGCGTTCTGCGCGAGGAGGGCGTAGAACTGCGGGATCTCGATGGCCGGCTCCGTCAGCCGCAGCGGGCCGGCCGGCTGGCGCTCCAGGCCGGTGGCGATCCGGCGCAGGTCCAGCCAGGGGATGCCGACGCCGCCGCCGGGGGCGTGCGGGTTGAGCCAGAGGCCGAAGTGGTCGGGGTAGAGGGTGCGGGCCACGTCGAGGCCGTCCACCACCTCGTACGACCTGTTCCAGCCGCTGGCGCTCAGTTCCTGTGCGGAGGTCACGCAGGGGGCGTAGCCGTAGCCGTCGACCTCCATGTTCCCGTACTGGGCGTCCGGGGAGCCGGCCTGGCCGTGCCACAGGAGCATCCAGATCTGACCCGAGCCGGGGGTCGCCAGGGCGCGGAGGAGTGCCTCGTAGGCGTCGTAGCGCCCGGGCGTCACCTGGCGCAGCATGTGCTCGACGCTGCCGCTGAGGCTCGCGCTCACCTGTCGTACCGCCCCTTCGAGAAGTTGCCCCGCATTGAGTGACAGCTTAAGCGCCCGGTGGCTCGGAACCGGTGGTGCGTACGGCGTCGCCGCCGCGCCCGCTAGAGGTGGTCCCTGAGGAAGAAAGGCCGTACGTGGTCGCGCATCCACACCGCCACCGGGTCGTCGGTGACGTCCAGCAGGACCAGGTTGACCGGCCACTGGGTGGGGATCCGGGTCACCGCTCTCTCCAGCGCCTGCAGCGGCAGGGCCCTGAGGTCGCCCTCCCGCTGGGAGAGCTCCACGCCGACGAACATCACCGGGTCGGCCGTCTCCACGGCCGCGAGGCAGCGCCGGGCCGTGACGACCACGCCCGTCTCCGCGAACTCCGCCGCGGCCGCGGCCAGGAAGTCGACCGGGTCGTCCTGCCAGTCCGGTTCGTAGAGCTTGACCCGGCCGCCGGAGGCGGGGCCGTCGAGGGGGGTGCGGCCCACCCGGCACAGCTCGGCGACCCCGGCGGGCGGCAGCGGGATGCCGACCACGCCGTCGGGGTTGACGAAGAGGCCCACCTGCGGCGGCAGGCCGCGGGCGAAGTCGACCGCCGGGGCGACGGTGTACGCCATGTGGCTGCCGACGACCTGCCGGAACTGCTCCTCGGAGCTGAACACCGGGACGAAGGCCTGGCCCTCGATCTCCAGGGTGGGCAGGTCGACGGGGCCGGTCTGCGCGCCGCCGTTGGGCAGCGGGATCCACAGGTAGCTGCGGCCGAGCACCTCGATGATCCGGCCGCCGGCGGAGGGGACGCCGAGGGAGGCCGACAGCACCTCCTCCAGCTCGTTGCCGGGCCAGCCGCCGTGCGGATGGGGGTGCGCCTGGGTGGGAAAGTCCGCGGGGAGATCCGCTGGGAAGTCCATCTGTCTACGACCGCCTGCTGAGAACCACTGCTGAGGCTGGCAAGGCTAGCGGGTACCGCCGACAGCGGCCCCTTTCCGCGCACGGCCCGGCTCGCACGGGGCCGGGCCTGGGGTGAGGCTGGGCCCCTGGTGCGTGCGGGCGCGGGTCGGGAACCGGGTGCGGGCCCCCGCCGGGCGGCGCGGGTCGGGAACCGGGCGCGGGCCCCCTGCCGGCGGCAC
>NZ_JAMGBF010000129.1 GCF_023516615.1 Streptomyces panaciradicis
GACATCCTGGACCGTTTCGAGGATGCCGCCCGGGACGCGGCAGCAGGCGGCGCTTCGCACGGAGTCTCCATCCAACTCGGCGGCTGCTCGAGCCCCTGGCAGTTGGCACCGGACGAGGGCGACCTCGTTCTCCTGGCCCAGATCCACGGCCAGTCCATCGACTCAAACGTCTACACCCAGACCCTGATCGTCGGCACCCGCGAGGACATCGCAGAGCGCCGGTACGAAGCCCTGGAGTACGCGCAGCAGGTGTGAGCAGCCCCTGGTTTGCTCCCTGCGGTGTGTTAACAGCCTTCAAGTGACAGCGCCATGCCGACCGGTGGCAAGAGGGGCCGAAGCCCCCGGCTTTGTCGCCCCTGGCAACGGCAAAGGCCCCGCGGAAGCTCGGGGCACCACCGCCACATGGGATGCAGCGGGATGGGCCAGGAAGTCCTCAACCTCTTCGCTCCAGGGGACCGGATGGGAGCCGTGCGGTAGGCCGGGGGGCTCGCCGACAAGCGCACACGGACGTCACCCGCCGGCCGGCATGTCGGCCACCGTCCGCAAGTGAAATCCGTGCAACCGTCCCGACGAAGCCACCGCGCATCAAGCAGGGCAGATGCGCCAGATGGACCCGGCAGGAACCATGCTCTTCCACCTCCACGGGACGTAGCGACAGAGCAGCTGGAGGGCGCAAGGTCTGCGGAAAAGGGCGTAGTCGACGAACCGACCTTCACCGTCAAGCCCGCCGAGGGGCCTGGTCGTCAGCCTGGTAGGGCGGGCCCGGCACGTCGGCACGTCCCGCTCGTCACGCGGTTCCGTGACCGAAAAGCGGTGACTGTTTCAGGCTCTGTGACGGGTGGAGGATCGGTGGCGCACAAGGAGATCAGCGCCGGGCCCCTCGGAGAGGGCCCCTGGTCTTCGAGTGCCACCGCCTGCCTTCCTGAGAGAGGCCCACCCATGCCCGTCAGCCCTTCCGTTCGCGATCCCGAGAGGACCGGACGATGACTTCGGTGCCCGCCGTCACGGCGCCCGCACCGACGGACTCACTCGCCGACACCATGCGCGCGCTCGACCTCTGGCAGCGCACCGCCGAACCCCACGCCTTCCCCTACCTCACGCTCCTGGGCCATCTGCGCGCCGTGGGCAAGCACTTCCTGGCCGAGGAACTGCTCGAGCAACTGGCCCTGTTACGTGGCACCCTGCCTCGCGTCGCGTCCCTGGACGCTTCTGCGTCGGGCGGCACGGCCCAGGAGAGGCAGCCCTCAGGCCGATTCCTGCGCACCTTCCTCGACGTCGTCCTGGACAAACACGACCACCGCTACGACTACCCCAGCTACATAGCCCTGCCGCTGCTCGCCCGGCCCTCGGCCGTCCCCTGGCAAGAGGCGCGCCGGCTGCGCGACGAGACGCTGCTTCTGCTCCTCGCCGACCTCGTGCACTTCGAGCAGCAGGCCCTGGGCGACGATCCCGCAGCTCCTCACGGCATGCCGCCCGGGGCGGACCTCGTGGCCAAGCGCATCCGGCTGGCCGTCCGTGTCATGGAGCCGGCGGCGCTGCGCATCCTGCCCCCAGGGGTCGTGGACCCGGCAGCGGTGGCGGCCGTGCCGGGCCGCAGTCCGGGGTTGCCCCTGGCCCGCGCCGTACTGCGCACCGCCACGGCACACGACGAACTGATGCTCTCGGCCACCATGCAGCCGGTGTACGTGCTGCACGACGAGTACCTCTTCCTGCGGACCCTGCAGTCCTTCGAGACGACGTTCTCGTTCATGTCGGCTTCCCTGGCCGCGGCCGTGCGCTGCCTCGGCGAGAACCGTCCCGAGCAGGCCGCTGCCCGCGTCGGCGCGGTGGCCGACGTACTCAAGGAATCCCTGCCGCTGTTCTCCCTGCTCGCCACCATGCGCCCGGAGGCCTTCCGCACGTTCCGCGACTTCACCGAGGGCGCCAGCGCCATCCAGTCCGCGGGCTACAAGACCTTCGAGTCCCTCTGCTCCACCCCGGCCGCCGCCCGCCTGGACTCGCCCGCCTTCACCTCCGTGCCCTCCGTGCGCGCCCGCGTGCTGCACGGTCGGCCCACCGTGCAGGGCACCTGGTCCGACCTCGCGGCCGCGCACCGGCTGACGCCGGAGGCGGAGACGGCACTGGACACCGCCGCCGCCCGGCTGGAAGCGGTGCACCAGCGGTGGAAGCAGACGCACTACCGCCTGGCCGTGCGGATGCTCGGGGAACGCACCGGCACCGGCTACACCCAGGGCGTGCCGTACCTCGCGTCGGTCCTGGACAACCGTCTCTTCCCTGCCGGCGACCGCGACAGCGCCCTGGTCGGCTGATCTCTCCTCCCCCCGACCCCTCCTCCCCACGACCCCTCACCCGGAGCGTCCACCACCATGAGCAAGCGTGCCCAGATCGGGCGGCCCGGGCCGGCCCGCCGACTGATGAATCCCGGCGAGGAGGACCCGCTCTTCCGGTACGAGTACGACCGCGGCAGCAACTACGAACAGGACACCCGGCTCACCGAGGCCCTGTCCGCGCTGCTCCCGGAACGATCCCTGGTCCATCCGGACCAGCGGCTCTTCCAGACGATCCACCTGATCACCGAGTACGCCTGGTGTGCCATGCACTACGAGATGCGGCGCGCCGCCGCCTCGCTGCGCGCCGACGACGACCTGCTCGCCGCCCAGCTCCTGGAGCGCGCCGCATCCCTCGGAGAGGTCACGGTGCGCGCGGTGCGCATTCTTCAGGACCACCTGCCCCAGGAGAGCCTGCTGACGATGCGTGAGACGTTCCCGGAGAACACCACGGGGCTGGACTCACCCGGAGCTCGCAACCTGCGCCGTGCGGCTACCGCGCTGTGGCGGGAGGTGGAGGCGGCCGTCGCCCGGGCAGGCCTCCGCCCGCGCGAACTCGTCTCGGCTCAGGGCCGTCTCGCTCCTCCCACAGACGGGGACCGCGCGCCCGCCCTCGCGTTGGTCCGCCAGGCGCTGCTGCGTCTGGACGACTCCGTCGCCGCCTGGAAGCACCACCATCTGCGGATGGTCTGGTCGCAGCTCGGCGGCCACCCGGAGGCCACCTCGCCGACGGCCGGCTCCACCCCTGCGCGCCCGGACCTCGCGCAGGCACGTGACGACCTGCCCAAGAGCCTGCGTGGGCAGTCCACGGCCGGTGTGCGGGCCATGGCCGACCGCAGTCTGTTCCCGCGGCTCTGGGACGCCGTGGACGAGACCTACCGCGACCTCGTCGGCGAGGGATAGCCCCTCGTCGCCGCGGCGGACCGGCCCCGGCCCGCCCGCACCCGCCTCCCCCCCTCGACCGAAGGACATGACTGCTGTTATGGCGACCGAAGCAGCGGCGCACGGAACCGACGCACTCATCGCACTGGTGCACCAGGCCTGGGCCGACGTACTCGGCCATGAGGAGTTCACCGACGAGGACCACTTCTTCCAGATCGGCGGGAACTCCCTGGACGCCGTCCAGATCATGGGCCGGCTCGGCACCGCCCTCGACCGGCGGCTGCCGGTACGGCTCCTGCTGCGCCATCCCACCGTGCACTCCCTGGCCGCCGTGCTCGCCGCGCCGGAACCGCACGCCCCCGCCGCGGCTCAGGAGGCCGGCGCATGAACGCCATTCCTGCGGTACCGGTCTCGGCCGCCCAGACCGAGATATGGCTGGCCGACCGCTGCGAGCCGGAATCCGGCCGCTACAACGTTCCCGTGGCCCTGCGTTTCGAGGGCACCCTGGACCTCCCCGTGCTACGCCGCGCGCTGGCCGACCTCCTCGTGCGCCACCCGATCCTGGCCGGCCGGTTCGACGCCGAGGAGGGCGAGCTGCGCTTCGTGCCCGAGCCCGCGGCGGTCGTACCGCTCGGCAGCTTCACCTGCCCGGGGCCCGTGCGCTCCGACGCCGCGCGCCGCGCGGCCGTCGAGGCGGCGCAGCGCCCTCTCGACCCGGCGGCCGGCCCGCTGGTGCGTGCTGATGTCCTCCACCACGACGACGGAGCCGTCGTCGTCCTGACGACCCATCACATCGTGGCCGACGGGCGAACCCTGGAGGTGCTGGCCGACGACGTGCTGGCCGCCTACCGGGCCCGTCACGCGGGCCAGGAGCCACCGGCGGCTCGGCCCGCCCCGATGTCCCCGGCCACCGTGCCCGCCGAGCCGACGGCGTACTGGGAGCACCTGCTGGACGACGAGCCCGTCGCCCTGGCGCCGCTGCCCGACCTGGTGCGCGCCGAGAGCCGGCTGCGCGGCACGGCGGCCTGGACCGAGCGGACCTTGTCCGAGCAGCGACTCACCGCTGTGCGACGTATCGCCGTACGCGACGGCGTCACCCCGGCCACGGTCCTGCTGGCCGCCTGGACCCTGCTGCTGCACGCCTGGTCCGGAGAGCAGGACGGCGTCCTCGGCATGCCGTTCGCCGGACGCCATGCCCCGGGCACCCAGGACGCGGTCGGCCTGTTCACCCGTGTCCTGCCGGTGCGCAGCCGCCTGGACGGCGCCGAATCCTTCGACGGGTACGCCGCGCGCCTGGGTGAGCAGGTCTGGGACACCATGGAGGCGTTCGCCGAGGCGGGCGAGCCGGCCGCCGCGACGGCCCCCCGCTACGCGGCGGTGTTCCTCCACCAGCCGCGCGCCGACCGTCCGCAGCAGGTCTCCGGCGCCACCGTGCACATCACCCCACTGGACACCGCCTCCGCAAAGTACGACCTGGCGCTGGCCGCCCAGGAACACCCCGACCGCCTGGTGCTGCGCGTCGACTACGACGCGGCCCTGTACACCCCCGCCTCGGCACAGCTGATGGTCCGCCAGCTCGACGCCCTCCTCGCCGCCGCCGAACGGCCGGGAGCCCGCTGCCTCGACCTGATCACGGCACTGGCGGACGCGCCCGCCGCCGACGGCGGATCGACCGCCCGGCCACGGCACCTGCCGGCATCCAGCGTCCCCGCCCTGGTCCTGACCCAGGCGAGCAGCCGGCCCGACGCGGTCGCCGTGGTCCACGGCGACCGGCAGATCACCTACGGCGCCCTGGTGCGCGACGCGGCCCGTGCCGCCCACTGGATGCACCGGGAAGCCGGCGTCGCCGAGGGCGACGTGGTGGCGCTGCTGCTGGAGCCCGGGATCCGCACCGTCGCGCTGATGCTCGCCGTGACCCTGGCCGGCGCGGCCTACCTACCGCTCGACCCCGCCTACCCCGACGCCCAGCTCCACCGCATCCTCGACGACGCCCGCCCCCGGCTGCTGGTCACCGAACAGTCCGCGACCCACCGCGCCCCGCGGGACCTGCCGGTGCACGGTGCCGACGACCTCGAACTCCTGGCCTCCGGCCTGCCGGACACCCCTCCCGCCACCGCCCTGGGCCCGCGAAGCCCCCTCAACGTGCTGTACACCTCCGGCTCCACCGGCCGGCCCAAGGGCGTCCTGCTGCACCACGGCGGCGTACTGCGGCTGATGCACCAGCCCGACTTCCTGCCCCTCGGGACCGACGACACCGTCTCCCACCTCTCCCCGCTCAACTTCGACGGCGCCACCTACGAGATCTGGGGCGCCCTGACACACGGGGCACGGCTCGTGGTCCTGGACAAGGAGCTGGTGCTGGACCCGGTGTCCCTGCGCGGGGCCGTGCGCGCCCACGGCGTCACCACACTGCTGGTCACCACCCCGCTGCTCAACCGCATCATCGAAGACGCCCCGGACCTGCTGCAGTCGATGCGCCGGGTGTACTTCGGCGGCGAGCTGGTCTCCGTACCGCACCTGCGCAAAGCCCTGCGCTGGGCCCGGCCGGGCACCCTCCTGCACAGCTACGGCCCCACCGAGAACTCCTTCACCTCCACCTGGCACCCCGTCGAGGAGATCCCGGAAGGTGCCCGGACCGTGCCGATCGGACAACCGGTGCCGGGGACCCGCCTGTACGTCGTGCTCGACACGTCGGACGGCTCCCTGGTCCCGGCCCCGGCCTACGCCCCCGGAGAACTGCTGCTCGGCGGCGAGGGAGTGGCCCTGGAGTACCTCGGCGATCGCCGGCGCACCGCCGAGCGCTTCGTCCCCGACCCCTTCGTCCCCGAACCCGAGGCCAGGCTGTACCGCACGGGTGACCGGGTGCGGTGGAACGCCCAGGGACAGCTGGAGTTCATCGGCCGCGACGACAACCAGATCAAGATCCGCAGCCAGCGCGTCGAACTGGGCGAGGTGGAGTCCGCGCTGCGTGCGCACTCCCGAGTCACCGCCGCGTTCGTCACCAGCCGCCGCAACGACCGCGACGAGAAGGAGATCATCGCCTACGCCGTCTTCGACCGGCCCGACGCGCACGCCGAAGTACTGCAGTACCTGCGCGCCTGTCTTCCGCCGTTCGCCGTTCCCGCGCATCTGGTGGCCGTGGACCGGCTCCCCCTGACCGCCAACGGCAAGATCGACCGCCGGCGGCTGCCGCAACCCGAGGACGCGGCCCCCGCCCCGGGGCCGTCCGCCCCCGCCGCCGTCGCGGCCCCCGCGGTGCCCTCGCATGTCGGACCTCAGCCCGAGCAGGCGGTGCACGCCGCCTGGCGCGAGGTGCTCGGGAACCGCCCGTTCGGACCCGACGACAACTTCTTCGACGTCGGCGGCCACTCGCTGCTGCTCGTCCGGCTCCAGGCAGCCCTGCGACGCGCGACCGGCACCCGGCCTTCCATGGCCGACCTGCTGCGCCACACCACCGTGCGCGCCCAGTCCCGGCTGCTGGGCGGCACCGACCCCACCGCTCCCCCTCGGACCGGCACGCGCCGACCGCCGGGCGACCGGCCGGGCGCAGGTCCGGACGCCATCGCCGTGGTCGGCATGGCGGCCCGGTTCGCCGGCGCCCTGGACCTGGAGGCCTTCTGGGACAACCTGCGCAACGGCCGCGACTGCTTCACCGAAGGCCCCGGCCCGCTGATCACCGAACTGCCCGGCGGAGAACGGCGCGTCGCCCGCTGGGGCATGACCGCCGGCGGCCCCGCCTACGACCCCGACCTGCTCGGCTTCAGCGAAGACGACCTGCACCACGGCGACCCCCAGCAGGGCCTGCTGCACGAGGCGCTGTGGTCGGCGGTCGAGGACGCCTCCCTGCGGCTGTCCGACATCGCCGCCCGCACCAGCCTGTACGCCGGGTGTGCCAAGGTCGTCGGCACCGACCCGCAGGCCCGGGTGGACGACGTGGTCAACGCCGATCCCACCTTCGTCGCCTCCCGCTTCGCCTACCTGCACGACCTGTGGGGCGAGGCCCTGATGCTGGACACGGCCTGCTCCACCGGCCTGTACGCGATCCACCTGGCGTGCCGCAGCCTGCTCAGCGGCGACAGCGACTACGCGCTGGCCGGAGCGGTGTCGCTCGACGCTGCCTCGGACGGCAGCTACCGCTACCGGCCGGGCTTCCTCTACACCGACGACGGCGTCTGCCGGCCCTTCGACCGGCGCGCCTCGGGCACCGTCGGCGGCTTCGGCGCCGGAGCGGTGCTCCTGCGACGCCTCGCCGACGCCGAACGCGACGAGGACCCGGTGTACGCGGTGCTGCGCGGCAGCGCCGTGAACAACGACGGCGCCGCCCGCATCGGCTATTCCGCCCCCGGCATCGAGGGCCAGGCGCGGGTGATCCGCGACGCGCTCAACGCGGCCGGGCTCGACGGAACGGACCTCGGCTACGTGGAGGCCCACGGCACCGGGACCCGGCTCGGCGACGCCATCGAGATCACGGCACTGGCCGAGGCGCTCGGCACGGACGGGCCCCCCGTGGCGGTGGGCTCTGTGAAGGCGTCCATCGGGCACTGCGACACCGCCGCCGGTATGGCCGGCTTCATCAAGGCCGTGCTCGCCGTGCACCACGGGCACCTGCCGGCGACCCCCAACGTGGCCGAGCCCATCGAGGAACTCGACGCCGCCGGCGGCCGGTTCTCGCTGCTGCCCCAGGGCCGGCCCTGGGCCGAGGAGAACGGACGCCCGCGCAGCGCGGGGGTCAGTTCCTTCGGCGTCGGTGGCACCAACGCACACGTCGTCGTCCAGGAGTACCGGCCGGCCACCCGGTCCGTCTCCGCCGGGCGCCGCGATCTCGAAAGGGTGTGACGCCCCATGGCCGCTTTCGCGACTTCTCCGTCATCCACCACCCCCTCCGCTTCCACCAGCACCCCGCCTTCCCCGGCCGATCCGGCCGGCCAGGGGTCCGCAGCGACCGTGCAGGGGCCGGTCCTCCCCTCGCCGTCGGTGCCCCACGTCCTGGCCCTGTCCGCCCGGGACGCCCGCTCCCTGACCGCCCTGTCCGAGCGGCTGGCGGACCGCTTGGCCCAGGCACCGGACACCGACCCCGACGACGTGGCCCTGACCCTGGACACCGGCCGCGAACGCTTCCCCTGCCGCCATGCCGTGGTCGGCGAGGACCTCGCCGCACTCGTCCGTCGACTGCGCGAACCCCTGCCCGCCGCAGCCGAAGCCCCCGCACCCCGGACGGACCGCACGAGCGCCGACGTCGTCCTGCTCCTGGACGGCTCGGGCGTCGACGGCCCGCCGGCCGACCTGCCCGGCACCGCCGACCTGCCGCGCCTGGGCGAGGACATCGCCCGGCACGCCGAGGACGCCCCCGCGGCGCGCGCCGTCGCCACCCTGTACAGCGCCGGCCGCTGGCTGCTGGACCGCCGCCTCACGCCGGTCGCCGTGCGAGGCGAGGACCGCATCGGCGCCCTGGCCGCCGCCGCACTGCGCGGCACGGTCTCACCGGCCGACGCACTGCGGACGGCCGCTGCCGGTCTCTGCGCACCCACGGCCGAAGACCCGCCCAGTCCGCGCGACGCGGTCGTGGTGAGGATCGGCCGCGCCACCCGGAACGGTCCTGCCCCCGGGCCGGAGGAACCGCTGACGTTCGACCCCGCCGACGGGGCGTCCGCTGCCCGGCTGCTCGCGCGGCTGTGGTGTCTCGGTCTGGACGTGGACACCACGCTCGGCCGTCCCGGGCGCAGGCTGCGGCTGCCCGGCCACCCCATGTGGCGCCGCGCCTCCGGCGAGCACCGCACGCAGGACACCGGCCGCCCGCTCACCCCTTACGAGCAGCGCCTGCTCTTCTACGACCTGGTGCGCCGCGGGACCTCCGGTGACCACGCCGTGGTCTGCGCCCGCGCCGTCGCGGGAGCAGCGCCGGAACAGGCCGCGCTGGCAACCGCGTTCGCCGAGCTGCAGCGCCGCCACCCCGCCCTGCGCACCGTCTTCGGCGAGCGCGGCGGGCGGTGGCGGGCGACGGTGCTGCCCCGGCCCCAGGCCGGCCCGGATCTGCTGCCCGCGGATCCGGCCGGCGCCCCCGAACGCCTGGCAGAGGCCGTCCGCACCTCCGCCGCCCGGCCCTTCGTCCTGCGCGACACCCCCTTGGTGCACTGCTGTGTCCAGGAGGGGCCGACGCACTGGGCGCTGGCCCTGGCCGTCTACGAGCCTCTGACCGCCTCCGTCACACCTGAGAACCTCACCGCCGAACTGCTGGGCCTGCTCGAGGAGATGGCGCCATCGACCGGTGCCGCCCTCACCCGCCCCTCCTGAACCGCCCCGCCGGGCGCTGCGCGCCCTCTCTACCGAACGGAACCCCGATGACACTGCTGCACACCGCTCCGGCCGTACCCGGCGAGGCGGCCGTCCTGCCCGCCGACTGGTACGGCGCCGCGCCCTCACCCATCGGCGTGGACCAGGCCTTCAACGGATTCGTCGCCGCCACCGTCGTTCACACCCTGGACCGGCTGGGCATCTGGGACCGCTTCGCCCAAAGCCCCTGCCTGGACGTGCCCGCCTTCGTCCGCGGCGCCGGGCCCGCGGTGCGCGAACGCATCGTGCGCGAAGTCCTGCGCGCCGCCGCCGTGTGCGGCTGGGTGCGCCTGGAGGACGGTGGGGACGCCGCCGTCCTCACCGACGCCGGCCGCGAGACGCTGCGCATGCGCGGCTACTTCACCTGGGCCGTCGGCGGTTACAGCGACGTCTTCTCCCGCGCCTTCCAACTGGCCTCCGGTGAGGCGTCGTTCGGCACGGACGTGCTGCGCGACGAGGCGATGGTCGCTCTCGGCTCCGGACAGAACGACCGCAACTTCATGTCCGCCACCCTCGACGAGGTACTCGCCGACGTCGACTTCGGCACCCTCGCGGATCTCGGCAGTGGCATGTCCGCCCGGGTCAGCCGCGTCGTCGCGGGCCGCCCCGGCACCCGCGGTCTCGGCCTGGACATCAGCGGGCCCGCCACCGAACTGGCCCACCGCACGATCGCCGAGGCAGGCCTGGAGGACCGGGTCCGGGCCGTCCAGGCCGACGTCCTGGACGTCTGCCACCGCGAGGCACACCGTGAGGCCATCAGTGAGGTGGACACGGTGATGAGCTTCTTCCTGCTGCACGACCTGCTCGCCGACCCGGCCACCCGGCCGCAGTTGTTCACCCGGCTGCGTGAGGCGTTCCCCGCCGCCCGCACCTTCGTGCTCGCCGACACCATGCTGCGGCCCGACGCCGAGAACGCGGCCACACTGCCGGTCTTCTCCCTGGGCTACGAACTCGCGCACGCGCTGATGGGCGTGCCCCTGCACACCAAGGAGACCTACGAGGAACTGTTCGCCGCCGCCGGTCTGCACCCGGTGCGCACCGTGCCCTTCGGCACCCCGCACTCGTGGCTGTACGTCCTGGAGGCACGGTGACCCTCCGCATCGTCGCCACCGTGCGGGAGTTCTCGCCACGCACCCGTGCCGTCCTGGCCGTCAACGCGGTCAACTCCTTCGGCGGCGGCCTGGTCCTGCCGTTCCTGTGGATCTACCTGGGCCAGGTGCGCGGCCTGCCCTCCTGGGTGCCCGCCGCGACCCTGGCCGTACAGGCGGCCACCGCCGTCGTCGGCGGCCTCGTCTGGGGCGCGGTTCTCGACCGGGTCGCCCCGCGGCCCGTCGTCACCCTGGTGATGTGCGTGGCGGGCGCCGGCACCGCGCTGTACGCGGTCGCGGTCTCCGCGCCCGCCGCGCTCACCGCCGCACTCGTCTACGGGCTGGGGATCAGCGGTGTGGGCACCGTCCTGCGCTTCCTGTACGCCGGTGCCGCCACCGCCCGGGAGCGCGGGCTGGCCTTCTCGGCCGACTACGCCGTCTTCAACGCGATGACGGGCCTGGGCGTGCTCGTCGGCGGCCTGGTCGCGGCCGGGGGGCCGGGAAGCGACGCGGCCCGCTTCGCCGCGCTCTACCTCGCCGACGGAACGACGTTCCTGCTGGCCGGGCTCGCCTTCCTGGTGCTGCTGCCGCGCATCGACGACCGCACCCCCGAGTCCCCCGCCCAGGCAGGGGAAGACCGCACCGTCACGGGGTATGGCGAGGTGCTCCGCCGGCCCGTACTCGCCGTGCTGTTCGCCACGCTGGCGCTGTGTTCCCTGGTGTCCTACGGCCAGCTCCGGTCGGGGCTGCCCGGCTATCTGACCGGCCACGGCGCCGTCGGGCCCGAGGGGTTGTCCGGCACGTTCGCGGTGAACATCGTCGTCGCCGTCCTCACCCAGGTGCTGCTCGGCGAGCGCATCCAGCGCGTGCGTCGCAGCGTCGTGCTGTCGGCCACCGGCGCGCTGTGGGCCGCCGCCTGGCTGCTGGTCCTGGCAGCAGGCCGCCAGCACGGCGCGCCGGCCACGGTGTCGGCCATGCTCGGAGTGCTGTTGCTGTCGGTGGGCGAGGCCCTGGTCTTCCCTGTGCTGACCGGGCTGATCAACGACCTCGCCGAGGAGCGGGTGCGCGGCCGGGTCAACGCGATGCTGTCGGTGGCGATCTCGGCCGGATCGGTGGCCGGTCCGCTGCTCGCCGGCGCGACCCTGCCGCTGGCCGGGGGTGCCGTACTGATCGTCGCCCTGGCCGGGGTGTGCGTCGGTGTCGTCCTGGTCGGCACGGCCCTGCGGCGCACCCTGCCCCGCGCGGCCGACCTTCCGGCACCGGAGGGCGACGCGGTGAACCCGACGGACCCGGCCGAAGCCGCAGAGGCGGCCGACAAGGCCGAGACGGCCGTCAGGACCGCGGTGACCGACGCCGCCGACACGGCCCCGGCCGCCCCCCTCTCGTAGGTCGTCACAACAGGCCCGTCCGCCGGCGCCACCGGCCCAGACCTCACCAGCAGTCGAAGGAGACACGCCGCCATGAACAACTGGCCGCTGAGCGCCCTGCGCGTGACCACACCACTCGTGGAGCTGCGCTGGCCCACTTCGGAGGATCTCGACGCCCTCGCCGACCGCGCCGCGGAGGGGGTGCACGCACCCGGCTTCATGCCCTTCTTCTCGCAGTGGACGGACGGCGACCGCGACACCGTCGCGCTTCGCGTCCTGCAGCGGCACTGGCGGGCGGCGGCCGAGTGGCGCCCGGACGACTGGACGCTCTACCTGGCCGTACTGCACGACGGTGAGGTCGTGGGCTCGCAGTCCCTGGGCGCACGGGACTTCGCGGTGACCCGTGAGGTCCTGCTGACCTCCTGGCTGGGGCTGCGCCACCAGGGACGGGGGCTGGGGGGCCATGCCCGTGCCGCCGTGCTGGAGCTCGCCTTCACCGGCCTCGGCGCGCTCGACGCGTTCTCCGTGGTGCGCCGCGGCAATGCCAACTCCCAGGCCGTGTGCCGCAAGTTCGGTTTCACACCGGACGGGACGCAGGTCAACGCGGTGCGCGGCGAGCGCGCCGTCAGCGACCGCTACCGCCTGGACAGGGCTGCCTGGCAGGCGTCGCGCAGCATCCCCGTGCAGATCACCGGCGTGGACGAGGCCCTGAAGATGTTCGGCCTCCCCTCCGCCCCGGCGCCCACCGCCCCACCGGGCCGGGGCGCGCGATCGGACCTCGCCGCCCTGCTGTCCGGAGTGCACTACGCGCCCGCCCCCGACCACGCCGACACCTGAGAGGCCGTCATGTCACGCCCCGTCATCGCCGTCGTCTACGACTTCGGCTCCGTCTCGCCCGTCGAAGCCGTCGAACGCCTCGAACCGCTCGGGGACGTCGTCTTCGCGGTCGTCGACTCCCCGCACACGGCGGACATCGGCCCCCTCCTCGCCGAACTGGCGCCCGGGGTCCGCGTGGACGCCTCCACCGAGCACGGTCTCGACGCGGCCGCGGCCGAGCTGCGCCGCCACGCGCCCACCGCTCTCCTCACCTTCAGCGAACGCCGTCTGGACACCACGGCCGCCCTGGCGGCCCGGCTGGGCCTGCCGGGCCACACACCGGAGACCGTGCGGCTGCTCACCGACAAGCACGCCCAGCGCCGCCGGCTCGCCGAGCGTGGCGTGGACCGGGTTCGCTCCCATCTGCTGCGCTCCCCGGCGGACTGGACGGCCGCCGTCGCGGCGGTGGGCCTGCCGGCCGTCCTGAAACCCGTGCGCGGTGAGGGCAGCCGCAGCACACATCTCGTACGCGAGGCCGCCGCCGGTGCCGCCCTGGCGCAGAGCCTGCTGGCCGTGGCGCCGGACCAGGGCGGCGAGACGGGCCTGGTCCTGGAGGAGTACCTGGCCGGTACCGGCCGGGGGCCCTTCGGCGATCACGTCTCGGTGGAGAGTGCCGTCGTGGACGGTCGCGTCACGCACTGGGCGGTGACCGGCAAGTTCCCCCTGGTCCCGCCGTTCCGGGAGGCCGGCCACTTCTGGCCCGCCCCGCTGGACGCGGACGAGCGTGCCGCGGTCCTCGACCTGGCCGCTCGTGCGGTGCGCGCGCTGGACGTGCGCACCGGCATCACTCACACCGAGCTGAAGCTGACGCCTCACGGCCCTCGCGTCATCGAGGTCAACGGCAGGCTGGGCGCCTGCCTCGGCGGCCTGAGCCTGCTGGCCGGCGGCCCGGACTGCATCGCGCTGGCCGCCCGGGTGGCCCTCGGCGAGGACCCGTTCGACGCGGACCCGCATCCCGCGCCCCCCGCCCGGGACGTCACCGCCGCATGGATGCCGCAGGACCGCGTGGTCTACGCGCGGGCCGTACCGACCCCGGTCGACGGCGGTCTGCTCACGCGCGTGAACGGCATCCGCGACGTCCTGGGCCTTCCCGGTGTGCAGACCTACGACAGCCGGGTGCGGCCCGGCTCCCGGGTGTCACCCGATGTGCGCACCGCCGAACTGGCGCTGCTGTGGGGAACGGCCGGCGACCACGCCGAGATGGTCGAGGTGCTGGACCGGGCCCTCACCACCCTCACCTACACCTTCGACGACCCGGCGACGGGCGCGCCCGGACGCACGCTGTGCGCCCACGACCTCGGCGAGGCCCCGACCGCGCGGCGCGCCACCGCAGGCTCCCCCGACAGCCCGGCGGCCGCCGGTTCCCCGCACCACCGACGTTGAGAGGCATCCCGTGAGCACCGACAGGACACCCACCGCACCGGCCGCCGCACCGCTCTCGCGGCACGCACCGGCCGAGGTCCGTACCGACATCCCCCGCTTCCTGCCCGTGGCCGGACACCACGACCCAGCCCCCTTCTACCTGACCTCCGACATGTTCGGCGGCGTCCCCGTGCAGGTGGCGGGCGGCCCCATCGACCACCTCGTCGGCAGGCCGGTCGCCGATCCGCACCGGCACGACGTCGACGAGATCTACTTCCTCGTCTCGCCGCACCCGAAAGGCGCCCGCATCGAGGTCCGCGTCGACGGCATCCGGCACGAACTCACCTCCCCCGCGCTGCTGCGCGTCCCGGCGGGCGCCGAGCACTGCTTCCTCACCCTGGAGGCCGAGCCCGGCAGCTACTGCTTCGGCCTGCTGATGGGAGAGCGGCCGTGACCGTCGCCCCGCCCCCCACGGTCGCCCCGCCCGGCCCCGTACGCCTGCACCTGAGCGAGAGCCCCTACGGGCCGAGCCCGCTCGCCCTGGCGGCGGCGCACGAGGCCGTGGACGCCACCGGCACCTACCCCGACCCCCACCGGTCAGCGCCCGCCCGGGCCGTCGCGGACCTGCTGGGCGTGACGGCCGAGCAGGTCGTCGTCGCCAACGGAAGCGACGAGCTGGTCCTGCTCAGCGCCCTCGCTCTGGGCGACGTGGACCGTCCCGGCGTCACCACCGCCGGCACCTTCCCCGGCTACCGGATCTGCCTGGAGAACGTGCGCCGCGGCTGCCGTGAGATCCCCCTGGCCGGCACCCGGCCCGACGCCGCCGGGCTCGCCGACGCCCTGGGGCGGGCCGGCGTCGGCTACGTCTGCAACCCGCACAACCCCACCGGGGATGCGCTGACACGAGCGGCCTTCGACCGACTCGTCGAGCGGTCCGCCGCCACCGGAACCCCCCTGGTGGTGGACGAGGCCTACCTCGATTTCGCTCCGCCCGGCACCCCCGGGGTGCTCGACTACCTGGACAGCGGCGCGCCGGTGGTGGCGCTGCGTACTTTCTCCAAGGCGCACGGCCTGGCCGGACTGCGCATCGGCTACGCCGTGGGCGAGGCCGGCGCGATCGCCCGGCTGCGGGCCGTGCAGGGCAGCATGCCGTTCAGCGTGAACCGGGCCGCCCAGGCCGCCGCCGTCGCCTCCCTCTCCGACCGGGGCCACCTGGAGCGGGTCCGCGCGGCCAACGCGGCGGCCCGCGAGGAGTTCCGGGCCGCCCTGGCCGCCCGGGGACGCCGTGCTCTGCCGTCGGTGACCAACTTCCTCGCCGTGCCCGTGGAGGACTCCGCGACCGCCGAACTGCTGCTGGAGCGCGACCACGGCATCCTCGTGCGCGACGCGGGACGCTTCGGACTCCCCGGGCACCTGCGGATCTCCGTGGGACACCCCGGTGAACTGACCCGGCTGCTGGACGCCCTGGACGTCGTCGCCCCCACGCGGGTCGTGAGCGGCGCGGCCCGATCCGGCACCTGACGACCCCTCAACTCCCGTCTGTCTCAGCCTCTTTCCCCCCTTCGTCCGACCGACTCCCGTACCACAGGAGCAACAGCAGTGACCCATCTGATCGCCGTCGACCCCAAGGACGCCTTCGTCGTCCTTCCCGCCGGAGAACCCCTCCCCCGCGACTGGCGCCTCACCGGCTGGTCCGGGAACGAGGACTCCTGCCGCCGGCAGGTGGCCGAACACCCTTGTGCCCGCATCGAATCCGACCGGCTGCGGCTGCGCGAGGTCACTCCGGCTGAAGCGGCCGAGCTGCGCGCCGGGCGCGACGCGGGCTTCGCCTGGCTGGGCGGCGACCCCGGCGACGGCTCCCGCGAGGCCGCCGGGATGCTCGTCCGCGCCCACGAGGCCGGCCTGCACCGCCCGGGCTGGGGCATGTACGTCCTGATCCGCGCCGAGGACGGCCGCGCCGTCGGCGGCATGGGCTTCCACGGCCCCTCGGACCACGGCAGCGCCGAGATCGGCTTCGACCTGCACCCCGAGGCCCGTGGCCATGGCTACGCCACCGAGGCGCTCATCGCCCTGTCCCGCTGGGCCCTGACCGACCCCGGCACCGACACGGTGATCGCCACGACCACGCCCGACAACACCCCCTCTCAGCGCGTGATGGAACGCGCCGGCTTCGCCCGGCGCCCCGACCGGGAGGGCATGTACGTCTACGCCTTCACCGGCTGACACCCCGCACGCCCCGCCTTCCCGCCTCTTCGGACACCGCCCGATCCGGCGCCGTCCGTGCCCGCCCCTCAAGCCCACTCGCCCCGCCGCCTGGCCGGGAGAAACGAGACACCTGGTGAAGACCGCATCCCTTCCCGGCCCCCGGCTGGTGGGCGAACCGCTCGCCCCACCGATCACCGGGCCCGACCGGGCCGAGCCGGCTCCCGCCCAGCCCTACGTCTACCGCCGGCACGAGCCGCAGGAGCCCGACTGGCGCCGCTTTCCCGGGTGGCGCGAGGTGACCGCCGCCCAGTGGCGCGACCCTCAGTGGCAGCGAGCCCACTGCGTGAAGAACTCCGCCCAGCTGCGCCAGGTCGTCGGCACCGGTGTCGACGACGCCTTCTTCGCGGACCTGGAGGCCGACCAGCGGCACCACGCGACGATGCCCGTGCTGCTCACCCCGCAGGTGCTCAACACCGTCGCCCCGCACAGCGAACCCACGACCGCCGCCTTCTACGCCGACCCGGTCCGCCGCTACATGCTGCCCGTCGCCACCGACCGGCACCCGCGCTGGCCGAGCCACCCCCTGGCCTCGCGCGACTCCCTGCACGAGGCGGAGATGTGGGCCGTGGAGGGGCTCACCCACCGCTATCCGACGAAGGTCCTGGCCGAACTGGTCACCACCTGCCCGCAGTACTGCGGGCACTGCACCCGCATGGACCTGGTCGGCACCTCCACGCCGCAGGTCGACAAGTACCGCTTCGTGCTGCGCCCCGCCGACCGCCTCGACCGCATGATCGCCTACCTGAGGGACACTCCCGCCGTCCGGGACGTGGTGGTCTCCGGCGGCGATGTCGCCAACGTGCCCTGGCCCCGGCTGAAGTCCTTCGTCGACCGGCTCCTGGACATCGACTCCGTGCGCGACATCCGGCTGGCGAGCAAGGGGCTCATCGGACTCCCGCAGCACTGGATGGCGCCGGACGTGCTGGAAGGGATGGCCGACCTGGCCGCCAAGGCGTCCGCGCGCGGCGTCTCGCTCGCCCTGCACACCCACGCCAACGCCGCCCAGCAGGTCACCCCGCTGGTCGCCGAGGCCGCCCGGGGGCTGCTCGCGGCGGGACTGCGCGACGTGCGCAACCAGGGCGTGCTTCTGGCCGGCGTCAACGACACCCCCGAGGCCCTGCTCGACCTGTGCTTCACCCTGCTCGACACGGCGGGGATCATGCCGTACTACTTCTACCTCTGCGACATCGTCCCCGGCGCCGAGCACTGGCGCCTGCCGCTGGAGCGCGCGCAGCGACTGCAGCACGCGATCATGGGCTATCTGCCCGGTTTCGCGACACCGCGCCTGGTGTGCGACGTGCCGTACGTCGGCAAGCGATGGGTGCACCAGGCCGATGCCTACGACCGGGAACGCGGCATCTCCGACTGGTCGAAGAACTACCTCACCTCCGTCGAGCACGGCGACCCCGAGGCCCTGCGCCGCGTCTACCACTACTACGACCCCCTGCACACGCTGGGCGAGGCCGGGCAGGCGTACTGGGCCGATCGCATGCGGGAGGAGCGGTGACGGCGCCCACGCAGAGCTCGCCGTTGGGGCTGCACCGCGTGGTCGCACCCCGCGGGGTGCTGCCCCAGGCGGCCCACCGGCTCGACCCCGACCCGCGGCTGCGGGAGGACGAGGTGCGCGTCGACATCGAGTGCCTCAACCTGGACGCCGCCTCCTACCGCCAGCTGCGCGAGGAGCACCACGGCGACGGCGACGCCATCCGGGAGGCGGTGTGCCGGATCGTGCGGGAACGCGGCAAGATGCACAACCCGGTCACCGGTTCCGGCGGCATGCTCATCGGCACCGTCGCCGAGACGGGCCCGTGCGCCCCTCTCGGACTGCGCCCCGGCGACCGGGTCGCGAGTCTGGTGTCGCTCACCCTCACGCCCCTGGAGCTGACCGACCGGCTGCGCTCCTGGGACGGCCTGAGCGAACGCGTCCCCGCCCGCGGGCACGCCATCCTCTTCGGCCGGTCGGCGGCCACGGTCCTGCCCCCCGACCTGCCCGACGCGCTGTGCCTCGCCGTCCTCGACGTCTGCGGGGCGCCCGCCCTCGCCGCCCGCATCGTCGCCGAGGCCGTCGCCCGCACCGGAAGGGCGCCGTCGGTCGCGGTGCTCGGCGCGTCCGGCAAGTCGGGCGTGCTGACCCTGGCCGCGGCGCGCCGAGCGGGCGCCGCGCGGCTGGTGGGGGTGGTCCCGGACGCCGCCGAGGAGTCCGCGCTCGCCGCGGAGGGCCTGGCCGACGCCGTGCTGCTGGCCGACGCCCGCGACGCGGTGGGACTGAGCGAGGCCTTGACGGGGTGCGGCGGACCGGCCGACGTCACCGTCGTCTGCACCGACGTCCCGGGCTGCGAGCACGCGGCGATCCTGGCCACCCGTGACGGCGGCACGGTCGTCTTCTTCTCCATGGCGACGTCCTTCCCGACCGCGGCCCTGGGCGCCGAGGGCCTCGGGGCGGACGTCACCATGATCATCGGCAACGGCTACCAGCCCGGACACGCCGAGGCCGCCCTGGACCTCGTACGCACTGTGCCGTCCGTACGCCGCCTGCTGGAACGCCGCCTCGGAACGGCTTCCGCCCCCGCGGAAGCGACATCCGCGCCGGTCGAGGCCGCGCCCGACGACGCCTCGGCGCCCACCCCGCCCGCCGGCCCGGACGGGTCCCTCGAACGCGCCACCTCGGGTGCCCTCTGCTCCCCCCGCCCGGCACGCCTCGGGCTCGACCCCGTCCTGGTGCGAAGGGCCCGGGCGCTGGCCGCCCGGGCCGGGCGGCCGGTGGTCGACATGGCGCGCACGCACACCACCGCCGCCGTGGAACGTGCCGCCCTGCGGCTGGCCGGGCTGTCGGGAGCCGACCCCGAAGGCATCCCCTGGGCGAACCGGCTGGTGGACGCGGTGCGCGACCAGGTGGGGCTGGCGCACGGAGTGGCTCTGCCGGTCTGGCACGCGCTGCGCGAGGGCGCCGCGCCGGACCTCGCCGGTCTGGCCGCCCGCGCCACCGCCCGCGACGTCGTCTTCCGCATCCCCGAAGGCCGCGACGCCGAGCGCGCCGTGCGGGACGCCCGGCGCGCCATGGCGCAGGGTGTCGCCGTCATCGACGCCCAGCGCCTGAAGCGGGAGCGGCTGATCCGGCGCTGGGGCAGGCCGCCCGGGCCGCTGATCTACCTGATCGTGGCCACCGGGGACATCCACGAGGACATCCGCCAGGCGGTGGCGGCGGCCCGCGGCGGCGCCGACGTCATCGCGGTCATCCGCTCCACGGGGCAGTCCCTGCTGGACTACGTGCCCGAAGGCGCCACCCGTGAGGGCTTCGCCGGCACCTACGCCACTCAGGAGAACTTCCGCCTGATGCGGGCCGCCCTGGACGACGTCTCGGCCGAACTGAACCGCTACATCCGGCTGACCAACTACGCCTCCGGGCTGTGCATGCCGGAGATCGCGGTCCTGGCCGGCCTGGAGCGGCTGGACATGATGCTCAACGACTCCATGTACGGCATCCTCTTCCGCGACATCAATCCGGTACGCACCTTCGTCGACCAGCGCTTCTCGCGCCAGCTGCACGCGCGTGCCGGCATCGTCATCAACACCGGCGAGGACAACTACCTCACCACCGCCGACGCCATGAGCGCAGCCCACACGGTGACGGCCAGTCAGCTGCTGAACGAGTACTTCGGCAAGGAGGCCGGACTCACCGACGGCCAGCTGGGCCTCGGGCACGCCTTCGAGATCGACCCCGAGCTGCCGGACTCCTTCCGCATGGAGCTGGCACACGCGCTGCTGGCTCGCGAGCTGTTCCCCGACGCGCCGTTGAAGTGGATGCCGCCGACCAAGCACATGACCGGCGACATCTTCCGCGGTTACCTCCTCAACGGCTTCTTCAACCTGGCAGGGGCACTGACCGGGCAGGACATCCTGCTCGTCGGCATGATGACCGAGGCCGTCGTCACCCCCTTCCTGTCCGACCGCGACCTCGCCCTGCAGAACGTCCGGTACGTGATGCGGGCGGCAGGCGCCCTCGAGGAGGACTTCCGCCCCGCACCCGGCGGCACCATCGCGCGCCGTGCGGAGTCCGTTCTGCGGGAGGCCATCGCCCTGCTGGAACGCATCTGCGACCGAGGCCTGCTCGACGCCATCGCCGCCGGCACGTTCGGCGGAACGCACCGACCCGCGGACGGCGGCCGGGGCCGTGACGGGGTCGCCGAACGCGCCCCCGGATACCGCAATCCAGCGATCGAGCTGCTGGAGAGCCCCACGGCCCACTCCCCGGCCGCCGGATCCACGGCCGCGCCCCACACCGTCCGACCGCAAGGAGCCAACCGGACATGACCCTTTTCGAAGCCGACCCCGAGCAGCGACCGAGGGTGATCCGCCCCTACGGCGACACCACCGACGACGGCATGGTGCAACTGTCGTTCACACTCCCCCTGCCCCACGGCCCCCTGGCCGAGGGCGCGGCCCTGCGCATGGCCGCCCTCATGGGCGTGCAGCGCCCCCTGCTGGTGCACGCCCGACCCGTGGGCACCGAGTTCAGCTTCTTCGTCGTGTACGGCGCGGTCGTCCACGGCGTGGACCTCGACGCGGTGGAGGTGGTGGAGCGTGAGTACCCGCTGCTGTCCGCCCAGGAGGTGGACGACGCGATCCGCGAGGGACTCGGCCGCGATCTGGTCGTCGTCGGCGCCTGCGTCGGCACCGACGCCCACACGGTGGGCATCGACGCCATCTTGAACGTCAAGGGCTTCGCGGGCCACAAGGGCCTGGAGTACTACCACGGCATGCGGGTGGTGAACCTCGGCGCGCAGATCGCCGTGGACGTCCTGGCCCGGCGCGCCCTGGAGGAGGACGCCGACGCGGTTCTCGTCTCCCAGGCCGTCACTCAGCGCGACGCTCACCTGACCAACGTGCGGGAGCTGTGCGCCGAACTCGACGCGGTCTTCGCGGACCGTGGCCGACGGCCTCTGCTCGTCGTCGGCGGGCCCCGTTTCGATCCCCAAATGGCCGCGGAACTCGGCGTGAACCGCGTCTTCGGGCGGGGTACCACCCCGAACGACGTGGCCAGCTACCTGGTGCACGCGCTCACCGCCGGTCGTCGCCCGGCCGCGGTGGACGCCTGTGCCGCGAGCGAGCGGAGCACGGTATGAACGCCCTGGACGTCTTCGGTGCGGCCCCCGCCGTCACCCGGCCGGCCGCTACCGCGAGGCTCGACGGCGCCGGGTCCCGCGAACGGCTCGACGTACGCTTCCACCGGATGGCCGCCCGGTACCCGCAGCGGCCCGCGCTCACCGACGCCGACGGCACGGTCAGTTACGGGTGGCTGGCGGAGCGGGCGCGGGCCGTGACAGCGGCGCTGCGCGGCAGGGTCGCACGCGGTGCCCCCGTCGCGCTGCGGGCCACCGCCTCCCGGCACGCACTGGCCGCAATGATCGGCATCCTGGGCGCGGGAGCCTGCTATGTGCCGGTGGATCCGTCCTACCCCGCCGAACGGCGGCGGCATCTGCTCGAGGATTCGCGTGCCGCCCTCGTCCTGGCGCAGGACGCACCGGACCTGGAGGCCGGCGAGCGGATCGTGGACCGGGTGGGCGGCCTGGTGCTGACCGCCCGGCCGGATGCCGGTGCCGCGCACGAGATGCCCGAGGACGCCGCCTACGTCATCTACACCTCCGGCTCCACCGGCACGCCCAAGGGTTGTGTCGTCGGGCACGCCCATGTCCTCGCTCTGCTGGACACCGCTCTGCCGCTGTACACGGCAGGACCCGACGACGTGTGGACGCTGTTCCACTCCTGGAGCTTCGACTTCAGCGTCTGGGAGATCTGGGGGGCGCTGCTGACCGGCGCCCGCGCGGTGATCGTCGACCGGTCGGTCGCCGCCGACCCCGAGTCGTTCGCCGGGCTGCTCGCCGAGGAGCGGGTCACCATCCTCAACCAGGTGCCCTCCGCCTTCGGCGCCCTGGTGACCGAGGCCGCCGCCACCGGGCTGCGGCTGCCCGCCCTGCGGCATGTCGTCCTCGGTGGGGAAGCTCTCGTCCCCGACGACGTACGCCGCTGGTGGCGGGCGGACATCGCCCCGGGAGCCGCCGTCACCAACATGTACGGCATCACCGAGACCACCGTCCACGTCACCCACGGCCGGCTCACGTCCGCCGTGCTGGACGAGTGCGCCGCCGGGCGCACTCCGATCGGTCGTCCGCTGGCCCATCTGACGGTGGAGCTGCGCGACGAGCAGGGCCGGCCGGTCGTACCGGGCGAACCGGGCGAGCTGTGGGTGGGAGGTGCCGGCGTCAGCCACGGCTACCTGGCCCGCCCCGAGCTGACCGCGGCCCGGTTCCCCACCGGGCCCGACGGCCGCCGCTATTACCGCAGCGGCGACTGGGCCGTGGCAGGCGAGGACGGCCGGATGCACTACGTGGGACGCATGGACGGGCAGGTCAAACTGCGCGGCTTCCGCATCGAACTCGGCGAGATCGAGGCGCACTTGCGCACGGTCGAGGGAGTGAGCCAGGCGGCCTGCCTGGTGGAGGCCGCACGTACGGGCGGTGCGGAGCAGCTGACGGCCTGTCTGGTGGCCGATCGCACGATCGCTCCGCCCCGGGCGGTGCGCGAGGCGCTCGCCGCCCGGCTGCCCGCCCATATGCTGCCGAGACACCTGATCTACCTCGACCGGCTCCCGCTGACCGCCCACGGCAAACTCGATCGGCGGGCCCTGGCGGCGCGGTCGTCCGCAGAGGGGAGGCCGGGCAGCGACTGACCGGGCCCGCACGTGACGCGGTCTCACCTCTGGAACAGGTCGGGGCCCGAGGTCCGGGACACCTCGAGGGCGAGGATCATCAGATGGGCCCGGTTGTTGATCCCCGTCTTCCCGCGGATCCTGCGCAGGTAGGTGTCCACGGTGTGAGGGCTCAGGTTGAGCCGGCGGGCGATGGCGAGGTAGGTGTACCCCTCCGCCAGGTAGGACAGCACCTGGCGTTCGCGGTCACTGAGGGTTTCCAGGACTTCACCGACGATGGGACTCACGAGGGGGGCCTTTCGTGGGAGGAGGGGGCCGCGCGGCGCGGCGGTGCGACACTTCGGGCCCGGGCCGGCCGCCTCAACCGGCAAATCCACGGCCCGAGTTAAGGTATGAGGGTTTGGTGAACGTCGACCGAGGGGCGGACTGACACGTGAAGGCCTGTCCCCTTGGTGAGCGCTGCCCGGCCGGCCTCCGCAGGATTTCGGCGGCACCCCTGCGGAGGCGCCGGGCGATGGCCGGCCAGACATCGTGCGTCGGATCAGGCCCAGCCGCTGACAGCGTTGTCGTCACCGGCTTCGGCCACCGTCGCGGCGGTGATCCCTCGGCCCCAGCCACTGTCGCCGTCGTCAACGGAGGCAGTCGCCCGACGACCCCAGCCGCTGTCGCCGTCGTCACCCGCGGCAGTCGCCTTGTGGCCCCAGCCGCTGTCACCGTCGCCGCCGGCGGCGGTCACCTTGTGACCCCACCCGCTGTCGTCGTCGCCACCGGCGGCGGTCACCTTGCGTCCCCAGCCACTGTCACCGTCGTCACCGGCCCGGACGACCGACGCGGTCGGTACCGAGCCCGGCAGGCCCGCCGGGGCGGAAGAGGCGTGCATTCCGCAGATTCCGACGGCGAAGATCGCGCTCAGCGGGGCGACGACGGCGAGGTAGGAACGTACAGATCTCATCGGGGCACTCCTGACGCACTGTTGGTGAACCGGCGGTGCGGTTCCACTGATCTCCGGTGCTTCAAGATTGCCGCGACGCAGGGGTCACCACCATGGGCGACGGTGCTCACCAAGCTGTCCGACAGCAAAGCGAACAGGGGCCAGACATGTTCATAACGGGCGAAAGCCACTCATTCAAACCTCCGATACAACCGAACGACCGGGAAGCGACCCTCTACCGCTGGGTGACCCGCAACCAGCGTCTGGAACCCGATCGTGCCGCGCGTGAGCTGGGGCTCAACAGGGAGGAGGTGGACGCCGCTCTGGTGTCCCTGACGGGCATGGGACTGCTCAAGGCCGACGCCGAGGACCCCGCCCGGTTACGGCCGGTCGACCCGGACCTGGTGGGCGCCGCCCTCACCGGCCGCCTGGAGTCCGAAATACGCACCCAGCAGACCGAGTTGAACCGGATCCGAGAACGGTTCTCCGATCTGCGCGGGCACTACATGGACAGTCTCAGCCACGCCTCCGCCGACGTGGAGGTCGTACCGCGCGTGGAGGAGGTACGCGCCGCCCTCAACCGCGCCTCCACCGAGTGCACGGAGGAGCTGCTGACCAGCCAGCCCGGCGGTCAGCGTGACCCCGCGGTACTGCAGGAGGCTCTGGGCCGGGACACCGGTCTTCTCGCCCGGGGCGTACGCATGCGCACGCTCTACCACCACACCGCCCGCTTCAACGGCCCCAGCCAGGCCTACGTGGCCACGGTGTCCGCGCTCGGCGCCGAATACCGCACGGCCCACCAGCTGTTCGGCCGGCTCATCGTCTTCGACCGCAAGATCGCCTTCGTGCCCGACCAGGGTGATTCGGCCGGCGCCGTGGTGGTGCGCGAACCCTCCCTCGTGCACTACCTGTGCGAAGTCTTCGAACAGACGTGGAGCCTCGCCGAGCCGTTCTCGGACGCCGCCGTCGACGGGCTCGAGGTCGTCGCCAAGGACATCGACCGGACCATCGTGCGGCTCCTCGCCGCCGGGCTGAAGGACGAGACCATCGCCCGCCGCACCGGCATGTCGCTGCGCACCGCGCGCAAGCACATCGCGGACATCATGGAGACCCTCGGAGCGGAGAGCCGGTTTCAGGCCGGCGTGCTGGCCGCCCGGAACGGCCTGCTCCCCGCCGCGGAGCCCGGCCTTCGCGAAAGCTGAACGTACGCACACCGGGGGCGCCACCCGCACGCGCTCCCGGTACCGTGAGTTCGGGACTACCGCGACGCGCCCTCACGTTGCAGAGTGTCCAGCACGCCACACCGGTGTGCCGGAGCAAAGGTTCGCACACGACTGCGGCCGCGTGCGGAAGGGGTATGAGCAGGTCCCCTTCCCCCCGTAAGCGCCTCACGCTCTCAGGCGGACGCGCGAGCACGCCCCCTTGGGCGGCCGAGTCCGCCCGGCGACAGGCGAGCCGCCGCCCGTGTGCTTCGACGGGACTCGTCGTGGCCTGCGGTTCGGCGGTGGAAGACGCGACGAGGGGGAAGCAGAACGTGGACATGGAATCGGCTCCGGTCACCGGCAGATCCGCGGTGGATCTGTTCGCACGGGACCTGGCGATGTGCCTGTCGGTCCATCGCGACCGCGGGCCGGCCCTCGTCTGGTCGGACGGAGCGGAGACCTTCGTGGCCGAGCCCTCCATGGCCGGCCTCCCGCAGACCACCCTTACGGCCGAGCAGCCCGGCTCCGCGCCGGTCGTGCCGTCCAGTCCCGCCCGCGCCGGTGAACTCGCCGAGGAGCTGGGCCGTCTGCTGGGCTGCGAAGCGCGCAGCACCTTGTTGCTGCTGCCGGTCGGCAGGGAACGCCCCGACAACAAGGCCGCCACCGACCTGGTGCTGCTTCCCGTGGAGGGCGGCTGCGACTGCCGGGTCGATCTGGAAGCCGCCACCGACAGTGCCCGCGGTCAGGATGCGACGCTGAACCTGCGGCTGCGCGTCGGCGAGGCTCTCTACGTCCCCCGCGGACTGACCTACACCCTCGGCGGGGTGCACGCCCCGTGCATCCTTCAGGTGATCTCGCTGCACGACTCCTCCTGGTGACCGCCGTGCCGGGGCGCCGGTCCCGTCGGGGACCGTGAACCCGTGACTACCCACCGGCCCGTCCGGCGACGACGATCGCTGTCGTCACGAAAGGTGGGTCGCATGAAGTTCACCGTCCTTGGACCACTCACGCTGAGCGATGGCGGCTGCCTCCGGGTGCTGCCCACGGCGCCGAAAACCCGCAGCCTCCTGGCGCTCCTCCTGCTCCACGCCGGCCAGCCGGTGCCTCGGGCGGTCTGCCAGGAGGAACTCTGGCCCGACGAGATGCCGCCCACCGCCGTGCAGAGTCTGCACACCCGGATCCTGCACCTGCGCAGGGCTCTGGCGGACGTGCCGTCGGTGGGCTCGCTGCGCGCCGCCAAGCAGATCCTGGTGACCGAACCCGGCGGATACGCGCTGCGGCTCGGCGAGAACACGGTGGACCTGCAGGACCTGTCGCACCGCCTGCGACTCGCCCGCCAGGCCGAGTTGGCCCGCGACGACCGCAAGTTGTCGTTCGCGTTACGCGAAGCCCTGGGCCTGTGGCGCGGACCCGTCCTCGGCGACACCCACGCGGGCCCGCGCATCCAGGCCCACGTCGCGAGCCTGGAGGAACAGCGCGTCACCCTGCTGGAGAAGTGCGTCGAGGCGGAGCTGCGCCTCGGCCTGCACCACGAACTGCTGCCCGAACTCCGCAGTCTGACGACGTACTTCGCCACGCACGAGAACCTGCACGCCCAGTACATGATCGCCCTCTACCGGTCCGGCCGCGTGGCCCAGTGCCTGGAGGTCTACCGTCGCCTTCGCGATCACCTGGTGACGCAGATCGGCGTCGAACCCTCCCCGCGCCTGCGCGAACTGCACGCGGCCGTCCTGGCGGAGAGCCCCGAACTGGCCACGCCCGGCCCCGGACCGAGCGACCGGCTCGCCCCCCTGCACGGTTCGCGGCTGCTCAGCGCGGGCTGAACGCGACCGGCCGCACCTCGTGTCCGGCCCCTCGCACCGAGGCGAGGACGCGCCGCTCCACGTCCGCCACCAGCGTCCCCAGAACATCCTGGAGGTAGAAGTGCCCGCCGGGGAAGCCGATGACCTCGGTGGGGCCCGTGGTGTGGCGCGCCCACGCGGCGGCCGCCTCGGCCGAGACGTCCTTGTCCTGCCGTCCGTGATAGACGGTCACCGGGGCGTCCAGGGCTCGGTCCGCACCCGTGAACGCGTACGTCTCCATCAGCCGGTAGTCCCCGCGGATCGCGGGGAGGAGGAAGGCACGGAACTCCTCGTCGGCCAGCAGCGCCGCGTCCGTGCCGCCTTGCTCCAGGATGTCGGCCACCAGCGCCTCGTCCCCCTCGACGTGGCGGCGTCCCGGTGGCACCAGATGCGGCGGCACCATCCCCGACGCGAACAGGTGGACGACATTCCTTCCGTGCCGGTGGCGCAGCAGCCGAGCCACCTCATAGCCCAGGGCGGCTCCCATGCTGTGCCCGAAGAGGGCCAACGGCCGGTTGGTCAGGGGCAGTAGTGCGGCGGCGACCTCCTCGGCCAGGGTGTCCATGCGGGTGATGCACGGCTCGTCGAAGCGGTCCTGACGGCCCGGATAGCACACGGAGACGACATCGAGGGAGTCCGCCAGCCGCTCCGCCCACGGGCGGAAGAACGTCGGCGCTCCGCCGGCGTGCGGCAGGCAGACCAGGGTCGCCGCCGGCTGTCCCGCGGCCGGGACGTAGCGACGCAGCCACGGGCCGGGGCCGGGTTCTTTCCCGGGGTGCACGCTCATGCTCGGTCCTTCGCTTCCGTGGAGGGTTGCGCGGTCAGTTCCCCGGCGGGCATCCACCGGAGGAACGGAAGAATGAGAAGGGCCGCGGCCAGCGCGAACACCGCGAAGGCGACGGACAGGCCGGCTGCCTGGGCGAGCGCGCCCGCCAGGGCCGAGCCCAGCGGCAGCGCGCCCCAGCTGAACATGCGCAAGGCTGCGGTGTAGCGGCCCAGGAGCGCGTCGGGCACCAGGGACTGGCCGATGGTCCGGGAGTTCACCGACCACAGGACTCCGCCCATCCCGCCCAGGAACGCCGCCCCCGTGTTGAGCACCAGCGACGACGTCAGCCACGGGGTGGCGACCAGGATCAGGGTGCCGACCAGGTCGGCGAACATCGCCCCTTTGCGTCCCAGCAGCCGGTTCACGAGGCCGACGGTCAGCGCGCCGACCACCCCGCCAAGCCCGAGGGCACTCATCAGCACCCCGTACCGGCCGTCGTCGGCGCCCATGGAGCGGGTGGCGGCCAGCGGGATCAGCGCCATCCAGGCGCCCCAGCAGGCGCACATCACGGTCAGGGTGAGCGCCATGGTGCGCAGCACCTGGTTGCCCCATAAGAAGGCGAGCCCGGCGCGGATGTCGCCGTGCACCGAGCGGACCGTGCCGCCCTGGCCGGCGTCCGCTCGGAACCGGCCCGCCAGCGGAACGAGCGGGAGCAGGATCAGCGTGCCCAGGACGTAGGTGGCGGCCGTGGCGCCGAGCGCCGTCGCGGATCCGGCGACCAGCAGCGCGGCACCCACCAGGGGTCCGGCGAACTGGTTGCAGACGGTTTCCGCGCCCGCCATCCAGGCGTTGGCCCGCTCTCTGCCGGCACTCGCCACGGCGGCCGGCACCAGGGACGACGCGGCGGTGAGGGCCACCACCTCGGCGATGCCGAGCACCGAGCCGCAGGTGAACAGCAACGGCACGCCCGCGCCGCCGTGGGTCACCGCGGCCACCAGGACGAGCACCGAACAGGCCCGCACCCCGTCGGCCAGCCACAGCAGCACGCGCCGGTCGAACCGGTCGACCAGGACGCCGACGTGCAGCGAGGTGAGCAGCCACGGCAGGGTCAGCGACAGGGTGACGGCGGAGACCGCCATGGGCGAGTCGGTGACATGGGCGGCCATCAGCGGAATGACCAGTTTCGTGACACCGTCGGCGAGGTTGGTGACGGCGGTGAAGACCGTGAGCAGCCAGGTGTTGCGCCGGCTGGCCCCTTGCGGGGGCGCGGCCGTCTCGGCGTCGGCGCGGACGGGGATGTCGGTCATACGGGGAACTCCAGGGTCGAGGGCCGGCGAGCGAAGTGCACCAGGGGTGTCGCGCCGTCGTGAGTGAGGGTGTGCAGGACCCGGCCGGACACCAGGACGTGGTCGTCCAGGGGAACGCAGTCCGCCACCCGGCACACCACAGCGGTCACGGTCCCCTCCAGCACGGGAGCGCCGTGCACCATGTGGTGGGGGACCTGGTCGAAGCGCAGCGCGGCGGGCAGCGTCGAAAACCGGTCGACCAGGTCGCGTTGCTGCCACGACAGCACGTTGACCGCGAAGGTGCCGGCCGCCCGCACAGCGCTCAGCGTGCCGCTGTGCGAGGCGAGCGAGACCACCAGTGTCGGCGGGTGGTCGGTGAGGGAGAACACCGCGGTGGCGGTGCAGCCCACCGGGCGGGTCCCCGCGCGGGCGGTGATCACCGTCACGCAGGTGGCGAACCGGGTCATCGCCTGCCGGAACTCGGCGGGCTCGACCATGCCGGCCTCCCCGAGTACGGGAGTCGCCGCGGCGGTTGCCGCGGTGAGTGCGGTCATCGGCGGTTTCCTTCCGGACGGTGCCCCGAGGGGCCGGTTGCGGGCCGCGTCATCGGTTGCTTCCTCCCACCGACGGGGCCTTCGCACGCATGGCGCCGTCCGCGTTCCCGTCCCGTTGCAGGACGCGGCGCAGGGCCGTGCGGTCGGTCTTGCCGTTGGCGTTCAGGGGCAGGGTGTCCAGGACCGTGAGCGAGGCGGGGACCATGTACGCGGGCAGCCGTGAGCGCAGCGTGCCCAGCACCCGGGCGGAGTCGATGCGGTCACCGGTGCAGGCGGCGGCCAGCGCGGTCTGCCCGCCCTGGTCGGGTACGGCCAGGACGACGGCGTCCCGCACACCGGGGGCGTCGCGCAACGCCGCCTCGATCTCGCCCAGTTCCACCCGGTAGCCCTGGATCTTGACCTGTTGGTCCAGGCGGCCGAGATGGATCAGCCCCTCCTCGGACACGCGCACCCGGTCGCCGGTGCGGTAGTACAGGTCGGGTGTCGGGGGCGCGGTGTCCGTCACGACAGTGGCCTTGCCAGCCGTGTAGCGCACGAAACGGCCGCGGTTGTCCTCGGGGTCGAGGTAGCCGGGGAAGCGCTGGACGCCGCGGACGCACAACTCCCCCTCGGCGGCGGGGTGTCCGTCCGCGTCGAGCACCAGGTGCTCCAGATCCGGATAGAGCGTGCCGATCGGCACCGTGGTCCCGGGACGTGCCGCAGCGTGTGCTGCGTCGAGACGGAACTGGGTGCAGCTGAGGGTGAGTTCGGTGGGCCCGTAGAGGTTCTCCGTCACGGACTCCGGTGCCGCGGCCTGCCAGGCGGCGGCCTGGGCGCGGGTGAGGGGCTCCCCGCAGAACAGGCTCCAGCGCAACGTCGGCATGGCGTTCGGGCGCAACTGCCGCAGCCGTGCGGCGAGCGAGACGACGGAGGGCACGGAGAACCAGTGGGTGATGTTCTCCCGAGCCACGAACCGAGCCGGGGCGAGCAGATCGTGCGGGCCGGGCACCACGACGGTGCCGCCGGACGCCCACGCCCCGAACAGGTCGAAGACGGAGAGGTCGAAGGTGAGATCGAAGGTCTGGCTCAGCCGCGATCCCACGCCCAGGCCGTAGCGGGGGACGACGTGGTCGAGGTAGGCCTCCACGCTGCGGTGCTGCACGGGCACACCCTTGGGTGTGCCGGTGGACCCCGAGGTGAACAGCACGTAGCACAGGTCGTCGGGGTGCACCGGGCGGGCCGGCGGGATCGGACGGTACGCGGCGCTGTCGGTGCCGGTGTTCAGCGGCGTGACCACCGGCACCGGCAGCGCGGCCCCGGCCTGGTCGGGCTGGGCCAGGATCAGGTCGAGGCGGGCACGCAGGGCGATGTCCGCGGTGCGCGCCGGCGGGAAGCCGGGGTTCAGCGGGACGACCACCGCGCCCAGACGCTGTACGGCGAGATAGCCCGCGTACGCCGTGAGGGTGCGGGAGGCGAGCAGCCCCACGGAGCGGGGCGTTGCGCCACCGTGCGCGTCGAGCAGCAGCCGGGCCAGCCGGCCGGCCAGCGACTCCAGCTGCCGGTAGCTGTAGGAGGTGCCCTCGACCTCCAGGGCTGTGGCGTCGGGATGGCGGCGGGCCGTGGCCGCGAACCGGCCGTACAGCCCCGTCGAGGCTTTCGTGTCGTGGTCAGCGCTCATGGCTCAGGTCCTTGGGGTGCGAGGTGGCTGTCGTCTCCAGGGCCCGCAGGGCTGCGAAGAGTTCGGTGAACGCCCGCTCCACCAGGGCAGGCCGGGGCCGGCCCCGTGCGGCGGAGGCGGTCGCGAAGCGTGCCGCACGCGGCAGTTCCGCCCAGGCGTCCGCCGTCCGCCGCACAGCCTGAGGCGGTTGCGCGCCGGTGGTCTGCGCGGCGAGCCGGTGACGCTGGTGGCGGGCTGCCGTCCACAGGTCGTCGGCGTGCGCGGCCAGGGCCTGCGGGTCGTGGCACACCCGCTCGGCGACGTGGCGCAGGGCGGCGGCGCCCTCCACCCAGACGCCCTCGCCGGCCGGTAGCCGAAGGGCTTCGGCGCGTTCCAGCCACCGGTAGTTCCGGGGGTCGGCCGGGTCTGTCTCCTCGCCCAGTGCGTAGCGGTCGCGATGGACGGCCTGCGTGCTCAGGGCGGCCGGAGGAGTCAGGGCGGCGCGCAGCTCGGTGTCGGTCAGGGTGCCCGCCCACGGGTCGTGGGCGCCGTACGGTGTCAGGGCCTGGAACGGATCCTGCACCGCCCACCGGCCGTGGGCCAGGGCCTCGACGAGCAGCCAGTGCGGCGTCTCGGTTCCGCCGTACGCGGGGGACCAGGGGAGGTACCGGGTGTTGCCGACGGCGATGGCCCGTCCGCGGCGGCTCACCTCCTCGGTCAGCGCCGCTCGTGCCGCCTCCCAGTCGGGGGCCGAGCGGTGGACGAGGCCGGTGCCGTGGGCGTCGACGTCGATGCGGGTGTGGTGGGAGAAGGCCATGCCTCCCTCGGGGAGGTCGGTGCGCACGGCCAGGCGGATCGCGGTGGCGAACTCGGCGTGCACGTCCGGGCGTTCGCTCTCCAGGTAGGGCAGCAGGGCGGCTGTGTAGCAGCTCAGTTCCGGTGCGGCGGCTTGGGTGGTCATGTGCTCTCCGGTACGCGGGTTCGGTCCGGCAGGGGGGTGTAGGCGACGGACAGGGGGACGGTCGTGCGGCCGCGCAGGGTGACCCAGTGGTGGGGGCCCCAGGTGCCGCGGAGGGCGGGCAGCGGGACGTCGATGGCCCAGGGCCGGCCGGCCAGGCCGGTACCCGCGGCCTTCACGCATGCCTCCTGCACCGTCCACAGCCAGGCGAACTCCCGGGCGCGCAGACGCTCCGGCAGTCGCCTCAGCGCCTCGGCGCGTCCGCGCGCGCAGCGGCGCAGCAGGCTGTCCGTGACGGACGGCGGCGGGTGCTGCACGTCCAGCCCGACCGCATGGCCGAGGGCCGCGCACGCGGCAACGGCATCGCCCTCGTGGCTGACGCTGATGCCGATGTCGGGCCGGCCCGCGAGAGCGGGGCGCCCGTGCTGGGAGTACACCACGTCGGCGTCCTGTGCCTCGGGGAAGCGAGCGGCGAGCAGTCCGCGCAACGCCCGCCGCGCAGCGAGGCGTTCGGCGGCACGGCGCGGGGAGAGCGCGGCGGCGTCGGCGAGATCTGCGTCGGTGAGGTGGCCCCGGGGCGGGCAGCCGTCGGCGAGCACCACCCACACCCCGGGTGCCGCCTCGGTGCACAGCCGCCCGCGGGTGCGGGCAGCCCGCGGCGCGGCGGGGCGCACCACGGTGCCGTTCATGCGGCCAGTCCCTCCACCAGAGGCACCAGGCGGTCGGCCACGGTGTCCAGGACCACCTCGGTCGCTCCCCCACCGATGCCGAACAGGGCCGCTTCGGCACGCAGTTGCTGGATGCCGCCGGCGGTGAACCCGTCCGCGCCCCAGAGCTGGGCGCAGGCCGACAGGACGTGCTCCACGGTGGCGCCCGACGCCGCCTTGAGCACCGCGGCCGCGGTGGCGTCCCGCTCGCCCGTGATCCGCTCGTGCGAGGCGTGCCACAGCGCGTCCAGTGCGCTGACGCGCACGGCGCACTCCGCGAGCCGCTGCCGTACGGCGGGGTTGCGGTCCAGTGGGGTGCCGTCGATGGTCCGCCCGGCGAGCCGCTCGGCCGTTTCGGAGAGCACCCGGCGGCACAGTTCGGTGCCCCAGGCGGCCGAGGCGAGTCGTTCGACGGCGATGTTCCGCGCGAACAGGGCCAGACCGCGGCCCGGCCGCCCCAGCAGGTGGCCGCGGTCCAGCCGGCACCGCGTGAAGGTGAGGTGGCCGACGCCGGACGCGGCGAACAGGTCGGTGTCGGCCGGGCGGACCGTCACGCCCGGGGCGCCGAGCGGCACAAGGAGCCAGGTGAAGCTGGTGAAGTGACGGCCGGGGCGGTGCCGGGCGAGGACCAGGGCGTGATCGGCGGTGGTGGCCGAGGTGACCCAGCGCTTGGTGCCGTCGAGGACGACGGCGCCGTCCTCGCCGTCGGCCACCGTGAGATCCACGCGGGTGGCCAGGGCGGCGAGGTCGGAGCCGGCCTGCTCGTCGGTGGCCGCGAGCGCCAGCAGCGCCTGCCCCTCGAGCGCCGCGCGCAGCGCCTTCTCCGCCACGGGCGTCGACGCGGTCTGCGCCAGCAGCGGCAGCGCGGTGGCCAGTTGGACGAGCAGGGCCAGCACCAGCCCCTGCGGGCCCCGGGCGTCGGCAGCGCTCAGCAGGCGCCGCAGCAGCACGGCGTCGATCCTCACGGCGGGGCCGTCGGGATACAGCCGTTCGAAGCCGCCCTCGCGGGCCAGGCCGGCCAGCACCTCCCGGGCGTCCCGGCCGGGCGGCAGGATGCCGGGTGTCTCAGGCATAGCGCACCTCCTGGTCGAGCAGGGTGAGTCTGCCGTCGGCCAGGTGCAGGCGGTCGTTGCTGTAGTTCAGCGCGGCCGACCTCAGGTCGCGCAGGGCGCGTTCCAGGCCGGTGGGCGAGTCCTTGAGGTAGCCGTGCCGCATGCCGAGCGCCGTCACCAGATCGTCGATCGCCCGGTGGCACTGCTCGGAGGCGGTCAGCTTCAGGGCGTTGACGAGCAGCTGGTGGCGAGGGTGCGACAGGTCGGCGTCCTCCTCCACGGCCCGGCGGACCGCGCCCGCGGTGTACCGCACCATCGCGTGCACCGTGTCCAGGCGCTGGCGTGCCGTGGAGAGCCGGGTGAGCAGCAGTTCGGAGGAGAAGTCCGAGCGGCTGCGCTCCGGGCCGCGCAGCACGGACACCACGCGTGCCAGGGCGCCGCTGGCGGTTCCCAGCCATGCCGCCGACCAGCCCAGGTGGGCCAGCGGACCGAAGGTGTTCATGGCGATCCGGCGGAACGCCCCGTGTTCCCCGATGACCTGATCCTCGGGGACCCGGCCGGTCAGCTGCAGGGCGATGCTGTGGCTGGCGCGCATGCCCAGCGGGTTCCAGGTGCCGCGCTGTGCCACCTCCACCTGGTCGCGGCGGGCGAACACCAGGGAGATCTCGCCGTCGGAGCGGGCCTGCGGGCTGCGCATGGTGATGAGGTAGCCATCGGCATGCAGCCCGCCGGTCACCACCGGGGCGAACCGGTCGATCTCCAGCAGTCCGTCGCGCGCGCCGAGTTCGGCTCGCGCCGACATCAGATGACCGCCCTTGCCGGCCTCGGTGGTGACCGAGGCCAGGTACATCCGTCCCGCGGCGATCTCCGGCAGGAGCTCCGCTGCCAGACGGGGGCCGGCGTGCCCGGCGATGGCGGCGACCTGCTGGCAGTGCATGGCGAACACCATGGCTGTGGACATGTCGGCGCGGCCCAGTTCGATGGTGACGTCGACCAGGTCGTCGACGCTGCCGCCGGGGCCCCCGTACCGGGTCGGCACCAGCAGTCCGAGCAGCCGCGGCCGCAGGGCGTCGAGGACGGCGAGGGGGAATTCGGCCCGGTCGTCGTGGTCCGTGGCGTGACGGGCCGCCAGGGCGGCCACCTGGTCGACCTCGGCGCGCAATGAGGCGGAGAGGGCGGACGAGAACCCGGCCGGGGCGGGCGCGGCCTGGGCGGGGGCGCTCACACCGACTCCGTGCCGGCCGTGACGGCGTCGGCGCCCTGCGCGGCCCGGGTGGCCGCCCACAGGTTGCCGGCCGTGGCGAAGGTCTCCTCGACCAGAGCCTCGTCGGGCAGGGAGACGCCCAGACTGTCCTCCAGCGCGAACATCAGCTCGATGGCCTGCATGGAGTCCAGGCCGTAGGTGCGCAGGGGCGTGTCCTCGGTGATCGTCTCGCCGTGCAGGAAGGGCAGGAACGGAGTGAGCGTCTCGACGAAGCGTGCGTCCATCGTGATCAATGCCTTTCTTGACAGTCAACGTGAGGGGGATTGCTCAGGCGGAGTCGGGCGGTGCGGGGGACGAGCGGCGGATGAGGGCGCACAGGTCGTCGACGCGGTGCAGGTTCTCCGGCACCAGGTCCTCGGGGGTGAACTCCACGGCGAAGCGCTGCTCCAGCCGTTCCACGATCTCGACCATGCGAAGGGAGCCGAACTCCGCCAGTCGGCTGAGGTCGCCGTCGAAGCCTTCGGTCCCGACGACCAGGACGTCCTCGCCGACGTGCAGCACCTGCGCGACGACCGAGCGCACCTCGTCCTCCAGGGTCCGCACCGGCCGCGCACCGAACACGGCGGCGTCCGCGCGTATCGCCTCGCCGGCCCGCTCGAACAGTCCGGCGGGCTCCGCCCGTCCGCGTGCCGCGCGGCGGTAGGCGAGATAGGCATGTTCGACCACGCCGTCCCAGCGAGCCAGGTGCGCGCGCACCGCCTCGTCCTGGGCGCCGCCGGCCGGGCCGGCGAGGTATGCGGCGTGCAGTTTCCGGGCGCGGGCCAGCAGCCAGGTCTCCAGGGTGAACCGCTCAAGGGCCAGGACGCGGTCCTCGTGGTCGGCGTAGGCACGCACGTAGGCGTCGATCACCGCCTCGTCGGCGGGGATGTGCGCCGGCGCCGGGGCGGGACCCGGTGTCCGCGGGGACAGCCGCACGGCGACGGTCGTCTCGGGCAGGGCCGCGAGCAGGGCGTCGGCCTCGTGGCGGCGACAGGACAGGCGCAGCGGGCGGGCCCTGCCCCAGGGAGTGTCGTTGTGGTAGGCGTCGGTGACCGTCACGCCGGCGGCGTCCGGTTCGAGCAGGAAGCTGTGCTCGACGTGCTTGTGTTCGTGATACGGCACCCACGGCAGGTGGAAGGCGTCGGTGACGACGTACAGCGGCTGTGCGGACGTGTCGGGCGCCGCGGCGGGCCGGCCGGTCGCCAGGTCGGTGACGGTCAGGCCCAGTCGTTCCGTGGCGGCGGCGAGTTGCGCCTCGACGGTGGGTTCGACAGTGGGCAGGCCGCCGGGTCCGTGCGGGGCCGGGGCGAAGCGCAGGGTGGCGCCCAGGCGCAGGTGGGTGTCGCGGCCGTGGTGGCGGTCGGCGAGCACAGCGAGGTTGGCCTGGAGGCAGTCGAGCAGCTCCGCCCGCACCTCCGGTGCCTCCTGCGCGCTCGGTCCCGCCGTCGGGGCGGCGCCCTGGGGGGTGAGCGTGGTCATGCCCTGCCTCCCGTCCCACCGGCCGCGTGCGGTCCGTCGTCGATGCGGACCAGCCCCCGCACCGCCTCCCGCAGTCCCGCCGGGTCGGGTGCGCTGTCCGCCAGTTCGCCGGCCAGCAGTTGCTGGTAGGCGCCGAGGTCGAGGTAGCCGTGGCCGCTGAGGCAGACCAGCACGCCCTGGGGAAGGCGGTCCGCCTCGTCCCCGGAGGCGAGCCGGGCGGCCACGGCGAGGGCGTGCCCCGATTCGGGGGCGGGCAGCACCGCCTCCGACAGGGTGAACCGGCGGCCCGCCTCCAGGGCCTGCACCTGTCCGACGGCCATCGCCTCCACCTCGCCGGAGTGCCGGAGCGCCGAGACGAGCTTGGCGGCGCCGTGGTAGCGCAGTCCGCCGGAGTGGGAGTCGGGGATGCGGTAGTCGCTGCCGATGGTGTACATCGCCTCGCGCGGGCCGGTGCCCGTGGCGTCGGTCTTGTCGTAGGCGTACACGCCCCGGCTCAGTTTCGGGGAGGCGGCGGACTCGGCCGCCACCAGGCGCGGCGCGGTGGTGCCGGCCGCCCGGGAGGAGGCGAGGAAGGGCAGGGCGATGCCTCCGAAGTTGGAGCCGGCGCCGACGGCGCCCACCACGGCGTCCACCGATGTGCCCGCGGCGGCGAGCTGTTCCTCGCTCTCCAGACCGATGACAGACTGGTGCAGGATGCTGTACGTCTCGCCGCTGCCGATGCAGAACGCTGCGCCGTCGTGGGTCTGTGCGTACTCCACGGCCTCACCGATGGCCAGCGAGAGGCTGTTGCCCTGGCTGCCGTCGTCGGCGGCGGCCACCTCGGTCAGCTTGCTGGGACTGGCGTGCACCTGCGCGCCGAGCATCCGCATCAACACGCCCCGGTAGGGCTTCTTGGCCAGGCTGGAACCCACCATGAACACCGTGCAGCGCAGGCCGAACATGGCGCAGGCCGCGGCCATCGCGGTCCCCCACTGGCCGGCGCCGGTGCCGGTGACCAGCTCGGTCACCCCGGCCCGCTTGTAGTAATAGGCCTGGGCGAGCGCCGTGTTGAGCTTGTGGCTGCCGGAGATGTTGCCGCCCTCGTACTTGACCCAGACCGGGACGCGGGCGCCGATCGCCCGCTCGAAGCCGTGGGCCCGCCACAGCGGCGTGGGCCTGAAGGAGCGGTAGGCCTCGGCCACCTCCGGGGGTATGTCCCAGAACTCCTTGGGCAGCAGGCTCTGCCGCATCAGCTCCAGCGGCAGGTTGATGTGGATGCCGGAGCCGGACGCGGACTTCTCCGGCGGCAGGTCGGCCGGCAGTGGGGTGCCCAGGTGCGGCAGGACGCTGCGCCAGCGTCCAGGCGCGGGAATCCCGGGGGCGGTCGGGGGCGCGGTGACGCGCTCGGTGACGGGCGCGTTCATCGGGGGGTCTCCGTCGCGGAGGCGACCAGGTCGATCAGGTCACGCACGGTGGCGAACTTGCGGCCCACGAACAGATCGTCCGGCAGGGCCACTTGGAGGTCGTCCTCCAGGCGGATGAGCATGCCCAGAAACCCCAGGGAGTTGACCTTGAGCAGAGGCCCGTCGAGCGGTTCGTCCTCGGCGATCGTGGCGGGGTCCACGGACAGCCGTGACTCGGTGACGACGAGACGCCGTACGGCGGCGGCGATGCGGTCGTGGTCCGGCGCGGTGGACGCGGGCGGCTGGGTGGGCACTGACGTTTCGCTGGACATGGTACGGATGAGCCCTTCTCAGCCCTGACGGTGCAAGGGCCGGATGACGGAGGGAAGTTGGGTGGAATGGCGCACGGTCAGGTGCGCAGGGCGCCCTGCGCCTGGACCACCCACTGGGTGGTCAGCAGCGCGCCGAGGGCGACCGGGCCGCGCACGTGCAGCCGGCCGGTGGAGATGGACAGTTCGGGTCCCAGACCCATGGTCGGGCCGTCGTGCAGGCGCAGGGAGCCGTTGACGATCAGCGCGGCGGCGTCCACGGCGCCGATGTAGGCGTCGACGGCCGCCTCGTCGGTGGCGACGATGCCCTCGGTGTGCCCCGAGCCGTGGCGGCGCACGTGTTCCACCGCCGCGTCCAGGCCGTCGACGACGTGGACCCCGATCGCGGGCTCCAGCACCTCGCGGCCGAAGTCGTGCTCGGCCAGCGGCTCCTCCCGCAGACCGTCGGCTGCCACCTGCCCGGGGTCTGCCAGGGACGGCAGGACCGGGTCGACGCGCAGCGTCACCGGCCCCGCCCAGCGGCGCGCCGCCGTGCGCAGGTGCTCCACGAATCGCTCGGCCACCGAGCGCTCGACCAGGACCAGTTCGAGGGCGTTGCACGCGGTGGGCTCGGTCATCTTGCTGTTGAGGGCGACCGACGCGGCCAGCGGCAGGTCGGCGCTGGCGTGCACGAACAGGTGGTTGACCCCGCCACCGCTGGCGATGACCGGCAGGGTGCTCGCGGTGCGGCAGTAGTCCACCAGCGACGGTCCGCCCCGGGGGACGAGGACGTCCACGGCGTCCGGCCGTGCCAGCAGCCACCGCAGCTGGGAGCGGTCGGGGTCGTCCAGCACGGTGGCCAGTGCCTGGGGCAGTCCGGCCTGGGCGCAGGCGGCGCGGATCGCCTCACCCAGTTCGGCGTTGGTCGCCGCGATCTCCTTGCCGCCGCGCAGGAGCACGGCGTTGCCGGTGGCGACGCACAGCAGGGCGCCCTCGACGGTGGCCGTCGGCCGCGCCTCGTACACCATGAGGACGACGCCGAGGGGCTTGCGGACCTGCCTGCGGCTGCCCCAGCCGGCCACGGAGGTCTCCGGGCCGGGGGCGGTGACCTCCGGCAGCGCCTCGTGCACCTGCTCGGTCAGCCGGGTCAGGAGCTCCAGGTGGGCGTCGCGCAGGCGCAGCCGGTCCACCAGCGTGGGCGGCATGCCTCGGCGCTCGGCTGCGGCGACGTCCTCCTCGTTGGCGTTGCGGATCCGGGGCCAGCGCAGGCGCAGCTGCTCACCCAGGCGCAGGCAGTACTGCCGGTAGGCGGGGGCGCCGACGGGGGGCGCCTGCACGCAGGCCTCACGCGCCGCTCGGGCGACTTCTTCGATCATGACTCCCTACCACATGAATTGGCCGCCGTCGACGATCAGCTTCTGCCCGGTGATGTAGGAGCTGCGGGAGTCCACGAGGAACTCCAGGGCGTCGGCGATCTCGGCGGTGGAGGCGATTCGTCCTTGGGGGATGTGACGCAGCACGGCCTCGCGTGCCGCGTCGTCGTCGAGACGGAACCGGCCGACGACCTCGTCGGTCCAGGTGAAGCCCGGGATCAGGCAGTTCACCCGGACCACCGGCGCGAGTTCCAGGGCCAGGCACTTGGTCAGGTGCAGCAGGGCTGCCTTGGCGGCGCAGTAGGCGGCGCCGTCGGTGCGCGGGCGCAGGCCGGTCGTCGCACCGATGTTGACGATGCTGCCGCCGGGCCGGTCCAGCATGTGCGGGGCGCACGCGTGGGTGAGGTTCAGGGCGCCGAAGAGGCTGGTGCCGATCACCGTGTGCCACTCGGCGGGGGTGCTCTGCAGGAAGGGCTTGTCGATGTTGACCCCCGCGTTGTTCACCACGACCCTCGGCGGCCCGTACCGCTCCACCGCGTCGGCCACGACGCCGGCCACGGCATCCGGGTCGGTGACATCGGCGCGCACGGCGCGCACGGCGGGGCCGAGGTCGGCCTCGGTGGCACGGGCGGCCGCCTCGTCGGCCCGGTAGAGGGCGATCACCTGGTGGCCGCGGCGGACCAGGCGCTCGGACAGGGCGCGTCCGATGCCCCGGGTACCGCCGCTGACAAGAGCCAGGGAACCGGTTCCGGTGAGCTCATCGCGGGCCGTGGCCGTGCTCATGCTCCTCCCGTCCGCGCCAGCACCTTCGTCCGGTCGACCTTGCCGGTGGCGCCCAACGGCAGTTCGTCCAGGACCCTGATCACGTCGGGAACCATGTAGACGGGCAGCCGTTCGCGCAGAGCACGGCGCACCTCTGCGGTGAAGACGTCCGCCGGCACCGCGCGGTCCTCCGGTACGACGTGTGCCTCCAGCCGGTCCCGGCCCGCGGGGCTCCTGCCGACGCCGACCACCGCGCCGCGCACCTGCTCCAGGCCGCGCAGTACGACCTCGATCTCCTCCGGTTCGATCCGGAACCCGCGGATCTTCACCTGCCGGTCGACGCGTCCCAGGAACACCAGGTCCTCGCCGTCCTGGAACACCAGGTCACCGGTGCGGTAGTACACGCCGTCGTGTCCGGGGAGCCGTACGAAGCGCTGGGCCGTCAGGTCCGGGCGGTTGAGGTAGCCGCGCGCCACGCACCGGCCGCCCAGATACAGCTCACCGCTGTCCCCCGGGGTCACCTCGCGGCCGTCGCCGTCGAGGACCACGGCCTCGTGGCCCGGCACGCAGGTGCCGATCGGCACCTGGTCGCCGCCGTCCCAGCCCTGCCGGATCCAGTAGCGGGTGGCGGCGATCACCGCCTCCGTGGGGCCGTAGCCATTGCACAGCGGTACGTGGCCCAGCGGTCCGGCCAGCCAGCGCCGCACCACGGCGGCGCTGGGCGCCTCCCCGCCGAAGAAGACGGCACGCAGCCCGCGGAGCAACTCCACGTCGCGCTCGGTCAGTTCCTCACCGAAGAACGTCTCGAAGTAGGCGGTGGTGCACCCCACGTAGGTGACGTCGTGCTCGTGGACCCGGGCGAACAGCTGGGGACCGGTCCACAGAGCGGAGCCGCGCAGCAGTACGGTTCCGCCGGCCACCAGGCCGGCCCACATCTCCATGACGGTGGCGTCGAAGGCGGGCGCCGAGAAGGACAGCAGGACGTCGTCGTCGGCGAGCTGGTAGGCCTGCACCGCACCCGCCAGGTGCGCGGCGAGGGCCCCGTGGTCCACGCACACGCCTTTCGGGCTGCCCGTCGAACCGGATGTGTAGATCACGTACGCCTGGTCGTCGGGGCCGGGGCGGTCCGTGGCCTCGCCGTCGTCCGGTGTGCCGGACACGGCGGCGACCGCCTCGGCCACGGCCAGGACAGGGGCGCCGTGCAGCCGGCCGGGCGCGGCCGATGCGCCGTCGGTGGCCAGGACCAGGGGTGCGCCGGTGTCGGTGAGCACGTGCCGCCGCCGCTCCTCGGGCCAGGCCGGATCGAGCGGCGTCCAGGACGCCCCGGCCAGCCAGCAGCCCAGGACGGCGGTCATGAAGTGCTCGTTGCCCGGGCCCAGCACCCCCACCACCGAGCCGCGCACCGGGCCGTGTGCGGTCAGGGCCCGTGCCACGGCCCGTGCGCCGTTCCACAGCTGGCGGTAACCGAGCCTGGATTTCGCGCAGATGACCGCCGTACGGTCCGGGGTGCGCCGCACCCGCTCCTCGATGACGTCCAGGATCGTCGTCACGTCCGTCTGTCCTCCCATCGCTCAGGCACCCCCGTCCAGGTGGGCGGCGAGCGCCCGGACGGTCGGCCGGCGGAAGAAGTCGCTGACCGTCGGGGCGCGGTCCGTGTTCTCCCGCAGCGCGGCGATCAGCTTCAGCACGTCGAAGGAGTTGCCGCCCAGCGCGAAGAAGGAGTCGTCGGGGCCGCTCGGCGCGGTGCCGAGCAGCGCCGTCCACAGGTCGCGCACCATGCGTTCGGTCCCGGCCGGCTCCCAGCCGGAGCCCTCCTCGGCCGGCTGGGCGGTGCGCAGCCGGCCCGCTCCGAGCGCGCTCGTCAGGGCTGTGCGATCGACCTTGCCGTTCGGAGTCAACGGCACCGCGTCGATCAGCCGTACGTACCTCGGGAGCATGTAGGAGGGCAGGATCTGCTCCAGGTGGGCCCGGACGGCCGACTCCTTCGGCTGCGCCGGACCGGTCGGCCGCAGGAACAGGCACAGGGCGGCCTGTTCCCCGGTGCCCGTCACCGCCGCGACGGCCTCGCCCACGTCGGGCAGGCGCTCGGCGGCGGACTCCAGCTCGCCGAGCTCCACCCGGTGCCCGCGCACCTTGACCTGCGCGTCGCGGCGGCCGAGGAACACCAGGGCGCCGTGCTCCGCGAGCAGAGCCAGGTCGCCGGTGCGATAGACCCGGGCGGTGGAGCCCTCCGGCGCACCGGGTGCCGGCAGGAACGCCGCCGCGGTGTGCTCGGGGTCGTTGACGTAGCCCACCGCCGGGCAGACTCCGCCCAGGTACAGTTCGCCCACCGCGCCGGGCGGCACGTCACGGCCGTCGGGGCCGAGCAGGTAGGCGTCGACGCCCGGCACCGGACGGCCCACCGGAACGTGGTCGTGGGCGGGCAGGTCGTCGCCGCGCACCACGTGCCAGGTGACCGCGGTGGTCTCGGTCGGGCCGTACAGGTTGACCAGTTCACGCTCGGGGTCCCGTGCCAGCAGCCGCCGCAGCCTCTCGTCCAGGTTCAGCTGCTCCCCCGACACGCAGATGTGGCGCACGGTGGGCAGGCTCAGCCCGGCACTCTCCACCGCTCCGGCGAACGCACCGGCCACCGCGACCGGCAGATAGAGGTGAGTCAGCTCCTCCTGCTCCGCCAGCCGGGCCACGGCCGTCAGGTCCCTGCGGTCCAGCGCGCCGAGTCCGACCACCGTGCCCCCGCAGGCGAGCGTGGGGAAGATCTCCTGGTAGGAGACGTCGAAGCCGAGGGGCGCGTACTGCAGGAACCTGCTGTCCGGACCCATGCGCAGCTCGCGCAGCTGCCAGTGCAGCAGGTTCAGCAGGGGGCCCTGGCCCATGTGCACGCCCTTGGGGCGGCCGGTGGAGCCGGAGGTGAACATGATGTACACGGGGTCCGTGCCGTCCGCCGCCGGAGGTGCGTCGGCCGCGCCGGCCTCGGCCTCCAGCTGCGCGGGGGTGGCGCGCGGCGGTCCGTCCGCATCCGCACCAGGCAGGCCGATGACCAACCGGCACCCGGACTGCTCGATCATGTAGGTGAGCCGTTCGGCGGGCAGTGCGGTGTCCAGCGGCAGGTACGCCGCCCCGCACCACAGGACGGCGAGCATCGCCACCACCGTCTCCACCAGGTCGCCCGGGACGACTGCCACGGCGTCACCACGGCTCACACCGCGCCCGGCCAGACCGGTGGCGGTCCGCTCGGTGCGGCGCAGCAGTTCCGCGTAACTGACCTCGGAGCCGGACGGTTGCCGGACGGCGACGGCATCGGGGTGGCGGCGCGCGGCCTCGCGCACCAGGCCGAGCAGCCCGCCCGGTGCGTCGGGACGGCCGTCGGCGCCCCGGCGCAGGACCCGCCGCATCATGCCGCGCCGTGCGCCGAGTCCGGCCAGCAGGCTCCCGGTGCCCGCCGAGGGCGTCTCGACCGCTTGCAGCAGCAGCTCGCGGTACTCGGCGAGGAAGCGGCGCGCATAGGACTCCGGCAGCAGGTCCTGGTCGTAGTCGAGTTCGATGCGCAGACCGTCCTCCACGGCGGTCGCCCCGAGCCACAGGTCGAACTTGGCCGAGCCGTTCTCCAGGATCTCGATGCGGCCCTCGCTCCACGGCGTCAGCGCCACGCGGGTGCGCAGCTCGTCCTGCATGGCGAACATGCACTGGAAGACCGGGTTGCGGTTGCCGGCGCGCTCCGGGGCCAGGCGCGTGACCAGGGCGTCGAAGGGCACCGACTGCCGGGCCCGGGTCTCGCGCACTGTCGCCGACACCTCACGGCAGTGTGCCTCGAACGGCATGTCGCGGGCGGGCAGCGCCATGGGCAGGGTGTTGACGAAGAACCCGCAGAGCTGGTGCGAGGCCACCGTGCGGCGGGTCGCGAAGGGGCTGCCGACCAGGACGTCGTCACTGCCGGCGTAGTCGCCGAGCAGCAGTGCGTAGCACGCCAGCAGCAGTTCGTACGGTGTCGTGCCGAGGTTCCGGGCGGCTCGCTCCACGCTCGTGCGCTGTGGCCGATCGAGCAGCAGCCGCAGCCGCTCGGCCCGGTGGGAGGTGTCCTGGGGACGCCCGGGCACCGGGTACAGCGTGGTGGGGGCCACGCCCGCCAGGAGTGCGGCGAGGGTGTCGGCCTCGCCGGCGTCCACCGCCGTCCGAGCCGCCGCGCACTGTGCCGCCAGTTCCGCGCGCAAGCTGCTCTCGCGCTTGCGGGCCAGCGCCGCGGGGTCCTCCTGCCCGTCGGCCACCGCGCGCCCCAGGGCCTGCCGGTATCCGGCACAGATCTCGTCGACGAGGACCCGGACGGAGACTCCGTCGCTGACGGTGTGGTGCACCGTCACCAGCAGGGCCGAGCGGGCGGGCGCGTCCGGCGCGGACACCAGCAGCCGGAACCGGCACAGCGGGGCGCGGGACAGGTCCAGCGGCAGCCGGACGAACTCCTCGGTCTGCTCGTCGAGCCAGGTCTCCCACGCTGCCGCGCCGTCGTGCCCGGCCGTCTCCCAGGGCAGCGTGACCTCCCTCGCGAGGCGGGCCTCGGGTCCCTCGGGGCCGGCACGGAAGACGGTGCGCAGTGCCGGCTGCACCAGCACCAGCCGCTCCAGAGCGCTGCGCATGGCCTCGGCGTCCAGTGCGCTGTCGAAGACGATGCGGAAGCTGTTGTTGTACAGGTCCTTGCGGGCGGCGGCTTCCTGGATGAACAGCAGGCTGCGCTGGGCGTCGGTCACGGGAAGCACGTCCGCGTGCTCCTCGGGGTGCGCCGCGGGTGTGTGCTGCCGCAGGTGGAGGGCGGTCACGGGCGCGGCCCCCCGTTCCACCGGTCGACGAACTCCGCCAGGTCGCCGACGGTGACGAGCCGCGCCAGGTCGTGCGGCTCGATCTCCTGCGTCTCGCTCGCCGCCAGGTCGGTGATGATGCGCAGCAGCACCAGGGAGTCCACGCCCAGGTCGGTCAACTCGCTGGTCTCGCTCATCGGTTGGTCGCCGACCCGGCGGGTGATGCAGGCCAGGACGTCTTCAGTGGTCGTCATGCGGAGCAACCGCCCTTTCTGCGGAATCCGGCGTCGGTGACCAGCACAGCAGTCGGTCCTAACGATCCGGTTGTCGTCGGCTACCGGCGGGCCGGCCACCGTCGCCGACGTGCGTCATTAGTGATCCGGTAGCCGCCGGTGAGCCGAACGTCAGGGGCCGGTGGTCAGCTGGGTGCATCCCAGGGGCGGTTGCGCGGCCCATGCCCGCTCGCGGCAGGCCACGTCCGCTCCTCGCACAGACCCGCCGGGCCGGAGAACGGAGAGCGGAGCATTGGCAACCCCACAGGATCTGATCGAACGACGCACCCTGCCCCCGGAGTCGGGCGGTCGGACGGTGCACGGCCTCTTGGACGCGGCCGTGGCCGACAGCCCGCACCGGCCCGCCGTGCGGGACGCGACCGGCGTCTGGAGCTATGCCCGACTGGCCGAGGAGGCCGCCCGGTTGACCGCGTGGCTGGCGGCCCGCGGTGTCGGCCACGGCGACCGTGTCCTGCTGCAACTGCCCACCGGCCGGCAGCTGGCGGCCCTGTTCTACGCCACGGTGCGGCTCGGGGCGGTCTTCGTGCCCGTGCATCAGGCCATGAAGCCGTTCCACCTGCGGTCCGTCGCCGCCGACGCCGCACCCGCCCTCGTACTGACCGACGCTGAGGGCCTCCGGCGCCTGCGTCCCCTGACCGAGGCCCCCGTCCACGACATCGCCGACGTCCTCGCCGAGGCGGCGGCATCACAGCCCGGGCCCTCCACGTCCACTCCGGAGGTGTCCGGCGACGACCTGGCCGCCCTCATCTACACCTCTGGCAGCACCGCCGCCCCGAAGGCCGTGGCCTGCCCGCACGCCGCGGTGGTGTTCGCCTCCACCGCCCTGGTCCGGGCCCTGGGCTACCGCTCCGACGACGTCGTCTTCTGCCGGTTCCCGATGTCGTGGGACTACGGCCTGTACAAGGTCCTGATGACCTGCCTGGCCCGTTGCGAGATCGTCCTCGCCGACGGCGACTCGGACTTCACCGTGCTGCGCCGCATGTACGAGACGGGCACGACCGTGGTGCCGCTGGTCCCCTCCTACGCCACGATGATCGTCTCCCTCGCCCGGCGCCACCCCGAACAGCGGCCCCCCGTACGGATGTTCACCAACACCGGCGCCGCCCTGCCCACCGCCACGGCCGACGCCCTGCGCGCCCTTTTCCCCGGCGCCCGCGTGGTGCGGCAGTACGGGCAGACGGAGGCCAAGCGGATCACCGTCATGCCGCCCGAGCAGGAGCACGAGCGACCGCACAGCGTCGGCCGAGCCCTGCCCGGAACCCGCGTGCTGATCTGCGACCCCGACGGCGCTCCCCTGCCACCGGGCGCCGTCGGAGAGATCGTCGCCGTCGGCCCGCACGTGATGCGCGGCTACTGGCGCAACCCCGAGGCCACCGCACGCAGCTTCCGTCCCGACCCCGCAGACCCGACCGTCGTCCGGCTGCACACCGGCGACTACGGACACCTCGACGAGGACGGCTACCTCTATTTCGAGGGCCGCCGCGACGACATGTTCAAGCGCAAGGGCATCCGCATGAGCACCGTGGAGATCGAGACCGCGGCCCTGGACATCCCCGGTGTGCGGGCTGCCGCAGCACTGCCCCCGGACGACCGCCACGATCTCACCCTGTTCGTCGAGAGCGACCTGGACGAGCGCACGGTCGTACGGGAACTGATGGAACGCCTGGAGACCGCGAAGATGCCCGCCCGCTGCAGGGTCCTGACCACGTTCCCGCTCACCCTGCACGGCAAGAACGCCCGGCGGGAACTTGCCGCCCTGATGGACGGAGAGCGCCCGTGAGCGTCAGCCACCGCCACCGCGACCTCGCCCAGCGGTACGGCACCCCGCTGTACGTCTACGACCTGACCCGGGTCCGCGCCGCGCGCCGCGACCTGTTCGGCTTCCTGCCCGAGGGCGTGGAGGTGTACTACGCCTTCAAGGCCAACCCGCACCCCGACCTGGTGCGCGCACTGCGCACCGGCGACGGGCCGGCCTGCAAGGCGGAGATCAGCTCCACCGGCGAGCTGGCCACCGCGCTGCGGGCGGGCTACCGGGGCGCGGACATCCTCTACACGGGGCCGGGCAAGACGGCCGGCGAACTCGACGAGGCCATGCGGGGCGGCGTGGGCCTGTTCTCCGCCGAGTCCCTCGGCGACCTGGAGCACATAGGCCGCGCTGCCCTGGCCCACGGCACCACCGCCCAGTGCCTGCTGCGCATCAACAGCGTGACGGCGAGTGCCGCCAGCGGGGTGCGCATGACCGGCAAGCCCACCCAGTTCGGCATCGACAGTGAGACGGTCCGCGAGAGCGCCGCGGCGCTGACGTCCGTGCCGGGCACGTCCGTTGCGGGGCTGCACCTGTTCTCGCAGAGCAACGCCCGCGACGAGGAGAGCCTGCTGGCGGAGTTCCGGCACACGCTGGAGACCGCTGCCCGCATCCAGGACGAACTGGGCGTGGACCTGCGCGTGCTGGACATCGGCGGCGGCTTCTCCGTGCCCTACGGCCGCACCGGCGAACGCGCCATGTACCCCAAGCTCCGCGGCGAACTCGCCGCCGCACTGGACGTGTTCTTCCCCGGCTGGCGTCAGGGCCTGCCGCGGATCGCCGTGGAGTCCGGCCGCTACCTCGTCGGTGACAGCGGCCATCTCCTCACCTCGGTGGGCAACCTCAAGACCGGGCGCGGCCACACCTTCGCCGTGCTGGACGCGGGCATCAACGTCTTCGGCGGGATGTCGGGCCTCGGCCGGCTGCTGCCCGTCTCCGTGGAGATCCCGGTGGATCAGGACAGCCGTCAGGTCACGCTGGCCGGCCCGCTGTGCACCCCGGGCGACGTCCTGGGCCGCGACGTCACCGTCCCGGCCGATCTGGCGCCCGGCGACCTCCTTGCGATACCCAACACCGGCGCCTACGGGCCCACGGCCAGCCTGCTGATGTTCCTGGGCCGGCCCAGTCCGGTGGAGGTCGTCGTCGACGGTGAGACCACCGTCTCCGCCACCCGCATCGAACGCACCCGGGTCGCCCATGACGCGGAGCACACGCATGGCTGACCTGTCCCGGCCGGCCGACACCGCCGCCGACCGCGCCCACACCCCGGCCCGGGCCACGGTCGTCGTCACCACCGTGGCCTCCGACTCCCACACCTGGAACCTGGTCTACCTGCAGCTCCTGCTGGAAGAACTCGGTTACGAGGTCGTCAATCTGGGCCCGTGCGTCCCCGACGAACTGCTGGTGCACCACTGCCGGGAGATCCGCCCGTCAGCGGTGGTCATCAGCAGCGTCAACGGTCACGGTGCCCAGGACGGGCTGCGGGTGATCCGCGCGCTCCGTGAGGACGAGCTGACCGCCACCCTGCCCGTCGCGATCGGCGGCAAACTCGGTGTGGACGGCGGCGCCACCTCCCACACCGAGCGGCTCCTGGCCGCCGGTTTCGACGCCGTCTTCGAGGACGGTGCGGACACCCTGACCGCCTTCCGCCGCTTCCTCGACGAGCTGGGCCCCGGAGCGGACCGCGCGCTGGAGAGCGGCGCGGAGCGCGCCGCCGTGCAACGGCGCCATGCCGACGAGCAGATGAGCGTCTCCGTATGAGGTCGCCTGTGCCGGACAAATCACCAGTGCCGGACAAGTTGTCGGTGCCGGACACGTTGCCGGGCCACCGCCCCGGCTGTGTCCCGTCCGGGTCGGCTGCGCGCGGCTTCGGCGACTTCGTCCGCGCCCACGGCGGAAACGGCCGGCTGGTGGTCCAGCCCCGCATGGGTTTCAGCGACCCCGCCGCCATGCGTGCCGGCCTGGCCGCCACCCGAGCGTCCGCCGCTCGAACCGTCGGCACCATCACCCTGGACGCCCACACCCGGGTCGGCCACCTCCAAGCCGCCGCCGCGGCTCTGCGCGAGGGCACGGCCCTCAACGGCTATCCCGTCGTCACCCACCCCCCGGCCACCACGGCGCGGGTGCTCGACGGCATTCAGGGCCCCGGTTTCCCCGTCCAGGTCCGGCACGGCTCGGCCCGGCCGGTCGGCATCTTCCGGGCCCTGGCCGCCCTCGGCCTGGACGCCAGCGAAGGCGGACCCGTCTCCTACTGTCTGCCCTACGGCAGGACTCCCCTGGCCGAATCCGTCAGCCAGTGGGCCGCCGCCTGCGAACTGTTCGCCTCCCTGCGCGAGGCCGGCCGCGAACCCCATCTGGAGACCTTCGGCGGCTGCATGCTCGGCCAACTGTGCCCGCCGAGCCTGCTGGTCGCCCTCAGCGTTCTGGAAGCCCTGTTCTTCCTGCGACACGGCATACGCAGCCTGTCCGTCAGCTACGCCCAGCAGACCAACCCCGAACAGGACACCGAGGCGATCGCGGCCCTGCGCCGCCTGTGCGCGGAGCTCCTGCCGACGGACGACTGGCACGTGGTCGTCTACACCTACATGGGTGTCTTCCCGCAGACCGAGCATGGCGCCCGGCGGCTGCTGGAGAGCTCTGCCGAACTCGCCGTGCGGACCGGAGCGGAACGACTCATCGTCAAGACGGTCGCCGAGTCACAGCGCATCCCCACGATCCAGGAGAACGTCGACGCCCTGGAACTGGCGGCGGCCGCCGCGGAGTCGGCGGCACGCACCGCCCCGGCCCCGCTTCACCACCCGGCCGACAGCCCCACGTACCAACAGGCGGCCGCCCTCGTGCACGCCGTGCTCGACCTGCACCCCGACCTGTCCCAGGCCCTGCTGCGCGCCTTCCGCCGCGGCTACCTCGACGTCCCCTACTGTCTCCACCCCGACAACCGGGGTCTGACCCGCAGCTTCATCGACCCGGCCGGCCGGCTGTGCTGGGCCTCCGTCGGCAACCTCCCCATCGGCCATCTGGTACGCCCGCGCAGTACCACCCGCCTCACCTCCGCCACGCTCCTCACCGACCTCACGCGCGTCCGCAACCGCTTCGACGCACCCGCGCCCCCCGCGCTCGCCGCTTCTCGCCGGCCGCCGGCCCGTGACGCCCCAAAAAGATGTGCCACCGGGTGAAACCATCCTCCGCCCGTCGACGGAATGCCTTGCCACGAAGGTTCAAGCGGGTCTCGATCGAAAGGGAAGACCGTCATGAACACACGTGTTGCGGGCGCCACCGTGGCCGTCGCCATTGCCGTCACCCTGTCCGTCACTGCCGGGGCCTCCGCGTCGGCTCAGCCGCGGGCCGCTGGTGATCAGGCCATGGTGTCGGTGCTGCACGCCGTGCCCGGCCTCACCGTCGACGTCTACGCCGGGGACAAGGAGCTGATCCCGGACTTCAAACCGGGCACGCTCACCGACCCGATGAAGCTGGACGCCGGCTCCTACGACATAAAGATCTTCAAGGAAGGTGAGGGTCCGAACGGCACCCCGGCCATCGAGAAGAAGGTGGACGTGCCCGCGGGCGCGAACGCGACGCTGGTCGCCCACCTCACGGCGGACGGCAAGCCCACGCTGGACGCGTACGTCAACGACATGTCCAAGATCCCCGCCGGGAAGGCCCGGCTGACGGTACGGCACGTGGCCGCAGCGCCCGCGGTCGACGTCCGGGCCAACGGGACGCCCGTCTTCAAGGACCTGGTGAACCCCAAGGAGGCCAAGGGCGAGGTCGCCGCCGGCACCGTCTCCGCCGACGTGGTCCTTGCCGGCACCGACACCGTGGCCATCGGACCCGCCAAGCTGAACCTGGCCGAGGGCACCAACACGGTGGTCTACGCCTGGGGCAGTGCCGCCGACAAGAACCTGCAGCTCAAGACGCAGTCCCTCACCGGAATGCACTCGGCACCGAGCGGCGTCCCGGCCGGCGAGACCGGTGCGGCCGCCGCTCACAACGAGGGTGTTCCGCTCGGTGCTCTGTCCCTGGGCGCGGTGTCGGCGCTGACCGCCGCGGGACTTCTCGTGCGGCTGCGCCGTACCGCGCGTTGAGGCCCACGCCCATCGGGGTGCCGCCACTGCCGGTCCGGCGGCACCCCGCCCTTCTCCCGGAGAAGAGGTAACGCTGCATGAGCAAGCCCTCGTCACGGCTTCTGCTGCTCACGGGACTGTCCGCTGCCCTGGTGGGGCTCATCGTCTCCGCGCTGCTTCTCGTCGATGCCCGGCTCGGGGGCCCGGCGGCCGGTGCCCGGGACTTCGGTCCGACGTCGGGCGCGGGCCCCGTCTCCTCCCCTCGGACACCGCGGGTTACGACGAAGGAGCCGTCCGCCGCCATGGCGCGCGGTGACGAAGCGCCGAGGCAGGCGAGGACGAGCGAACCGTCGTCACTGGTCCTGCCCCGCCTCGACGTGCGGGCGGCCGTCAAGGCGGTGGGTGTCGCAGCCGACGGTCAGATCGAGATACCCGCCAACCCCAAGCAGGTCGGGTGGTACCGCTACTCGCCGGAACCCGGCTCCCCGAAAGGCTCGACGGTCATCGTGGGCCACGTCGACTCGAAGGGGCGCGGACTGGGGGTGCTGGTCGCCCTCGACGACGTCCGCGCGGGTGACCGGGTGCTCGTACGGCAGAAGGACGGCGGCGAGGTGCAGTACCGCGTCAGCTCGCGCCGCACCATCGGCAAACGGGACCTGGCAGCGTCCGGAGCGTTCCGCCGAGACGGGCCGGCGGTCCTGACCCTGATCACCTGTGCGGGCCCCTACCTCGCGGACAAGGGCGGCTATCAGAACAACCTTGTCGTCACTGCTGTGGAGGCGCCGACGTGACGACGGGATGGGGCGGCTCCCAGGTACTTGCGGCTACTGTTGCCGTCATGAGCACCCGCTCGGACGAGGAGCTCGGCCAGGGATTCGCCGACGGCGACGAATCCTGCCTCAACGAGGCCTACCGCCGCTGGGGTGCGCTGATCTTCACCGTGGCGACGAAGCGACTGGGAGACACCGAGGAGGCGAAGGACGTCACTCAGCAGGTCTTCGTCGGTGCGTGGCGCGGTCGCAAGAGTTACGATCCGCAGCGTGGTTCCCTCAAGACCTGGCTGATGGGCATCACCCACAAAAAGGTGGCCGACGCGCTGATCCGTCGCTCCCGGCATCAAAGAGACATCGAAGCGGTCACCGTGGCAGGCGCCGCGGAAGTGACCCGGCAGGATGCCCCGACGGATTCCGTGGTCGACTTCGTGGTGCTGGCGGACGAACTGGACCGCCTTCCCCAACACCAGCGGACCGTCCTGGAGATGGCGTTCTACGAGGATCTCACCCAGGCGCAGATCGCCCAGCGCACCGGACTTCCGCTGGGGACCGTCAAAAGCAACACACGGCGCGGGCTGATGCGCATGAAGAAGCGATTGGAGGTGGACGGTGGAGCACACTGACGAAGAAGCACTGGCGCTCATGGCGATCGGAGAGAATCCGTCCCCTCCGGACGAAGAGCACGTGCGTACGTGTGCGCACTGCGCGCGTGAGCTCGACGCCCTGCGCCACGTCGTCCTGACCATGAAGGGACAGCCTCTCCAGGAGGGTGAGCTGCTCCCGCCTCCAGCCGACGTCTGGGATTCCATCGCAAGCGAGCTGGACCTCCCTCATCAGCATGAGGGCGCAGGAGGCAACGTCGGCGAGCAGGACCGGACCGGCGGCCAGGCCCCCTCGCCGACGCCCGCCCGGACAAGGTCCCGGCGCCTGAGCCGCCTGAGCGTGACACTTGCCGCTTGCGCCGCCCTTCTGGGCGCCGCCGCAGGCAGCACCATCACCTGGTGGGTCACCCGGGACGGCACGACGGTGTCCGTCGCCGACGGCAGGCGGCTGGATTCTCTGCAGGCGAACTCGGCCGGGTACGCACGGCTCAACGGCGCCAGCGGGCACCGCACTCTCACCGTGACGGTCAAGGGCCTGCCGCGCACGTCCGGCTACTTCGAGGTGTGGCTCATGGACCGCACCCACACCAAGCTCGTGTCGATGGGCGTCCTGGACTCCAAAGGCCGGGCGACCCTGCCCGTGCCCAACAACATCGACCTGCGCGAGTACTCCGTGGTCGACGTCTCCGTCCAGCCCTACAACGGCAAGCCCGACCACTCCGGAGACAGCATCGTCCGCGGCCAGTACGCCGGCTGACACCGCCCCCAATGGGACCTTGGGCCGTCAGCCGGTGATCCGGCAGAGCACCGGCCGGCTCTCCGGCGTCAGCACCCCCGCGGCGCACAGCGTTCTGGCAGCTCCGACGGAATGCCAGCTGACCTGCACGATCTCGCGGTCATCGGCAACGATGGAAGTCGCCGGGACCTGGCACTCGTAGAGCCCCATCCAGTGGGGGGTCGGGCTGTCCAGGTTGAGGAACCTGTCCACACGCCGCGCCGCGACTCGTACCCCGAGTTCCTCGAGCACTTCGCGAGCAGCCGCCTCCTCGTAGGACTCCCCCGCTTTCACCGCGCCCGCGACGAAGGCCTCCAGGCGCCCCGGAAAGCGCGGATGGCGCGGGGAGCGTCTCACCAGGAGAATTCTTCCGCTCTCGTCACGGCACACCACCGCCACGATGCGGTGCAGCCAGCCATGGCGTACGGCGTCGGCGCGGGAGGTCACGGCCATGACCTGGTCGAGAAGATCGACCCGGTCCACCAGCTCCCCGCGCCGCTTCGCCGCGGCCTCGCCGAGACGTTCGCCGGCCTCGGTCACGCGTAGGGGCTGTCGGCGC
>NZ_JAMGBF010000013.1 GCF_023516615.1 Streptomyces panaciradicis
GGTGGCGCCGCTGGGGGAGTCGAGGCAGCGCCCGGACTGCGGATTGCGCAGGGAGCCGTCGGCCTGCTGCACCCATTTCTGGCCGCCGACGCCGTTGCAGTCCCACAGTTCGAGCTTGGCTCCGCCCGTCGTGCCGTTGTTCTCGATGTCGAGGCAGCGGCCGAGGGTGGAGAGGGAGCCGTCGGGGTTGTGGGTCCAGTGCTGGTCCTCGGCGTAGGTCTGGCAGTCCCACAGCGGCACGGCGGCGCCGTTGACGCCTGAGTCGTCGGCGGCCACGTCCATGCACTTGCCGCCCGGTCCGGTGACGATGCCCTGTGGCCCGTTCGGGACGTCGGTCTCGCCGCTGTAGCCGACGGAGGTGATGTTGGCCTGTACGGCGTTCTCTGCGGCGTCGGTGGGATAGCCGGAGACCATGACGCCTTCGAAGAACGTGCCCCGGTTCCAGTTGCTGTTGTCGCCGCCGATGCCCAGGATGATGCCGCCCTCCTGGTGCATGGGCTGGTAGCCGCCCCGGGTGGGCAGCGCCCCGTCCCACCAGGTGGTCAGGCCGCCGGACTGAGCGTCGCCGCCCTTGAGTGCGTATCTGGTCTGCCCGTTGTTCTTCAGGACGGCGGTGACGAAGGTCGACTTGTTTCCCAGGTTGGCGGTGTTGGAGCCGTTGTCGCCCTGGAACATGCCGTTCTCCAGGTCCGCCTCGATCCACGGACCGGTTCCGGTGCAGGGGGCGAAGTAGCAGGTGGTGGCGATGGATACGGCGTCCATGTGCCCGTTGCCGGTGTCGGCCGGGGTGCTTTCTGCGTTGCCGTAGTCGAAGCAGCAGGCGGAGCCCACGTGGGTGCCGCTGGCCACCATGTAGGCCCCTTCGGGCCGGCCGTTGACGGCGACGCCGGAGGCGACACCGGTGTAGCGGTAGCCGACGCCGGGCGAGATCCACAGGCCGTACACCTTGTGGCCGCCCGCGCTGACGGAGATCTCGGAGGCGTCGGCACCGCGGTCGGCGCCCGTGCCGGCGGTTCCGGCGGGGCCGGGGGTGAGGTCGTTGTGGCGGCCGCTCTGGTCGTAGATCTTCGTGATGCGACAGCCGCCGCTCGTGGCGCAGAAGGCGTCCTGGGCCCCCGCGTCGGCGTAACCGCCCTGCGCGAGCAGGCCGATGTCGGTGGTGGCTCCGTCGGAGACGCGGGTCACCTGGTAGAGCGGTCCGTTGTACGAGGACAGCAGGGCGCGGGTGACACTGTGCGCGGCCACACACGGGGTGCCGGCCGCGGCGTAGATGTCGCACGGGAGGGAACCGGCCGCCACGGAGGCGGCGGGGAAACCGAGCAGGGCGCCGAGGGCGAGGACCAACGCGCTCAGCATGGTGGCCGCGGACCGCCAGGGTGCACACGCTGGGCGCGGAACCGTTGTTGGCGGGTGCATGACAGTCCGAGACGCAGGACGGGAACTGTGCATGGGAGTCCCTTCGATGCTCGACGAGCGGGGGTGGACGCACCGTTGGCATGACGGTGCGACTCTTCGATCGGCACGCCCGGAACCTACGCACGCTGTTCGAGAAGGTCAATATTTGTTGCCTTTTTTGGTACAGACCAAAAGAAGGGTGGCAAGGACGTCGGCTGCCGTACGTAGTTGACCGCAGGCGTCGAGCCGCAGGGGTACTGCGCCATGGGATTCGTGTTCTTCATGACGCTGCCCGGGCTGGTCACCGGGTTCGAGCAGCTGCACGCGAGTCTTTCGCCCGGCAAGCAGACCGAGTTGAAGGAGCGGCGGTCGGCCCTGGTCATGCCGGACGGCGAGGACGACGGAGCTCCGCCGAACAGGACCACGGTGGACCTGGACGGAGGAACCGCGGTCGTCCGGATGCCTCGCCGGGAGCCGATGAGGCAACACCCCGAGGGGTGCGGGGTGCACGGTGGCGGGGCCACGGTGGCCCACTCGACCAGGGCGCGGGTCTGGTCGAGTGCGGCTGTGCATGGGCCTTCCGCGCGGCACCGGGATCACAGGGCAGCCGCCGAAGCGGCTCCCCGACGGTGGTCAGGCTGGCTGCTGTTCCTCCTGCTCACCCTGCTGAGCGGGCTCGGAGCTCTCCGGGGTGGTGTAGAAGACGGACCTGCCCTGCTTGGTGCGCTGGGCCTGGTTCTTGGCCACGAGCCCTTCGAGGGTGAGGCGCACGATCTTGGCCTTGAACTCGCGCTCGGGGTGCTGCTGTTCCAGGGAGGTGGCGATCTCGGCGGCGGAGCGGGGCTCGTTGAGTCCGGCCAGGTGTTCGCGGACGAGATCGACGAGCTTGGTCGACGGTGCCTGAGCGGCCGGTGACGCGGCGGCACTCTTCTTGGCCGCTCGCTTGCGGGCCGGGGCAGCGGACTTGCGGGCCGGGGCGGAGGACTTGCGGGCCCGGGCCGGCTTGGCCGCGGCCGGTGCGGCTGATGTCTTGCGCTTGCGGGGAGCGGGCACCGCCGCGACGGCCTCCGGCTCCGGCTCGACGGCTGCCGCCGGGCCCCCGAGAGCCTGCTGGATGTTCACAAGGACCGTCTGGTCCTGCTGCAGGGCGGTCAACTGCGCCTGCAGTGCCTCGATCTCGCCCTGGACGCGCTCCTGCTCCTTGAGGTTGCGCTCAAGGTCGCCGGCCACCTGCGTGCTGTACTGCGAGGTCAACTCGGTGGTGTTGGTTGTGGTTTCGGACATCGTGCTCACACCCTTTCCCTGGCGCCACGGCCGGTGGGTAGCAGGCTGCGGCATGTGCGGAATTTCATGCGTGTGCTGTTCATCCTGATAGCCAGGTTCGCGGCAGCCGTTACTGCTGCACACCTGTGTCTTAGCGATAGTACGGAAGACATGCGCATTGTTCTCCACTGCATGGCTGAAATTCAACAAATGGGGTGGTGGCCGCGGTCGAGGAGCGGAGCTGTGTGCGGCGGGGCACATGTCGTGCGGCAGGCGAGGCAGCGAGACAGACAGCATCTGCCGGCCGACTCGGCGCCTGTCTCGCCGAGCACGAGCGGAGGTCGACCGCGACAAAGAAGCGGCACTGAGCAAGGGCTCCTCAGGAAGACCCAGGTGACCGGAATTCCGCTCCTGCATCCCGGCCCGCGATCCTGATCCACCCGGAAACGGGCACCCATCGGGCACGTCTCGGTCCGCTTGCAGTCACCCGGCCCCCCTTCCCCGACGCGTTCCGCCGCGGCGAGCAGGGAATCCGTGTCCGGCGAGACGGTCACATTCGGTCACGAACTTCGTTACGACGAACCTGGTCAGTAGCCGCTGTCCCCTTGTAGAAATTTGGCCACCGGAGCCCGAACGGGACGGGCTCGGGGATCGGCCCACTCGGGCACATCATGCGGAGCCGTGGAACGGAGGTGTCGCCGTGGACACCGAGGAACGAAGACGGGGAATCCTGGAGACGGCACGCCGTGACGGATCCGTCGACGTCGGGCAGCTCGCCGTAGAGCTGCGGGTCTCCAAGGAGACCGTGAGGCGAGACCTCAACGCACTGGAGAGGCACGGGCTCGTCCGCCGTACGCACGGCGGCGCACACCCCGTGGAGAGCGCGGGCTTCGAGACGACGCTCGCCTTCCGCACCACCATGCACGTCCCCGAGAAGTCCAGGATCGCCGGCGCCGCGGTCGAACTCCTCGGTGACGCCGAGACCGTGTACATCGACGAGGGCTACACCCCGCAGCTCATCGCCGCCGCCCTGCCCCGCGACCGGCCACTGACCGTGGTCACTGCCTCGTTGTCCACCGCCGGCGCCCTGGCGGCCGCCGAGAACATCAACGTGCTGCTGCTCGGCGGCCGGGTCCGCGGCGGGACGCTGGCCACCGTCGACCACTGGGCCACCCGCATGCTGTCCGGCTTCGCCATCGACCTGGCGTTCGTCGGCGCGAACGGCATCTCCCGCCAGTACGGACTCACCACTCCCGACCCCGCCGTCGGCGCCTTGAAGGCCGAGGTCATGCGGGTCGCCAAACGCCGGGTGTTCTCCGGCGTCCACACCAAGTTCGGTGCCGTCAGCTTCTGCCGTTTCGCGCAGGTCACCGACTTCGAGGCCATCGTCACCGACACGGGACTGCACAGTTCCGAGGCCCGCCACTACGCACTGCTGGGTCCCCAGGTCATCCAGGCCTGAGCCGCAGCCCATCCCTCGTCCATCCCACCCCGCAAGGCCGGGGCGTGGTTCCCCATGCCCTCGAACACCCTGGAGTCAGTCATGCGTACACGGAGAATGGTTCATGTTCTCGCCACGGCCACGGCCGCCGGCTCACTGCTGGTCGCCTGCAGCGGCGCGGGTGGTTCGTCGAGTTCCGGTGGCGGCGGCAAGAGCATCAACGTGCTGATGGTGGGCAACCCGCAGATGGAGGACATCGCCAAGCTGACCAAGAGCACGTTCACCAAGGACACCGGCATCAAGGTCAACTTCACGATCCTTCCCGAGAACGAACTGCGCGACAAGGTCACCCAGGACATCGCCACCCAGGCCGGCCAGTACGACGTCGCCACCATCGGCGCCTACGAGGTGCCGATCTGGACCAAGAACGGCTGGCTGCACGAGCTCGGCTCCTACGCCGACAAGGACGCCGGCTTCGACAAGGCCGACCTGCTCAAGCCGATTGTCACCTCCCTCTCCGGCGCCGACGGCAAGCTGTACGCCCTGCCGTTCTACGGCGAGTCGTCGTTCCTGATGTACAACAAGGACGTCATGAGGTCGAAGGGCGTCACGGTGCCCGAGCACCCCACCTGGCAGCAGATCGCGGACATCGCGGCGAAGGTCGACGGTGCCGAGCCCGGCATGCGGGGCATCTGCCTGCGTGGTCTGGCCGGCTGGGGCGAACTCGGCGCACCGCTGACCACCGTGGTCAACACCTTCGGCGGCACCTGGTTCACGAAGGACTGGAAGGCGCAGGTGGACAGCCCCGCCTTCAAGAAGGCCACCAACTTCTACGTGGACCTGGTCAAGAAGCACGGCGAGGCGGGCGCGGCGCAGTCGGGCTTCACCGAGTGCCTGAACGCCATGAGCCAGAAGAAGGTCGCCATGTGGTACGACGCCACCAGCGCCGCCGGGTCCCTGGAGGACCCCGCCTCCAGCAAGATCGCCGGTCACGTCGGCTACGCCTACGCCCCGACCGCCCAGACCAAGAGCAGCGGCTGGCTGTGGAGTTGGGCCTGGGCCATGCCCAAGACCACCAAGAACGCGGACGCCGCGGCGAAGTTCATGCTGTGGGCAAGCAGCAAGAAGTACGAGAACCTGGTCGGCCAGAAGCTGGGCTGGGCCCGGGTTCCCTCCGGCAAGCGGGCCAGCACGTACGCGATCCCGCAGTACCAGAAGGCCGCCGGGTCGTTCGGTGACATCACGCTGAAGTCGATCGAGGGTGCCGACCCGGCCAACCCGGGCGTCCAGCCCCGCCCGACGGTCGGTGTCCAGTACGTGGCCATCCCGGAGTTCCAGGACCTGGGCACGAAGGTCACCCAGGAGATCTCCGCCGCCATCGCCGGCAAGACCAGCGTGGACACGGCACTGAAGGACGGCCAGAAGCTCGCCGCGGACGTCGCCGAGAACTACCAGAAGTGACCTCGACCGCCCGGCCGGACCTCCCCCCGGCCGGGCACCGCTTCCCCCATTCCGGCCGTCCCGGCAGAGGAACCCTCCATGACCACGCTCACCGCCCCACCCAAGACAGCTCCACCTCCCGTCCGTCCCCGCGCCTCCCGGAGCGCCGGCGCCTGGAAGCGCCGCTTCCCGCTGCTGCCCGCGCTGATCTTCACGATCGTCGTGACCCAACTGCCCTTCGTGGCAACCCTGGTGATCTCCACCCTGCAGTGGAACATCCTCAAGCCGGGCGAGCGGCACTTCGTCGGCCTGTCCAACTTCACGTTCGTCTTCACCGACGAGCGGCTGCGCACCGCGGTCCTCAACACCATCGTCCTGACCGCGTCGGTGGTGCTCATCAGCGTGCTCCTCGGCCTCGGTCTGGCGATGCTGCTGGACCGGCGGTTCGCCGGCCGCGGCCTGGCACGGACGATGCTCATCGCTCCGTTCCTGGTCATGCCGGTCGCGGCGGCGCTGCTGTGGAAGCACGCGATCTACAACCCCGACTACGGCCTGCTCAACGGCACCCTGAACGCCGTATGGCGACTGTTCGGAGCCGCCAACGGTCCCACGGTCGACTGGGTCTCGTCGTACCCCATGCCCGCCGTCGTCATCTCCCTGGTCTGGCAGTGGACGCCGTTCATGATGCTGATCCTGCTGGCCGGTCTGCAGGCCCAGCCCGGTGACGTGCTCGAAGCGGCCCGTATGGACGGGGCCTCGGCGACGCAGACCTTCCGCCACATCACGCTGCCGCATCTGCGCCAGTACATCGAACTGGGCGTCCTGCTCGGCACCATCTACGTCGTGCAGACCTTCGACGCGGTCTACACGATCACCCAGGGTGGCCCCGGTTCCCAGACCACGAACCTGCCCTACGAGATCTACCTGACCATGTTCCGCAAGTACGAGTACGGCCAGGCGGCCGCCGCCGGTGTCGTCGTCGTCCTCGGCTCGATCGTGATCGCGACCTTCGCACTGCGCACGATCGCGTCCCTGTTCCGCGAGGAGGTGTCCCGATGACCGCTCACGCAGCGACAGCCGCGCCCGGTGCTCCCGGCGCGCGGCTGAGGAAACTCGTCCGCCGCCGTGACGACCATGGCGACGCGCCGAGACTGTCCCCGCTGTGGACCTTCGTGGCCTGGCTCGCCACGCTGGCGTTCTTCGCGCCCGTGGCCTGGATGGTGCTCACCTCCTTCCACCAGGAGGCGGACGCGGCCACCAACCCGCCGAGCCTCCTCGCACCTCTCACCTTCGACCAGTACAAGCTGCTGTTCAGCCGGGACATCACCCCGTTTCTGCTCAACTCGGCCATGGCCAGCGTCATTTCGACCCTGCTGGTCCTCGCCCTGGCGGTGCCGACGGCCTACGCGCTGTCCATCAAGCCGGTGCGGAAGTGGACGGACGTGATGTTCTTCTTCCTGTCCACCAAGTTCCTCCCGGCCATCGCCGCCCTGCTGCCGGTGTACCTGATCGTCAAGGACGCCGGGATGCTCGACAACGTCTGGACACTGATCGTCCTCTACACCGCCATGAACCTTCCGATCGCGGTGTGGATGATGCGTTCCTTCCTCGCCGAGGTCCCGAAGGAGATCCTGGAGGCCGCCGAGGTCGACGGCGCCAACCTGCTCACCGTGCTGTGGCGGATCGTCGCCCCGGTCGCCATGCCCGGGCTGGCCGCCACGGCGCTGATCTGCTTCATCTTCAGCTGGAACGAGTTCATGTTCGCCGTCAACCTCACCGCCACCAACGCCTCCACCGCGCCGGTGTTCCTGGTCGGCTTCATCACCAGCGAAGGCCTCTTCCTCGCCCGGCTGTGCGCCGCCGCCACGCTGGTGTCCCTGCCCGTGCTCATCGCCGGTTTCGCCGCCCAGGACAAACTGGTCCGCGGCCTGTCCCTAGGAGCAGTCAAGTGAAAGCCGCCGTCATCGAAGCCCCCGGCCAGGTCACCGTCACCACGGTGCCCGACCCCACCCCCGGGCCGCGCGACGTCGTGGTCGACGTGGCGGCCTGCGGGCTGTGCGGAACGGATCTGCACATCCTGCAGGGGGAGTTCGCACCGACCCTGCCCGTCGTCCCGGGCCATGAGTTCGCCGGCGAGGTCGTCGGGCTCGGCAGCGAGGTCACCGAACTCGCCCTCGGCGACCGGGTCGCGGTCGACCCCTCGCTGTACTGCAACGAGTGCCGATACTGCCGGGCCGGCCGCAACAACCTCTGCGACCGCTGGCAGGCGATCGGCGTGACCGTGGCGGGCGGCGCCGCCGAGTACGCCGTGGCTCCGGTCGCCAACTGCGTACGACTGCCCGAGCATGTCGATGTCCAGGACGCGGCGCTCATCGAGCCCCTCTCCTGCGCCGTGCGCGGCTACGACGTCCTCAACAGCAGACTCGGCGCACACGTCCTGATCTACGGCAGCGGGACGATGGGCCTGATGATGCTGGAACTCGCCAAGCGCACCGGCGCCGCCTCGGTGGACGTCGTCGACCTCAACCCGGAGCGGCTGGCGACCGCCGAGAAGCTGGGCTGCTCCCAAGCAGCCGGGAACGCGGACGAGTTGGGGCGCGCGCAGGGCTGGGACGTGGTGGTCGACGCGACCGGCAACGCCGCCGCCATCCAGGACGGCCTGGAACGCGTCGCCAAGGCCGGTACCTTCCTGCAGTTCGGCGTCTCGGACTACGCGACGACGGCCACCATCTCGCCGTACCGCATCTACAACCAGGAGATCACCATCACCGGTTCCATGGCCGTCCTGCACAGCTACGAGCGGGCGGCGGAACTCTTCGCCACGGGAGTACTCGACCCCCAGGTCTTCATCAGCCACCGCCTGCCCCTGACCCAGTACCCGCAGGCACTGGACCAGTTCGCGGCGGGCCAGGGCCGCAAGATCGTCGTAGTGCCGTAGTCCCTTGGCCGCACAGGTAGGGTGACCCACCTGTGCGACCAGGGGGGAACGTTGGCCGACGTAGTGCGCGTCATGGAGGCGCTGGCCGAGCAGGGTGTCACCGTGCTGTTCAAGGCAGACGCGGAGCGCATGCGCGACGGAGCCGGGCCTTGGACCTTCGTCGCGAGCGGCGCTCCTTTTCACGACGCCCTGCTCGTACGCACAGACGCCGCTTCGGTCGAAGCCTGCCTCGACATCTGCCTGCCGCAGCTGCGCAAGCGCGGACTGGTCGTCCCTGAGTGAGTTCGCCCCGGCCGACCGTCAGGTCCGCAGCTCCGTCGGTATCCCGGGCCGGATCGAGATCGTCACGAGGTCATGCCTTCTGCTTCGTGTCGATCTCGGTGATCAGGGCCTCGATACGCTTCCGGATCTCGTCGCGGATGGGGCGTACCGCCTCGACGCCCTTGCCCGCCGGGTCCTCCAGGGCCCAGTCGAGGTACGTCTTGCCGGGGAAGACGGGGCAGGCGTCGCCGCAGCCCATGGTGATGACGTAGTCGGACGCCTGGACGGCCTCGGTGGTCAGGATCTTCGGCGTGGCCGCGGAGATGTCGACGCCGACCTCGCGCATGGCCTCGACCGCGGCGGGGTTGACCTGGTCCCCGGGGACCGAGCCGGCGGAGCGGACCTCGATGCGGTCGCCAGCGAGGTGGTCGAGGAAGCCGGCGGCCATCTGCGAACGCCCGGCGTTGTGGACGCAGACGAACAGCACTGAGGCGAGAGGGCTGGAGGACATCGTTCTTCCTTCGTCGGTGGACGTCGGTGGACCAAGCGGACGGGAGGGGCCGGAGGTTGGGGCGACGCGAGTATCACGCATCAGTGCTAACTGGTATCAGCCCACAGTGATGTGACAGTATCAGCCCATGATGACGTCGGTCGACACTGATCTGATGCGCGTCCTCGCGGACCCGTTGCGCCTTCGGATCGTCACCTTGCTGGCCCGGGAGACGCTCTGCACCACCCACCTCATCGAGGAGACCGGTGCGCGGCAGACCAACCTCTCCAACCACCTGAGGGTGCTGCGCGAGGCGGGGGTCGTGGAGACGGAGCCGTGCGGCCGGTACACGTATTACAGGCTGCGCCCCGACGTCATCGCCTCGCTTGCCGGTCAGTTCGCCGAACTGGCCGAGTCCGCTCGCCGTGCCGCCGAGAACAAGAGGGCCTGCCCGTGACCCGCACAGAGACCGCGATCACCGGTGAGTCCTCGGTCGTCGCGAAGCTGTCGACGCTCGACCGTTTCCTCGCCGTCTGGATCCTGGCCGCGATGGCCGCCGGCCTCGGTCTGGGCCGGGCCGTCCCCGGCCTGAACGACGTCCTCGCCCAGGTCGCGATCGGGGGCGTCTCGCTGCCGATCGCGCTCGGCCTGCTGATCATGATGTACCCGGTCCTGGCCAAGGTGCGCTACGACAAGCTCGACGCCGTCACCGGCGACCGACGGCTCATGATCTCGTCGCTGGTCATCAACTGGCTGGTCGGCCCGGCCGTGATGTTCGCGCTGGCATGGATCTTCCTGCCGGACCTGCCGGAGTACCGCACCGGCCTGATCGTCGTCGGGCTCGCCCGCTGCATCGCCATGGTCATCATCTGGAACGACCTCGCATGCGGGGACCGCGAGGCAGCCGCCGTCCTCGTCGCGCTCAACTCCCTCTTCCAGGTCCTGGCGTTCGGTCTGCTCGGCTGGTTCTACCTCGAACTGCTGCCCGGCTGGCTGGGATTGGGCGACGGCCGGCACCTGGACATCTCCATGGGGAAGATCGCCCTGAACGTCGTCATCTTCCTCGGTGTCCCGTTGCTGGCTGGGTTCCTCACCCGTCGCATCGGTGAACGGAGGCTGGGCCGCGACGGGTACGAGGCGCGCTTCCTGCCGAGGCTCGGCCCCTGGGCGCTGTACGGCCTGCTCTTCACGATCGTCGTCCTCTTCGCCCTGCAAGGAAAGACGATCACTTCCCAGCCCCTGGACGTGGCCCGCATCGCCCTGCCGCTGCTGGCCTACTTCGCGATCATGTGGTTCGGCACCTTCGCCCTCGGCAAGGCCATTGGCCTGGCCTACGACCGCACGGCCACCCTGGCCTTCACGGCCGCGGGCAACAACTTCGAGCTGGCGATCGCCGTCGCCATCGCCACCTTCGGTGTCACCTCCGGCCAGGCGCTGTCCGGTGTCGTCGGTCCGCTGATCGAGGTGCCCGTCCTGGTCGCGCTCGTGTACGTCTCCCTCGCCTGGCGGGGCAGGTTCGCGGCCGTCCGGCAGTCCGCACTCGCACCGCAGGAGGGCTGACGCCCGGCCCGGCTGCGGATCCCCGCCGTCCGGCTCACGCCGAGGACGGCGGGATCGTCAGCAGTCGGCCCATCGTGGCGAGGACGGACGGCTCGACCCGGTAGTAGACCCAGGTGCCGCGCCGTTCGGAGGTGAGCAGACCGGCGTCCTTGAGCTTCTTCAGGTGGTGGGACACGGTCGGCTGTGAGACGCCGACGTCGGAGATGTCGCACACGCACGCCTCGCCGCCCTCGTGCGAGGCGACCGAGGAGAACAGCCTCAGCCGCACCGGGTCACCGAGGGCCTTGAACATGCGTGCGGCGCTCTCCGCTTCGTCCGCGGTGAACGGGCGCTCGGTCAGGGGCGGGCAGCACGGCGTCGCTTCCTCGCTGGTCGCGGGTTCCAGGAGCGGCAGCGCCTTGGTGTTCGACATACGTCTATGTTGACACATGTCGAACCAGCCTTTCTGGATCGATATTTATCTATGTTGACGCTCGTCGAATCAGGTGGCATGGTGGCCGCAGATACATCGACGAACGTCGAAGCAAAGGGGAATCCCGTGGCTGTGCCCACCACCAGCGTGTCCGCGACCGAGCAGCCGCCCGTCGTGGTCGTCGGAGCCGGGCCCATCGGCCTGGCCGCCGCCGCCCATCTCGTCGAGCGCGGCATCGAACCGCTGGTCCTGGAGGCCGGACCGTCCGCCGCCACCGCCGTACGGGCCTGGGCGCACGTCCGGCTGTTCTCGCCGTGGGCCGAGGTCACCGATCCCGCCGCCGAGAAGCTGCTCGCCCCGACCGGTTGGACCCGACCCGACGGGACCGTCTGTCCGACCGGCGGAGACTGGGCCCAGAAGTACTTGCAGCCGCTCGCCGACGCCCTCGGCGACAAGGTCCGTTACGGCGCCACGGTCACCGGCGTCGCCCGCGCGGGCCGTGACCGCATCGTCGACTCCGGCCGCGACGAGCAGCCCTTCGTCGTGCACGTCCGTACCGCGAGCGGCCACGAGGAGCGGATCACGGCCCGCGCCGTCGTCGACGCCTCCGGCACCTGGTCCACCCCCGGCCCGATGGGCGCGGACGGCCTGCCGGCCCTCGGCGAGAGGGACGCCGCCGACCGTGTCTCCTACCGCGTGCCCGACCTGAGCGACCCGGCCGTGCGCGCCCGGTACGCCGGCAGGCGGACCGCCGTCGTGGGCTCGGGCGCCTCCGCGTTCACCGCCCTGGCACACCTCGCCGACCTGGCCGAGGAGGACGACGCCACGCACGCGGTGTGGGTCCTGCGGCGCGGGATCCGTACCGACACCTACGGCGGCGGCGAGGCCGACCAGCTCCCCGCGCGGGGCGCCCTGGGGCTGCGGGCCAAGGCCGCCGTCGACAACGGCCACGCCGGCGCGGTCACGGGCTTCCGCACCGCGGCCGTCGAGCGCGACACGGACGACCGGCTGGTCCTGGTCGCCGAGGACGGCCGCCGCCTGGACCCGGTCGACGAGGTGATCGTCCTGACCGGCTTCCGCCCGGACCTGTCGTTCCTGTCCGAGGTCCGCCTCGGCCTCGACGAGCGCCTCCAGGCCCCGACCGCGCTGGCCCCGCTCATCGACCCGAACGTCCACTCCTGCGGCACCGTCTACCCGCACGGCGTCAACGAGCTCTCTCATCCCGAGCAGGGCGTCTACCTGGTCGGCATGAAGTCCTACGGCCGTGCCCCCACGTTCCTCGCGATGACCGGCTACGAGCAGGTTCGCTCCATCGCCGCCGCGATCGCCGGCGACCGCGAGGCCGCCGAGCGCGTGGAGCTGACCCTGCCGGAGACCGGCGTCTGCGGGGGCGCGGGCCTGTTCGACGACCCCGACGCCGTACAGGGCGCTGAAGGCGGCGGATGCTGCGCCGCCCCGGCCACGCTCCAGATCGGCATCGGTGCCCCGGCGGCTTCGGGCGGCTGCTGACGCGCCGACGCCCCACACCCCGGCGCCGCACTCGGACCGCATCCCCCGGCACACGGTGCGGCGTCAGCGCGCAGGACGGGTACTCGCCGCCCGACGGTCGCGCCGCCCGGCGACCGCGTACGGACGCCCGGAAGGGGGAGCCCATGGCTGCCGACCAGCCCGAGGTCCTGGTCTTCGACGTCAACGAGACGCTCAGCGACCTCACGCCGCTGCGCGGCCGCTTCGAGGACACCGGGGCCCCGGGGCATCTGCTGCCGACGTGGTTCGCCGGGGTGCTGCGGGACGGTTTCGCCCTGACGGCCGCCGGTGCCTACGCGGACTTCACCTCCGTGGCCCACGACGGGCTGCGGACGCTGCTGTCCGGCCTCGACGGCTGGGAGGGAGACGTAGAGGCCGCGGCCACGCACATTCTGGACGGATTCTCCCAGCTGGACGTCCACCCCGATGTGCCGGACGGGGTAAGGACGTTGAGGGAGGCCGGGTACCGGCTGACGGCGATGACCAACGGCGGCGTCGCCTCGACCGAGCGGCTGCTGGACAGGGCGGGTGTGCTGCACTGCTTCGAGGCCCTGTCGGACGTCTCCGGCCCCCGCTGCTGGAAACCCGCGCCCGCCGCCTACCGTCACGCCGTCGAACGGGTCGGCGTACGCCCCGAGCGGGCGATGCTGGTCGCCGTGCACCCCTGGGACATCGACGGGGCGCGGCGAGCGGGACTGCAGGCAGCGTGGCTGCGGCGCGGAGCGTCCGTGTACCCGCGGACGATGACCCCTCCCACGCGCGGCGCACAGGACCTGCGGGAGCTCGCGGACGAACTGGCCGCCGCGCGGGGGAAGAGCCGAGGCGCACGCGGAGACACCGTGTGACGTTCCCGGTGTGCCACCGCCTGCATCCGCCCGGCGGCCGACCGGCGAACCAGACACGTACGTCCAGGTGGTCGGCTGCGAACGGGAGGCGGGGCATGGACCTGCGAGGTGCACGGATTCTGGTGCCCGGCGCCACCGGGGAGATCGGGGGCGCGCTCGCCGTCCGTCTGCACACCCTCGGCGCCCGCACGGCACTGGCCGGTCGTGACCGCGAGGCCCTCACCCGCGTCTCGGCGGCGTGCGGGCACGCCCCCGTCTGCGCCTTCGACGCCTGGGACGTCGACTCCTGCGCCAAGACGGTCGACTGGGCGGTGGCGGAGCTGGGCGGCCTGGACGCGGTCGTCGTGTGCGTCGGCGTCGCCGCCTTCGGGCCGGTCGGGGAGGTGGAGGACGCGGTCCGCGAACACCTGATGGCGGTGAACGCGCTGGCCCCGATGGCGTTCCTGAGGGCCGCCGCGGACCGGGTGCCCGAGGGCGGTGTCCTCGCCGCCGTCACCGGGATCGTGGCCGAGGCGGCACCGGCCCGGATGGCGGACTACGCCGCCGCCAAGGCGGCGCTGGCCACCTGGCTGACCGCGGTCCGCCGCGAGCAGCGGCGCAAAGGCGTGAGCGTGATGGAGGTCAACCTGCCCCACATGGACACGTCCTTCGCCGCGCGCGCCGTCGTGGGCGAAGCGCCGCCGCTGCCGCCGGGACTGCCGGTCACGGCGGCCGTGGACGCGATCGTGGAGGCGCTCTCCGCGGGAGCGAGGCTGGTCCGCCCCGGCTCCGGCGCGACGCTCGACGTGGTGCGGTAGAGCGGCCATGCCCAGGAGACGTCTCGCGTACAGCCCCCCGTCCCACCGCGCCCGGCCCGCGGAGGCGCTGACACCGCTGGCCCCCCGTACGGTGCGGCGCGTGCTGTTCCGGCAGCGCTGGCGGGACCTGGTGTTCCTGCACTGGCCCGCCGACCCGTTCGAGGTGGCCCGGCTGCTGCCGGCCGGTACCGTGCCCGACCTCTACCGGGGCCGGGCCTACGTCGGCCTGGTCTTCTTCCGCATGGACGACCTCGCCTTCGGCCGGACGCCGGCGCTGCCGTACCTGGGGAGCTTCGGCGAGGTCAACGTCCGGCTGTACAGCCGCGACGCCGCGGGCCGGCGCGGGGTCGTGTTCCGCTCGCTCGACTGCGACCGGCTGCTGCCCGTGCTGACGGCGCGCGGCGCTTTCGGGCTGCCCTACCGGTGGTCCCGCATCAGCAGCCAGTGGTTCGACAACCGGCTGCTGTACAGCACGCAGCGGCGCCAGGGTGCGCGCGCGGGGGCACGTGTGTGGCTGGACGTCCAGGACGAGCCGGTGGCGGCCGGGCCGCTGGAGGAGTTCCTCACCCAGCGGTGGGGGCTGCACGAGCGGTTCCTCGGGCGCACCTACTACCTCCCCAACGCGCACCCCGCCTGGTCCTTCCGCAGGTGCAACCTGCTGGGATGGGAGGACGACCTGGTCGCGGAGGCCGGTCTGTCGCGGCCCCAGGGCGAGCCCGTGAGCGTTCTGTACGCGCCCGGCCTCCCCGTGGTCTTCGGACCGCCGGTCCCGCTGCCCACGCCCGGCATGCCGTTCGACTGACCGGCGCCGGGCGCGGGCCGGCGCGCCGGCGCCGGGATCAGTCCGCCGACGTCCGCCGGGCCATGGCGGCCAGCAGTTCACCGGCTGCCCACCGGGGCCCCCGCAGCCGTACCGACGCGGCCAGGTCGGGCATGCGCGGGCCCGCGGTGCGCCACACCGTCTCCAGCGCCGCGGGGACGTCGGCCGGCGAGAGCCTGTTCGGGTCGAGGACCACACCGGCGCCCGACCGCTCCGCGTCCCGGGCCACGGAGAACTGGTCGCTGGAGAACGGCAGCAAGACCGCGGGCACGCCCGCCCTCAGGCACTCGGTGAAGGAGTTGCTGCCGCCGTGATGCACCATCGCGTCCACCCGCTCCAGCAGCGCGCGCTGGGGCACCGACGGCACCACGACGGCCCGCTCGCCGGCGAGATCGGCCAGCGCCGCGGACCGTTCCCCGGCGGCGACGACGACCGACACGTCCGGCCTGCCCCGGAGCAGCCCCGTGACGACCGTGCGCAGGACGTCGTCCCGCGCGGACAGGAACGTGCCGAGCGCGACGAGGACGACCCGCTCCTCCCCGCTCGCCCGCAGTTTGCGCAGGCGCGCGTCCCACTCCGTGTCGAGGGGTTCCGGGGCGGCGGCCATGTGCCCGGCGAACAGACGGGCCGGCCCCGGCGGAGGCGTCGGCAGCCACGCGAACTCCGGGTAGGCGTAGACGACGGCATGCGGCGAGCTGAGGGCGAAGGCCCGGCCCGGAGCCGGCCGCGCGGGCGCGTGCCGCCGGGAGAAGGAGGCGAACAGGGCCGTGAACGCCTCGTCGTTCTCCCGCGCGGCGGCCCGCAGTCGCCCCAGGCGGTCCGGATCGGGGCGCAGCGCGTCGGGCCAGGCGTAGGGCACGCCGAAGTAGGCGTCGGGGCCGCTGAGCACGTAACTGGGGTGCCCGGGGCAGAAGGTCGCGTAGGGCAGGCCGAGGCAGTGCAGTGCCAGGGTGACCGGGTAGCTGAGCTGGTCCACGACGTACCAGTCGGGCCGCAGCCGCCGGTCGGCCGAGCGCAGCGCGTCGAGCACGCCGTCGGGGTCGGCCAGCATGTCCGCGCGCCGGTGGCGGGCCTGGGCGAGCAGCGCGGACACGGCGCCCTCCTTGGTCGCGTCGAGGAACTCGGCCAGCCGGGCCGCCTCCTGGGCGTCCTGTTCGGTCCCCTCGGCCACCCCGGTGTTGGCGTTGCGCGTCACGGACAGCGGCTCGAAGCCCACCCCCGCCTCCCGGGCCAGGTGCTCGAACGCCGGGGCACAGGCGAAGTACACGTCCGCCCCTCGCAGACGCAGGGCACCGGCCAGGACCGACAGCGGCCGCGCATGGGACATGAACGGGGGACTGACGACAACGACACGCGGCATACGCACCCCTCGGCCAGACATCGTGCGCCCACCTTCCGTCGAAGCGGCGCCAGCGCATCGTAGGCACGTTCGGGCAGGTCGGACGCTGTGGCGATGAGCACGGACGGCAGGTGCATCCGGAAGGCCGACACCCCGGGAACCACAGAGGTCAAGCGCCGTCCCTGAGACAGGAGAACCCGTGGCCGGCACCGCTTTCGCATCCCCCTCGGCCGCTCACGACCCCGGACGGTCGGCAGAAGTCGGCCACGGGGACCGTGACCCCTTGGTGGCCGCCCGGACCGCGTTCTTCAACGGCTCCGGCTGGACCGCACACCTTCCCGAGCCGCGACCCGACAGACGCCTTCCGGACGCGGCGGGCGAACTGGCGAGGCTGCTGGAAGCCGAGTACGGGCTGCGGCCACGCGCCGTGCCGCCCGGCGACGGGCCCGGCGTCGACCGCCACGACAAAGCCGTGGCGGGACTGCGCCGCGCCGCCCGCCTGGGCGTACCGCTGACGCCGGAGGCCCTGCTCGCCCACGGGGCGAGCGACCCGCGGCTCATGGCCGTCCTGACGGAGCTGTGGCCGGAGACCGTGCGCTGGCACGGCCCCCGGCACGCCGAGGAGGTGCTGCGCGCCACGCTCGGCGACTCCCACGACGGACCGCCCGTGGGCCGGCTGCTGGACCTCGCGGTGGCCTCCGGCCTGCGTCCCTTCACCCCCGTCGAGGGCGCGTCACTCGCCCGGGACACCACCCACCGGGCCGTACGCCATGCCGCCTGGCGCTACCTGCACCAGCTCCCCGACGGCCGGGCCCACCTGCCCGGCACCTCCGACGCCGAGGACGCCTACGAACGCCTCCTGCTGGCGCCGCCGGTGCCCGCGCTCGGCCCGCAGGGGAAGGAGCATGCGGGCCGGCTCGTCGCCCAGAGCATGCTGCTGGGCGGCCTGGACACTCCCGGGCAGGGGCTGAGCGGTGGACTGGCGGTGCTGCTCGGCGGGCTCGGCGACCGGCTGGCCGAGACCGAGGACATAGCCGCTGTGATCACGGTCGTGACGGCCGGGCACGAGGACCTGGCGGCGGACGGCCGGCTCGCTCATGAACGCGCGCCCGGGCACTGGGTGCTGCGGCTGCCCGTGGACGCGCCCTCGGCGCCGGCCCAGCCGGAGATGCACCGCCACCGCCCGGCGCTCACCTGGTGGGCGACCCGTCTGCTCGGCGGCATGCCCCGCCCCTTGGACGTCGTGCACGTCAGATACGCCGACGACGGCAGCCTGGCACTCGCCGACGCCGCCGAGCGCCTGGGCGCGGCCCTGGTCTTCACGGCCACCCCCGACCCGCACCGCGGCCTCGCCGAACGCCATGCCGCCAGCGATCCGGCCGACCCGGCGGCGGCGGAGGCACTGCGCAACGACCTGCACCGGGTGTTCGTGGCCGACCGGCTCGTCGAGCGCGCGGACACGGTCGTCGGCATCCCCGGACGCGGCGGCACACAGGACCTCGTCCGCCACTTCCCCGGCCTCGCGCAGCTCAACGGGGGAAGCGGCCCCAGCGCGCCGCCCGAGGGCATCGCCCCCTACCGGGACGCGCCCGACGAGGACGACCGGCGGCGCGAGGCACTGGCGCGGCTCTACCGGGACGGGACGCGCCCCGACGCCCTGGACCCCCGGGACCGTGACCTGCCCGTGCTGCTCTGCGTGGGCCGGCTGCACCCCGTCAAACAGCAGGACCTCCTGGTCCGGGCCTGGCTGGCGACGGGCGCCCACCGCACCACGACGCTGGTCCTCGTCGGCGGCAGCCCCGGGACCGGCACACCGGTCGAGGACGACATCCGCCGCCGTATCGACGCCCTGCTCGCCGCATGCCCCGAGGCGGCCGGCCGCCTGGCACTGCTGCCCGCCCTGCCGAACGCCGAGGTACGCCGCCTGCAGCGGGCCCTGACGGAGCGCACGGCCGACGCCTGCTGCTGGTACGTGTGCCCGAGCGCGAAGGAGGAGTTCGGGATCGCGGTGCTGGAGGCGATGGACGCGGGCCTGCCTGTCGCCGGTCCCCGCCGCGGGGGCGTCGCGCACTACCTGCGCGACCAGGTCAACGGCATCCTGATGGACACCTCCAGCCAGACCGGACTGATGCGGGGGCTGCGGCGTATCGCGGCCACCTCCGCCGACGATCGGGGCCGCTACGCGACCGAGGGCAGGAAGCTGGTCGCAGAGCGGTTCTCCGTGGGCCGGATGGCGGACGAACTGGCCGCCGAGTACACAGCCCTGCGCCCGCGCTGACGAACGGGGCCCGAAGGACACCTGTCGAACGGTGTCCTTCGGGCCCGCAGGCGGCACGTCACCACATCAGGGTGCCCGGCGCTCCCTTGAACGGCCCCCGCACTTCCGGGGTGATCCAGCCGCCGTAGAAGTCGCCCTCCTGCGCCGTGACGTCCTCCCCGCCGACGGTGCAGCGGTCCATGCTGCCCGGGTAGAAGGCGAAGAAGCGGGTGAGGGCCGTGTAGCCGGGCTCGGGACTCGGATAGCTCCACGCGGCACGAGCCCGTACGTCGTCTCCCACGACGACGTCCCAGTACCGGGCCGCTCCCTTCCACTCGCACCAGGTGCGGCCCGAGACCGCCGGAAACAGAAGGTCCGTCCGCACGTCCGCCGGAGGAATGTAGAAGACGGGAGGATGGCTGGTCTCCAGCACCCGGACCGCCCTCCGGCTCTCCGCCACCACCTGGCCTGCGCACTCGACCCGCACGAGGCGGTCGTCCTCCTGCACGGCGGGCGGCCGCGGGTAGTCCCAGACGGACTCGGGCGTCCTCGGGACGGAACGCGGCACGGACCCTTCCGGGAGCGGGTCCAGGTACACCTCGTCCTCGTAGCACCAGGCCCACTCCTGGCCGGCCGTGAGGGAACGTGCCACGGGGTGGCCGCCGGAGTGGAAGTGCGCCGTGGCGTGGGCGCCGGGGGAGCTGTCGTCGCAGCCCACGTGCCCGCAGGTCAGGCAGAGCAGCAGGCCTGCCGGCGCACGCCCGCGCGCCGCGCACTGTGCGCACGTCCCACCTCGCGGCGCGGGGTCCGCCGTCCAGGTGTGGGAGCAGGACCTGCCCGAGGGCCGTCCGCCGTCGGGCCGGGGCATCCACTTCGTCATCGGTGACCCCCCGCCGCTGATGTGCCGTTCACGATCTCTCCTCCGCAGTCCCGGTCTCACCCTCTGCTTCACCCCCACCCCGCGCCGGGGATGCAGACCGTGGGCATGTGGGACACGCGTCGAGCACCTCGCACTTGCCATGGAGTGCGCTCCAAGTCATAGCGTCGAGGACGTAAGGGCGCACAAGGACTGGGAAAGGCTGGGACACGACATGCGGAAGCGCAGTCTGCGGGACTTGCAGGTATCGGCCATCGGCCTGGGGTGCATGGGGATGTCCGCCTTCTACGGATCCGCCGACGAGGCCGAGGGCATCGCGACGATCCGGCACGCCCTCGACCTCGGGGTGGACTTCCTCGACACCGCGCAGATGTACGGGCCGCTCACCAACGAGTCCCTCGTCGGCGAGGCGATCCGGGGACGCCGTGACGAGTACGTGATCGCGACGAAGTTCAACTACCGGATGGACGACGCCGTACCGGGCGACATCAGCACGGTCGGCCCGCAGGACGGCTCGGCCGAGCACGTCCGCAGCTCCGTGCACGGCTCGCTGAAGCGTCTGGGCACGGACTACATCGACCTGTACTACCAGCACCGGGTCGACCCGAACGTGCCCATCGAGGAGACGGTCGGCGCACTGGGCGAACTGGTCGCCGAGGGCAAGGTGCGCCACATCGGGCTGAGTGAGGCGAGCGCGCAGACCATCCGGCGCGCCCACGCCGTCCACCCGGTCACCGCGGTGCAGAGCGAGTACTCGCTGTGGTCGCGGGACGTGGAGGCCGAGGTGCTGCCCGCCTGCCGGGAGCTGGGCATCGGCTTCGTGCCGTACTCGCCTCTCGGCCGCGGCTTCCTCGCCGGGCGGTTCACCTCGCCGGACGACCTGGACGTCGACGACTGGCGCCGCCAGAACCCCCGCTTCCAGGACGCCAACCTGGAGGCGAACCTGCGGCTGGCGGCGAAGGTGAAGGAGATCGCCGCCGAGAAGGACGTGACCCCGGCTCAGCTGGCCATCGCCTGGGTGCTGGCCCAGGGCGAGGACCTGGTGCCGATCCCGGGCACCAAGCGCCGCACCTACCTGGAGCAGAACGCCGCCGCGGTCGACATCACACTGACCAAGGACGATCTGGCCCGTATCGACGCCGAGTTGCCCCAGGCGTCCGGTGAGCGCTACGACGAGGCGGGCATGCGGTCCGTCAACCGGTAGGCGCGTGCTGTCTCATCGACCCGCTGAGCGCCTGACCGAGCGTGGTGAGGCGCCCAGCTCCCGGTGGCAGGTCTTGTTGAACGCCTGCAGGTCGGGAATGCCGACGGTCGCGGCGATCGCCGGGATGGCGAGCGTCGAGGCGATCAGCAGGTGCCGGGCGCGTTCCATCCGGCGGTGGCGGATGTAGCCGACGACGGTGAGCCCGGTGTCCTGGCGGAACAGCCGTGTGAGCTGCGTGTGGGAGATACCGGCGGCACGGGCGATGTCCGGGACGTTCAGCTGCTCCGCCAGACGCTGCTCGATGTGGGCCATGGCAGCCCGCAGGGCGGGGTGCCGGGCCCCCTCTCCGTTTCCGGACGTGCGCGCCAGGGTGGTCGTGCGCCACAGCACGGTCCACAGTTCCGCGGCGGCGCGCGTGGGGGAGTGGGTGCCCGCCGCGACCGTCTGCCGCAGCATCGCGGTGAGCATCGCCGCGTCCGCGCCCGCGTCCTGCATCGCCGGGACGCGGCGCCGCTCACCGTCTCCGGGCAGCGTGAAGTGGGCGTACAGGTGCTGGCTGGGCGCGTGGTCGTAGTGGAAGTGGACCTCTGTGGCGGGCGGTACGAGGCTGATGTGTCCCGGACGGATCGGATGCCGGAAGCCGTCGAACTCCAAGGTGCCGGAGTAGGCGTACAGATGGAGCTGCCACAGGTGCGGCAGCCGGAACACCTCGTGAGGGCCGGCGTGGCCGTGGACGCCCACCCCGGCGTTCTCCACGTGCGGAGGCAGGTCCAGGGCCGGCTCCACGAAGTGCGTCATGGCGGAAAAATACCAGTGGTCGCTGATTACAGCCCACGACGGAACGGCCGTCCCTTCCTACGGTTGCCGTATGCCAACCACACGACAACTGCTGAGCTCCGCCCAGGTGGCGCGGTTCGTGGCACACGGTTTCCTGCGCCTGGACGGCGTCGTGCCCCGTGAACTCAACGAGGAGGCGCCCGGCGTCTTCGCCGCGGGCCTGCCGTCGGTTCCGTACGGCACCGCCGTGCCGAAGGCGTTCCCCGAAGGATCCTTCGCCCGGCGGCTGGTCGAACTGCCCTCGGTCGCAGGCGCGTTGGAGAGCCTGGTGGGCCCCGACCCCACGGTCGACCACCACTTCGTGCACACGCGTCAGCCGCGCGAGGGCAGTGCGCAGCCGCTGCACGCCGACGCCCTGATCGACCTGCGCACCGACGCCTTCGACGTGCAGCTGATGTACTACCCGCAGGAGGTCACCGCGGACATGGGCGGCACGCTCATCGTCCCGGGCAGCCATCTGCGGCGCACCAACGAGTCGGACACCGGCCGGTACCAGAACCTGCGCGGACAGACCCGGCTGACCTGCCCGGCCGGCACGGTCGTCCTGCTGCACCACGGCATCTGGCACGGCGGCCGCCGCAACGACAGCGACACCGTCCGCCACATGTACAAGATCCGTTTCAACCCGACCGTGCCGCAGATACGGCTGTGGGACACCACCGACCTCCACGACCTCGCCGTGCGCGAGGAGTTGGGGCGCACCTTCCCCTGGTACGAGACGGCCACCGGCCGTCTGGAGATCCACAACCGGATCAGGCTCTGGCGGGCCCTGTCCGCCGACCCCGACTTCGACATCGAGTACTGGGCCACCCGGATCTCGAACCGACCCGCGCAGAGGAGCCACGCGTGACCAGCTCGGACACCGTACGGCAGCAGGTTCTCGTCCTGTACCTGGACACCTCGGCACTGGACTCGCCGGTCGTCGGATGGGCTCGGTACGACGGCACCGGCGCGAGCCGGCCCACCACCGGGGACGCGGACGAGCCGCCGTACGAGACCGGCGTCGCCGCCCTGCGGGACGGCTGGCGCCTCTTCCAGGCCGCCCAGCTCATCCCCCCGTACCCGGGGGCGGAACACGAGACGTCGTTCCTCAAGCACGAGTTCTTCTTCGAGAGACTGGTGACCGTGTGAGCCGGGTACGGTGCGGCCCCGTCGCCCGGCCGGGGCCCTGGCAACCTGCCGGGTGCGGGGCCGTCCGGCAACGTGACTGAGCCGGACGGCCCAGCGCCTCCCGCCGCGGGCTGCTGCCCGCGGGGGCTTCAGCCGGTGGGTTCGCCGAACCAGCGACCGAGGTGGTCGTCGAGATCGTGCTGGTCGTCGCCGACCCAGGCGACGTGGCCGTCGGGGCGCAGCAGAACGCACGGGACATCCAGGGCCGCGGTGGGGTCGGCGACGTGGTCGACGCGGTCCGACCAGCCGCCGGCGGTCAGGCGTTCGGTGCGGTCCAGCAGCAGCCCGCGGCCGCCGTGCAGCAGACCGTAGAGGCGTCCCCGTTTCACGTCGATGTCCCGCAGGCGGCGGCCGAGCAGATCGTGGCCGGCGCCGAAGTCGTAGCGGATGCCGATCGCGGTGATCTTCTCGGTCAGGAAGCGGTTCACCTCGTCGAAGTCCATCAGTTCGGTGAGCAGCCTGCGCACGGCCTGCGGGCCGGGTTCGGTGGAGTTCAGCTCCATCTGGGCGCGGGTGTTGTCGAGGACGTCCTCGGCGACCGGACGGCGTTCGCACGGGTAGGTGTCCAGGAGTGTGTCCGGTGCCCAGCCGCGGATCCGCGCGGCCAGTTTCCAGCCGAGATTGAACGCGTCCTGGATGCCCAGGTTGAGCCCCTGCCCGCCGGTGGGCGGATGGATGTGGGCGGCATCGCCGGCCAGCAGCACCCGCCCGGCCCGGTAGCGTTCGGCCAGCCGGGTGGCGTCCCCGAAGCGGGACAACCAGCGCGGGGAGTGGATGCCGAAGTCGGTTCCGGCGACGGTCCGCAGCCGGCGCCTGAAGTCCTCGAGGGAGGGCGGTTCCGCGCGGTCGCTGACGGCGGCGGCCGGGACCACGACGCTGTAGACCCGCTCGCCGACCGGCCGCAGCCAGAACCGCGGCTGGGCCGCGCGGATCTCGCTCACCTTGGCGGCGATCTCGTCCTGCGGCACGCCCACTTCCACTTCGCCCATCAGCGTCTCGTTCCGCGAGGCTTCGCCGGGGAAGCCGACGCCGAGGAGTTTGCGTACCGTACTGCGTCCGCCGTCACAGCCGACGAGGTAGCGCGAACGCAGCCGTTCGCCGTCGGCCAGTTCGACGGTCACGCCCTCGTCGTCCTGCTCCAGAGCGGTCACCGCACTGCCGTGCCGGACCTGCGCACCCAGGTGGACCGCGTGTTCCTCCAGCAGGCGCACGACGGTGGGCTGCGGGATGCCCAGCAGATAGGCGTGCGCGGAATCCAGGTCCTTGGGCGCGGGTTTGGCGATGGCGGCGAAGAGGCCGGCTGCCGGGCGCCGCCGTCCGTGGGCGAGCATGCGCTCCAGGAGCCCGCGCATGTCCAGCAGTTCGAGGCTGCGCGCGTGCAGACCCACGATGCGGGCGAAGGACACGGGTTCGGTCTCCCGCTCCACGACGAGTACCCGCACGTCGTGCAGGCGCAGTTCGGCGGCCAGCATCGCGCCGGTCGGCCCACAGCCGGCGATGATCACGTCGAACGTGCGGGGCGCGCGGTGGGCGTCGGAAGCCTGCGATTGGGGTGCAGAGTCCATGGGTGTTGCCTTTCGGGAGTGCCTTGTGGTGGAGGCGCTCCCGGCGACCTGTTACGTCAGTCGCCGGCCGTGACCGCAAGGGGGAGCACCCACGTCGATACAGCGTTCATGGGTCTCACCTCCTCGGGCGGTGTCACGGTCCACCGCAAGCTACAAGCCCGGGCATCGCCCGTCCAACGCTTTTCGCGGCCATGCCGCCTGCCGGGCTCGTCGCACCGGCGCCGCGCCCTTCCCCTTGCCGACGCCCTGGCGTCGGCAAGGGGAAGGGCGTCCGTGGTCGTCGGCGGGTCAGAAGCGCATCGCGTACGCCACGCGCCGGCGCAGGGACTTGGTGCGCTGCGCCTCGTGGAAGCGGTCGTCCTGCTCCAGGACCTCGGTCGCCTGGCGAACGCGCTGGTGCGCCTGGTCGATGGCCTCGTCGAGCGGCATCACCAGGGGCAGGCCGAAGATGTCGACGATCTGCGCTACCCGGTCGCGGACGCTGCCGCCCACGACGTGGTACGGGATCTGCAGTTCCTCGAGCGTCTCGATGAGCAGGTCGTCGGAGAGCTTGCGGAACTTCTCCGACACCGGGCGGTGACCGTCGGCCTTCATGGCGAACTCGACGGGCAGGTGCACATAGGCGTCGTAGATGCGCTTGGCGCGGGCCTTGGTGACCGCGCCGTAGGCGTCCATGTACTGGCGGTAGAACCGCTTCACCGGCAGCCCGGCGATGTTCTTCACCGTCTTGACCAGGAGGCTGGCGCCCGGGTTGATGCCGACGCGCATGCGCGCCTCGCCGTAGATCCACTCGTGGATGACGGAGCCGTCCGAGATGAACGGTCCCGCGCCCGCCTCGTGGTGGATGCGTTCCTCGAGGCGCCGCAGGCCGAGCATGGTGAGCTCGGACGCGCTCAGTTCCTGCACCTGTTTGCCGGGGACGAGATCCATCAGGATCTCGCGGGAGGTCATCGCGTGGGTGCGAGGGATGCCGGTCGCGATCGACAGGGCCTCGGTCGTGGTGCTCTTGCCACTGGAGTACGTCCCTGAGATGGCCAGGTGGAGGCCGCGCTCCGATGCGGGCGCCGCGGACGGTGAGTCGGTCCGGGGCGTCGGGGTGTGCGTGTCGCTCATGGCGTGTTCTCTTCTCGTCGTTGGTGTCGTGGCGGTCTCGTCGCCGGTGTCATGGCCGGGACGGGCGGGCCGGCGGCCGGGACGGCGGCGGTGACGGCGCGGAGTCGGGCCCGCGGGTGCTGCGGCCGGTGGGTCGCGGGTCAACCGCCCAGGCCCAGGCCGCCGCTGACGGGCAGGACGGCGCCCGTCACATAGCGGCCCGATTCGCCGGTCAGGTACCGGACCGCGGCGGCGACGTCCTCCACCTCCCCGGCATGGCCCAGAGGCGTGATGGCCAGCAGGTGCCGGCGCCGGCCGTCGGTGATCGCACGGCTCATGTCGGTGTCGATCAGACCTGGTGCGACGACGTTGACCGTGATGTTGCGGGGACCGAGCTCCCAGGCGAGGCTGCGGGCCATGCCGAGCATCCCGGCCTTGGCCGCCGCGTAGTTGACCTGTCCCGGCGCCCCGTACGCGTAGGTCATCGAGGACATCAGGACGATACGGCCCCAGCGGGCACGCATCATGCCGCGCACCGCGCGCCGTACCGTGCGGAAGGCGCCTTGCAGATTCACGTCGACGACGTCGGTGAAGTCGCGCTCCTCCATGCGCAGGAGCAGCCGGTCGCGGGTGATGCCCGCGTTCACGACGAGGACTTCGACCGGTCCGTGTTCCGCCTCCACCTTGTCGAACGCGGTGTCGATGCTCTGCGGGTCGGTCATCTCGGCGCGCACCGCGAGGAGCCCGTCCGGCGGCTGGGTGTCGCGGTGGGTGACGGCGACGCGGTCGCCGTCCGCCGCGAGGGCTCGGGCGACGGCGAGTCCGATGCCGCGGTTGCCGCCGGTGACCAGCACCGAGCGTCCCATCAGTGGCTCCTTCGGGAATCGTCCTGGTGGTGCGGGAGACGGCGGTCCGCGGCGCGTCGGCGGGCGAGCATGAGGTTGGCGGCCGCGGTCGCGGCGATCAGCGAACCGATCTCCGTGTGACTGGGCATCTCGAAGAGGCTGTCCGGGAGGGCAGTGGGCAGTTCGCCCCGGCCGAGGTCGCCGTGCGGGAGGTGTTCGTGAGCGCGGAGCGTGCCCGTGGTGGCCTTTGTGCCGTCGCCGGCAGCGATGCGGCCGTTGTGAGGTGGGTGCTTCATCGGCCTGCCCCGCTCCCCGGACCCGCCGCGGCGCATCGCTGCGGGGCCTCGGCGAAGAGGTGCTCGACGGCCGCGGCGAGCCGGTCCGCGGGCAGGGCGCCCGGCAGGATGCGGCGGGCGAAGCGGGGGCTCGGCGGCAGCCCGTCGCGCCGGTCCTCGGTCAGCAGCGGCGGCAGGAGTGCCACCGGGGTGCGGGACAGGGTCTCGTCGCTGTCCTTCAGGAACCGGGCGGCACGGTCCCGGTGGGCGTCCGGGAGCCAGTCGAGGAAGGGCAGGCGCAACTCCACGACCTCGTCCTCCCCGGGCTCGTCGGGATGGGCGCGGGTCAGGGATGCGAGCAGCCGACAGGGTGCGGACCGCATCTCCTGGCGCAGCACCGGGACATGGCTGCGGGCCTCGTCCAGCAGCACCAGAAGCGGTCGTTCCTTTTCGATGTGTTCGTGCACCATCGCCAATTGGTCTTGGTCCGGCCAGATTCCCGTAGGTGTCCAGGACCGTGTGCCGGGTTGCCGCGGCTGCTCTTTCCAGAGCACGCGCGCCGGTCCTTCGAGTACGACGATCACTTCTCCGAAGCGTAACGTCGGTGAAAAACGCATGACTGATATTCCCCCGTACTGTTCCTGCAATTTCGCGATACCGCGCAGTCGAATTCCCGGTGGGCAGGCCGATTTCCTGGCATGGCCCGCTCGGGAATGCTGAGCGGATTGAATACGGCCTTGGCCGTGATGTCGCGCCGTGCGGTCAGGCGGCCGTGGGCAGCCGGTGCGCGAGAGAGCACCGGCCGCCGATCCCCGCGAAGTCGTCGACGGCCAGGTCCGCGGTGCGCCACGTCTCCCCGCGCATGGTGACCAACCGGGTTCCGGTGGTGCGGACGTTCGTGGCGAAGCTGCGGCCCAGCGGCCGTACCGGCGTGCGGGCGCCGATGGCGAAGCGCCTCATCCACAGCGTGTCGGTACGTCCCCGGGTCAGCCCGTCCTGCGCGTAGAGCAGGGCCTGGGCGAGCTGGGCCACCCCCACGAGCGCGTCGATCGGCGAGACCGAGGGCCCGTACTCCGCTTCGGCGCCGTGGGTGTCCGTTCCGGTGCCCGGCTGTTCGGCCACGACGCGCTGACGGCCTTGGATGCGCTGTCCGTCCAGGTCGACGTGGACGTGGTCCGCGTACTGGGTGCGGTTCTTGTAGCCCTCGCCGTAGTGGCGGGCACTGGCCGGCCCCAGGGCCTGCGAGGCGTCCGCGTAGGTGTGGGGGCCACCGCTTGCGTGACCCCGTTCGTGCGCGAGAGTGCAGCGCACCCGCAGGCCGCCGACCCGGCAGCCGAACGTGGTGCTGACCGGCGCGGAGGGGCCGGAGTCCGGGCCCTCGGATGCGAGGAGACGGCCCTCCACGGGGAAGTCCGCGAGGTCCTCGTGCGGGGAGTTGCCGGCGCGTACGTCGGCCTCCCGCAGCCAGGTGCGCCGCTGTTGGGCCGGTGTCAGCCCGAAGGCCCGGCCGATGTGCGTCTCGGCCAGTGTCACGGCCAGTACCAGCGCGTCGATGCTGCTCAGATGGGGCCGCAGTTCGCCGGCGCCCGACTTGCGGGACCAGTCCTGCGGGTAGTGCAGGGTGCCCCGCGCGGTGACGAGGGCTCCCGGTTCGGCCGAGCCGTCGGTGCTGATGTTCCCGAGGTCCTGGCCGACTCGTTTGTAACCGCTTCCGAAGAAGCGTGCGCTGCCCGGACCGAGGCAGCTGTCGAAAGATCCGTAGAACAAATCCTTGCTGTTCATTCCCCCGTTGACCTTTCCCCCTGTTGCGGGCTTGACCCGCGTGCCGGATCCGACCTGGATCGGTCGGCTTCGGACACAACGAGACTAACACGGTCGAGTTGGGGTCCAGCGGGAATCAAGGACCATGTGAGACTGTCCACAATTCCGCCTGGGGGTGTATCAGGAGGGGATTATCGAATTCCGCGGACAGGCTCGCGAAAACACGCGAGGGATCGCGAAATGCGGATTTATCAATTCCGGCGAAGCGGAGAAGGGGATTCCGTGCCCGCGCGCCCACAGGACGGTCACTCGCAGGCGATGACCCGCGGCCAGCGGTCGGCGAGCAGTTCGCCGAGCAGCGTCCGCAGTCGCTCACGGTCCGCCTCGGGTACGGCGGCCAGGAACTCCCGCTCCACCGCGTCGACCGCGTGACCGGCGCGCTCGAGGGCCTCACGGCCGGCGTCGGTCAGGCTCAGGATGTAGCGCCTGCGGTCCGAGGGGTTGCGGCGGCGCTCGACATGGCCCGCGCCCTCCATCTCGTCCACCAGCGCGACCATGGTCGTCGGATCGAGGTTCAGCAGCCGGCTCAGGTCCTGCTGGGAAAGGCTGAGGCCGCTCTCCAGGGCTGCGAGGACGTAGAAGTAGCGCATCCTCATCCCCTGTGCCGCCAGGGCCCGTTCGGCGTCCTCCATCAGCAGCACGCCTGCCTTGTGCAGCAGGTATCCGGTCCTGCGGACAAGGGGCAGGTCCAGCCCGGCGGGCTCCGCCGGGCCGCGCATCGCCTGTGTCATCCGGGCCGCTCCCCTTGTCGAATGAGGTGACCGGGACCTGCCGGGAGACCCTTGGTCTTGCCGAGCGTCCCCCGTGCCGATCATCGGTTCTTCGAAGCGTAATGGCAGTGGTGCCCGCCTCCAAGACCGGGCAGCCACGCCCCCGGTCCGTGGCTGCCCGGTCGCTCGTCCGGCCCGTCAGTGGGCCTCGCCGGCCGGCTCCCGGCTCTCGCTCCGGCTCGGCGCGACGGCAACGGCGCCGCTCTGCGCGGCCTCGTCGCCCGGAACGGCCGCGGGTGCGCCGGCGACCTTCGACGTCTCCGTACGGGCACTCTCGTGGAGGTCCCGGGTGCGGACGAAGGCGAATCCCGCCAGCGCCCCGACGGCCGCGACGGCGGCACACACGAGCATGACGTCGGTCAGACCGTCCACGAAGGCGGTGCGTGCGGCCAGGTCGAGGGCCGGAACCAGTTGTCGGGGCGCGCGGCTGAGGGCCTCGGCCCCGCCGCCGGCCGCCACGGCCTCACCGAACCCGTGGGCGGCCGGGCCGAGTTGGCGGCCCGCGGCGGACTGGGTGAACAGGTCGGTCACCCGGCTGTGGAAGACGGCGCCGAAGCCGGCGATACCGATGGCCACGCCCACCTGCTGGAACGTCTCACTGATGCCGGAGGCCATACCCGCCTTCGACGGCTCCACCACGGCGATGGACAGCGATGCACGGGAGGGGTTGAACAGCCCCATGCCGATGCCGATGCCGAACATGCTCGGCAGCAGCGCGGTCCAGGCGGTGTGCGGGCCGGTGAGCGCGACGAGGGCCAGTCCGACGGCGATGAGAGCCATGGAGGTTCCCATCAGCAGCCGTTGCGGCACCCGGGTCGTCAGCGAGCCGGCGACGGCGGCGGCCACGAACAGGGTCAGGGTCAGCGGCAGGAAGCGCAGTCCGGTCTCCCACGGCGAGAACGCCAGCACGTTCTGGACGTAGGAGACGAGCAGGAAGATCGCCGACATGGTGGCGGCGGCGCACAGCAGCGTGACGGCGGAGACGCCGTTGAAGGTGACGTTGCGGAACAACGACAGTTGCAGCATGGCCCGTTCGCCGCGCCGCCTCTCGACGACGGTGAACAGCGCCAGCAGAACCACGGAGGCGCCGAACATCGCCGTGATCGGCAGGCTGCTCCAGCCGTCGGTCTCGCCGCGCAGCAGCCCCAGGACGAGGAGGCTCAGTGCTCCGGAGAACAGCACCAGGCCCCACCAGTCCAGAGCGGGCGCCGTTTCGGGGTGCCACTCGCGCATCCGCAGCAGGCTGATGGCCAGTGCGACGAGGCCGACCGGAACGTTCACCAGGAAGATCCATCGCCAGCCCAGTCCGTCGGTGAGCGCGCCCCCGATCAGCGGTCCGAAGGCGATGGACAAGCCGACGACACCACCGAAGACGCCGAAGGCCCGGCCCCGGTCCTGGCCCTGGTACTCCTGCCCGATCAGCGCGGGACCCACGGCGAACAGGACGGCGCCGCCCAGTCCCTGTACACCGCGCGAGACGGAGAGGGTCACGGTGTCGTTCGCGAGGCCGCAGGCGAGCGAGGCCAGGAGGAACACGACGAAGCCCGCGTTGAAGACGCGCTTGCGGCCCAGCCTGTCGGCCAGCGAGCCGGCCGTCAGCAGCACCGCCGCCAACCCCAACGCGTAGGCGTCCAGCACCCATTGCAGGGACGTGAAACTCGCGTCGAAGGCCTCCCGGATGTCCGGCAGCGCCACGTTCACCACGGTCAGGTCCAGCAGCAGCATGAACGTGGCGACACACACCACGGCCAGCGTCCACCCCCGGCCACCGGGACCCGCCTCGGCCGCGGGCCCGGACGCCGACTGCGGCGGCCTGGTCGTTCGTTCGTCCATCGTTCCCCCGAATCTCGATGATCAATAGTTCAAATCATCGGCAACACCGATGATTTGAAAAGCTATGGATGCGCCAGGACGCCTGTCAATGCGCCGGTCGCCTTTCGGCCGACACCGGGCCGGAAATCGCGCCTCGGCGTCGGTCGCGGGGAGGGGTGCCGTGCCCGTGACGTCGGCACTGTGCCGGTCTGTCTGGGGCCTACTCGGCCGGCGGTCGCACCCGGGGCTGTTTCACGGGTTTCGCCGGCGCATCCCCCTTCACACCAGCTACACACGGCGTGCGAAGATGCCGTCGCCCGGTACGTACATCGGTGTGCCGGCAGAGGGGAAAATCGAGTGAAATCAAGGAAACTGAGCCGCAGACGGCGTCACGTGACCATAGTGACGGCGGCCGCAGCATCGGTGGTCGCCGGTGCGGCGCTGCTGCCCAACTGGAGCGCGGGTGCCGCGGTCGGGGCCGACCAGCCGACCGTGGACCCGACGACCAAGGCCACCTTCCAGAAGCTGGCCGACGCGGTCTTCACCGAGCGCACAGACGCTCTGCTGGACAGCGGCAAGGGGCGAAACAAGCCGCTGTCGTCCCGGTTCTCCGGCGACGTACGCATGTCCTCCACGCTGTCGGACGACGAGAAGTCCGCTCTGTCCCAGCTGCGCACCCGCAAGTCCCGTCTGCAGGCGCTCGGCGAGAGCTACAGCGCGGGCAACACCAAGGTGTCGCTGGACCGGACGGTCGTCCAGGGTCGGCACGCCACGGTTCAGGTCACCGAGACCACTACGCTGACGTACAAGAAGGTCAGCGGTAAGAAGGTCAGTGGCAACGAGCCGAAGACGACCGGCTTCCAGGCCCACCACCGGCTCACCTTCACGGCCGACGCCAACGGCAACTGGCAGCTGTCGAAGATCCGGGAGACGGACGCGGGCTACCTCGCCGTCAACCAGCCGGCCAAGCCGTCCATCAAGGCGGCGCCGACCACGGCCGACGACAACATGCCGCAGGCGGCTCGCTCCGCCACCACGTGGCCCGCGCCGTCGAACCCGAAGAACTTCTCCGCCAGCGGCTACGACTACAAGGCGATGGCCGCGTACGCGGAGAAGTACTGGAGCAACTACAACCCCGCCTACCCGAACTTCAACGGTCAGGGTGGCGGCGGCGACTGCACCAACTTCGTCAGCCAGTCGCTGAAGGCGGGCGGCTGGAAGCACGTCCCCGGCTACGTGTACGACTACACCAAGTGGTTCGGCAACTCCGACATCCAGTCGGACTCGTTCGTCGGTGTCAACGAGTTCTCCTGGTTCGCCCTGAACTCGAAGCGTGTCACCAGCCTCGCCAACGTCTACCAGCTGGACGTCGGTGACGTGCTGCAGATGGACTTCGACAAGGACGGGTCCAAGGACCACACGATGATCGTCACCTACCGCAGCCCGCAGGGCGTGCCGTACGTGACGTACCACTCCACCAACACCTACCGCAGGTCGGTGGCCAGCATCATCGCGTCGTACCCGAACGCGGCGTACTACGCCTACCGGACCTGACCGGTGCGTGAATGGGGACCGGGCGACCGGTCCCCGATTCCGTCGAACGGTGCTGACGGGCGACCGTCCGGGCTGCCGGGCGCATGCCGGGGAGCCCGGACGGTCGGCCGGTGATCCGGCTCAGAGCCGGTCGAGGATGCCCTGCAGCTGCTCGACCTCGGCGGACTGGCTCGTGGCGATGTTCCCGGCCGTCTTGACCGCGTCGGCGTTCTTGCCGTTCTTCCGCTCTTCCTCGGCCATGGTGATCGCGCCCTTGTGATGCCCGATCATCATCTGCGCGAACATCTTGTCGAACGCGGCGCCCTTCATGGCCTTGAGCGCCTTCATGTCCTTGTCGGACATCATGCCGTCGCCCATGTTCATGCCGGGCATGTCCCCCATGGCCACCGGCCTGCCCCAGGACCGCAGCCAGCCCTTCATCGCCGTGATCTCGGGGTCCTGGGCCTTCTCGATCTTGCCCGCGAGGCTCTTGACCTCCGAGTCGGCAGCCCGGCCGTCGGCCAACCGGGCCATCTCCAGCGCCTGCTCGTGGTGCGGGATCATCATCTGGGCGAACGTCACGTCCGCGTCGTTGAAGTCGCCGGCCGAGGGGGTCTTGCCTGCGTCGGCGGCCGCGGTGGAGGACGGCGTGCCGCCGGCGTGGTTCATGCCGGGCATGCCGCCCGTGTCGTCGCCGTCGCCGCCGCAGGCGGAGAGCAGCAGGGCTCCCGCCGCGACGACGCTCGCGGCGGCGACGCGGCGGGCGGGCTTGCGGCGCAGGGCACGCGTGAAGGCAGTCATGATCGATGTCACCTCGGGTGTCTGGTGTGTCCGGTTCTGGTGGCTGTTTCGGCGCGTACGGCGTCGCGGGCGCGCGCGATGGCACGCGACCGCGAGGACGGTTCGGCCTACAGCCTCAGAACCGACAACCGGGTGAGATCGGGACCTGGTGGGGGAGGGGCGGGCCACAACTGGGCCAAGGCCCGGGAGAGCAGATGCGCCGGCCGGTCGGGATGACGGGCGAGGGCGGAGCGCAGAAGCGCGGCCAGGACCCAGGCCCCGAGCAGCACGGCCAGACACAGCGTCAGCATGTCCATCGCCATGAAAGGCATCTGCATGACCGGCATGTGCGTGTAGTGCATGTGCGTGAACTGCATGTGCTTCAAGGGCATGTGCGCGGATGACGCCTGCGCCGGGTCCGCTGCCCCGTGCGCGTCCACGCGGGTGACGGCGGCTGCGTGAGCCGCGGCGGCGTCGCCCATCGCCGCTGCCGGCGCGTGGGACGCCGTGTTCATCACGGCCGAGGACGCGTCGGCCTGGTGTCCCACGGTGTGCATGAGGAAGACGCTGAGTGCGAGCACGACGACGAGCAGCAGATGCCCGAGGGCGCCTGCCGCGCGCACGCATCGGCTCACTCGCACCGCGCTCTCCTGTCTGCTCGTTGTGGATCTCTGCCTCTCGACAGTAGCGGAGGGGAAGAGGGCGCGCAGTCGGATGCCCCTGGGTGGACCGTATACCCCGTCTGGGTATAGTGAGGGATCTGTCTGACGAAGCAGGGTGCGGAAAGCGATGACGGCAGCGATGGATGAGCGGGTCCGCCCCAGCGGCGGCGCCGTCCGCTGCGCACGGGCGGTCGTCGTCGCGCTGCTCGCGGCACTCGCCGTGCTCGTCCATCACGACACGACGTCCATGGCCATGCCCGCTCGTGCCATGAGCGCGATGGCCGGCATGGGCCATGCCACCGGGCACGCGGGTATGACGGCAACGCCCACCTCCACCGTAGACGCCACGGCGCTCCGGACGGTGGACATCCCCATGGACCGTGACGACGGGGCCTGTTCCGGTTCCGCGATGCAGCACTGTTCGGCCGGCGACATCGGTACGGCGAAGCTCGTACCCCCGGCCGCCGCCGTCACCGTCGGCCGGTCGCACCTTCCCCCTGCTGCGTTCGCCGGGCACCGGTGGCCCGGCAGGTCACACCGTGCGCCCCCCGATCTCTCGCTCCTCTCCCGACTGTTGATCTAGGCCGCTGTGTGCGAGCCGCCGCCTTCGCACGGACATGCGAGCGGCGCCGCCCGCGCTCGGTCAGGCCAACGACACGTCGACAAGAGGACCTTCCCCATGAACAGCATCGACCGCCGCTCCGTCCTGCTGGGCGGACTCGGCGCCGCGGGCGCGGGCGCGCTCGCCGCGTGCAGCAGCGGCTCCGGCGGCTCCAGCGGCGCCCCTTCCCTGGTCAGCCCCGACGACAAGGTGGTGGCCGCCACCGACAGGAAGCGCAGGACCACCGGCACGGTGCGGCAGGTGACCCTGACCGCCGCGTCGGCCGTGCTCGACCTCGGCGGCGGGGTGACGGCCAAGAGCTGGGCCTTCAGCGGACGCACCCCGGGCAAGGAGATCCGGTTGTCGGCCGGGGACACGCTGGCCGCCGAACTCTCCAACCAACTGCCGGACCGGACCACCACCTCGATCCACTGGCACGGCATCGCTCTGCGCGCCGACATGGACGGTGTGCCCCCGGCCACCCAGACCGCCGTACGAGCAGGCCGCACCTTCACCTACCGCTTCATCGCCGACGCCCCCGGCACCTACTTCCTCCACCCGCACGTCGGCGTCCAGCTCGACCGCGGCCTCTACGCCCCGCTGATCGTCGAGGACCCCAAAGAGCCGCTGTCGTACGACGACGAATGGGTGGTCGTCCTCGACGACTGGGTCGACGGTGTCACCGGTACCCCCGACCAGGTCTTCGCCGAACTCAGGCAGGGCATGGGCGGGATGGACATGGGCGGCGGAGGTACGAGCGGAGGAAGCATGGGCGGGATGAACTCCTCACCCTCACCCTCCGCCGCCTCCTCCGGCGGCATGTCGATGAGGTTCATGCTCAGTGGCGCCGAGAGCGAGCTGCTCGGCGGCGACGCCGGCGACGTCACGTACCCGTACCACCTGGTCAACGGCCGCATCCCGGCCGACCCTCACATCTACACCGGCAAGCCCGGCAAGCGCGTCCGGCTGCGCATCATCAACGCGGGCGGCGACACCGCGTACCGGGTGGCGCTCGGCGGCCACAAGCTGACCGTCACCCACACCGACGGCTTCCCGGTCCAGCACCAGCAGGCCGACGCCCTGCTGGTCGGCATGGGGGAGCGCTACGACGTCCTGGTGACCCTCGCCGACGGGGTCTTCCCGTTGGTCGCGCTGGCGGAGGGCAAGGGCGCCGGTGGGATGGCGCTGGTGCGCACCGGGTCCGGCAGCGCGCCGAAGTCGACCGTGGGTCCTGCGGAGCTCAACGGCATGATCATGACCGCCGCGCAGCTGAAGGCGGCGGACGACGTCCGGCTCGACGCGAAGAAGGTCGACCGAGTGCACCGCATCGAGCTGACCGGCGGGATGATGCACTACGACTGGGGCATCAACGGCAAGCGGTTCGACATGAGCAACCCGACGGCGAACCCCATCCCGGTCGAGCAGGGCCAGCGCGTGCGGCTGGACTTCGTGAACACGACCACCATGTGGCACCCGATGCACCTGCACGGCCACACCTACCAACTGGGCACCGGCGGCCCGCGCAAGGACACCACCCTCGTGCTGCCCAAGAAGACGGTGTCGGTCCACTTCGACGCCGACAACCCCGGCCAGTGGATGCTGCACTGCCACAACGCGTACCACGGTGAGGCCGGGATGATGGCGCTCGTGGCCTACCAGGCCTGACGACGGATCCCCCCGGCCGGCACCGTTTTCGGGACACGGCCGGCCGGCGGGGTTCATCCCGACTGTTCCAGGTCGGGGCAGGTGCCGTACGTCAAAGGCGCGCGGGTCGGCGTATGGGCCCGGTCAACGGTGCTCGGATCCGGTCGGAGACGAGGTTGTCTCTATCCGTCCGATCCGCTCGGGGATACCCGCACCTCACTCCAGGAGTTCACGATGGCCGATCTGGCCTTCGTCGTCACCATGATCGTGTGCTTCGCGCTGGTGGCTCTCGTCGCCAAGGGGGTGACGAAGCTGTGACCGCAGAGAACATCGTCGGCCTGGTCGCGACCGTCGCCCTGCTGGGAGTCGGCGACCGCGACGCGGTCGCCGGCCCCGCCGCCCCTCGCATCGCGTCGACGGGGGGTGCTGGACTCAGACGCCGATGCGGGGGCCCGCGGCGCGGCGGAGGCGGTTGGCGATCGCCAAGCCCAGCCCTTCCTCGACGGGCAGGGAGGCCACGATCAGGTCGCAGCCCTGTCGGTCGAGGTCGCGGAGGAACCCGAACAGGCCGTGCGCGTAGGCGGCCATCGAGTCGGGGACCGGGACCACGGCGTGGGCCTTGAGCGCGGCATCGGCGTAGGAGGAGGGCAGGAAGACACCCACCTGGTGCCCCAGTGCCTGTGCGCGCTCGGCTTCGGCGACGACGTTCTCGGGCTCGACGAGGACGACTCGCGCGCGGGGCGCGTAGTGGGACGGATGCTGGCCCGGCACACGGACGTCACTGGTCGCGGGGACCGCGAGTGGATGTCCCAGTACCGCTTCCAGGTCCTCGCGTGTGACCCCGCCGGGCCGCAGGATGCTGGGCACCTCTCCCGTGGCGTCGACGATGGTCGACTCGACGCCGACTTCGCAGGGGCCGCCGTCGAGCACGCAGTCGACCGCGTCGCCGAGCTCGGCCCGGACATCGTCCGCCGTGGTGGGGCTGACAGAGCCGAAGCGGTTGGCGGACGGGGCGGTGACGCCGCCGCCGAAGGCCGACAGCAGAGCGAGGGCCGTGGGATGGGCCGGCACGCGCACGGCGACCGTCTCCAGGCCGCCGGTCGCCTCCAGAGGCACGCGGGGACCGCGGCGCAGGACCAGGGTGAGCGGTCCCGGCCAGAAGTGCTCGGCCAGCAGGCGAGCCGTTTCCGGCACGTCCTCGGCCCAGTCGCCGAGCTGCTCCGCGCCGCCGATGTGGACGATCAGCGGGTGGGACGGCGGACGGCCTTTGACCTGGAAGATGCGCGCGACGGCGGCGGGGTCCTCGGCGTTGGCACCCAGACCGTAGACGGTTTCGGTCGGAAGGCCCACCAGGCCGCCGGCGCGCAGCACGCCGGCTGCCTTGTCGATGTCACTGAAGCTTGCCGTCACGCTCGTCATTCTAGGTGCGTCCAGAACCGACGACGTCCATGATCAATCCCGGGTGGGGCGCTGACGAGGAGTTCTCGGTGAAGGGAGGTCGGGGCCGGTGACCCAGGTCACGGCGTTCCGGCGGAGACGCAGGTCCCCGGCCCCTTCAGAATCTCCCGCGAAGCGGCACCGCCGCAGGTCAGAGCCGGGCGGTGGCGCTTCGGCGTGAGGGGCCGGTGTCACATGTGCGGCGGCGGAGAAGTGATCACGAGGTGGAGGAAGACGGTCCAGGCGCCCGCCGCGGCCGCGGCGACGCGCAGCCTCCTGCGGCGCGCGGGCGTGATCGGGTCGGGACCTGGTCCTACGGGGAGGACGACCGGAACCGGCGCTCGTCCCGGCACGGCCTCTGGAGAAGCGGATGCTTCCGGGGCAGGCCGCTGCGGCGTGGGACGGCCCTGAGGCCGGCTCTCGGGCCGCCGGAGGCGCTGCCGCGTCGTCCGGCGGGGTGGGTGCACGGCCGTCGACGTGGCTGAGCCGTCCGTGACGGCCGGAGCCAGTCCCTGGGCGAGGCCGCTCAGGAACGCGGCGTAGGCGGCCCGCCGCAGACCGGTGGGAGTGGTCCGGCCGCTCTCCCACGAACGCACCGTCGCCGCCGTCACACCGAACGCCGCGGCGACCTGTTCGTCGCTGAGCTGCCACGCCCGGCGCAACCGTGCGCGCTCCTCCGGGGCGGGCAGAGGTGCTTTGCCGTCCCTGCGGCGAGGGTGGGACGGCATGGGGTGCTGAGGCAGAACGTTGATCGTCATGACCGTATGACAACCCGTCAGGAAGTGGTGTGACTCTATGACGGGAAGTGCACCCGTATGCCGTAACCCTTGGACGGTTCCCGTGAGGAGGTAAGCCGTGGAACGGCCGACGCCGGTGCGTGCATGGCGTCGGAAGGGTCGGTCAGCTAGGCGGGTTCGGGGCTGATGGTGGACGACGGGCCGGTCTCCGCCGCCGGTTCGCTGCGGGTGGCCGGGACGGTCGGGTGCGGCACCGAGGGTGCCGACGGACGGTGCACGGTCAGGGTTTCGACGCGGTAGGACAGTTCGGTGGCCTCGGGGTCGGGGGGCGGGTGGTACCGGCCCGCGCACACGGAGAGGTTGACGATCAGGTAGGCGCGCCAGTGCGCTCCGACGCCTCGCCCGTCGGCGAAGACCTGCGTCCCGTCGAGGGACCACACCACGTCGCGTCGGCCGAACGTGACCTCCAGGTCGATGGTCGCGCCGGGGCGCACCGAGGGATGCCGGAGGTAACGGTGGCCCTGGCGCACGTGGTTGGAGAGTTCCAGGAGGTCCGGGTTGTCGGGGTGGTACTCGAACACGTCGACCTCGTTGCCGCCGTCCCGCCAGGTCCAGATCGCGGGCCACGCACCCATCCCGGTGGGCAGGCGAACCCGGGTTCTGAGCTGGTCGCCGGTGCGGACGGTGAAGCCGTCCTGGCTCCCTTCGGTGGTGAGCAGACCGGCGTTCCACCAGCCGTCCGTTCGGCGGGTGGCGCGGAACGTGCCGGTTCGGGAGTAGGCGGGGTCCGCGGTGAGGTAGTCCAGTTTGTTGTCGCCCGGGTTGGTCGGGCCGCCGTCGGGATAGGCCCACGAACGGCCCGCGACCCACTGGCGTTCGGAGGTGAAATCGGCTGAGAAGACGACATCGCTCACGTGCGTGCTCCGTGGTGGCCGAATACCGCGTAGGGATCGGCCGAGTGCTGCCCGCGCGGAACCCCGGCCATGCTGCGGCCACCGCACCGTGCTGCCCTTTCGTTCTCCCGGGTGAGAAACGTGCGTCGTGCGGTCGAACGCCCGGATGAGATGCGAATGCAGGCGCCCTTCGCCGCGATGCGCGAGCGAGGTGTCGCGTCATCCGCTCCCCTGCCCTGACGGGCCTGCCAGCAGGAGATGTTCCATGGCCTCGTAGTGGTCTCCTTCTCGTACGGCCGTCCGTCTGCGCGTCAGTACGGTGCCCAGCACACCGCACAGGAAGCCCGCCGGTACCGAGACCAGGGCCGTGGTGGTGAAGGGGAACCAGTTGAAGTCGGCGTCGGGGAAGGCCGATTGCGGGGTGCCGGAGACGAGGTTGGTGCCGGTGATGAGGACGAGGACGCTCAGCGTGCCGCCGATGAGGGTGCACAACAACCCCGTGCGCGTGTAGCGGCGCCAGAAGAGGCTGTACACGAGCGCGGGGGCGATCGCCGAGGCCCCCAGGCAGAAGGACAGGATGGCGAGCGGCTGGAGGCTGCGGTGCTGGGCCACCACGGCGAGCAGGATCACCGGCAGGCCGACGGCGAGTGCGGCCAGCCGCGCCAGGGCCGTCTCCCGCTGCGGCCCCAGGGGGCGGCGCGTGGCCGCGACGTCGTGGGCCAGGGAGTTGGCGCATGCGAGCGTCATGCTGGACACGGAAGCCAGCAGCGTCAGGAAGATCGCCGTGGTGACCGTGGTGAACAACAGGCTCTCCGCGTGCGACAGTTGCATCCCGAACGCGGCCCGGGCGCCGAGCAGATAGGCGGTGTTGCCGCGCGCGTCCGCGGCGGTGACGCCGGTCCGCCCGATGAGGGCCGTGGCACCGACCGCGATGACGACCACGACGGCCATGAACAGGGCCACCGTGGAGACCGCCCAGCTCATCGCGCGCCGCACCTGGCGTGCGCTGCCGGCGCTGTACATGCGCATGGTGACGTGCGGCAGGCAGGCGCCGCCGAGCACGATGGCGCACTGGGTGCTGACCATGTCGAGGTCGCTGTGCGGGCCGTTGGCGAACTGCAGACCGAAGCGCAGGTAGGCGTCACCCGCACCGCTGCGCCGCGCGGCTGTGCGGAAGAGGGTCTGGGGGTTCCAGCCGAAGGTGTGCAGGATGAGCCCGGCGACGATCAGCCCGGAACCGAGCAGCATCACCGTCTTGAGGATCTGGATCAGCGCCGTGCCCCGCATGCCCCCGAGGGCCGCATACGTGATCATCAGGCCGCCTGCTCCGACGACACAGCCAGTCCGCATCGCACTGTCGGTGAAGCCGAGCACGTATGCCAGCAGTTGGCCCACTCCGGCGAGTTGCACGACCATCATCGGCACCAGCGAGGCCAGGGTGACCACGCACGCCGTGATGCGCACGGCGCGGCCCGACAGCCGTCGGCCCAGCGCGTCGCCCATGGTGAACCGGCCGGTGTGATGCAGGGGTTCGGCCAGCAGGACCATGAGCAACAGCAGCGACAGCAAGGTGCTCAGGGCCAGTACGACACCGTCGTACCCGCACAGGGCGATGACGCCGCCGATGGTGAGCACGGTGGCCGCGGAGATGTAGTCACCGGCGATGGCCAGTCCGTTGCGCAGGGGCGACAGGGAACGGTAGCCGGTGTAGAACTCGGCGAGGTCGTCGCGGTCCGGGCCGGTCAGCACGCACAGCAGAAGGGTGAGGGTGACGACCGTGCAGAACGCGACGAGCGACCAGGACTGGGCGGTGCCGGAGAAGTCGGTCACGGCCGTCCCTCCCCGTCGTCGGCGCCGCCTGCGTACCGGCGGACGCGCCGGGCAAGGGGGTCGACGTACCGGCGTGCGGTGACCTCGTAGAGGAGCACCGCCAGCCAGGTCACGGGGAGTTGGGCGAGGGCCAGCAGGAGGCCGGTGGGCAGCCCGCCGGGTGCGGGGCGGGTCATGAGCGAGGGGAGCCGGACGGTCAGGGTGAGGAAGACGGCGAAGTAACCGAGTGCGGCCAGGGTCGCCACGCGGCGCAGGCGTCGGCTCGCCCGCCGCAGCAACCGCAGATCGCGGTGGGGACCGGTCCACGAACGGGCGCGGGCCGGGACCCGCACCTCGCTCGCGCGATGCGACTGCGGTGCCGGGCCGGGGAAGGCGTGCCGGGCGGGCCGGTGCTGCGCCGGGTATAACTCGGAGCTGTCGGAGGACATCCCAAGATCTCCTGGTGGTCTGGGCCCAAGAGGTGCGGACCGCGGTGTGTGGGGGAGCGGTTCGGGATACCGCACGTTATGCGGCCTGCGGGCCGCGCGCAGCGGCTTCCGGTGAACTGCCTGGTGGCACCCGGTTCCCGCGCTGACCTCGGGTGTTGCGGGTGTGGCGAGTGTGGCGAAGGTGCTCGACCGGGTGCAGCGGCGGCGTCGGGTACGGCTCTGTTCCGGGGGCGCGCCGGGGACCGGCAGGGTGATCGTCGTCAGGTGCCGCCGGGGGACGGAACGCGCGATTCACCTGGGCGGCCCAGTGTGGGTGCGCGCGGGCGGGGCAGTCGACGGTCACCTCCGGAAGGTGATCCTCCTCTTGCCTTCCGGGGGATGCAGGCGCGGATGCCGCAGCCATCCCCGAGTCGGCTGCGGCATCTGGCGCTTTGCCGGTGCGGGGATGCACGCGTGGAGAGGGGGCGGCGGAGTTCGCGCGGAAGCGCCGGTCACGCCGCTCACCGCTTGGCCAGGCTCGAGCGCCGCGATAATCGCATGTCGACCTGCTTCGCGTCCCCATAGCGTGTGTTCATGACCGTAGGCATATGGGCGGGAGTCAGGGAGCGGGTGCTCCGACTGGCCGAACACCCCAGGGCACAGCAGGTTTTCGGGGCCCGAGGCCATGGCTTTCGCCTCGGCCCCGTCATGGACGAGGGAGAACTGAACGCGCTGGAAGCGGACCTGGGTGTCGGCCTGCCGACGGAGTACCGGAGCTTCCTGCTGTGTGTCGGAAGCGGGGGCGCCGGCCCCGACTACGGTCTGATGACGCCTGTCCCGGGTGACAGCGGGTGGCAATGGCGCGGCATCGGGCTCGCCTTTCCCGGGCAGCCCACCACGGCCCGTTTCGCCGGACAGCCTTTCGTGGCGAAGGCACTCCAGGAGGAGCTCGACTCGCTCGAGACGCAGGAGCCCGAGAGGGAGGCCTTCGCGACCGACGACGCGTTCCGCCGCGCGCACCGGGCGTGGGACGCGCGCTACGAGGAACTGAGTGACGCCCAGGAAGCCGGCGCGGTCTTCCTCAGCGAGCAAGGGTGCGGCTATACGTCACTGCTGGTGATGACGGGCCCGTACCGGGGCGCCATCTGGGAGGACCTGAGGCCGGCGGACCTCGGGATCAAGCCGTCCGGTCAGAACTTCGCTCAGTGGTACCGGAGTTGGCTGGAGCGCACGGAGCAGCAGTGCGAAGCCCTCCCCGATGACGATGTCGACTGATCGCGTACGGATCATTTCTATCGAGCAACAGTTGGCATATAAACTTGTCAGGGTCTCGGCAAGGCCCGTCATCGGGCGGGGACCGGTCTCCACCTGGCACGCATCGACTTGGGGGGCGTCAGTGGCCTGGTTCTCGAAGGGAAGACGGGACGAACCCGTCTCCGACGCCCGAGACACCCCCGTGGCCTTCGCGCTGAGTCAGACGGACTTCAGGACTCTCGTCCGCGTGGTCGAACATGCCCGAGAAAGGATGGAGGCCACCGGCGGCAGTGATGCCGACACCATCCGCAACGCCAGCGGGGCCGAACTCCTGCCGGTGCTCTATCCCCGCGTAGGGACCGCGGTCGCTCGCGGTCACGGTGTCGCGATGCTCGTGTCCGAGATCCGGCATGTGGAGGCTGCCGTCATCAACCTGGAGTCCTACGGGGGCCACGAGACCGTCCTGGTCGAGGGCTACGCCCTCCTGAAACGGTTGGCCACGCTCAAGGAACAGGCCGCGGCGGCGGAGACGGTCGATGGCATCCTCACCCTGCCGCCACCCACACCTCGCGCCCCTTGCGGCTGACTCGCCGACTGGCTGAAACGCGATGCCACATGGCTGTTGCATATCGGCCGCATTGTCACGGAACGTCTGCGGGGCGGTGGGCGCACGGTCACGGACAGCAACCAGGCCGGGCCGGTACCGGTTGAAGACGTCATGAACGAACAGCCCCAGCACGATGAGTACGTTTCCGGTGTCCGCGCCGTACAGTTCCAGCCGTCCGTCCATGACGACAGCTGCCATGCGGGCACCGGTGTGGAGTGTGCCTGGTGTGCCCAGATGCAGGCCGCTGAAGAGGCGGCTGTGCGTGCGCGCCGACAGGACAAGCCCACCTTCCAGTGGCCGTGACGCTGGTGTCGCGGCATTGTCGCCGTCCGCGCATCGGCGGATATGACAAACACCGGATTGCATCCTCTGCGTGATGACGCCCGCAGATCGCAACTGAAAGCCCACCGACTCGCCTCTCCCACATCGACAACCACACCACCTGTGAGCAAGGAGCGCGGTATGACCCTGACGACCCACCCGGTGATCAGCTCTCTCCACACCGACGACCACCTGCTGCCGCCGCCCAACCCCGCGCACCGGCTCCCCTGCCACATCGAGCCGCGTGATCTGCGCCGCCTGGAACTGCACGCGGTGCTCACCGCGGCCGGCATCGCCCCGCTGCCCGGCGACTGCGAGGCCATCGAGCAGATCAGTGCGCTCCCCGCCGAGGTGCATCAGGCCCTGCACCGGTGGCTGACCGCGTAGGCGACCTCGGGACCGACCGGTGGGGTGGCGACGCCCCGCGGTGCGGCGGAGTTGCCTGAGACCGGCCGCCATGCAGCGGCAGGTGGACACAGTGGCGGGGCCGCCCGGCCCCGCCCGCTCCACGTCCGGGCCCACCGCTCCACGCCTGGCCCCACCGCTCCACACCCGGGCCCCCGCCCCGCGCCTGTGCGGAAGGCCGGCCGAGTGCGTCCCGCCGCCCTGCATGCCTGGTCAGCCGCCTGCGGCCACCCCTGTCTGGAAGCGGTGACGCGGGGCATGCATACAGTGGAGGCGGGTGTTTCGTCCCGGAGCACCGCATGATGCGCTCGTGCGCGCAGCGCCATCGCGTGTCGCCGCACGGTCGCCGCGAAGGTCTGGAGGCCCGACCGTGACCGACACCCCCAGCATGCCCGTCGCGCCGTCGGGCGGGGAGCGCCCCGTCCCCGGGGACGCCGCACGGGACGCCGAGGAGGACGTCGTCGGGCAGCGGAACCGGCGGCTGGCGCAGGCCGGTGTCGCACGGGCCGAGGACCTGCTCATGTCGCGTTACGGGATCTCGTCCCGGCAGGAGGCCTTCGACCTGCTGCGGCGCACCTCTCAGCGGTTCAACATCAAGCTCCACGTCCTCGCGGACGTCGCGGTACGCCTTCCCGCCCCCCAGATGCAGGCTCCCCATTGGGCGCCGAGCCGTCCTCGCAGACCTGAGCCGCCGGTGCCCGCACTGCGGGCGGGCGGACCGGCGCGGTCCGGCTACGGCGCCGTCCTCAAGGCCGCCCTGGAACGGACGCTGCACCTCACGGGTGCCGAGATGGGGAACGTCCAGGTGGTGGAGAGCGGGGTGCTGCGTATGGAAAGGCACACGGGCCTGGACCGCTCCTTCACCGACTACTTCGCCTTCGTGGCCTCTTCGACGACCTCCTGCGCGCAGGCCGCCGAAGAGGTCCGGCAGGTCACCGTCAAGGACGTCGGGGCCTCCGACATCTTCGACGAAGGATCCCGGCAGACGATCCTGGACGCCGGTAGCCAGGCCTGCCACAGCGTGCCGCTGCTCGGTCCGAACGGCGCCGTGAGGGGCATGATCTCCTCCCATCACGCACGGCCGTTGAACGATCTGTCGCCCGACCGCCTCGGCGCGCTGCACGAACTGGGCAGGCAGGTCGGCCTTTGGCTGTCGTGGCACCGCGGCACCGTCGTCCCCACCGCGCTCGACCACCTCCACCGGACGGTCACCGGCAGGCGCTGACGGTCCGCCGTCCCGGTACCCGTCGCCCGGCATCGGGCCCGGACGGGAGCCAGGTATACGGCCGTTGACTCCCCGCCCCCTCCAAGTGCCGCTGCCTGCGGAGCGTTGGGGTACTCGTCGACACCTTCGCCCTGCGGCCAAGGGCCCGACGAAACGGAGTGCGGGTGTCGGTCGACCTCATCGGCTTTCTCGGAGTGGTCCTGGCGGCCTACGTCGTCCCCGGCCCCGACTTCCTCGTCGTGCTCAGATCGGCGCCGAACACCCCCTCAAGGGGCGGGCCGCAGCGCTGGGGGCCCAGGCCGGCTTGTGCGTGCACATGCTCGCCGCGGCCCTCGGGCTCTCGCTGATCGCCGCGCGTTCGCCCGTGGTCTTCGACGTCGTCAGGCTGCTGGGTGCGGCCTACCTCGTCCACCTGGGAGTCCGGGCGGTGTCGGCCGCCCGCCGTGCGATCCGGCAGCGGCGCGCCGGGCGCGCGGAGACCTGCGGCGCGGGTACTGAGAGCACGGGAACCGTTGACCTCCTCACGAACGTACTCAACCCCAAGGCCGCGTTGTTCTTCCTCAGCGTGCTGCCGCAGTTCGTCCATGGCGGCGGATCGACGACCCGGCAGATCTTCTTCCTCAGGTTCCTGGACGTGCTGATCGGGGTCGCCTACTGGTTCGCCCTGGTCGCCGTCGCGGCACGGCTGCGGGCATTTCTGGCCCGTCCGACGATCCGTGACAGGTGGGAGCCGGCCACCGGCTGGCTGTTCATCGCGATCGGCATCGGCGTCGCGGCTGCCTGAGAGGCGCGGCGCTCGCCACGAGGATCCGCCGCTTTCAGCCGGCGTTGCGGGCGCCGGGCCGGGTGGCCGATGACGCGGCGGGAGGCGTGTCCGCGGTGCCGAAGAGCCGGCGCCGCAGGGGCGGGTGGAGGTTGGCCCGGGTCAGGTCACTGTCGTAGTGCGCCATCAGCCGGTGGTCCATCACCCGGCGCCACAGCGGCGGGAACCAGGCCAGCACGATCATGGTGGCGTAACCGGAGGGGAGTTGGGGCGCCTCGTCGAAGTGACGAAGGGTCTGGTAGCGGCGCAGCGGGTTGGCGTGGTGGTCGGAGTGCCGCTGCAACTGGAAGAGGAACAGGTTGCTGACCGTGTTGTTGCTGTTCCAGCTGTGGCGCGGGGCCACGCGCTCGTAGCGGCCGTCCGGTCGGCGCCGGCGCAGCAGGCCGTAGTGCTCCAGGTAGTTGACCGTCTCCAGCAGGCAGAAGCCGAGCACGGCCTGCAGCGCCAGGTACGGCAGGACCTGCCAGCCGAACACCGCGGTGAGTGCGGCGAACAACGCGGCCGAGAGAGCCCAGGCGGTCAGGATCTCGTTGTGCGGGCCGTACACCGCGCGTTTGCGCCGGGTCAGACGGCGCGTCTCGAGTTCCCAGGCCGAGCTGAGGCTGCCCCACACGGTGCGCGGCAGGAACCGCCAGAAGCTCTCGCCCATCCGGCTGCTCGCGGGGTCCTCGGGTGTGGCGACCCGCACGTGGTGACCGTGGTTGTGCTCGACGTAGAAGTGCCCGTACCAGGTCTGCGCGAGTGCCATGCGGCTCAGCCGCCGCTCCAACTGTTTGCGCTTGTGGCCCAGTTCGTGGGCCGTGTTGATGGCGACGCCGGCTACGACTCCTGTCGTCGCGGCAAGCCCCAGGCTGTCGGCGACCGGCAGGCGACCGGTCGCCCACTGGCCGCAGGCCCAGACGAGGGCGCCGAACTGAAGCGGCAGATAGAGGTAGGTGCACCAGCGGTAGTAGCGGTCGGCCTCCAGGCGCGGCATCGCCTCGTCCGGCGGGTTGGCGCCGTCCGGTCCCGTCAGCCAGTCGATGAGTGGGATCAGGACGAAGGCGAAGAACGGCCCCCACCACCAGAAGGCGCGCAGGTGCGTGAGGGCGACCAGGCCGCCCGCCTGGAACGGCAAGGTCGGCACGGCGAGGGCGAGCAGCCACAGGGGGCGCTTGGGATCCCGCCAGACGCGGGCATCGTACGGCGCTGGCTCCATGAGGACTCCTTGACGAGGGCGCGGGCTTCCGCCGCACCGATCCGGGACGGCGGAAGCCCGCGCTGGGGGGGGTGAGCCGACAGTGCCACGGAGACGAGAGCGCTGACAAAGGGGGCACCGTGTAAACGTTCTGACGTCAAGTCAGATATCTGGCCCGGGGTCCCGGGAAGACGAGGGGATGGCACACTGCCGGGGTGCGTGAGAGCCGTCCGTCCCTTCCCTCCGAGCCCCGCCCCGATCCACCGCGTGTGGCGTGGCGCAAGCAGATGCGGGAGCGGGTGCTCGAAGAGGCCCGCGCGCTGGCCGCGGAGGGCGGCTGGGACCGGGTGAGGGTGGCCGACCTGGCGTTGCGGGCGGACGTCTCCCGGCCCTCGATCTACAAGGAGTTCGGTGACCGGGCCGGCATCGGGCAGGCGCTGGTGTCCCGCGAGACGGAGAAGTTCCTGCTGGGCCTCGCCGTGGTGCTGGACGCGCGCCGTGACGACCTCGCCGCCGCGTTGCGGGCCGGGGTCGCCCACGCCCTGGTCGAGGCGGGTGCCAATCCCTTCATCGGCGCCGTACTGACCGCGGCGCGGGGTGGTACGGACGCGCTGCTGCCGTTCCTGACGAGCAGATCCGAGCCCGTCTTCACCAGCGCCTGGCAGCTGCTGGCGGAGTGGCTGGGCGAGGTGGCGCCGGAGGTGGCGGCAGAGCGCCGGGTGGAGGCGGCCGACCTCGCGGTGCGGCTGACGATCAGCCACATGCTGCTGCCCTCCCCGCTGACCCCGGACGCGCCCGAACGCGTCTCGCGCGCCGCCTGCGCGGTCCTGGGACTGCCGGCTGCATCCTGAGCGCCGAGCAGGGCATCGAGCTCCCGACCACCGAGCGGAGGTATCGACATCCCCACCACCGGGCGGTGGCCGACTTCAGGACGGCCGCCCGGCATTCCGTGCGCACCGCTCTGATCCCCGCCGTCCGACCGGGCCGCCTGCCGGGCCTCGCGGCGGTGGCCGCCGTGACCTGCGTGGCTGCAGCGGAGGACGCGCAGTGGGTGCCGTCCGCACCCGTCAGGCGGTGCGCCGCAGCAGATGGAACATGGGCGCCGCCTTGCGCAGGGGAGCCGGCATCCCCTCGGTGGGCGCGGGCTCGCTGTCGATGAGGCGCCAGCCGGGGAACGCGGTCTCGATGTCCGTGGCGTCGGCGCCGCGCGGCAGCGGCTTCGGCACGGCTCCCGGCCGGAACGCGAGCAGGATCAGCAGAGCGTCCGGCGCCGCCACGGCGGTGACCGAACGTCCCATGGCGGCGCGCTGTCCGTCGTCCAGGCCGTGGAAGCAGCCGATGTCCAGCAGCAGGTGGTACGACGCGCCGACCTCGGCCCGGTCCAGCGCGGTGACGTCACCCTGAAGAACGCGGGCCGCCACGCCCGCATCGGCCACGCGGACCCGGGCCCGGCGCACGGCCTTGCCGATCAGGTCCACGCCGGTGGCCTGCCAACCGCGCTGGGCGAGAGCGACGAGGTGCAGGCCCGATCCGCAGCCCAGGTCGAGCGCGCGTCCCGGGCCGCCGAGCTCGGTCTCGGCCCGGGCGATGAGTTTGTCGAGTGCGGCCGCGCCACCGGTGCCGGCGCGCTCCCAAGGCGTGAGGTTCAGTGCGTACGCGACGGCGTATCCCCTGCTCATGACGGCTCCCGGGTCGAATCGTTTGGGCTGACCGTAGGAGCCGGCGGCGGCCGGCCGCATCGGCAGAACTATGCAGATCGCCCTTGGCGTCAGACCAAGCGGTGTTCGTAGGCGAACGCGGTGGCCGCCGCCCGCGACGACAGGCCGAGCTTGGTGAAGATGTTCGCGACGTGCCGGGCGACCGTCTTCTCCGAAAGGAACATCGCCTCGGCGATCGCACGGTTCGTGGCGCCGGTCGCCACCGCCCGAAGCACCTCGACCTCCCGCAGGGTCAGCCCACCGGGGCGAGCGGGCACGTCGGACCGGCGGGTCAGACGGTCCATGCGCCCGATCTCCGGTACGGCTCCCAGCTGATCGAAGATCCAGCGGGCCGCTCCGAATTCGAGCTCGGCGCTCTCGTGGTCGCCCAGGGCACGGCAGGCAAGGGCGATCAGGGTGCGGCACCGGGCCGCGTCGTAGGGAGCCGGAATCGCCTGGGCCAGTGAACAGGCCCGGCGCAGGCAGGGCAGCGCCGCCGCAGGGTCGCCCTCGGCGAGCCGGACGGCTCCGATCGCCTGCTGGGCGGCCGTGTCGAGCAGCGGGGCTGACCGGCGGCCGGAGACCTCGACGAGCTCCTCGGCCGCGCGCCGGGCCGCTTCGACGTCGTCGGCGGCGAGCGCGATCTCGACGTACGCGGGCAGCAGGCGCACGCGCAGTGACGGACGGCTCGCCTCGTCGACGGCGCGGCGGATCGCGGCGAGCGCCGCGCCGGTTCGCCGTTCGGCCAGGCGGAGCAGGGCGAAGCCCGGCTGTGGGTCGTGCCCGACGCGAAGCGCCGCCTGGTAGGCCCTTTCGGCGGCGGCGAAGTCGCCACGCAACCGCAGGAGTTCACCGTGCTGGTAGAGCGCCATCCCGGTGGCCGGGTCATGGGCGAGGGCCTCGGCCTGCGCCCGGGCCCGGGCGACCTCCGCGTCCGCATCCGGCCAGGAGCCGGTGAGCTGGAGGATCTCGGCACGGTGGACGGTGCACTGCCCGCGGTAGGGAACGAGGTCGGGTTGTGCGGCGCACCACCGGCTGAGCGCGCTGGTCCACTCCCTGCTGCGGTGGATGTCGAAGACGTCCCGGCAGGTGTTGATGACCGCGCAGTAGACAAGGCCGACCAGTTGCGGCGAGACGTCCGCGGCGGTGGTCACCCGGACCATCACCTCGTCCAGTTCGGAGAGTCCGGCTTCGACATCACCGCCGCCCACCCGGGCCTGGCCGTGCGCGTTGTGGGCAAGGACGGCAAGGTCGGCGTCGCCGAACCGCCCGGCGTACTCGATCGCCTGCTCGGCCACGGCGAGCGCCGTCGGCAGTTCGTTGCCGAAGAACGCGGCCATGGCGCGGGGCACGAGCAGGAACCCGGCCCACACCGAATCGGTTACGCCGTGAGCCTCGAGGACGCTTTGCACACGGCCGAACCAGCCACCGCCGCGGGCCGCCTCGCCGCGCAACGTGAGGGCGAGGGCCAGCCAGTACGCCACCCTGCACGCACCGTCGACGTCACCCGCGCCCGCGTAGGCGTGGTGCGCCCGCTCGCGTGCGGCGTCGGACTCGGCGTCATGGCCGGTCAGGAACGCGGCGAGCCCCCACCGCTCCAGGTCTACGGCGGTGAGGTCGCCGTCCGCCGCCGCAGCGGCGAAGAGATCACGGGCGGCGCCCCATCGATGCTGGGCGTACGCGGCACGTGCCGCCTCCGGTCCTGCCGTCACAGCGGGATCATATGCGGGGCGATACCACGGGGGTCGATCCGTGGGCGGCGTCTTATGGTTCCGGGATGAGCAACTCCGCTGCGTCCGCTGTCCTCACCACCGGCGACCTGTCTGAAGCGACACGTGCGGTGCGCACCTTGCTGGACCTGGCGGACCTCGGTCAGGCAGAGGTCGATTTCGAAGCCGTCGTCAGGTCGCCGGGTGTTCTGGCCCAAGTGCGTCACGTGCTGCCTGATCTGCAATGGTGGGCGCTGGCCGGCAAGGAGCACGGTTCGGCGGAGGCCGGTGACGACCCGGCGGAGTGCCTGCCGATCCGCGTGTTCGACTGGTGTCGTCCGCTGGACCGCGCCGAGCCCTTCATCGCCGCTCTGGGGCCGGACCCGGCGGCCGTCCGGTGGGATCTCAGCGCCTGGCCCGCGGTTCCCGAAGCGGGACTGGAGAAGATCTCGCAGAAGTACGCGTACCTCACGCTGAGCGTGAATTCCCGGGATCTCTACCAGGACGAGCCCTCGCAGGACCATACGGTCCATGTGCACGTCCGGGATGGCGACGGCGACCAGATCGCCCGTGTCCACTGGTTGGCCGCTCGAGTGGGTGGTCGATTCACGGGCAGGGTGGAGTTGGCACCTCTTTAGCAGCGGGCAGGGCGGCGGTCACCGACCCGGCGCTGATCGGTGGGTTCTACAACATCGCGTAACGCCTCCGTGCCCAGGAAGCAAGCGCCGGTCACCCGAAGGTGTGATGCTGCGGCGCAGATGCAGGAACGGTCCTCCTGACGACGTAACGTCATATGCCGGTCGATCATGGCCGGTGGCAACCCGCAGGACGATGACGGGAGAGGACGGCATCACGCAATGACGGAGACGGACTGGAGTGAGCAAGGGCTGTGCAGGAAGGCCGACCCCGACGCCCTGTTCGTCGAGGGGGCCGAACAGAACCGCGCCAAGGCGCTGTGCAACGGCTGCATCGTCCGCACCGAGTGTCTCGCCTACGCCTTGGACCAGCGCATCGAGTTCGGTGTGTGGGGCGGCATGACCGAGCGAGAACGTCGTGCCCTGCTGCGGCGACGGCCGACGGTCACGTCCTGGAGGCGTCTGCTGGAGATGGCCCGGGTGGAGCACGGACGCACGGGCGCCGTCACCGCGGGGGTCCGACAGGCGAGTTGAGGCGATCGCAGGGCGCGAGGGCGTGGGTGCGAGGACATCGACGGCTGGTCGTGTGCCCCCCCCGGAGCCTGCACCCGGGACGGTAGATCCGCACCGGCTCCACGCGCTGCTCCACTGACCTACCGGCAACCGAAGGGGCCCTTCAGGCAGGGAAGGGGACCGGGCCGTGCGCGGCCGCTGTTCTGCCGTTCCAGGCGTCTTGGGCGCTGGCACGGGCGGGAAAGCGGTCGAGCAGACCGCCCGCCAGCAGCACGAAGTCGATTATCATACTGCTGTGCACGACGCGAACCCAGCCCTGCCGGGCTCTGCAGTCGTCCCACGCCGCCGCCAACGGCTCCAGGATGCTCGTGTCGGAGAAGGTCACTTCACGGAGGCCGACCTGCCATGGCTGACGGTCTGATCATGATTCGTCCTGCCGCGTGAGCGTGTCGCCCAGTCGGACCGTGCCGGGTTCGAGGACATCCAGGTACACCCCGAGGCATGCCAGCCGACCCAGGTCGAAGACCGGTATCCGGTGTTCGCGGGCGATCGCACGCATGATGCCGGGGTCGGCCTTCAGCTCGTCGTGGCCCAGCGTGGGTACCACGCAGCGAGGCGTAGGCACCAGCACGCGAAACAGCGCCTCGCCCACGCGCAGTCGCCGGCCCTGCCAGCCGTCCTCCGCAAAGGCCGGTAGATCGCCGGTGTCCACCACCAGGTTCGGCCGGAAGCGACGCGGATCGAAATCGCCGGCGGGATAGACGGATCGGAGCTTTGCCAGCGAGGACGTGGTGACCAAGTGGACACGGCCGTGGTCGAAGAACGTTCCCGACGCGACCTTGCCGACAGTGATCTCCTCTCCTGTGCCGTCCACGGACGCCGTTGCTCGCACGGCATCCGGGACACCGCCTTCGTACTTCGGCACAGCACGCTCCAGCGTGCTGTGAGCCGGCGCGCTCGATGAGACAAACACCCGACGGCCCAGCAGCTTGGACAGCCGGGCATCCAAGTCAGGATTCCCAACCGTGACGGCAGTTCCGTCAGGCAGTTCGACCTCCGTGGTGTCATCGTCGGCTACCCGGCTTCGACAGCCCAGCAGATGCCCCCACTTACGCGGGTGCTTGGCACTCCCGATCGAGCCTGTCTCATCGAGAACGGCGTGAGTCCGGTCCCCAGACAGTCCCGCATGAGTCACCACCACGGACGCCAGTGCCTCGCCCAGCATGGACTTCACCGGATACCGGCATAACGCCGTCACAGTTCCCATGGAGATCAATTATGGTGTTGCCCCCGGCTCCACAGGCCAGAACCGTGAGCCGCGCGACCGCCTCGACACTGGCTCGCCATCATGTCTGCTTCAGGAACAAGACAAGCACTCAGCTTGTCGTTCAACCTCGGCGCTCGATGAGACGGGCGAGTGAATCTGTAGGCCGGCAAAGCCATCGCAACAATGGGTCGGTGACCACGAAGTAGTGGGCGCTGACCCAACCTCGTTCCTTGTCCAGGATCTGTGGGGCCTCATCGCGGTAGACGTAGCGGAGATAGCGGCGGCGGATCGGCGCTCCTGCTATCAGGAGTACTGGTGAGGCGACAAACATGGCCAGCGGGACCAGGGCCTTCACGGCCGTGCGCTTGCCTCTCTCCTCATAACGCATGAGCTCAGTGTGCTGGTCCTCTGTGTCGCTCGTCAGCCCGTTCTACTGGGTTTGGTGCCCGCCTTGTGGTGGGTGGGACGGCTGTATGCCTCGCCGGTGGCGAGGACGCGTCCCACGTCATGACGGATGGCCGGACAGCGGTTCTTCGAGCCGAGCGGTCGACCGGGGCCAGGGGGAGATGGTTTCGGTGCACCGGCCCGCGAGCCGGTCTTCGTGTGGAGGTTCCTGAACCTTCTGCGGACGCGGGCGGGTGTGCGGTTGTTCGGCGGAGCCGGTCTCTCCCAGGGGCGTCGGAGATCGGTGGCCAATGGACGAGCGAGCCGGAGCGGGGCATAGGCGGCGATCACGAGCCATGTCCACACCGGTTGGCCGCCTCCTGGCTGCGAAGCCGCGACTTGGTCCACCCCAGCGTCTGCTTGAACAGACGGAAGTGAAAGGCTCGCCGGATGGACCATGCGTTCGATGCGCCTCCTGTCGACCGGGAACTTCTGGACCTCGCTGTGCGCTTGGCGGGTCGTGCCGGGCAGATGTCTGCGGAAGCTTTCTTCGCTGGTGACTGGCACAGCCGTCGCAAGGAGGACGGCAGCGAGGTCACCGAGATAGATGTGGCCGTCGAGGACTTCCTCCGGGCCGAGTTGAGCAACCGGACGCCGGACGATGGGATCTTCGGCGAAGAGGGAGGCGCGACCAGCGGGTCATCGGGACGGCGATGGATCATCGACCCCGTCAATGGCACCACCTACTTCACCCATCGGGTGCCCCTGTTCACGAACGATCTCGCCTACGAGGACGAGCACGGGCCCGCCATCGGTGTGATCAACATGCCGCTGAGGCAACAGATGGTCGTCGCGGGCCGCGGTCTGGGCTGCTGGGTGCTGCCGGGTCCGGACCCGGACCTGCGGTCGGGCCGCCGTGCTCACGTCTCGGGGCGGACCGCCCTGGGCGGGGCGAGGACGCTGATGCACAACCCGGCAGGCTGGCCGGAGGAACTCCTTTCCGCTCTCCACCGTCGGGTCTTCCTCATGCCTTCGACGGGCATGATCGCGGCCCTGGTGACCGGGTGGGCCGATGCCGGCGTGATCGCCGGTCCACCGATGGGTTACGAGGACGTGGCTCCGATGCCGGTCATCGTCACGGAAGCCGGCGGCCGGGTGACCGACCTCGGAGGAACGTCCGTACTGCAGGGAGACATGTCGGTGCTGGTCACCAACGGTCAATTGCATGAGGACTTCCTGCAGTTGGTGAAGGACTTGCCGCGCAGTCGCGATTGGCAGGCCCTCGCCAATGAGGAGTAGGCCCTGCGCAAAGCCGGAGCTCAATCGGAGAGCGGAGGCCATAAGCCAGATGACCGCGCCGCGAAGGTGGAGTGTCGCGAGATAGCTCTCGGGGGTCCTGTTCATACCGGGTGGCGAGGTCGCGCCACGCCTTCAACTTGTTGATCACACGCTCCGCCATGGTGCGCTCCCGGTAGAGCACGGCGTCGTGGGCCATAGGCCGCCCGCCGTAACGCCCCCTCTTCCTGCGGTTGGCTACCTGATCAGCTTTCTCCGGGATGACCCCGGCTGTCGGCGGCGTGCCCGGAGGCAAGCACGAAGGACTGCCCACGTCAAAGCCATCTCGCAGAAGCCTGATCGCGGCCAGCGCACTTGGAACCGTCCGGTCGGCTGGCGGCTCGCCCCGAGGCCAGACGAGCTGCCCACCGATCCACACCGTGCGCAGCCCGGCAGCCCGGCAGCCCGGCCCCCTGCAATGTCGTGCTCGGGATCGTCGCCGACCATCCAGCCACCAGCGCCAAGAGCCGTCCCGCACCGTTCGGCGGCCAGTTGGAGAATCCGGACATCCGGCTTGCGGACACCGACTTCACCGGAGACGCAGCAGGCGTCCACCCGCTCACCCAGACCCGAGCGCTGGATCTTCGCCAGCTGGTGGTCAGCCATCCCATTGCTCACCATGCCCACCCGCCAGCCCGAAGCCCGCAGTTGAGACAGACCCTCCAGCACCTCCGGCTCGCATCGAACCAGGTCCGGCATCCGGGCACGGAACCCGGCCCACAACTCCCCAGCGCACTGCGCCAGCCCGAAGTGTTCCCGCACCTCACGAAAGAACTGATCACGAGCCCTGAGGCCCTGCCCGTCCGCGGCGATCAGCCAGCGCACCGCCTCGCGCCCGAGCCCTCGGTCGTCGGCGAACTCCATTGCCCACGCCGATAACGCAAGCTGGCGATCAACCAGAGTGTTGTCAAGATCAAAAAGCGCCAGCCGCTGCACAGATGCCCCCAGAGCCCGCCCGATCAGGCCCTGTCCGTTCGGCGCGAGGTGGGGCCAATTGCCGCTGCCAGATCATGGCATGGAGATCGCCAACTGTGGTCAACTCGCGCTGTCATCCGGGCCACCGAAAGTTGCTGAAGCCAGGTCATAGGGAGCGGTGGGAATCAGAACTCGGGACGCTCGTGCGGGAGGCGCGAGGTGAGGTCGCGGTCGGCGGGGGCTCAAGCCCAGATCCAGTCGGCCGTGTCGTCCTGACCGTCGTCGGGAAGTCCCACGTAGTGGCGCAGGGCCGCCCGGGTGTCGGGCAGCCGGCGGCTTCGAAGGCCTTCTTCGAACTTCTTCCCATACGCGTTCCAGACCTCGGCCTTCGCCAGTGCTTGGAGGAGGCGTTGTTGCCCCTCGGTGAGCTCGACGAAGGGGGGAGTTCTGTCGCGGAAGCTCTCCTTGACGGCCACGGCCAGGGCGGTCCGCGCCGTCCAATCCGTGTGGTGGCGCGGCATCGCCGGCAGGCAGTCGGCCACGCCGCGGATCACGGTCTCCCGGCCGTGATCCGCGAGTGACAGAAGAGAGCGACTGGTGTACCCGGGGAGGTCGCCTTCGTTGAAGTCGACGTCCGGCTTCGGGGGATCGGCCGCGGCCGCAGAGAGTTCACTGATCACACGCCCGGTCAGATCTCTGCCGAGTCCGGTGGTGTCCTCCGCGCTCCCGATACGCGCTAGTGCGGTCGCTGCCGCCCAGCGGATCAAGGGGGCAGAGGCGTCCAGGTGAGGGCCGAGTCGGGCCCTGAGGGTGATGTCGCCGAGCAGGCCGACCGCCACCAGGGTTGTTGCCGTCACCGTCACGGAATCCTCGACCCGTAGGCGGTCAAGGAGACGGGGCAGCACGGCAGCCGCTTCTTCGGGGAACCAGGCCGACAGATAGGCGGCCCGGGTCCTGATGACAGGGTCGGGATCATCCAGGAGGGAGAGGAGGCTGGACAGTTCTGCCCGGACGGCGTCGTAGGAAAGCAGGGCGCTGGCTCGTGAGTCCATCAGGCGCCCGGCGGCCCACTCCGCTCGGATGTTCCTGATCCTGTTGCGCTTCCCCTCGTCCGGTTCGGCGGCTATCTGCTCGTCGTAGAAGGCCAGCGCCTCGTCCAGGCTCACTGCGGCGACCGCCGTGCGCCAGGCCTCGACGTCGATGCCGGCAGGAAGGTCGTATTCGTCGTGCCAGTCGATCGCGAGTCGGGTCAGCAGCGTCAGGACCCTGTCCCGGACCGTGTGGGGTCCCGCCAGGGCGATACGAGCCAGGAATGGCACCGCATGTGGTGACGCGGAGTATCGCGTGCCCTGGTGAAAGATGTTGCCGAACAGGGACGTCATGGCACCTTCGCGGGCGACCTCGTCGTCACCGCACAGTTCGGTGAGCTGTTCGGGGACGTCCTGTGCTCTCCCGTATGCGTGTCCCAGCTCAGCCCAGTCCACCTCGTGCAGGCCTTCCAACAGGCCCCTCTCACTGCTGATCACGCGCCGACTGTCGCACACGCCACTGACATTGAGCTGCTCAGCCCCGGGCCGTCCTCTCACCCGGTCGGCCCTCGCCACGGCCGCAACCCTCGCTGGCTGAGCGTGAGAGATCCCTGCAGTTCTCGGCAGGCTGCGCCTCACTGGTCCTGCGGATCACCCGCTGCCACCCCGAACAGCCCGGCCGCATTCAGGCAGCGGCATCCTCTGCACCGCGGAGGCAACTGGATGGCGCACAGCCTTCCCCTCGATCCCTTCATCTTCGAGACCTCCGAGCATGCCGTCGCCTGATCTCCCTCTCCCACTAGGCCATCTCTTCACCGGGGCCATCGACACCCGAGCCGTCGACACCCGAGCCGTCGACTTCATCCGGCCCAGCGACGCCGACCGGTCGAGCTCGTCCTCGACGATCGAAGGCGGCTCTGACCTGAGCGGACGTAGGCCGGGGCTCTCGGCGGCGGCTCGAGTGCTGTCGGCGACGCACCGATCGCGTTGGCCGGCCGCGAGGCCGTTCCATCGCTCTGGTTGCCCGTTCCCTGGTTGGCTCTATGCGGTCCATCTCCTGCGTCCGGCCTGTTCGGTGAACGCTGTGGCGAGGGGCGGCCGAGTGCCCGGCGCAGGTGTCACGCGTCGCGCAGGGCGGGGCTCCCGAGCAGTGCCGAGGCGACCTGGAGGGGGGTGAGGGTTCTTGGAGCCTGGGGTGCGGCGGCCTCGGGACGGCGGTGGCAGGTGAAGCCGAGGTGGGTCATGGCGCGGGTCACCTCGCCGCCGGTGAAGTCGCGGCGGTCCTGCCGGGTGATCACCTCACCCACCTGCATCACGGGATAGCGACGGCGGCCGATGGTCACGGAGTCGCCGCTGACCGGTTCGGGCCGGACCCCGGCCATGGCGGCCAGCACTCCGTTCCTGGTCAGTTCGAACGGGTACCGGGCGATGACGCAGCGCATGGTGCCTCACAGGGAGAAGGCGGAAGGGGGGACGGCGACCGGGCGCGGAGCGCCGAGGACGTCACGGAGGCGGACGCGGTCGGTGTAGGCCAAGCTGTCGCGGTGCGCGACGAGTTCGGCCCGGGAGACCGAGCCGGTGCGCTCGTCGTCCGCGTCGCACAGGAGCAGGCGCGCCACCCCGGCGCTGACCATGACGGACAGGGCCACCTCGACGGTCATGTCGTCACCGACCCGCAGCTCGGTCGAGTCGAGGTGGTGGGCCCTGGTCGCGGGACCGGAAGCGGGAGCGGTGTGGCTGGGACGGGTCTGAACGGGTGTCACGGCTGCCTCCTGCGGCACGAGTGGATGTGGGGCATGGGATGGCTCCGATCCGGCGGTCGGCGCCGGCCGAGTGGCGGGCCGCCTACCCGTCACGCTGCGCGTCGTGTTCCCGTGGACCGGCCTGGGGCCGACGCCGAGGTGCCCGCCGCGGTCCGGCGGGTGGGTTTCACGGCCGGCGCGGCGATGACAACCGGCACGCCCGACGGGGCCTGGGCGCCCGTGATGCGGCTGAGCGCCGCCTCACCCGAACGCACCGCGGTGATCGTCGGTTTGATGCCGGCCGTCGCCATCATCCGGGCCACTCCCCGGCGTTGGCCGGCGGTGACGAGGGTGACGACACTGCCGGACGCGCCGGCCCGGGCCGTACGGCCGCCGCGGTGCAGGTAGTCCTTGTGGTCACCCGGCGGGTCCACGTTGACGACCAGGTCGACGTCGTCGACGTGGATGCCGCGCGCCGCGACGTTGGTGGCCACCAGCACCGTGACCTGACCGTCCTTGAACTGGGCCAGTGTGCGGGTGAGTTGCGGCTGGGACCTGCCGCCGTGCAGGGCGGCGGCATGAACGCCGTTGCCGAGGAGGTGCTCGGTCAGCTTGTCCACCGCGTGCTTGGTGTCGAGGAACATGATCACTCGGCCGTCTCGCGCCGCGATCTCGGTGGTCGTGCGGTGCTTGTCCGCCTCGTGCACATGGAGGACGTGGTGCTCCATCGTGGTGACGGCGCCCGCCGAGGGGTCGACCGAATGGACCACCGGGTCACTCAGGTAGCGGCGCACGAGCAGGTCGACGTCGCGGTCCAGGGTGGCGGAGAAGAGCATGCGCTGACCGCCGGGACGCACCTGGTCGAGGAGGGCGGAGACCTGGGGCATGAACCCCCTGTCGGTCATCTGGTCCGCTTCGTCCAGGACGGTGACGGCGACGTCGTGCAGGCGGCAGTCACCCCGCTCGATGAGGTCCTTGAGCCGCCCCGGTGTCGCGACGACGACCTCCGCCCCGTCCCGCAGCGCACGCGCCTGCCGGTCGATCGACATCCCGCCGACCACCGTGGCCAGCCGCAGCCGCATGGCGCGGGCGCACGGGGTGAGCGCGTCGGTGACCTGCTGCGCGAGCTCGCGGGTGGGCACGAGAACGAGGGCCAGCGGCTGCCGCGGCTCGGCGCGCCGGCCCGCGGTACGTGCCAGCAGGGGCAGGCCGAAGGCGAGGGTCTTTCCCGAGCCGGTACGGCCACGGCCGAGGATGTCACGGCCGGCCAGGGAGTTCGGCAGAGTGGCCGCCTGGATCGGGAAGGGCACGGTCATGCCCTGGTGGCGGAGCGCGGCCAGCAGGGTTGCAGGCATGGCGAGTTCCGCGAACACCTCGACCGGGGGAAGCGCCGGTTCGATCGTCTTCGGAGGCTCGAACTCGGCGTGTGCAGCGGGAGATGGGACTCCGCGGCCCTGGGGACGGATGCGGGTGTGGGTGCGGCCCGCCGTCGGGTTCACGGAGCGGTCGTACGAAAACGGGGTGCGGGCGGCGAGTGATGAGCGAGCTCGGTTCATGCGGAACCTTCCTCGATGCGGGCGCGTATCAAGGAATTCCCGCAGCACGTTGAACGGTGCAGAGAATCGCCGGAACGTGCCGAAGGCAACGGGGGTGAATCCCCCGTGAAAAAGCAGCGAGCTGGGGCCCGCACCCCAAGGTGCGGGCCCCAGCTGCGAAAGATGCGTCAGAGCCGGTGTCAGGCCGGGACGATATTCTCGGCGGTCGGGCCCTTCTGGCCCTGAGCCACGTCGAACGAGACCGTCTGGCCTTCCTGAAGCTCACGGAAGCCCTGAGTGGCGATGTTCGAGTAGTGCGCGAAGACGTCGGCGCCGCCGCCGTCCTGCGCGATGAAACCGAAGCCCTTTTCGGCGTTGAACCACTTCACAGTGCCGGTGGCCATGTCATTTCTCCTTCGGAAACGGTGCCCGGAGGGGCCTGTGCGCCCTCCGTGTCGCCGTGATGATCAACCCGTCAGAGAATGAACCCTTTTGGCACACCACAACTGCAACTCTGAATCGACAGTAGCACGGCGTGCCCGATCATGGGGTCGGGAATAATTTCGTGAATTTCGTGTTTGAGCGCCGATTTACCGTCCTGCCCCGGCCAAAAGTCGGGCGGCCGTGCCGGCGGGCTCCCTGGGCGGTACGACAAGAAGCACCCAGCGTCCCACGGTCTCGCAGTCCAGGCTGATCAAGCCCGTGTCGTGGACGGCATCGGTCGACTCCACGGTGATCACGCGGCCGGGCGCCATCACGGTGCGGGGTGCGTGCGGCCATTGCGAGGCGTCCACCGTCACCCGCACCGTCGTGCCCCACTCGGGCTCCAACAGGGCCACGAGCGACGGCAGTTCGAGCTCCAGCGCATCGCAGCGCGGCCACCAGTCCCCGTCCAGCGGGCCATGGCCGACGTCCTGTGCGAGAACCAGGCGGGGCAGAGGCATGCGATAGGTGTGGGCGTCGTTCGTGGACATGGCCACGTACGCGGTGCGGCTGGATTCCGTCGTGCGGTCCCGTCCCCGAAGCCGAGTACGGCTGCCCGTCGCGTCACTCGCCGGGAACGGCACCGCATGTCGCGCTGCGCGAAGAGCCCTCGGTGCCCACAGGCTACCCCCGGTGTCCGGAGAAGGCAGCCGAGGAGACCGTCGCCGTGTTCCCGCGTCCGACCGAGTGCCGAGACATGCCGCGACACCCGTTACGACGTCTCGATGATGTGTCGATGTGTCGAACGCATCGGGACGAGCGGGCAGTTCGGCCGACCGGTCTTCGGAACGGGTGCAGGGGACCCCGACACCGCGCGCCTGCCTTCGCCGGGGGGCGCTCAGGCTCGCAGCAGGCGACCGGCGAGCTCCCGGTACTCGCGCAGGGCGAGGCGACATTCGGTGGACTGGGCCTCGGGGTCCAGGTCCGCCCAGCTCGCGCGGAGGGCTCGGCGCCGCTCGGCGAGAGCGTCGACCAACTGGGCCGTGGCTTCGTCGAACGCGCCCTCCGCCTCCTCCAGAGCCGCACGCGGGTTGTCCGCGAAGGCGTTGACGGCGTGACCGAGGCGGCGCACGATCTCTTCCCGCCCGTTCGGGGGGAGCAGCGGCTCCGGGCCCGTGGCACGGCGTCCACTGGGAGCCGAGGCCCCGTCCGCGGGCTGCTGGGCGCGTGTCTGGTCGTACATGGTCGTGTGTACCGCTTCCCTGGAAGTTGGGGCACCGTCCGAAGACGCCGTTCGCCTTCTCGACAGTTCGCTGCAGGCTTGAGGAGACTCTGTCGACGCAGCCCCTCCGGGCCCTGCGCCGTCCGGCCAGTCAACGTGCGACGACCACAGGTGTCAACGTGACGTCCGCCCGGAGGCGCGCCTGCCCAGGGCGCTCATCAGGAACACTGCGGTCTTACCCGCACGGGGAGTAGGGTGGGGACGGTAAAGGTGCGTGTGTCTACCCGACAGGTCGTCCCGAGCACACCACCATCCTCGGCGGCAGTCCGTGACCTCGGCCGCATCTCCGTTCCAGTGGCCTGGCCCGGGCAGGGCCGTTTCCGTGTCAACCAGCCCCAGACCTACGACGGCACCTTTCTCCTCCGCCGGACGGCCCGGCTTCCGCGCGTGAGGGCGGAGAGTGGCGGTGCCACGCCGGGTCGCGACTCACCACGCCCGACCTCGGCCTCTCATTCGTGCAAAGGCAGTTGGCAGGAGCCGTCATGAACACCGCACAACCACCCCCGCCTCCCTTCCCTGCCCCCTTGCGTCTGCGCCTGGTGCCCCAGGGTGCCCTGCCCAGGCCCATCGACGGAGCCTGGTGGCCCCGTTCGTACGACCTGCTCGCCGAACTTCCCAGCCTGCTCGCCGGATTGCCGCGGACGTGGGGTCACGTCACCAGCGTCACCGTCAACGGCGCGGTCTGGCCCACGACGGCGGGCCGGATGCTCGTGTCCAACCAGGTCGTACAACTGCACAGGACGCTTGCCGCGTCCGCCCCGCACACTGTCGTTCTGCTCGCCCCGGGCCAGGGACGCTGGGACCTGCTGGTCGTGCCTCCGGACACGACCGCGGAGGCCGCGGAACCGCTGATGGCGGCCGCGGCGGGCTCACCCACGGGAGGCTGACCATGGACACCGGCCAACGCTCTTCGCAGGCGCCCCAACTCGCGCCGCACGTCCACGGCCATGTGAAACCCGGTACGGCCGTCGTACGTCTGGCAACGACGGATGATCGGCAGGGCGTGCTCGACGGGGCGTGGTGGCCGCGCTCCCACGATTTCGCGGCCGAACTCCCCTCCCTGGTCTCCGCGCTGACCGCGCACCTGGGGCCGGTCACACGGATCGGCCTGGACGCGGCGGCCTGGGAGGAACTGCCGACGCGGCTGATCGTCGACGATCGTGTCGTTCGCGTCGACTCCTTCCCGGTCGGCGACGACACCGTCCTCGTCACCCGGGGCGAGGCGGACTATTTCTCTCTCCTCGTGATCCCGCCGGACGCCACGCCCGAATCGGCGCGTGCCGCCATGGCCGAAGCGGTCCGCGCCGACAATGCCACCCCGGCCGCGCAGATCCTCATCGACACCGGCGTCGGGATGTAAGAGCGGCCAGCCGCCGTGGGCCGGCCCACGGCGACCACCGAATCACACACCCCCGGCGGTCACAGTCGTCACCGTCGCCGTCCCGGTGTCGATGTCGGTGCCCGCCCGTAGCCTGGCGGGTATGTACGAGACCCGGCTCACACGGCACCTCAACGCCTCGCGTACGGCGGTCTACCGTGCGCTCACCGACCCCGAGGCGCTCGCGAAGTGGCGGGTGCCCGACAACATGACCAGCACGGTTCATGAGTTCGAGGCACGAGAAGGTGGTGCGTTTCGGATCTCGCTCACCTACACGACTCCCGGTGACACGGGCAAGTCGTCCGAGCACACCGACACCTACCACGGCCACTTTCGCAGACTCGTCCCGGACGAGATGGTGGTGGAGGTCTTCGCGTTCGAGACGGCCGATCCCGCGCTCTCCGGCGAGATGACGCTGACGACAACGCTCGCGGACGCGCCGGGCGGCGGCACGGAGGTGACCATCCATCACGAAGGCGTCCCGGACGCGGTGCCGCCCGCGGACAACGAACTGGGGCAGCGCATGGCGCTGGACAACCTGGCGAAGCTGGTGGAGAAGCCGGCCTCCTGAGGCCGGCACCGGCCCCTTGGGGCGAGCGAAACGTGGATGCGTCGGCTCAAGGAGCCGGGCAGCATCGCGGGGTGGCCGACCTGCTGTGGGATGACATGAGGTGTTTCTTCGACCCGGACCTGATGGGGTCGCTGCCGGACGTGCGTGTTCCGGGTGCGTCGACCTGCGGGAGCTGCAGGGGCAGGAGCGACTCGATGTGTTCTGCGACCTTCTTCGACAGATCGGGCGGCGGTTGGGCAAGCCGGTGCTGATGGATCCGGAGGGTGGTTACGGGCATCCGGTGCTCGGCTTCGATGTCGCGGCTGACCGCGTCGTTTGCCTCGCGGAGCCACTGGCGACGTGCGCGTCCCGCGCCGACGCCGACCCGTGACCAGGGGCCGGTGGTCAGGAGCTGACGGTCACCCTTCGGCCCGTGTGAACGGGGCCGTGCCAGTCCAGGCACAGGGTGGTGGCGTCGTCTCGTACGAACCCGTCGCAGGCCTCGCTGACCTCGGTCACCAGGGTGCGCACGACCTCGCGCGGGTGCTCGGAGGCGGTGGAACGGATGAGCTCATGCAGGTCGACCTTCGCCGCTTCGCGTTCCTGCATGCCGTCGGTGTAGAGCACCAGGCGGTCACCGGGGCGCAGGTCGAGGTCCTGCACCTGGTACGGGCCCTGCCAACGGACGCCGAACGGCAGGTTGACGGTCAGGCGCAGTTCCTCGACCTGGCCGTTGCGCAGCCGTAGCGGCCATGGATGCCCGGCGTTGACGAGCTGCGCGCGGGTGCCGTCGAGGGCGATGCGCAGGAACTGGCCGGTGGCGAAGGTCCGGCGGCCGTGGTCCAGAAGGGCCTGGTGGGTCAGGCGGGCCTGTTCGGCCAGGTCGACGCCGGAGCGGCGGGCACCCCGAGAGGCGTTGACCAGCAGGGTGGCCATGAGTGAGGCGTCGACGTCGTGGCCCATGGCGTCGGTGATGGACAGGTGCAGGGTGTCCTGGTCGAGGGAGTAGTCGTAAGTGTCACCGGCGATGTCGGAGGCCGGGACGAGAGCGCCCGCGAGCGCGAACTGGGCGGCTTCACAGGACGGGGCCGACGGCAGGAGCTGGCGCTGGATCTCGGCGGCCAGGCTCACCGAGGTGGTGCGGTTGCCCCAGTGGTAGAGGTCGGTGAAGCGGCGATCGGTGACGATGATGTAGGCCAGCGCGTGCCCGGCCTCTTCCACCTGCTTCAGCACGTCCTCCGTGACCTCGGGGAGGAACAGCTCCAGTACGCCGATGGCGTCGCCGCGGTTGGTGACGGGGGCGAGTACACGTTGTCCCTGCTCGCCCTCGGGCGCCAGCACCAGCTTCTGGGTGCGCAGGACCTCGTCGTACACCCCGCTGCCGCTGAGGGGGACCTGATCGGTGCGCTGCCCCAGCCGGGTTTCCGCCTCGTCGCTGACCCGCAGCAGGCGCCGGCCCACGACGTCGACGAACAGGAAGGACACGTACCGCGCGTCGAACCGGTCGCGCAGATTGCGTGCCACGACATCCAGGGAGCCCACCGGCGCGGCGTCTTCCGCCGCCGTGAGCACCTCGGCCAGTCCGATCCGATCGCTTGCCACTCCAGCCTCCCTGGGTCGGTAGTTCTTCTTCCCGCTGAGACGCCGGTATTGCATCCGAGCTGCGGATGAGGACTTCGTCCAGGGCGGTACGGGGCTACGACGCCGTTGGTGACCCCCGGTCCGCTGCCATCGGCCGCCGAGCAGGCCCGCACGCGCGACACTCCCTACGGTGGTCAATCACTGGGTGACCGAGAACTGCCGGAGGCGGATGTGACAGTCAAGCGACTCGGCCTGGTCGTCCACGGTGGGCGTCCCGAGGCCGTGGAGGCGGCCGGCGTGGTCCGTGCGTGGTGCGAGGAGCACTCCGTGCGGTGCGCGGACATCGACGTGTGGCACGACGGCGGGCGGCGCGGCGCCCGTGAGGAGGTCGCGGCCGCGGGCGATCCCGAGCTCGTCGTCACCCTCGGCGGGGACGGCACCTTCCTGCGCGGTGCCCGGCTGGCGGCGAAGAACGACGCCCTCGTCCTGGGGGTCGACCTGGGCCGGGTGGGCTTCCTGACGGAGGTGTCGGCCGCCGGGGTGCGGGAGGCACTGGACGCGGTGCGCGAGGAGCGGATCGGGATCGACAGCCGCATGCTGCTCGCCCTGCGGGCCTCCCGCCGCCTGGAGGTGCCGGAGCACATGGCGCCGTGGGTGCGGTACGGCCGCGGCCCGCTGCTGCCGCCGCCTCAGGTGCGCACCGACTGTGACGTGGATGCCGACTGGGGCATCCCGCTGGACGTCACGGCCCTCAATGACATCGTCCTGGAGAAGCTGGCCAGGGACCGCCAGGTCTCCGTCGGCGTCTACGTCTCCGGCCGCCTCCTGGCCTCCTACTCCGCCGACGCCCTGCTCGTGGCCACCCCGACCGGCTCCACCGCCTACAGCTTCGCCGCGGGCGGCCCCGTCGTCTCGCCCCGTGCCGAGGCCCTGATCTTCACACCGGTCGCCCCGCACATGGCCTTCAACCGCTCCATCGTCACCGCCCCCGACGAGCCGATCGGACTGCGCGTGCTGGAACGTTCGGGACCGGCGGCGGTCAGCATCGACGGCCAGCTGCGGGGCGTACTGGACCCGGGGGACTGGATCGGGGTGTACGCCGCCCCGCGGCGTCTGCGAGCGGTGCGGCTGGGTCCGATGGACTTCTACGGCCGCCTGCGCGAGCGCATGAACCTCACGGACGCCCCGGCCGCGGTGGCCGACGGGTCCCCGCCGCCGCTGTGGTCCGTGACGACGCCTCCGCCCGCGGACCTCGCCCATCTGGCCCTGCTGACCACCCCGGACGGCTCCTCACCGCTGTGGTGAGCGCCGCCACCACCGTTCCCCGTCCGGGTAGGACACCGGGGTGACGGTGACCTCCTTCATGCCCGGCCCCACCGAGACCGACTCCTTCCGGCGGGCCGACATGGAGGAGGACACCCGGATCGGTGCCATGGACAAGGACGACCCCGCCGACGTCGCACGCCAGGTCTTCGAGGCGCTGATGAAGGGCCGCAAGAAGGCCGGCCGTCACCGGATCGCTGAAGACCAAGGCCCAGGGCCTGCCCGACCGTCCCCGCCGGCCGGCGGATCAGCAGGGGAAGGTGCCGCTGTAGAGGGCGTGTCCGTAGGAGGAGCTTCCCGGGCCGAAGCCGTAGCTGCCGTCGTCGCTCCAGACCGCCTCCCGTGACCCGTTGGCGCAGGTCGACGCGGGTGCGATCGCGAAGCCCTCCAGGTTGTCGGTCGGCATGACGGCCGGATTGGTGTAGGTCACGTCCGGCACGATGGCGCCGGAGGCGTCCACCTTCAGGAAGGTGTGGGTCTCGCCGCAGGTGTTGTCGCAGGTCGCGACGATCCGCTGGGTTCCGGCGTCGAAGGTCACATCCATCACTGACGCCTTTCCGGTCGAGATCGTGCCGAACGTGGTGGACGTGCCGTCGGAGTTGAGGCCGTAGACGTGCAGCGTGCCGTCCCATTCCAGGCCGGCGAAGAACAGGCCCGAACCGTGCAGCGGGTAGTCCGCCGGGTCGTAGGCGGCGCCGGTGAGCGGGTCGATCCAGCCGCTGGCGGTGAGCCAGCTGTCCGGCACGTAGCCGACGCCCTCGAAGCCCAGGTTGGCGTCGTCCTTGCTGCCCGTGTCGAGCTGCGGGAACTGCGAGGTCATGTCCCACTGGTGGACCGGCGTCAGCGTCGATCCGGTCGCGGCCGGATCGAACTCCATGATCGTGTCCTTGGGGACGGTGTTGTCGGCGTTGTCCCGCTCGGAGGTCACGTAGAGGTGGCCGTTGGCCCCGACGGTCAGCCCCTCGGAGTCCGGCTGGCCGCTGCCGCCGGCGAAATGGATCTGCTTGCCGGCCGCGCTCCACGACGGGTCAGGGATCCACTTGCCGTTGCTCTTGACCAGCTTGAACAGCCAGTTCTTGTTCTTGGCGGCCCACAGTACCGACGGGTGCGCCGGGTCGAAGGCCAGCCCGCTCAGGTCACGGCCCTCGGGGCCGGTGGACGTGGTGAACGCGCAGACGTCGTCGGCGATCGTGACGTCGAGCCCGCCCGGCCAGGCCAGGGTGCCCGCCGGGGTGGAACCCGTACCGGAGGGCGCCTCGGGCGTGCAGCCGCTGGTCAGCGAGCCGCCGCCTCCCAGCAGGTGACCGCCGGTCCCGCCGCCACCGGTGCCGCCCGAGCAGGAGTTGGCGCTGCCGAGCGTGGCGGTCGTGGAGGTGGTGAACCAGCCGGTGCCGTTGGCGCAGCGCTCGTCCGACGGCTTGGCGCCGTCGGTCGCCCAGGTCACCGAGTCGACGGTGGTGCCGTTGCCGTCGAGGAGGAAGAGCGAGTCGCTCGCGCCCAGACCGAGGGCGGAGTCGAACGTGGCGTAGCCGCCCGCGGGGATGCTGGTCGTGCTCGGCGAGGAGGACGAGATCAGGGCGGGGGAGTGCGCGGTGTCACTGTCGACGTACTTCCAGGACCCGATGCTGACCGCGCTCGTTCCGCCGTTGTACAGCTCCACGGTGTCCGCGCCGTCCGAGGTGACCTCGTTGATCCGTATGCGGCTCGCCGCGGGGGCCGAGGCCGGGCAGCCCGTGGCGTTGGGGGCGCCGAAGGTGGTCACCGTGGTCGTGGTCACCCACGCCCCGGTGCCGTCGCCCCCGCAGCGCGCCATCGCCGGCTTCGCCCTGCCGGTGGCCCAGTCGACGCGGTCGACCACCGTGCCGTCGGCCGTGTAGATCACCAGTTTGTCCGCATCGCCGAGGCCCTTGGGCGAGTTGAACGTGATGAACCCGCCGGGCGCGATGGTACTGGAGGACGGCGAGAACGACTGCGGTGAGAAGCCGTCGTCGGACGTCTTCCAGCCGCTGACACTCACCGCGATCGCACCGGTGTTGTACAGCTCCACCGTGTCGTTGTTCGAGGAGGTGACCTCGTTGATGCGGACGTTCTGGTAGCCCGCCGGGTCCGCGGCGGCCGCGGGCTGAGCGGCCATCAGTCCGGTGGCGAGCAGTCCTGAGAACGTCAGAGCCGCGGCGCACACCGAGGCGGCGCCGACGCGTGAGGGTGAAGTAGGCACGAGGCGGAACTCTGGTGAAACGACGTTGAAACGGCGTGTACTCCGGCTGAATGCCGCCTGCTGGCCGTCGGAACGCCAGGCGATCGCGCCGGCCCCGCCGAACACGGCCACCGGCTGCCGTGAACGCCCGGCGGTGCATGTGGCCTCACCCCGCGCCTGCCTGACGGGCGCGAGCCGGCGTCCCTTCGGCCCGTCGCTGGAAGCCCGGGCCGTACCTGCCCTCCGCGATTCCCTGTACGACGCCGTCCACGGCCGTCCGCCGGGCCGCGTCGTCGGCCAGGGAGAGGGCCTGGTCGAGGTCGTCGCGCAGCCGCCGGGGCGCGTCCCGTTCCGGGCCGCTGGTGGTACGGCGCCACGTCGGCCTGCGCAGCCTGCCTCCCATGCCGTGCCTCCTCGTCTGTCCGTGAGCACGAGCATGACGGGGTGTCATGAGGCGGATGTCAGGGGAGTGTTCAGTGCGTGTAAGGGGCGTCGGGGCGTGACGGGAGCCGAACGGTGAAGCAGGCGCCGCCCTCGGGGGCCCGGCCCGAGGCGGTGATGGTGCCACCGAGCCGGGTGGCCAGACGGTGGGCGATGGCCAGGCCCAGACCGCTGCCGACGGGCCGCACCCCGCGGTAGCGGTCGGTGAGCGCGCCGCGTTCGAAGGCGACCGCGATGTCGGCGTCGGTGAGGCCGGGCCCGCCGTCGCGCACCTCCAGCACAGCGCCCAGTTCCTCCGCCCGAACGGCGAGGACGAGGGGCTTTCCGGCCGGGGTGACGCGCAGGGCGTTCCCGGCGAGACCGTCCACGAGTTGCCGTACCCGGAAACCGTCGGTGATCAGCGGCAGCGGGTGCGCCGGGCGTTCGACGCGGAAGTCCACGGCGTGCTGCGCGCAGCGCACCGACCATGCCTGCGCGGCCTCCGCCACCAGCGCGTCGAGGTCGACCTCGTCGTTGTCGAGCCGGAAGTCGTCGGCCTCCAGGCGGGCCAGGGCCAGCAGGTCGCCGACGAAGCGTTCGAGACGCTCGATCTCGCCGCGCAGGATACGGCCGGCCTCGGGCACCTCGTCGCCGGTGACGACCTCGTCGGCGAGGGCCTCGGCGTAGCCGCGTGCCGTGGTCAGCGGGGTACGGATCTCGTGGGACACGGAGAGCAGGAATTCCCGCTGCCGGTCCTCGCTGTGGGTCAGCGCCGCGTCCAGCAGGTTCAGCGCACCGGCCAGCTCCGCCACCTCCGCCGGGCCCTCGGCCGGCACGGTCAGCCCGCGCTCGCCCTGCGACAGGCGGTGCGCGGTGCGAGCGGCCGACACGAGCGGGCGGGCCAGGCGGCGGGCCAGCAGCGCACCGGCGAGGGCCGCGCCGGTCAGGCCCACGACGAACGGCAGGACGAGGCTGCCGCGCATGCGGTCGGTGGCCTCGTCGACGGCGCTCATCGGCTGGGTGAGGACCAGGCCGCCGCCGGTGGGCGTCGGCGCTCCCTCCACCAGCACCTCGCGGCCGTCGAGCCGTGCCGTCGCGGACAGTTCCTCCCCGGCCAGCAGCGCCTTGCGGCTCTTGGCGTCGACCGCGGCCGCCGCGGGCCCGTCCACCGCACCGGAGGGCCGGACCAGAGCGAGCCGGATGTCGTCGGCGCCGGCGATGCGCTCCTGCCGGTCGAGCATCCAGGCGGCGAGCGGGGGAGTACGGGCGAGGACCTCGGCCTGCCGGGAGAGCTGCCGGCGTTCCTGGGTCTCCGCGTTCGTGCGGATGACGCGCCAGGCGAACAGCCCGGTCAGCACGACGGCCACGGCTGCCACTGCGGTGGTGAGCAGCACGATGCTGCCGGTCAGGGAGCCGCGGCGGCCGGGTCGGCGCAGGGTGATCATCGGCCGTCGGCGTCCGTGACGCTGTAGCCGACCCCGCGGACGGTGCGCAGGGGGCTGGCGGAACCGAGCTTGGCGCGCAGCTGCGAGACGTAGACGTCCATCACGCGCGTGTCCCGGTAGCCGGCGTACCCCCACACCTGGGCGAGCAGCTGCTCGCGGGTGAAGACCTGGCCGGGGTGCCGCATCAGGAAGGCGAGCAGGTTGAACTCGGTCGTCGTCAGCTCCACCGGCCGGCCGTCGACGTGCAGGGTACGGCGGCCGGCGTCCAGCGCGAGACGTCCCACCCGGCGCACCGGGTGCTGCGGCGGTCCGGCGGCACGCCGCAGCAGGGTCTTGACGCGGGCCACCAGCTCCTGCGGCGAGAACGGCTTGGTGAGGTAGTCGTCGCCGCCCAGTTCCAGGCCGAGGATGCGGTCGGTCACCTCGTCCCGGGCCGTCACGAACAGCACGGGCGTCCAGTCGCCCTCCTCGCGCAGCCGTCGGCAGACCTCCATGCCGTCCATGCCGGGCAGTGCGATGTCCAGGACGACCGCGACCGGGCGCATGCGGCGGACGGCGGCCAGAGCGGCGTCACCGGTGCTCTCGACGTGCACGCCGAAGCCTTCCCGGCTGAGGTAGCGCCGCTGGAGGTCGGCGATGTTGCGCTCGTCCTCGACGACCAGGACGAGCCCCTTGCTCTCCGGCATGTGCCTCTCTTTCCGCAGCCCGGCCACCGATGCTAGCCACCTCCGGCCGGCCCGAGCGTCCGCGCGAACGGCCCTTACACACCCCGAACATGCGCCGAACCTCCGGCTCGTACGCCCCGGCCACGCTGGGACCGCCGATCAAGAGACGGCCGGAGGGCGGCCCGCTCGCCGGGCGGCCACGGACCACCGGCAGGGTGTACCCCACCGGTGCGCCACGACCGGGGACAAGGCCGCCGGCGCAGCACCCCGCCCGCACCCGACACCACCACTGACCACCCCCCACACCACCCGACCCAGAGCCATCAGACGTGGCCCGAGAAGGAACGACTGCATGACCGACGCGTCCGCCACCTCCCAGCGACCCGACCACCCGGAAGCGCCCGAACGCGCCGACCGGCTCCACCGGCTCGGCCGGTGGTGCGCACGGCGACCGTGGTGGGTGATCTCCGCCTGGCTGCTGGTGCTGCTCACCGCGCTGGCCGCCGACCGCGCCTGGGGCGGCAGTTACGACGACGATTTCGCCCTCCCCGGCACCTCCGTGCAGACCGGCTCCGATCTGCTGGACGCGCACGGCCCCGCCAGCGTCCGCGGCACCGCCGCCCAGATCGTGCTGCACACCGGCACCGGCTCTCTCGCCGCCCACAGCAGCGCCGTCGACACCGCGGTCACCGAGTTGAAGAAGCTGCCCGAGGTGATCGCGGTGACCGATCCGCTGAGCACGCCCGGCACGGTCTCCACCGATGGCGCCACCGGCATCCTGACGGTCCGCTTCACCGAGAACCCCGCCCGCTTCGCCCCCTCCTACCTGCACGGCGTCGACGACGCGGTGCACGGCCTGCGCGCCGACCGCGTCCAGGTCGAATACGGTGGCCCACTGGGCCAGTTGGCCCGCCCCAAGGCCGCCGACCGGCTGTCGGAGGTGATCGGCCTCGTCACCGCCGTGGTCGTGCTGCTCGCCGGATTCGGCAGCGTGGCCGCCGCCGGACTGCCGCTGCTGACAGCGGTCGTCGGGCTGCTGACCGGGATCTCACTGCTCGGGCTGCTGGCAGCGGCGTTCACCTTCGGCAACGCCGCACCCACGCTGGCCACGATGATGGGCCTGGGCGTCGGCATCGACTACGCCCTGTTCCTGATCACCCGGCACCGCCGGCTGCTGCGCGACGTCGACGATCCGGCGCAGGCCGCCGGCCGGGCCGTCGCCACCAGCGGCCGGGCCGTGATCGTCGCGGCGGCCACCGTCGCCCTCGCCCTCGGCGGCCTGTACGTGTCCGGCGTGACCTTCATCGGCACCCTCGGTGTCGCCGCCGGTCTGACCGTCCTGATCGCCGCCGTCGCGGCGCTCACCCTCGGACCCGCCTTCCTGGGGGTGGCGGGCCGCCGCATCGACCGGTGGCGGGTGCGCACGCCCGTCGACGAGCCGACCGGCACCGGCGACACCTGGCACCGCTGGGCCGCCACCGTGGGCCGCCGTCCCTGGCTGTTCCTCGCCGTCGGCGCACTCGTGCTGGCCGTCCTCGCGATACCGGCCGCCTCCATGCGCCTGGGGCACGTCGACAACGGCGCCGACCCGGCCGACTACACCGACCGCCGCGCCTACGACCTGATCGCCGACGGCTTCGGACCGGGCACCAACGGCCAGTTCACGATCGTCGCCGACCTCACGGACACGCACGTCGACGACGCCACGCTGTCCCGGACCCTGCACGACGCCCTGGCCGCGACCCCCGGCGTCGCCCGCGTCACCACACCTGCCGCCGTCGACACGAGCCTGCTCGTCGCCACGGTCACACCCGACACCGGCCCACAGGAGCGGGGCACCTCCGACCTGATGCACCGCCTCGAGGACCACACGCTCCCCGACGCCCTCGCCGGCTCCGGCGCCCGCGGCTACGTCACCGGCGTCACCGCGGCCCAACTCACCTTCCGCGACGTGGTCCTGGACCGTCTGCCGGTCATCGTCGCGGTGGTGGTCGCGGCGGCCTTCCTGCTCCTGCTCACCGTCTTCCGCAGCCTCCTGGTCGCCTTCAAGGCCGCCCTGCTCAACCTGCTGTCGATCGGGGCCGCCTACGGAGTCGTCGTCGCGGTCTTCCAATGGGGCTGGGGCGGCTCGCTGCTCGGCGTGGACGAACCCGTCCCCGTGGAGTCGTACGTACCGATGATGATGTTCGCGATCGTCTTCGGCCTGTCCATGGACTACGAGGTCTTCCTGCTCTCCCGCATCCGCGAGTCCTGGCTGCACACGAAGGACAACCACGTGAGCGTCGCCGCCGGGCTGGCCGGCACCGCCCGCGTCATCACCTGCGCCGCGCTCATCATGACCAGCGTCTTCCTCGCCTTCCTGCTCTCCACCAACGTGGTGATCAAGATGCTGGCGCTCGGCCTGGGCGTGAGCGTGATCCTCGACGCCACCGTGGTGCGGCTCGTCCTGGTGCCCTCCAGCATGTACCTGCTCGGGCGGGCTAACTGGTGGCTGCCGCGGTGGCTGGACCGGCTTCTGCCCCACCTGGACCCCGAAGGCCCCGCGCCCGCCCAGGTACCGGCCGGCCACACCCTGCCGGCCGTGACGACGGGAGACAACGGATGATCCGCGCCGCGTTCCGGCGACACCGGGCGGCGTCCGTCACCGCCCTCGCCCTGGCCCTCGTCCTGCTGACCGTCACCGCGGCCGAAGCCGCCGCCCGCACGATGCTGCGGGATCGCCTGGCCGCGGCGGCCGGCCGGGCCCTCGGCCAGGACAGCACCGTCGACATCGACGGCGGCCCGGCCCTGCTCGCCCTGCTCGACCGGCACCTCGACGCCGTGACCATCAGCAACGACCACGCCACCCTCGGCCGTATCCCCGACGTGTCCGTCCGCGCCCGCCTTCAGGACGTACGCCTGACCGGGGACCGCTCGGGCACCGTCTCCGCCGTCCACGCCGACGTCGACGTACCCGCGGCGTCCCTGCGGAGCATGACCGGCGCGAACGGGGGCCGGCTGCCCGTCACCGGCGTGCGCCTCGACGAGAAGAGGGGCACCGTCGTCCTGGACCTCGGCCAGGGCGGCCTCGGGCAGGCGACCGTGCGACCTGCCCTCCAGGACGGTCATGTGACGCTGCGTCTTCAGGAGGCCGAGATCCTCGGCCGTCCCGCGCCCAGCCGCCTGGTCGGCCGTATCCAGGACGCACTGACCGCGCGGACCGACGCCGACTACCCCCTGGGACTGAAAGCCACCAGCCTCGACGTCACGGCCTCAGGTCTGTCGATCGGCCTCGAAGCGGGCCGCACCCGGCTGCCGGCGCGGACGAAGACATGACCAAGCAACGCTCGCGTCCGTACCTCGTCAACCGGCGCTGAAAAGATCGCGCATGAATTCGGATGTGCGCTCCCGTGTGACAAGGGCTTTCCAAGATCGTCCGGCTGCTAGCTTCCCGTTTCATGATCCATTCAGCCACCCCCGACGACGACCCCTGTGCGGGCCTGGAACCGACGCGCACGCCGCAGGACACCTACCGGCCTCTGCTCCTCAACCTCATGGAGGCCGAGGGGAGAGCGGCTTTGACGGCACTGCTGGAGTCGGGGGCCGTACGAGAAGTGCACGACCGCATCGACGATCAGCTCGAGGAGCTGGTGCGCTGCCTGCGGCCGGGGGAGTCGCCGGACGCCCGGGCCCTGGCTGCCGCCGCCACCGAGCTGTGCGCCGGGGTGCCGCGTCGGCGCTACGGCACCTGGATCTGGTACCCGTGGTCGGGGCGGCTGGTCCACCTGCTGCCGGCCGAGGAGTTCCGCCTGGTCCGCACCGACCGCAACAGAGACAAGATCACCCGGGTGCAACAGCAGGCACTGCTCGGCCGCCGCATCGGCGTGCTCGGCCTGTCCGTGGGCAACAGCGCGGCGCTGACCTGTGCCATGGAGGGCGTAGGAGGATCGTTCCGCCTGGCGGACTTCGACCGCTTGGGCCTGTCCAACCTCAACCGGTTGCGCGCCGGCGTCCATGACCTGGGGGTGGAGAAGACGGTGCTGTGCGCGCGCCAGATGTACGAGATCGACCCCTATCTCGACATCGAGATCTACCGCGAGGGCGTGTCACCGGAGACCGTCGAGGCGTTCTTCGGCGCCGGTCCCGGCGCGGGACTGGACCTGCTGATCGAGGAATGCGACACCCTGTGGGCCAAGTTCGCGGCCCGGGAGCACGCACGTGACCGCCGTATCCCGGTCCTGATGGACGCCAACGACCGCGGCCTGCTGGATGTGGAACGCTTCGACCTGGAGCCGGACCGGCCCCTCTTCCACGGCCGGGCGGGCGAAAGCACCGCACAGGACGTCCGCGCGCTCGACGCGGCCCAGTCCCTCGACCTCCTCCTGCGGATCGTGGACGCGGACCGGCTCAGCCCGGCCATGACCGACGCCATCGGCAGGATCGGCCGCACCCTGTCCAGCTGGCCGCAGCTGGCGAGCGGCATCATGCTCGGCGCGGCCCTCGTCACCGACACCGCCCGTCGCATCCTGCTGGGAGCCCCGCTTCCCTCAGGACGCCACTACGCGGACCTCGAAGCCCTCGTCCCCGCCGACCACGCCCCCCTCCTCGGAACCGCGCCATGACCCACATCCCCGAACTGCACGGCGATCACCTCTGGCTGCGCGAGCTGCGGGCCACCGACCTCGCGGCCTTCGAACGCATCCACACCCACCGTCTGCTGACCCGCTTCCTCGGCGTCGACCGCATGGACGCCCGCCAGGCACAGGACGCCTTCGCCCAGTGCCTCGCCCAGCCCTACGCCCACCCGCGCCGCAGACACACCCTCGCCATCTGCGCACCCGGTGACGACACCATGGTCGGCAGCATGGGGCTGCTGGTCGAGGACTACGGCAGCAACGCCATGCTCACCGGGCTGGTCCTGCTGCCCGACGCACCCGTGCGCGGCCATGGCCACGAGGCCGGCCGGCTTCTGATGGCCCACGGTTTCGGCCCGCTCGGCCTGCACCGCATCTGGGCCGGGCACCGAGCCGACCACACGCGCATGCGGGACGTCATGCTCGCCGCCGGCCTGCGGCCCGAGGCGACGCTGCGCGAACTGTTCCACACGCAGGGCCTGTGGCACGACGTCACCACCTACGCCGCGCTGGCCCACGAGTGGCGGCGTTCCGCGACCCCCGCGGAACAGGCCGTCCTCACCGGTGACCACACGCTTCAAGCGGTCTGAACGGGCGCCTGCACAGCGGCACACCGCTCTGCAGGCAGCTGGAGCCGGACATCGGCCGGGCGGGAAGTCATCGGAGGCTTCACCCCGACCGCTGAACGCACCGGGCAAGGTGGCCCGTGCGCCGACGAACCGGGAAGTGCCAGAGGTGCGGGTATGGTCCTGGCCCTTCCCGGCCGTCGCCCACATGATCGAGGGTGCGCCCCCCGGTCCCGATAGGGCCGAACAGTCCCTGCGTGAGCCTGTCCATAGGGGCCAACGGCCCTATTTTTGCCAGCGGTTGAGACGTACCAGCGGCTATTGGTCCGCGGGGCCTTCCGGCAGGGGCCGCCCCCCTCATCGGCTTGACGAATTCATTACGAACCCAAGAGGTTTTCCGGGCCTCGGCATACGTATCCCTGGGCGTGCGGGTATCGAATCAGAAGCAGGAGAGACGGTGCTCGTTTCACGGAAAGCGGCGGGAACCCTGTTCGTGGGTGGTGCGCTCGCCACCACCTTGGGGGCCCTCCTCTACCCCAGCATGCTCGGAGTCCAAAGGGTCAGCAGCGAACCAGAACTGGTCATCGCCCACCCGGCTACCGGGCCGCTGACCCAAGCCGACCGGGACTTCGTGGTCAAGGTGCGCTCCGCCGGCCTCTGGGAGTACCCCGTCGGTCAGATGGCGCTGAAGAAGGGTACGACGAAGCCGGTCAAGGCGGTCGCGGAGCAGCTGATCGCCGGTGATGCCACGTTGGACGCCGCGGATCGCAAGGCCGCCGCTCAGCTGGGCATCACGCTGCCCAACCAGCCCTCGCCGCAGCAGCAGGGCTTCGTGACCCGGTTGAACGGGGACAGCGGCAAGCAGTTCGACACCGACCTGGCCACCATCCTGCGGGCGACGAACGGCCAGATGCTCGCCACGATCGCGAGTGTCCGCACCACCACCAGGAACTCACTGGTCCGTGACCTGGCCGACCTGGCGAACGGCACGGTCCTGGACCACCTCACGACCGTGGAGAAGACCGGCCTGGTCGACTTCGACCAGGCCCTGTCCCTGCAGAGCACCGCACCCCAGACCCCGCCGCCCCCGGCGGCGGGCCAGCCCCAGGTCGTCCTCACCCCGCCGGCGCGCAGAACGGTCTCTCCCAGTCCGACGGTGAGGTGAGGCCGCAGGCCGAGCCGCCCACGCCGGCCGTGTTCGGCGCGGGCAGGCGGTCGGCGCACGCTGACGCTCGTGCGCCGACCGCCGTCACGGCTCACGGCGTCCGGAACCCCCGGAAGGTCACCTGTGTGCGGCTTTCGAAGCCGAGCCGGTCGTAGAGGGCGATCGCGGCGGTGTTCGTCTCGGCGACGTGCAGAAAGGGACGTTCGTTCCGGGACAGGACGCCGGAGACCAGTGCGCGCACCAACCGGGCGGCGTGGCCCCGCCCGCGCGCCTCTGGTGCCGTACACACGGCGCTGATCTCGGTCCATCCGGGCGGCCGGAGCCGTTCGCCCGCCATGGCCACCAGGTTTCCGCCCGCACGGATGCCCAGATAGGTGCCGAGTTCGTGGGTGCGCGGCCAGAACGGTCCGGGCTGCGTCCGTGCGGCGAGGTCGAGCATCTCGGGCACGTCGGTCGCGCTCAGCTCGACCAGGTCGCCGCTCGCGGCGCGGGGCTCGACAGGGCGGTCGCCGGTCCAGATCATCTGCCGTCCGTCCAGGGCGAAGACCGGCTCCCAGTCCGGCGGCGGGGTCGCCCGGCAGCTGAACAGGTCCGCGAAGCCGTCCCGGCCGAGCAGCCGGGCGAGGTCGGCCCAGTCCGTCGCGTCCGGATCGCGGGGCACGGCGCAGAAGGTCGCGACTCCTGGCAGGTAGGTGTCGGCCCGGCCGAGCCGACGGGCGAGCGCGGTGTGGTGGCACCGCAGCGACCCGCCCACCGGATCGTCGAGTACGGCGGCGTCCTCGCTCCTCATCGCGCTGCCTTTCTCGGACCGTCACACCCATGCCACGCACCGGGAACCGCCCGAGACGTTCACTGGAATGATGCGGACAGACACCCTATCCCCGTAGCGGTGGACCGCCCCCTCGGGCGTGTACCGGCAGGCTGCACCGGGCCCCCGCGTCCCTGACCACGAAAGAGGCGAAAGCATGCTCCCGGTAGACGCACTGCTGCGCGAGTACGACCGAGCCCGTGCCTACACCGACGATCTGTGGAAGGACCTCACCCCGGACGAGGTGACGTGGCGCCCGCACGAGAACTCCAGCGCCATCGGCTGGCACCTGGGCCACCAGGCCCACGTCGCCCACTTCATGATCCGCAACCTCACCGCGGCCGAGCCCAGCCCCGACCCCGAGCTGGACGCCCTGATGGACTCGGCGAACCCGGAGAAGTTCCGCGGCACGCTGCCCACGGTCGAACGGCTCACCCGGTTCCGCGAGACCGTCGCCGAACGCGTCCACGCCCGCATCGGCGACATCGCCGCCGGCCGCGTCGGTGCCCCCACCCAACTCACCATCGTCGCAACACACTTGATCACCGCGTTGATCAATCACGAATACCAGCACGACCAGTGGATCAGCGAGGTCCGCGCCGACAACCTCGGCCACGCACTCCCGCCCGACCCCGACAGCGAGCACCTGCGCCGCATCGACGGCTATCTCGTCCTGGACCTCCTGCAGCCATAGGGAGACCCGACCCGCCAGCTCCTCAGTAAAGCCGGCCTCGCGGTCAGGAGCAGTCGTAGGTGAAGCGGGCGCTGCTCTCCCGGTGGGTGGGGGAGAGGATGCGCAGTTCGGCCCGGGCCGTGCGATGCCCCTTGCCCCGGTAGGTCCATCGCAGGTGGAGACGCGCGTGCTTCTGGCCCCGGACCATCACTTCGTGGAGCACACCGGAGGCGGTGCCGTCGCTGCGGACCCAGCGATAGGAGAGTGTGCCCGCACGGCCGTTCGTGGTCACCAGACCGACGACATCCGCCGTGCCGTCACACCCCAGAACCGCCGGCCGTGAGGTGACGGCAACTCCGCTGACCTGCACGGACGGTGCTGAGCGCTGCCACAGCAGAAAGGCGAGCACGGCAAGCACCACCAGCGCCGGGAACGCGTGCCTGCGCAGCCTCCGACGCCGGGGCACAGGTGGGGGCGACAGGGGCGCGGCGGCCAGCGTCTGCTGATGACGGTGCTCGACGACGGCGGTCACGCCCGGACCGAACCGCAGCACAGTGCCGTCGATGCGGTCAGGGCGCACCGATGGAGCACTGGTGGGCGACTCCTCCGGCTCCTCCGACTCCTCCGGCTCCTCTGACTCCTCCGACTCCTCGACGAGGGTCCGGTCGAGCTCGGGCCGCTGAATCCAGTGGCTGGCCAGCACAGTGGCGCTGTAGCCGTCGTCCGCGTCGGCGGGAGTGTCGCCCGGGGTTCCGCCGTCGGTGACGTCGAGGTGGACGGTGGCGGCCTGAGCGTCGGCGGGAACGAGCCTTCGGGTCGCCTCTTCTTCCTCCGCGGGCGGGGGAGTGACGTCGTCGTGAGTGGTCATCGAAGCTCGCACTGTCTGGTCAGGATCTGCTGGGAGGAACTGCCGGAGGCGGCTGCCGGGGTCGTCGTGGCCTGTACCGCCCAGTAGCAGCCGGCGTTCTGGAAGGTGTGCTGGACGGCGAGCGTGTAGTGGGTGGCTCCGCTTCGCTCGAAGGTCTGTGACGCGCCGTCCGGGGAGCCGAGCGGGCCGGCGAGGTTGCCCGTGAACCAGGAGACGGTGAGGGTGAGCGGCCCGGTCCCGTCGGTGGTGATGTCGACGGTTGCCGCCGCGGTGGAGGGGCCCGTCTGCTGGAGCGCCGACACGGCGACGTTCTTGACGGCGGCAGCGGCGGGCGAGGTGGGGGAGGACGCCGTCGGTGTGGCCGGCGCGGTCGTCGCGCCGGTCGTCGTGTCCGAGGTGGGTGCGGAGGTGGTGGACGCGGTGGGGTCCGGGGTGCCGGTGCTCGCCGAAGCCGAGGGGGAGAGAGTGGGGGAGGGCGACGCGTCGTCCGACGGGGACGGTGACGTGGGCGGGGCGGTGTCTCCCGGTGACGCGGCTCCGGTGTGGGCGCTGGTGGTGGCCAGTGCCTGGGCGGACCGCTGCGCGGCGGCTCCCGGGGCGGCGTGGATGCCGTAGGTGAGAAGGACGCCCAGGAGCACGGCGGAGCCCGACACGAGCATCCCGGGGCGGCCGGGCAGCCATGCCCGCGCCCCGCCGAGGTGCGGCTTCTGGCTCAAAATCGTGCGCGCGGTGTCGGTGGTGGTCCGGGGAGCGCGGGCCGACGGCAGCAGCATCGCCAGCAGGGCCACCAGGGCGGCGAGGCGGGCGCGGCCGCGTTCCTCCCAGTCGGGGCCGTAGGCGGTGAGGGCGGCCGTCTCCAGTTCCGCGACGAAGGCATCGGCCTGGGACGGCCGTTCGTCCGGTTCCTTGGCCAGACCGCGGCGGACCAGTTCACGTACCGCCTCGGGGACCTCGTCGACCGGGATGGGGGCGTCGACGTGCTGCAGGGCGAGTTCGGCGAGGTTCTCGCCCGTGTACGGCTTGTGGCCCGTCAGGCACTCGAAGAAGGTGGCCGTGGCCGCGTACACGTCCGTGGCGCAGGAGGCGGGTTCACCGGTCCACTGCTCGGGGGCCATGTAGGAGGGGGTTCCGGCCACGCCGGCGCTGGTTCCGGCGTCCACCGCGATGCCGAAGTCGACGAGCTTGGACGATCCGTCCGATGCGACCAGGACGTTCTCGGGCTTGTAGTCGCGGTGGACGACGCCGATGCCGTGCGCGTCGGCCAGGCCGAGCAGCGATCCCTTGAGAAGGACGAGCGCGGCCTCGGGTTCGAGTGGACCCTGGCGTTTCAGCAGGGTCCGCAACGAGACCCCGTCGACCAGTTCCATCACGATGGCGGCGCCGTGCGGGCTCTCCACGTACTCGTAGAAGCCGGTCACGTGCAGGCTTTCCAGGCCGCCCAGGAGGCGTGCCTCGGCCCGGAACTCGTGTACGAAGCCCGGGCGCTCGCGCAGGGTCTCGCTGAGGTACTTGACCGCGACGGGAACGCCCGTGTCCCCGTGCACGGCCGATACGACGCGTCCGCTCGCCCCTGAGCCGAGTTCGTGCGACTCGGTGTATCCGGGCACCACCCAGGTGTTCACATCTTCCCCCCGATCGTCCTGCTGCCGTGCACGGCCACCTCCGAAGCGGCTGCACCACGCGTTGAGAGACACATTTTCAGCCACAGCGGTTGCGGCGCAGCACCCCAGCGGCCTTCCGTCCGTGCGCTGCGCCTCATCGCTCCCGTAAGCCTGGGCTCACGGGGTGAACTCCTCGTCCAGCCGGTCGATCGCCCCGTCGGCGCCCAGGTGGTACTTGAACACCAGCCCGCTGTTCGGGTGCGCTTCCAGCCAGTCGAGGAACTCCTGGACACCGATGTGCTGGTTCTCGGTGCTCTCCACGACGGGGTTGGTGACGGTGATGTACGCCGCCTGGTCCATGGGCATGTACGTCTCCTTGCCCACGGTTTCGAAGGGTGCGCCGTCGGAGTCCGCCGGGGCGCAGCCCCAGTTGCCGTACTTGACGATGAGGCTCAGGGAGCCGCCTTCGGGGGTGTAGCGGTAGACCGCCACCTCGTCGGGGGAGATGGGCATCTTGTGGTCGCAGCCGTCGTCGCCGGCCGTGCCGGAGGCGAGCGGTTTGGCCGGAGCGGGCGCCGAGGGGGCGGGCTTGGTGGCGGCGGACGACGATGCGCCGCTGCCTGCGCCCGTGGGCTCGGCCGCCGGCTTGGCGCCGGTCGTGGGGGCACCGGCCGCCGTGGCCTTGCCGCCCGCTGTCGCCGTCGCGGTCTTCGCGTCGGCGGGGGAGGCCGTCGAAGTCCCGTTTCCGTTGCAGGCCGTGAGTATCACTGAGAGGACGGCGGCCGAGGCGCCGATCACGGTCGTACGGAGAACGGTGCCGGGTCTGTGCCGGTCGGACTTCGTGGAGGTCGTCATGGTGATCCTGTCTGGTGAGTGGCAGTCGAGGGTGACTGTCTCAGGCACAAACGATTTCCAGCCAACCACCGGTTGCTCTGGTCACCGGGTCGTTGCCCGGTCGTGACACAGCTACAAGCCCGCCCGGGTGCTTCAGAATGCTCGGATGGTCATGCTGGAGACTCCCCGTCTGGTCCTGCGCCGCTGGCGCGAGGACGACGTCGCGCCCATGGCGGCGGTCAACGCGGACCCCGAGGTCATGAGATGGATCGGTGACGGCAGCGTCCGCGACGCCCGGCAGACGCGCCTCGGGATCGAGGCGATCGAGCGCGAGTGGGATGCCCAGGGTTTCGGGCTGTTCGCCGTGGAGATCCGCTCGACGGGGGGACTGGCCGGGTTCACCGGTCTTTCGGTCCCTGACTTCATGCCGGAGTTGCTGCCCGCGGTCGAGGTCGGCTGGCGGTTGGGCCGGTCCCACTGGGGGCGGGGGCTGGCCACTGAGGCCGCTCGGGCCGCTGTGCGGTTCGGGTTCGAAGTGCTGAGGCTGGAGCGGATCGTCAGCGTCGCTCAGGTGGGCAACGGCGCATCCGAACGGATCATGGCCAAGCTGGGGATGCATCTGGTTCGGGAGGCCGTCGATCCCAGCTGCGGCCGCCGCGTGCGGGTGTTCAGCCTGGCGTGCGAGGAACGTGTCACGGCCACTGATTGAGACTTACGGAGCCGGAAGCGTCCGGCCTCACGCAGAAGCGGGTCACCGCGGGCTGGGCGAGGGTCGCGTCCGGACGGTGGTGGTGATGCGTGTGACGGCTTCGCTCGTGAGGCGCCGGTCGTGCGGTGCGGTGTCGAGTGCGCGGTGGAGGGCGAGTCCCTCGATGAGGGCGTCGAGTTGGCGGGCCGTGTCGGCGTCGAAGTGGCGTTCCAGGAGCTCTCGGCTGCGGATCATCCAGCGGCGTGTCAGCTCTCGGTACTGGGGGTGCCGGGCCGCGAGGGTGTAGAGCTCGTGGGTGATGATCAGATCGCGCTGCGGTCCGTCGGAGAGTTCGTGGATGAGGTCGGTGACCGCCTCGCGCGCCTCCTTGGCGCTGCCGGCCGCGTTCAGGTGCTGCTCGAAGAGGGCGACGACGTGGTCGGCGAAGCGGGTGAAGGCTTCGTCGAGCAGTTCGCCGATGCCTTCGAAGTGATAGGTCATCGACCCCAGCGGCACTCCGGCCCGGGCGGCGATCTTCCGGTGGGAGACACCGGCGACGCCTTCGTCGGCGATGTGGTCCAGGGTGGCGGTGAGGATGCGCTCGCGGCGCTGCGGGTCGGTGTGTCCGGTGGCCATCGCAGGTGGGTTCAGAGGGTGCGCACGGGGCGGGCGGGGCTGCCGACGGCGACGACGTTCGCGGGGATGTCCTTGGTGACGACCGATCCGGCGCCGATGACGCTGTTGTCGCCGATGCTCACCCCGGGGCAGACGATGACGCCGCCGCCGAGCCAGACGTTGTCCCCGATGGTGATGGGCAGGGCGGCCTCCAGCTTGTCGCGGCGGGGCTGGGGCTCCAGAGGGTGGGTGGGGGTGAGGAGTTGGACGCCCGGGCCGATCTGGCAGTCCTCGCCGACGGTGATCGCCGCCACGTCGAGTGCGGTCAGGTTGTAGTTGACGAAGGTACGGGCCCCGATGGAGATGTTGCTGCCGTAGTCCACGTACAGCGGCGGCCGCACCTCGATCTCCTCGCCCGCGAAGCCGAGCAGATCCTCGAGGAGCGACCGGGCGTCGGCGGAGTCGTCCAGGAACGCAGTCCTGTAGCGCTCGGCGAGGCGCATGGCGCGTCGCTGCCTGGCGGCGATCTCGGGGTCGTCGGCGATGTAGAGATCGCCCGCGAGCATGCGCTGCAAGTTGGTCCGCGGGTCATCGGCAAAGTGGTCCACCGTCATGCGTACGATCGTACGCTCCGGAAGGTACGTTCGTACACTCCTGTGGCCGGCACCGGTGGCTAGACGCGCTTCGTGTCCTCGGGCCGGCGACGTGAGACCTGCTCTCGTGCGGTGCGCCAGCGCAGCCGGGCCTGTTCGATGATGCCGTCCCACTCCTGGCGGATCTCGTGGTCCGAGGGCCGGTCGCCGGCACGGATCCGGGTGAGTTCCTCGTGGACCTCGCGTCCCAGGGCCGCCGACGCCACCGTCACCAGCATGACCCCGAACAGGGCCGAGATCATCGCGAAGACGGCGCCGATCGCTCCGTAGCGGGCGGCATAGGAGTTGAACAGTTTCGGCAGGTACACATTCGCCCCTACGGAGTACACGGCGGTGAGTGTGGCCGTGATGATCCCGAAGGGGAGCAGCCGTATCAGGCTGATCCGTTTGGCGGACAGGACGCGGCCGCTCCACAGGAGGAACACGGCGGTCACCGGTGCCTCGACCAACACGGCCGTGAGGCCGAGCCGGCCGCCGCCGAGTACCGCCTGGATCCAGCCCGAGATCGCCGCGTAGGCGCCGAGACTGACGATCCACACCAGGTCGTTGCGTGTGTTGCGCATGCTGAGGGGCTTGAGTTCCCAGCACTGTTCGAACAGGCGTTGCGCCGCGCGGGCGAAGCTCAGCGCGGAGATCGTCAGGAACACCACGCCCAGGATGCCGACGCTCGCGCCGCTGCCCTCGGCCGGATCGAGGAGCGAGCGGATCGCGTCGGCTCCTTCGCCGGTGAGCCCGTAGCGGTTGATGATGCGTTCGGCCGCGTCGTAGTGCACGAAGTTGCTCAGGACGGCGCCCGCGAGGATCGCGAGGGGAATGAGCGCGGTCAGGGCGCTCGATGCCAGGGCCATCGCCCGGTCGAACCCCACGATCTTCTGGAAGCGGTTGAGGACGCGCAAGGAGAAGGCAGGGCGCAGCCAGAACGTCAGGGTTCTGACAAGGCGCTCGCGCCTGAGTCTTTCGTGGCCGTCGACGTCCGGCATGCCGCGCCTAGTAACGCAGGGCCCTGGCGACTTCGGCGCGGACAGGACCGGAGAGCTTGCGGTTGCTGCGGGCGGTGGCGTTGCCGTCCTTCCCGGCGGCGACGTTGTCGACCGTCACGACGCATGTGTCCAGAAGATTGCCCTTGGTGTCGTTGAAGCTCACCTGGACCACGAACGACTTCGCCGAGTTCGCGGTGTTGTGCACGGTGACGGGGACGGTGATCCGGCCGTCACCGGCCGAGGCCGGGGCTCCGAGGCTGACCTCGTCCTTGGCGTTGATTCCGCTCTTCACCTCGTCCAGCCGGCGCTTGGCCTCCGCCGAGGCCGAGGCCAGCGCGGAAGCTCCTTGAGACGCCAGGGAGGCCACGGCGGAGGAGGCCGCGGACGCCGCCGCGGACGCCGCCGAGGCTGCCTTGCTGCGGGCGGGCGACGTCGTTGACGAACTGTCGGAGCAACTGCTCACGCCGGCCACCGCGCAGGCCATGAGCAGGGCGACCGCGGTGCACCGGCGTTTGCTCTTGCCCATTCGTCCTGCCATGTCTTCTCCCGTGCTGGACCGGCGGTTACGGACTTCCAGTCAAGGACACCCGGCGGGAGGCCGCATGCCGCACGGGGGTGGGCCAGGACGGTTCACCCGTATGGCAGGGCAGGCACCGCGGGTGAGGCCTCAGCGGCCGGGGTCCTGTACCCCGCCCCTGCTGAAACCACCCACCGAGTCTTCCGGCGAGCGGAGCGGGCACGTATCACCCTTTCCGGGTGAGAGACCGCCGGCGCCGTGAAGGGTTCGCGGTCGCGTGGGCGGTGTCAGCGGTGCCCCTTACTGTGCGGGCATGGGCTATGACGTGCACATCACCAGACGGACGCCGTGGTGGGCGGACGGAGGGGACCCGATCACGACGCAGGAGTGGGCGAGAGTGGTCGCTGCCGACCCGGACCTGGACATGGTTCAGGTGGCCAGGGCTTCTCCACGGGACCGGCAGGGGGTGTTGGAGTACCGGCACGAATGGCTGGCCCAGATGGCCACGCACCCCGAACGGGACACCCACGGGGCCTGGTTGGACTGGCAAGAGGGACAGATCGTGGTGAAGAACCCCGACGAGATCCTTCTTGAGAAGATGCGTGCGATCGCTCGGGTGCTGGGGGCGCGCGTCCAGGGCGACGACGACGAGTACTACGACGAGTGAACGGTGGAAGGACCGGCGTCATGAGGGGTGCGTTCGAGTGGGCGGTCGAGCCAGACGCGGTCGCGTAGTTCGATGCCGTCGATGAGGGTGCCTGGGTCGTAGCCGGTGCGGGGAGTGAAGGCGTCCCGTTCGACCGTCCGCATGCGGAACCCCTGGCGCTGGTAGAAGCGCAGGTTGCCGATGTCGGCCGCGGCGGTGGCGACCAGCAGGCGGGTTCCCCTCTCCCGTGAGACCAGGTCGATCGCACCGCGCATCAGACGCCTGCCCACACCGCTGCGCTGCAGGTCCTCGCGCACGGCCATGTTCTTGATCTCGAAGGTATCGGCGCGGTCGGTCGCCACCAGCTGCAGGTGACCGATGGGGGTCGTTCCGCGCAGGGCGACGAGCACACGTCCGTCTTCCATGTAGGAAGCGAGTTGTGCCGGTGAATCCTCGGCCAGTTCGAACAGCGGGCGCAGTTCCTCCCGGGCGCCGTCGTACTGCACCACGCGCACCTCGTCCACGGCTTCGGGCTCCGGACTCCTCGAGGTGACCTCCTTCACCAGGATGGCGCGGGTGTAGAGCAGGTGGAATCCCCGACGCTGCACGTTCTGCTGGGACTTGGAGGCGGGTTGGGTGGTGACGACGGCGATGTCGCAGCCGGCGGCGGCCGCGTCGGCCAGGCGGGTCGCGAGCAGGGCGGTCTGCACACCTCGACGGCGGTGTCGCGGGGTGGTCGCCGCGCCTGTGAGCTGCGCGACGCCGTCCGCGATGCGCAGGCTGCCCCCTCCGGCGACGGTGCCGTCGCACAGGGCGATGTAGTGCACCACGCCGGCCGCGGCGAAGTCCCGTTCGGCGTTGGCGAGCGCCTGACGCGGGAACTCCTCGTGCGAGGGAACGCCCTGGTCGTCGGGGTGGGCGAAGCCGTCGGCCACGGCATCGAGCCAGGCATCGAACGCGTCCTCGCGGCACACCCTCACCTCGATGCCCGGGGGAGTCGCCCGTTCGAACGTGCCGTCGAGGGCGAGCCCGAGGACGTTCTCGAACGATGTCAGCCGGTATCCGCGATCCGTGAGCAGGGCGCCGATGGCCGGGTCGGCCAGATGGGCCACCTCGGCCTGCACGGCGGCACCGCGGTCGGCGAAGGCGCGCTCGATGCGGTCGAGCACGGCGGCGTCGGGCACGCCGTCGAACCCGAGACCGGCGATCTTGTTGAAGGGGGAGTCGTCCTCGGCGAACGTGGCCACTGCGCCGGCCACCCGCAGCACGAACCCCGCGTCGTCTCCTCGGCGCAGGCGTGCGGCCTCCGCGGCAGCGGTCATCAGCTGGGCCTCGGCGCGCTCGATACGCTCCGCCAAGGCCACTTCACAGAAGAGCGGCGATCGATTCATGTCCGACCGCACCCCGTGTCCACGCTCATGGTCCGAGGCTAACCGCGGTCTCACGGCCGAAGCGATCGAGATTCTTACCGTTTCGGAACGGGCCCGCGCAGGGACCGCGTCCGGTGCCGGCACGAGGTCTGGGCTACCGCTTCCCGACGGTGTAGGTCAGGTGGGTGACCCGTGACGACGGGTCGACACGCGTCTGGTCCAGCGTGAGGTGATCGGGGTCGACGCGGTCGAAGAGACGGATGCCGGTGCCGAACAGTACGGGCGCCAGGGTGATCGAGAACTCGTCGATCAGACCGCTGTCGAGGTACTGCTGGATGGTCTCGGCGCCCCCGGCGATACGGACGTCGCGGTCGCCGGCTGCTTCGCGGGCCTGGTCGAGGGCGCTGGAGACGCCGTCGTCGACGAAGTGGAAGGTGGTGCCGCCCGGTCGCTCCCACGGTTCGCGCCTGGTGTGGGTGAGGACGAACACCGGGGTGTGGAACGGCGCTTCCTCCGGCCAGGCCAGCTCGCCGGCGTCGAACATCCGCTTGCCCATGACGCTCGCGCCGGTGCGCTTGTACGTCGCCCGTGCGACGTCGTTGTCGAGGCCCTCCTCGCCGCCCTCGCCGAGCTTGAGGTTCTCGCGGAACCACCGCTGGGGGAACAGCCACGCCTGCAGTTCCGACCACTTGGTCAGCCAGCGCTGCGCCCTGGGGTCGTCTCGGCCTTCGGGCGAGAACACGTGCTCGACGGGCACGGGCTCGGGCGCCATGAAGCCGTCGAGCGACATCGTCACACTGAAGAACACCTTGCCGGCCATCAGCTCGTGGTTCCTTCCTGTCCGGTCTCTTGCTCGGTCGTGGTCTCGCCGGCCGTCGTCGGCTCGTGACCCGTGGAGCGCTCCAGGGCGATGTCGGCGACGTAGGCCGCGAGGTTGGCCAGCGTCTGCTCGCCGCCCTCGACCGCGTGGTACTTCTCCACCGCCTCGTCGCGCAGTTCCCTGGTCGGGAACACCGTGCGCATCACGATCCGGGTCTTGTCGCCTGTGGTCTCGAACGTCAGGACGGACTCGAAGGCGTTCGGGTCGTCGCGGGCCTCGCCGTGCGACAGGGCGATGCGCTCCGGCGGGACGATCTCCCGCCAGGTGATCCACTCCTGGTAGTCGGTGCCGTCGGGCCCGTGCATGACGAAGTCCCACTCGCCGTCCACACGGAACTCGAATGACCGCGTCGTGGTGGTGAAGCCTTCCGGTCCCCACCACCGCGACAGGTGCTGGATGCGCGTGAAGGCTTCGAACACCAGCTCCCGCGGGGCGCCGATCACCCGGGAGATCACGATCTCGCGGTCCGCGGTCGTCCGCGCGGGTTCGCCGCCGTTACCGGTCGTCGTCATCGTGTGGTTCCTCCTGCCTTGCCCGCTCCAACTCCTGCACGTACGCGTCCAGTCGGTCGAAGCTCTCGTTCCAGAACCGTTCGAAGCCGCCCACCCACTCGTGGACCGGCCGGAGGCCGCGGGCGTCCAGGTCGTACAGCCGCTGCTTGCCCGACTCGCGGACCCGCACCAGCCCGACCTCGCGGAGGACCCGCAGGTGCTTGGACGCCTGGGGCTGCGTCATGCCGAGGTCCCGGGCCAGTTCGGTCACGGGCCGTTCGCCGCCTCGCAGCAGCACCAGGATCTGTCGCCGCTGCGGTTCTGCGATCGCGTTGAACGCGTCCGAGGTAGTCGCCGCCCTTGCCATGACATCATCGTATGCCCATATCGGCATGTGTCAACGATGCGTCCGGCGCGTGCCGTCGATCGGGGCGTCGACGAGCCGTTCAGGGAGGTGGTCCGCGGCCGGTCGGCCGACGGGCTCGGTCAGTGATGTACGGCGAGTCCCGGGCGGTGGCGCCGCATCGCGTCCACGATCTCCTCGGGAGATACCGGCAGGGTGTTCGTCGCCATGTTGGCCGGGCCGAAGCCGAGCCGTGCGTTCATGGACGCGGTACTGCGCACGAGCCTGGGTGCCCGCGCCAGGTAGGCCTCCGGGTCGTGCAGCACCAGCTCGATGAACCGCTGCGAGGTGTTGCGTACCCGCTGCTCGCGTATCCGCACGGCGGCTATCTCGTCCCAGCCGAAGCGGCCCAGCCGCACGTGCTCCACACCGGCGTCGTCCAGCACCAGCTCCGGTCGGCCGCGGAACAGACGCTGGCCGATGAGCACGGCGCACAACCCGAAGAAGGGCACGGCCAGTGCTCCCGCGACGGTCATCTTGACGGTGCTGTGGGCGACCAGGAACACGATGCCCAGAGCGACGAAGACCAGAGAACCGACCAGCATGAGCCACACGCGGGTCTTGGCGAGCGGGTAGACCGTCGGGGGCTGTGGAACGCCGTTTGTGATCACGGGCTCAGACGATAGGACCGAAGCGCTCGTCAACGGAAGTCTTGGAAGGACCGCGGAGGTATCCGGCCTCGGAAGCTCGGTGAGCCGTCATGCTCCTGGCAGGGGCCCTCCGTCGGCGGCCCAGGACACGAGCGTCTGCCTGTCGCAGGCGGCCGCCTGTCGGCAGACGGCGTCGTAGTTCCTTTCGCCCATGGCGTCCACGAGCCTGGCCTCGCAGTCGTCGCGCAGGGACGCCAGCTCCGGTGTGCCGCGCTGGGGGTGGCCGACGGTCTCCCACAGGTGCGCCGCCGCACCGAAGGCGTAGGCCGCGGCGCGGTGGTCTCCCGTGTCGGTCAGGGAGATGGCCAGCAGGTCCATGATCATGGCGATCCCGAAGGCGTCCCCGATGTGCCGCTTGGCGGCCAGGGCGGCCCGCGCGTGGCCGACGGCGTCCTGGGTGCGCCCTTCCAGGAAGGAGATCAGGGCGAGTTGGTGCTCGGCGTAGGAGAGCGTCCAGTACTCGTCGGACGCCCTGCAGACGGCGCGTAGCTCAAGGGCCTCGTGGCGGGCCTGCGGCAGGCGTCCGGACCCGGTGAGGGCGAAGACGTGGACGAGACGGCACATGGCTGTCGGGCCGCTCGGCTGCCCGGAACCGGAGACGTCCGTGCCCGACGTCATCGACTCCACGACCTGTGCCGCCGCGAGCGGGCGGCCCTGCAGCAAGTGCAGCAGGCCGGACAGATAGGCCGCGCGTGCCATTCCGTCCCTGTCGAAGACGGCCGCGGCGGCGTCCCGGCAGTCGGCGGCCACCAGTTGCGCCGCCCGGTGTTCGCCCTGCAGCGTCAGGGTCAGCCCCAGGCTCCACAACCCCTGCACCCAGACGTCGTCGTCCTGGCCCTCCTCGACCGCCTCCGTCGCCAGCTCCAGGTAGCGGCGTGCCTCGTACAGGTAGCCCGAGCACACCCAGAAGAGGGTGACGTTGCCGATCAGCTCCAAGGCCGCCGCCGGGTCGGTGGCCAGGAAGTGATCGGCCGCGAGGCGGATGTCCGCGTGGAGGAACTCGATCCGCTGGTACCAGCCGCGCTGGGCGGGCCCGAACCACTCGAGATGGGCCTGGCGGGTCTGGGCGAGCACGTGCTCGGCGTGGCGGCGCGCCAGCTCCTGCTCGCCACCGAGCTCGTGCAGCCACATCCGGCCGTACTGCCGCACGGAGTCCAGCATCCGGTACGTGCCGGTCCGCTGGACCACGACGGACTTGGCGCACAGAGAGGCGAGGGTGTGCGCGACCCGGCTCGGAGAGAGGGGTCCCCCGCTGGCCACCTGCCAGGCGGTGGTGCCGTCGAACGAACCGGGCAGGAAGGACAGCCGGGCCCACAGCAGCCTCTCCAGCGGGGTGCACAGCTCGTGGCTCCAGCCGATCGTGGTACGCAGGGCGGCGTGCCGAGGTGGGTAGGTGTGGGCCGCCGCCGGAGGCAGGTCGATCGCCGAGAGGGGCCCCGCGCAGAGCTCGGGCAGTGACATGCCGTGCAACTGCGCGGCGGCCAGCTCCAGCGCCAGTGGCAGGCGGTCCAGGTGCTCGCACAGGCTCGCGGCCAGGTGGTGGTCGCTCTCACTCTTGAGCGGGCTGCCCGCCGCGGCGGCACGGTCGGCGAACAGCGCGACCGCGTCCTGCGCCGACGCGAAGGGTTCGATCTCGACGACCGTCTCGCCGTGCACACGCAGCGGTTCCCTGCTGGTGGCCAGGATCGTCACGTTCGGGCACGCCGTCAGGAGATCGCCTGCCAGCGCGCGGCACTCGGCCAGCAGGTGCTCACAGGAGTCGAGAACCAACAGGACGGGGTGGTCGCCGATCCAGGAGCAGACCGCCTCTGTGGGCAGCCGCGGTGTGTGGTCGGACAGCCCCAGCGCATCCGCGACGGTGGCCGCCAGGAGCGGGGGGTTGAGCAGGGGCGACAGATCCGCCCAGGCGACGTCCCGCTCGCTCTGCGGCCTGGAGAGAGACGCGACGCGCCCGGCGAGCCGGGTCTTGCCGACCCCGCCCGTCCCGGTGAGCGTCACCAGCCGGCTGCGGCTCATCGCCGCGCGGATCAGACCGAGTTCCTCCGACCGGCCGATGAAAGAGGTCTCTTCGTCCCAGAGCATCCACACCATGGCGGCATTTTCACCAGTGATCTGACGTCTTATCAGCAGATCAGGCAATATCGCACGGACTATGTCCCGAGCTCTTACCATGGAACGGCCACTGCCGCGGGCCTTCGGGGCGCAACGCCTTGCAGGCCGGCCGGGACGGGCATCCCGCGGACCGGGCGGTCCCGTGTGACGAGACCCGCGCCCGATCCGATCACTTCGTACGGCGCGGCGAAGGCCGCCGCGGAGACCGCTGCCGTCGTCCGCACCTCGGTGTGCTGATCGCGCGACGGGACGGACTCGATGCCTCCCGACTGGCCTCCGGACGTCGCTCCGAGAGCACCGTGCCCGGGCCCCTGGACGTCCGACTCGACTGCCGTGCCACCCGGCAGCGCGTTCGCACACGCCTGTGTGGAGCGCGGGAGTTCCTCTGCGGCAGGTGAGTGCGTGAGGGTGGGCCGTCGTTCCCGTACATGATCAGCTCGGCGTGTTCTTGTCGGACGTTCGTGCGCGACGGCTATCTTGGCCCGATCATCCGACAGGCGGAGCGGCAATGCAGGAAACAACAGAACGCATCGAGACGGCCGAGCACGCCGACTCGGACACGACCGTCGATGCCGAGGCCGCTCCCGGCTGGCCACGGTCCTGGCCCCTCATGCTCCTCGGGGCGGCCATCGTGCCCGGCACGGTGCTGTATCTCGTGGGCAAGGGACTGCAGACGCCCGCCATGCAGGCGTGGCGGACCGTCTGCCTCGCCGTGACGGTGCAGGCGCTGCCGTTTCTCCTGCTCGGCACGGCCCTGTCCGGTGCCATCAACGCGTTCGTGCCGGCTCGGGTGTTCAGCCTTGTGCTGCCCCGTCGTCCGGTCCTCGCCGTGCCGGTGGCCGGCATGGCGGGGGTCGTACTGCCGGGCTGCGAGTGCGCGTCGGTACCGGTGGCGAACAGTCTGATCGGCCGGGGAGTCACGCCCGCTGCCGCGTTCGCCTTCCTGCTGTCGGCGCCGGCGATCAACCCGGTGGTGCTGACAGCCACCGCTGTCGCCTTCCCCGGTCAGCCGGCCATGGTCGCCGCCCGACTGCTGGCCTCGCTGGCCACGGCGTCGGTGATGGGCTGGCTGTGGTTGTGGCTGGGGCGGGCCGAATGGCTGCGGCCGACCGCCCGGCACACCGGGCATGAGACGGGCGCCAGTCGGTGGCGCGAGTTCCGGGCCGGCTTCCAGCACGACTTCCTGCACGCGGGCGGTTTCCTGGTGGTGGGGGCGATGGCTGCGGCCACGTTCAACGTGGCGGTGCCCCGTTCCGTGCTGGAGACGTTCTCCGGTTCCGCCTGGTTGTCGGTGCTGTTCCTGGCCGGACTGGCGATCGTGCTGGCGGTGTGTTCGGAGGCCGACGCCTTCGTGGCGGCCTCGCTGACCGGGTTCTCCCCGGTCGCGCGCCTGGCGTTCATGGTGGTCGGCCCGATGGTCGATCTGAAGCTGATCGCCCTGCAGACCGGTACCTTCGGCCGAGCCTTCGCGCTCCGGTTCTCCGCCGCCACGGTCGTCGTCGCCGTCCTGTCCAGCGCGCTGATCGGAGGAGCACTGCTGTGAGACGCCCGCTTCAGATCACCCTGCTCGTCCTCAGCGGGCTCGGCCTTCTGCACATCGCCCTCTTCACCGACCTGTACCTGCGCTACGTCAAGGAGGGGATGCGCCCGCTGCTCGTCGCCTCCGGCGTGCTGCTCGTCCTGCTCGGTGTGGCGGACGCGGTGTCGTACGGGCGGCGGGACAAGCACGAGGAGCACGCTCCTCATGGCGAGAGCGGCCACGGGCACGACCACTCCAGCGCACCCCGCGTCGCATGGCTGCTGTTCCTCCCCGCGCTGAGCCTGCTGCTGTACGCCCCGCCCGCCCTGGGCGCGTACACCGCGTCCCGTGAGCCGGCCAAGGCGGTCACGCATCAGGACGCGTTCGACCCGCTGCCCGCCACCTCGCCGATTCCGATGACCCTCACCGACTTCACCCTGCGCGTGCAGGAGGACCGCACGCGGGCCATCAAGGGACGCACGGTCCAGTTGAGCGGTTTCGTCACGCCCGGCAGACAGCGGGGCAGCTGGTTCCTGACCCGGATCATCATTTCCTGCTGCGCGGCCGACGCCCAGTCCGTGAAGCTCCGCATCTACGGCTCGGCGCCGAAGGCCGACACCTGGGTGTCCGTCACCGGTACCTGGCACCCCGGCGGAACCCTCGGCACCAGCTCCGCCTCCGCCGCGCTCGACGCCCGTTCCGTGGAGGAAGTGGCCAAGCCGGTGAACTCGTACACCGACGACCTCCCGCTGACCCCGACGCGGTAGCCAGACAGAGCGAAGCGCGCGGTCGCTACGCCGTCGATCGGCCGCTGTCGGGCTCGATCAGCCAGGCGACGAGGGTTCTCCCGTGCTCGGGCTGGTCGGTTGCCGCCGCGGACCGACGAGGTAGACCTCCTCGACGAGATCCTGGGACCGCAGGCCGTTGCGGGCGGCGAAGGAGCCCACGGCGCTGTAGGTGATGTCGAGGTCGTCGTGCGGACCGCGATGGGCGGCGACGATCTGCTGTGCCGTCGGATGGCCCGTCTCGTCCGCGGCGCCGGACCCGGTCCGGAGGAAGTCCCGGACGTCCGCCAGCGGGAGGTCGAGTTCCCGCAGCCGCCGGATGGTCAGCGCCGGCTTGATCTGCGCGGAAATTCCGCCGTGCCCTCAGTGGCGGTCGGTGGGGACGAGGTGGGCGAGGAGTACGGCTGCGTCGTCGTTCGGGTGGGCGGTGGTGAGGCAGGCGGTGGTGATCTGGTGCAGGGCGAGGGCGGCCGCGTCGTGCGCGCTGGCCGCGAGCTCTGTGCGGAGCTGCCTTCGGGCGTGGTCGGGGTCGGTGTGCGGGGTGTCGGTGAGCCCGTCGGTGTGCAGGAGGAGTCTGCTCCTGGGCGGAAGGGTCACGCGGGTGGTCGGGTACGACGTGTCGGCGAGGACGCCCAGCGGGAGGCCGGGCGTGACATGAGGGGCCGGCGCGCCGTCCGGGGTGTGGACGAGGGGCGCGGGGTGGGCCGCCGTGGCGCAGTCGAGGCGGCCGGTGTCGGGATCGAGGGCGATGAGGCAGCAGGTCGCCAGGAGGGCTTGCTCGGGGGCGGCGTCGTTTTCGGCGGTGAGCAGGTTGTTGGTGTGGTGGAGGATCGTGGCGGGGTCGGGGGTGAGGGCCGCGTAGGCGCGCAGGGCTGTGCGCAGACGGCCCATGAGGGCGGCGGCCTTGGTGTGGTGGCCTTCGACGTCGCCGATGGTCAGGGCGATGCGTCCGTCGGCCAGGGGGAAGGCGTCGTACCAGTCGCCGCCGGCGTGGGCGTGCGGGGCGGCGGGGTAGTAGGCGGCGGCCAGGTGCAGGCCGGGGTGCTGGGGCAGGTGAGCGGGGAGCAGGCTGCGTTGGAGGCGGACGGCGCGCTCGTGCTCGGCGTCGTAGGTGCGGCAGCGTTCCAGGGCGCGTCCCAGGAGCGCGCCGGCGGCGATGAGCAGGGGCTGGTCGGAGGCGTGGAAGGCGTGGGGGCGGTTGAAGGAGAGCATGCAGGCGGCCGGGATGCCGGGGTCCGCCGACGGCAGCGGCAGAGCGGCCCAGGCGTGGCGTTTGAAGCGGGGCAGAGTGGCGGTGCAGTGGGGGTAGGCGGACAGCAGGTCGTGACGGGAGGGGGAGAACACGGCCTGCTGGTTGCGCAGGGCGTCGGTGAGCGGGGTGCGGGCGGTGAGGCAGACGCGGTCGACGGCGGCGCGGTGTTCGTCGTCGTAGCCGACGGTGGTGACGACGTGGGTGCGGCCGTGGCGTGCCTCCGCGATGACCAGGGCGTCGGCGCCGAAGACGGCCAGGGCCTCGCAGGCGGCGGCCGCCAGTTCCCGTGTTCCGCTCGCGCTGGCGGCGCTGGCCGCGAGGGAGATCATGCGGTCCGCGCGCCGGAGTTGTTCTCGCAGGAGCGCCTCGCGCTGGCCGAGTTGCTCCGCGTCGTCGGTGATGTCGGTGACGTGGCCGGTGACCGTCGTCGACTTGCCGACGTCGTCCAGGTCGCTGGTGCAGTGCGCGCGCAGGTGGCGTATGCGGCCGCCGTCCGTGGTGAGGCGGTAGTTCGCCTCGAAGGTGCCGGGTTGGGCGCGCAGGCGGTGCAGGATCTCCTCGATGGACGCCAGGTCGTGGGCGGGGATCCGGCGCAGGATGTCGGTCAGCGGGTGGCGTCCGGGACCGGGCAGGGCGTGCTGCCGGGCGAAGGTGTCGTCGCACTGCACCTGCTCGTCGGCCAGGTCGAGGCGGAAGGCGCCGGTCGCGCGCGGTGTGAGGCGTGGGAGGGATGCCTCGGTGCGGCTCGTTCCCACCAAGCCGGGGAGGTAACGATCCAGCAGGTTCGCGGCTTCGCGCAGGAAGTCCTGCTCCGTGGTCGGGAAGGAGACGATGCCGGGGCGCAGTGCCACCGCGACTCCGTGGCCCTTGGTCAAGGGCAGCACCATCCAGGCCGTGGCCCCGGCCTTCGCCGGCAGGGGGTAGGGGCCCGGTGTTCCGCACCCGGCACGCTCCTGGCCGAGGGCCGCCCGGCTCACCGGCCACACTTCGCCGGTGGACAGCGGTCGCAGCGGAGGCTGCCAGCGTCCGCCGAGCCCCGCCACCCCGCACGGAAACAGATGCGTGCCGTCCACTTGGAAGAGCATCACGGTCCAGCCCACGCGGCCCATCCACGCACATGCCCGTGCCAGGGCTTCCGTCATGCCTCCCAGATCGGCCGCCACGGCCAGCGACTGCTCCAACTCGCCCAGCCTGGGGGGTGCGTGACGGTCCTCTGCGCTGTCCCCGATGCCCACGGCAGCCGTCTCCTCTCACCGCCTTGCTTGGGAAGAAGACGACCGTATATCTGACATAACGACCTTTCATGTCGCTGTCCGTTGTTGACCGTTAAAGGGGAGTGCTGGCCGTGTGGGCGGCGGAGGCTGGCCTTGTGCGGTGCGAGCACGTGTCGAATCGGCAGGTGCATCGGTTCTGCCTCGTTTGACGGACGGGTCGGTTCGCCACTCCCCGGCCGGGTGGCGGGCTCAGGCGAAGTCTGCTGCCGTGATGCCGTCGGCGTGTCCGGAGGGCCACTCCACCAACTCGATCCGGTAGCCGTCCGGGTCCGTGAGCCACGATGTCTTCGGGCCGTGCGGGCCTCCCGGGTACTGGAGGGGTTCGGGGCTCAGACCGGCCTCGCTCAGCCTGTCCAGCGTGGTGGCGAGGCTCTCCACCTGGATCGCGAGATGGTCGAAGCCACTGCCCACGTCGACTGGATCGTGCCCGGGGCGGTGGACCAGTTCCAGCGAGGCCGCCGGTTCGCCGGGGAACTTGAGGATCAGGAGGCGAGCCCCGTCGCCGGCCTCGACCCTGCCCAGTTCGGCGTAGCCCAACGCGGTGTAGAAGCCGAGCGAGCGGTCCAGGTCGGTGACGGGGTAGGAGACGAACAGCGTCTTCACGCGGCCTCCCCGGACCGACGCACCCGATAGCGCAGATGCGTGACGTCTCGGTCCTCGAGCCGCCGGACGAGGTCGAGTTCGAAGTGTTCGCCGCCCAGACCGTCGAACAGCCGTCGACCGTCTCCGAGGAGGACCGGAACCAGGTGGATCTCCATCTCGTCCAACTGCCCGGCGCGCAGCAGTGCTTGAGCCGCCCCCGCCCCGTGCACCATCACCGGCCGGTCCCCGGCGGCGGCGCGAGCCTGACGGGCGCAGTCCTCGACGTCGGTGACGAAGCATGCGTGGCCGGGCGGCACGTCCCCCTCGTCCACCCGGTGGGTCAGGACGAAGATCTGCACGCCGTCGTGATGGTCGCCCCGCCAGCGCCCGGCGAGTTCGAAGGTCCGCCGGCCGGAGATCAGCGCCCCGGTCGCCAGCGCTTCGCGGTGGACCTGCCCGCTCGGGCCCTCGGATTCCCGGTCGTCGAGCCAGTTGAAGAGCCGTCCGCCGTCGCGTCCGAGCTCTTGCCCCGGCCGATCGTCCGGGCCGGCGATGTAGCCGTCGAGCGACATCGACATGTAGAGCCGAATCGGATTGCTCATCCTGGCCTCCTTCTCCTCCGGGACACCGGAATCCCGCTGGGTCCGCCGATGCGGCCGACCCGTCACAAGGAAGACCTCGGGCGCCCGGCGAACTCATCGCGATGGCGGAGCGGAGGGGTGGCAGACACCATGGGCCTGGTCTGTTTCGATCCTCGGCGGAGTCGGCCCGGGCCGACACAGCAACGAGGGCGGCACAGGTATCGCGAACCGTGTGCCGCCCTCCTGCCGCACTGCGTCAGACGGCGGGCTGAGCGGCCTCCGCGGCCGGGGCGGGCTCCGTCTGTGCCGCGGCGGCCCGGCCGGGCAGGGTGAGCACGGCCAGGAAACCGGCGACCGCCACGGCGGCGAAGAAGTAGAAGCCCCAGGGGTGGCCGATGCCGGCCGCCACGAGGGCGCCGGTGATCGACGGGCCGACGATCGAGCCGATCCGGCCGATGCCGGAGGCCGAGCCGAGGGCGGTGCCGCGGACATCGGCCGGATAGAAGTTCGTCACGTACGCGTAGACCAGCACCTGGGCCGAGAAGACGAACACGCCGGTGAGGAAGACGACGGTGTCGAGCAGCAGGTCGCTGTGCATCCGGATGCTGAGGCAGGCCAGCATGGCCACCGAGACCGCGAACCAGCCGAGCGTGGTGAGCTTGATACCGCGCCGGTCGGCGACGAAGCCGCCCAGGACCAGACCGGCGACACCGCCGATGTTGAGGATCAGCAGCTGGGTGACGGCCGTGGGGACGGGGTAGCCGGCGTCGTTCATCAGCTTGGGCAGCCAGGTGTTGAGGCCGTAGACCAGGAGCAGACCCATGAAGGAGGCGACCCAGATGCCGATGCCGGCGCGCAGGTAGGCGGGTTTGAGGAGTTCGCCGAACGCCACGCGCCGGGAGGCGGGTGCTTCCTTGGCGCGGACGAACGCCTCCGACTCCGGCAGGCGGAACCACTGGATGGCGGCGACGAGGAGTCCGGCGACGCCGAGGACGTAGAACAGGACCTGCCAGTTCTTCGTGACCTGCAGGGCCAGCAGGGACGTGATCACGGCACCGGTGTGGTAGCCGGTCATGGTCAGGGTGCTGGCGCGCGCCCGCCGTGCGGCGGGCATGTGCTCGGCCATCATCGTCAGCGACGCCGGCATGCAGGCGCCGAGGCCGACACCGGCGACGAGCCTGAGCGCGGCGAACATCCCGACGGACGTGGCCAGGGGCACCAGGAGGGTGAAGACGGAGAACTCCACCACCGAGCCGATGAGCAGCAGGCGGCGTCCGAAGCGGTCGGCGAGCGGACCGACCAGGACGGCGCCTATGGCGACGCCGACGAGTGACAGCGTGGCGACCGTGGTGGCGTCCGTGGCCGTCATGCCCAGGTGACGGGTCTTGAGCAGGGTGGGGATGATGGCGCCGAGGACGACGAGGTCGTACCCCTCGAGCATGACGGTGATCCAGCACAGGACCACGGTCCAGACGTTGCGGTCGGAAGCGCCTGCTGTCGACGCTGTGCCCGCGGTGTCGGGCGAGGTGATGGGTGTCATGGCTGCGTTCCCTCTGGAGCGGCTGCGGGGGACGGGCTGGGGACCGGGGTGACGGGCGGGGCTCAGTACGGGTAGTCGGCGATGTCGGGGCGGACGGTGACCCACTGGGTCTCGGTGAAGGCCTCGACGTTGGCGGCGGCTCCGCCGAACCGGGACCCGGTGCCGGAGGCCTTGACGCCGCCGAAGGGTGCGTTGGGCTCGTCGCCGACGGTCTGTTCGTTGATGTGGACCTTGCCGGAGTCGATGCGGTCGGCGAGCTTCATCGCCGTGCCGACGTCGCCGAGGATGCCGACGGACAGGCCGTACTCGCAGTCGCTGACGATCCGCGCGGCCTCCTCCAGCGTGGAGAAGCCGATGACGGGGGCGACGGGGCCGAAGATCTCCTCGCGCCAGGCCGGCATGTCGGTGGTGAGGCCGGTCAGGACGGTGGCCTGGTATCCGGCGCCCTCGATCTCGCCGCCCGCGGCCAGCGTCGCGCCCGCCGCGACGCTGTCGCTGACGATGCCGTGCACGCGCTCCAGTTGCCGTCGGTCGATGATCGGGCCGAGCGCCACGTCCTCGCGGGCGGGGTCGCCGACCGGCAGCGCCCGGGCCTTCGCGGCCAGGACGGCGGTGTACTCGTCGAGCAGCGACTCGTGCACGATGTGGCGGCCGGTCGTCATGCAGATCTGTCCCTGGTGCAGATACGAGCCGAAGGCACCGGCGGAGGCCGCCTTGGGCACGTCGGCTCCCGGCAGCACCACCAGGGCGTTGTTCCCGCCGAGTTCGAGGTGGGCGCGCTTGAGCAGACGGCCGGCCTGCTCGCCGATCGCGCGGCCGACCGGAGTGGAACCGGTGAAGGAGATCACCCGCACCTCGGGTGCCTCGACGACCGCCTGGCCGACCGAGCCGTCTCCCGGCAGCAGGTGCAGCACCCCGGAGGGCAGCCCGGCCTCCTCGAAGACACGGGCGATGACGACCCCGCCGCTGACCGCCGTACGGGGATCGGGCTTCAGCAGGACCGCGTTGCCCAGTGCCAGCGCGGGCGCGACCGAGCGAAGGCCGAGGACGAGCGGGAAGTTGAACGGTGCGATCACGCTCACGACGCCGGCGGGGCGGCGCCGGGCGAACGACCAGCGGGCCTCGTCGGAGGTGAGCACCTCGCCCTGGGGATGCGTGGGCAGCCCCGCGCACTCGAAGCACTCGCCGACCGCCAGCCGCACCTCGAACCCGGCCTTGGCTCGCACCGAGCCCGCCTCGCGTACCAGCCAGTCCTCGATCTCGGAGGCGTGCTCGGTGAACAGTTCGCCCGCGCGGCGCAGTACGGCCGCCCGCTGCTGCGGAGGCGTGGCAGCCCAGGCCCGCTGCGCCGCGGCGGCGCGGGCGGCGGCCCGGCGCACGTCGTCGGGTGCGGCCAGGCCCACGGTGCCGAGCTGCGCGCCGGTCGCCGGCTCCGTGACCGGGTGTTCGCGGGTGGCGTCCTGCCAGCCGTCGCTGAGGAACTTCTTGCTCCAGACGTCGCTGTCCAGGAGGGTCATCGGTCTTCCTTCCGTCATCCGAGGGGGATGAGTGCTGCGAGGAGGGGGTGCGGGATGGGAGGCGTGGCGGGCATGCGGGTCACGACGGTGTCGTGAGCGCCGTGTCGACCTGGATGAGCCGCGGTCCCTCCGGGCGCCGGGACAGCAGCGCCCGCAGTTCGTCCACGCTCCCGGCATGCTGGGCGTGCACCCCGTAGCCCTTGGCAATGCGCGTGAAGTCCAGGCCGGGGATGTCCATGCCCGGTGCGTCGGGGACACCCAGCAGGCCGCTGAACCAGCGCAGCGCTCCGTAGGTTCCGTTGCGCAACAGCACGACGGTCAAGGGGAGGCGTTGCCGGGCGGCCGTCCACAGGGCGGTGATGCCGTAGTTGGCCGAGCCGTCTCCGATGACGCCGACGACCGGCCGGTCCGGCTGGGCCATGGCGACCCCGACCGCGCCGGGCAGGCCGAAGCCGAGTCCGCCCGCTGCCGGGAAGTAGTAGGAGCCGGGCCGCCGCAGGTCCATCTGACGCCACCACGAGGAGTTCGTCGAGGTCGACTCCACCACGTACGCCGTGTCGCCGGGCAGTTCGTCCCGGAGCGAGGCGAACACCTCCTCGGGGTGCAGCCGTGTTCCCTGTCCGGTGGCCGGCGCGGGAGCGGGCCGGAACCCGCCCGCCGGCTCCTTGGCCGCGTCGAGTGCCTTGAGCAGCAGATCGATGACGGCGGCGGGGTCGGCGACCAGTGCCTCGCCCATCGGGGCGCGTGCGGCGGCGGAGGCGTCCTCCGTGACCTGAATCAGCCGGGTGCCCTCGGGCAGATACCGGCCGGGCAGGTACTCGTGATAGCGGAAGACCGGCGCCCCGAGCACCAGCACGAGGTCATGTCCCTCGAACTCCCGGGAAACGGGCTCGATTCCGGCGGGCAGCACACCGTGGAACTGCGGGTGGCGGTTGGGGAAGGGCAGCCGGAACAGCGAGGGTGCCGCCCACACCGGACCGCCGAGCCGCTCGGCCAGGCGCACCGCGTCGTCGAAGAGGCCGGCGGAGTCGATGTCACCGCCGAGCACCAGCGCGGGGCTGCGCGCGGCGGCGACCGCTTCGGCCAGCGAGCGCCCCTGGTCCGCACCGGGCACACCGGCGCGCTGCACCTGCCGGTCCAGTACGGCCGACGCGTTCTCGCCCGCGTCCGCCGCCCAGTCGTCGTAGGGGACGGACAGGTAGGTGGGCCGGCGCTGCAACCGCGCCTCGAAGACGGCCTGGGCCAGGGCCCGGGGCACGTCCTGGGCGCAGGCCGGTTCGGCGGCCCAGCCGACGAGGGGCTTCATCAGCGACGGGGCGTCGACATTGGCGAGGTTGGCCTCCGGCCCGATGGCCGGCCGCACCTGCTGACCCGCGACGACGACGAGGGGCGTGCGCGAGGCGACGGCGTTGGTGAGCGCGCCCATCGCGTTGCCGGAGCCGGAGGCGGCGTGCAGGTTGACGAGCACCGGACGGCCTGTGGCCTGCGCGTAACCGTCGGCCATGCCCACCACGGCACCCTCGTGCAGCCCCAGCACATAGCGAAAACCCTCCGGCAGTTCGGCGAGGAAGGGCAGCTCGTTGGAACCGGGATTGCCGAAGACGGTGGTGAGCTCCTGGCGCTGGAGGAACTCATGGCAGACACGGCGCACGGAGGGCACAGACGTTCCTTTCGCGTTGACGTCGCGTTGACGTCGCGTTGACGTCGTAGTGACGCAGGACACGCTAGGCACCGCACGACATACGGACCAATAAATGTTGGCGCGCCGCGATATAGAGTCCGTCGATATGAGCAGCTTCGATCTCAACCTGGCCCGCGTCTTCGTCCTGCTCTACGAGACCGGCAGCGTCACGGCGACCGCCGAAACGCTGCACGTCACCCAGCCCACGGTGAGCTACAGCCTGGCCAAGCTGCGCCGGCACTTCGACGACGAGCTCTTCCGGCGCACCGGCCGCGGCCTGACCCCGACCGCCGGCGCCCAGCGCCTCTACGAGCCGCTGCAGCGGGCGCTGGCCGGTATGGACGCGGTGATCCGCCAGGACGACGACTTCGACCCGGCCACCATGCCCAGCCGCTTCACCATCGCCCTCTCCGACCTCGGCGAGGCCACCCTGCTGCCCCGGCTGGCCGCCGCGGCCCGCGAACGCGCGCCCCGCGTCTCCTTCACCGTCCGCCCGCTGGACGTGGACGCAGCCGAGAGCCAGCTGCGCCGCGGTGAACTCGACGCCTTCGTCGCCACCCCGGTCCTGACGTCCCACCGCACCGTCCGTATCCCGCTCTTCCACGAGCGCTACGTCGGTATGGTCGCCGCCGACCACCCCCGCGTCCGCGGTGCGTCCGTCACGCTGGCGGATCTCACGGCCGAACACCATGCGACGGTCTACGGCCCCCACGGCCACGTCGTGCCCCGCTCGCTCCTGGCCACCCACGGTCTCCTGGAGCGCGTCGCCGTGGACGCCACGCGCTTCACGATGCTGCCCTACCTGCTGGAGCACACCGATCTCATCGCGATCGTCCCCGAGTACGTCGGCGAGGTCTTCACCGCCTCCCACCGCCTTCGCCTGGTGAGACTCCCGTTCGACACGGAGCCCATCGAGGTGGCGCTGTACGCCCGTCACGAGGCGTCACGCAGTCCGTCCCAGCGGTGGCTGGTGCAGTTCATGGCGGACGTGCTGGGGGAGCTCGTCAGCCCGGCACAACTGCCGCCGAGCGCCCCCTGAGCGCTGAGGGCCTGTCGTCGCCCTCCGCACGCTCGGGGCATGCGCATACCCGTGTCCGATGGCTCGGCCGGCCGCAGCACCAGGGACGATCGCCGGTAAGCTGCGACGGTGCGCACAGTCGAGCTCCTGTTGGACCAGTCGGCGGAGTCGGCGGTCCGCGAAGCGTGGCGGCGGCTCGCGGACGCGGGGCTCCCCAGTCAGGCACGCCACCGGTCACCGACCAACAGCCCCCACCTCACCCTGGCCGCCTGCGCGGAGCTGACCGCCCCGATCCGCTGGGAGCTCGCCGAGGTGGCCGCCTCCCTGCCGCTGCCGGTGCGCTTCACCGGCGTGATCCGCTTCGAGCGGCCCACCTCGGTGCTCGCCTGGGCGCTGGACTGCGATTCCGCACTGGTCTCCCTGCACCGCCGCGTGTGGGACGCGGTGGCCTCGGACAGCGCGCCAGGGACCCTCAACCCCTTTCACGAGCCCGGGCGTTGGAGCCCGCACATCACCCTCGGCCGGACCCGCAGGGCCGGTGCCTTCGCCGACCGGCGCGTGCCCGAACTGCTGCCGACGCCACCGCTGTCGGTCCACCTCACCACCCTGCGCAGCTACGACACCGAGACGGGCGCCCTGGAGGTGCTCCAGCCCCGCCCGTGAGACGGTTCTGCCTCGGAACAGGACTGCCGCGACGCCCACCGGACACCGTCGACCGTCCCACGGCCCCGCGGCCCACTGCCTCGGAAGGCGCAAGCCGTCACCGCGGCTGCGCCGAATATCCTCACGGACGTGATCGACAAGGCGACGACGGACCTGCGCGAAGGCGCTCCCACGACGGCGCGTCTCCGCGATGTCCTCCACCGCGCCGCACGTGTAGTGATCGCCGAACTGGCCTCGCGAGCGTCCTGACCGCATGGGCCTGGGGTGGCCACCAGAGAGTCCATCGGCGGCCTGCAATGGTATGACAGTGCGGTCCAGCGGCAGTTGCTCGCCGAAGATCCCGATCACATCCTCGCCGCGCTCACCGTCCGCCAGCCGAACCCTGCCCAACTCGACCGCGCGGCGCAGCTCTTGGCGTCGTTCGAGTGGACCGGAGCGTACGGGCGTCAATTGCCCGAACCCTTGCGGTCGATGCTGATCGAGCACATCCGGACACACGGTACCGAGCCCATGAAGTTCCGGATGCGCCACGGCTACCACGGTGCTGAGCAGTCCGTCTGACAACGCATCACGCGCATGACGCCCCGTCACCCGGCGGCAGCCATACGTCGTAGAAGCTCCTCCCGCGTCACGTCTTCGACGTGGGTCAGAAACACCCACAGGTGACCGGCAGGGTCCTTGAGAATGACAGTGCGGTCACCGTGGAACATGTCCTTCGGCGGCTGGACGATCTCAGCCCCCGCGGCTTCCGCGCGTGCCGCCAGGGCGTCGACGTCCGGTACGAAGACATGCAGCGTGACGGACGTACCTCCGCCGAGCGAGGCAGGCGCGGCGAAGGAGGCGGCCTCCGCCTCGTCCACGCCGGCGTCGCCCAGCATCAGGGCCGACCGTCCGATGGTGATCTCGGCGTGCAGAATCCCGCCGCCCGGAGCGTCGACCCTGAAGTCCTCACGGGCGCCGAACGCCCGCTGGTAGAAGTCGATCGCCGCGGCGGCGTCGTCGACCATGATGTGGGGGATCACCGCATAGCGGTAGCGATCGGGGATCTCGATGGGGGCAGTGCGCTCGGTCACGTCGAACCTCCAGGACAGGCACCGCCGGTCGGCCCCTGCGGCACTGGAACGAACCTAGAAGCTCGAGCTTGGTTGAGGTCAAGCGTGTGGGTCTCCGCGCGCAATGCGCGCGCTACCAGTCGTGGACGGTTCCGTCGCGCAGCCTGTTCACCGGCAGGTATGCCGGCTGGTAGGGGAACCGGGCCGCCGCCTCGGTGTCGAGGTCGACGCCGAGGCCGGGGGTGTCGGAGGGGTGCAGCAGCCCGTCCTTGAACCAGTACGAGGTGCGGAAGACCTCCAGGGTCCGGCCGGAGTGCTGCATGTACTCCTGGATGCCGAAGTTGTGCACGGCGAGGTCGAGATGGAGGGCGGCGGCCATGCCCACGGGCGAGATGTCGGTGGGGCCGTGCATCCCGGACTTGATGCCGTAGACACCCGCGAGGTCGAGCAGCTTCTTCATCCCGGTGACGCCGCCGGCGTGGGTGACCGCGGAGCGCACGTAGTCGATCAGCCGCTCGTGCAGCAACGTGGTGTAGTCGTAGACCGAGTTGAAGACCTCGCCGATGGCCAGCGGTGTCGTCGTGTGCTGCCGGATCAGGCGCAGCGCCGCCTGGTCCTCGCCCGGTGTGGCGTCCTCCAGCCAGAACAGGTCGTAGGGCTCCAGTGCCTTGCCCAGGCGAGCGGCCTCGATCGGCGTCATCCGGTGGTGCCCGTCGTGGAGCAGGGGCAGTTCGGGGCCGAACTCGGCGCGCACGGCCTCGAAGACGGTGGGCAGGTGCCTCAGATAGGCGCGGGTGTCCCAGGTCTCCACCGCGGGAAGCGGCCGTTCGCTGCCGGCGGTGGCGCGGCGTGCGGGTTCGTAGTCGTAGCGCTCGCCGCCGCCGGCACTGGAGGCGGCGACGCCGTATACGGAGTCCAGGCCGGGTATGCCGGTCTGGATGCGGATGGCGCGGAAGCCCGCCTCCAGGTGTGCGCGGACGGAGTCGAGGAGTTCGGGCACGTCACGGCCGGAGGCGTGGCCGTAGGCGAGCGCTCCGGTGCGGGACGCGCCGCCGAGGAGCTGGTAGAGGGGCATGCCGGCGGCTTTGGCCTTGATGTCCCACAGCGCCGTGTCGACGGCGGAGATGGCGGCCATGGTGACGGGACCGCGCCGCCAGTAGGCGCCGCGGTACAGGTACTGCCAGGTGTCCTCGATGCGGGAGGCGTCGCCGTCGGCGATCAGCGGCAGGACGTGGTCCTCCAGGTAGGACCTGACGGCCAGTTCGCGGCCGTTGAGCGTGGCGTCGCCCAGGCCGACGAGGCCGTCCTCGGTGGTCAGACGCAGGGTGACGAAGTTGCGTCCGGGGCTGGTGACGATCACTTCGGCGGACTTGATGCGCATGGCGGTTCCCCCAGTGTTCGGTCGGTTGGTCGGAGGTCCGGCAACACCCCCAGCGGGGCTGGGAGTCGGGCGTCAGTGGGTGCGGATGCGCCGGGCCAGTTCGGTCTGGACCTCGGCGACGATCCGCTCGGGAGGCAGGGTCGCGTCGATGGTCATGCCGGCCTCGTCCTCCTCCAGCGGTTCGAGGTCGGCGAATTGCGTGGACACCAGGGAGGCGGGCATGAAGTGGTCCTCCCTGCCCGCCACCCGGGATCTGGCCTCGTCCTCGTCGAGTGCGAGGTGGACGAAGAACACGTCGGGGCGGGCGACGCGCAGCAGTTCGCGGTAGATGCGTCTGAGGGCGGAGCAGGTGATCACCAGCCCCTCCTCCGGGGCGGCGGCCCGCATGCGGTCGGCGATGGCGGCCAGCCACGGGCTGCGGCTGCGGTCGTCGAGGGGGATGCCCTTGGTCAACGACTCACGGTTGCGCGGGGGATGGAACAGATCACCCTCCTCGAAGGGCACGCGCAGCGAGTCCGCCAGGTGGCTGCCGACGGTGGTCTTGCCGCACCCGCTGACCCCCATGACGACGACGGGGACGTGCCCGGCGTGGATGACGGCGGCCATGGCTTTTCGGAAGCCCGCACGGTAGGCGGCGGGCAGCCCGTCCACGTCGAACTGGCGCAGCCCGGCGCGCAGTCGGGCGAGGACGACGGGGTCGTGCAGTCGCCCGCGCCGGATCTCGGCCATGATGGCCTCCGCGAAGGCCTCCGCGGCCGTCGCCAGCCCTTGGTCGACGGCGTAGGCCAGTCCCATGTGGAACCACATGGCGATCGGCTGCGGCCGCACCGGATAGCTCTGGACGGTGTCGGCACCGACGGCGGCCGGTACGGGGGCCAGTCTTGGTTCCTCGTCACCGTAGGACCACCGGTCGATGCGGTGGTTGAGGGCCATCACGACCGGGTGCGCCAGGCGCAGGAAGAGTTCGTTGCGCGAGCCGGCGAGGAGGCTGCGGTGGAAGGCCGCGTCGACGTCCCGGAAGCGCTGGCGGACCGCGGCGCCCTCCCGCCGACGCGCGAAGTCCGGGTCCTCGCTGAGCGCGAGCAGGGTGCGCGCGTGGCTGGTCAGGTCGTGGCAGATCTCCGCGGAGCGGCTGACGGCGGCCAGCCTGGCGGCGCGGGGCTCGATCACCTCGCGCAGCTCGGTGAGCGAACGCATCTGGCTGGAGGGCGCCACCTCCAGCCGCCAGGAGATGACGTCGGCGTCCAGCAGGTCCCAGCGTTCCAACGGCTGTACGGTGGCGCCGATCCGGGCCTGCAGATTGACCAGGCCCTTTTGGTGCAGCGCCTGCAGCGCCTCGCGGGCCATGGGCCGGGTGACCCCGAACTCGTGCATCACGGCGTCCACCGTCAGGTGCTGGTCGCGAGGCTTGCCGCCCTCCACGATCTGACACCCCAGCCGGCCGACCAACTTCGCCGTAGAACCCCGCAACGCGTCCTCGGACCCTGCGGGCAGGTCCGGTTCGGGACCAGTCATGGCGTTGATGCTAGGTCACAGCGCTTCTCTGGTCACCGCTGCGGCGGGCCATAGAAGGTGTGCGGGAGCTCTCGGGGGCGCACGGCGGAGCGCATGAGCGGCAACGACTGCTCCCGAGCGACCCGTTGGGAACGTGATGACACATCAGAAGCCTTTTCTGATACCGCTCACATGCGTACCGTGGTCGACATTCGAGTTGCTTCGGTGGCGCCGGAGCGCCGGCCGGGAGTGCGCGTCCGCAGCGACGCCACCGGGCCGGTGCAGGCGCGCGGCAGCCGGCAACGGGCTGCCCCATCCCGTCCTGACGCAGCCGCAGGAGAGCCGCATGCCCGAACCGACCTCGCCCACGCCCCCGCCGGAGCGACTGTCACTGCGCTGGGCCCTGATCCTGCTGGCCTCGGTCGTGGCGGGCCTCCTGGCGGGCCTGCTCACCTACGCCGGGTCGGGCAACTGGCCCGGCTCCCTGCTGGCGGCGCTCGGCGCGAGCGGAGCGGCACTCACGGCACTGCCCCTGCTGCTGTGACACCGCCCGCGACGTACCGGGCCTCACGGACGTGATCCACGAGAGAACCCGCGCTGTCCGCGGCCGCCGATATCGTGGCCGCCGTGAGGGTGGGTACGGAAGAAACGCGGCTGGTCGTGCTGCGCGGCAACAGTGCCTCGGGGAAGTCGGCCGTCGCGGCCGGTCTGCGCGAGCGCTTCGGCCGCGGCCTGGCCCTGGTCGGTCAGGACAACCTTCGCCGCGTCGTACTGAGAGAGCGTGACCGGCCCGGAGCGGCGAACATCGGACTGATCGATCTGACCGCCCGCTACGCCCTGGACGCGGGGTTCCACGTGGTGGTCGAAGGCATTCTCTACGCGGACCACTACGGCGACATGCTCGCGCAGTTGCGCGCCGACCATCGCGGACCGAGCCACGGCTATTACCTTGACGTGCCGTTCAGTGAAACCCTCGCCCGGCACGCGACCAAGCCGATCGCCGACGACGTCGACGCCGCGCAGCTGCGCGACTGGTACCGGCCGCAGGATCTGCTGCCCGGAGGCCTGGAGACCGTCATCGGTGCCGACAGCTCACTGAACGACACCGTCGACCGCATCATGAACGACACGGGCCTGGTCCACCTGCCCGCGATGGAGCGCTGACTCGCTCAGAGATGCCACAGAGGGGCGCGCTCGCCCGCCGCAGAACCGGGGGAGTGCCGGTGAGCCCGCGGCATCCGGCTAGCCTTCCGCCGTGGAGCCCTACTTCGATCCGGTACCTCTGCTCGGCGATGCGCGCGAAGCGTTCCTGGGGCGATGGCGGGATCGGAAGTGGCTCAACGTGCCCGGGCCGTTCTACGGGGCCGAGACGGACAACTGCGGCACGGGCCGACTCCACGCCCCAGGGCTGGTGCTCTACGAAGCCGACCACTTCACGGAGTACGTCTACCGGCAGCCCCGGACGCCGGACGAGCTGCGGCGGCTGGTCGACGCGGCGCAGGCCGAGACGCTCTCCGGTTACGGCTGTGACGGCGACACCCACTGGACGCCGGCAGCGGTCCGGGAATGGTGGCGCGACCGCGGGCGGGTCAAGGAGTATCTGCTGAGCCGGCGAGCCGACTGGGAGGCCGACGACGCGAAGGCGGGGCAAGGAGTGGCCTCGGCGGCCGAGCACTATGCCGCCTACCTCGACGGCGAGCTCGCCGCGCACCTGCGGACCTACGTCTTCTGGCTCGAGGAGCGACGGTCTCCGACGGCGGCGGACCGTCTGCCGCTGCTCTGAGCGGGCCGTCGCCGGGCGTTCGGCAGGCCGGGACGGAACGCCCCGGCCGTACACGACGTGCCTACTCCTTGGGCGGCTTGACGGCGATGTCGAGGTAGAAGGCGTCGATGCTGCGGACGGCCGCCTCGAAGTCCTCCAGGTTCACCGGCTTGGTGACGTAGGCGTTGGCGTGGTGGCGGTAGGCGCCGGTGACGTCGTCGGGGGCCGCGGAGGTGGTCAGCACGACGACCGGGATGGTCCGCAGGTCGGGGTCCTCCTTGACCACGGCGAGGAACTCACGGCCGTTCATGCGGGGCATGTTGAGGTCGAGCACGATGAGGTCGGGGCGCTCGTTGTTCGGGTCGCGCAGGTACTCGAGGGCCTCGACGCCGTCGGACACCTGCGTGAGGTTGCGGGTGCCGCGTTCGGCGAGGGCGTCCTGTATCAGCATCGCGTCGGCGAGATCGTCCTCGACCAGCAGCACGTCGTAGGGGCGGGTGGCGGCGGCAGCGGCCATGAGTCACGAACTCCAGGGTGTGGGACGGGGGGCTGGGTGGGCGGTGCTGTGGGTGATCAGGCCGGGCCAGCGACGCCGGGCTCCTTGACGGCTCATGCTCAGGGCACGCCCGATCTCGGGATAGCCGGCTCCGCTGGCGGCCGCGGCGTGGGCGGCCTGGTCCTCCAGCCGGCGTGCGGCCAGTTTGACGCCTGCGAGGATCTGTAGCCGTAGCAGAGCGTGTCGCCGCAGGTCGTCGGCCGCCTCGGCGGTGGGTTCTGCCGAGGTGAGAGGGCTCTCCTGCATCAGCTTTCGGGTGAGCTCCTCCACCAGTTGAGTCAGCAGCGTGGCCATGTCCTCGTTCGGCGGATGAGTGGCGAAAGGCGGACGGGGCATGGGATCACCCTAAGACGTCGATCTCGGATGCGACAACACACGTTGTCGGTGCCACGGGTAAAGTGTGCTGGCCGCGCATCACGGCGCGACCCGGATGGCCGGCCGAGGGAGAGTTGTGGACCGCGATGACGAGTAAGCCGTCGCATCATGAGGGCGCGTTTTCCGCGTGGACCACGCGGCGCTGGCTGCGGCTGGGCGTGGCGAGCACGCTGGCCGTCCTGGCGGTGCTGGGATCCCTGGGCGGCTGGGCCATGTGGCGCACCTCACAGACCACGGCGTTGCTGACGGACCGGCGCTCACCCGCTCTGATCGAGTCCATCCGGTTGGAGGAAGCCCTGGTCAACCAGGAGACCGGCATTCGCGGCTACGGCATGTCCGGGCGGCAGGACTTCCTGGACCCCTACGCGGAGGGGGTGTCCGACGAGAAGGCGGCCATGAAGCGGCTGCGGCCCCTGCTCCACGGCGACGAACGAGCCCTCGACGACATGGCCGAGGTGGAGAGGCGTATCAACACCTGGCAGGAGCGAATAGCCCGCCCGGTCTCCGCTGCGTCCCCCGCCCAGGCGGCTCGGATCACCACGGCACGTACTGCCGAGGGCAAGACCACCTTCGACGCGCTGCGCCGGGCGATGGCCGCCCAGCAGACCCACCTGCAGGACGAACGGACGGCGGCTACCCGCGACCTGCGACGCGCGGAAACCCTGCGCAACTGGATGTTCGCCATCATCGCGGTTGTCATCGTCATGGTCGCGGTCCTGGTCTTCGAGGGCCTGCGGCGTGGCATCACCGGGCCGCTGAGCCGGCTCGGCGCGGCCGCCCGCGACGTCTCGCAAGGGCGTTTCGACCGGTCCCTCACGGGCGCCGGCCCCGCCGACCTGCGCCGGCTCGCCTCCGACCTGGAGGCCATGCGCCTGCGCCTGCTGGAAGAGCTGCGGTTCAGCGAGGCCGCCCGCACGCTGCTGGACGAGCAGGCGGAGGACCTCAAGCGCTCCAACACGGAGCTCGAGCAGTTCGCCTACGTAGCCTCACACGACCTGCAGGAACCGCTGCGCAAGGTGTCCAGCTTCACCCAGCTCCTCCAGCGCCGCTACGGAGGGCAGCTGGACGCGAGGGCCGATCAGTACATCGCCTTCGCCGTCGACGGCGCCAACCGCATGCAGACCCTCATCAACGACCTGCTGGCCTTCTCCCGGGTCGGCCGCGTCCACAACGACCATCAGACGGTGGATCTCGAAGCGGTCCTCGGCCGGACCCTGGACACGTTGAGCGTGGCCGTCGAGGAGAGCGGCGCCGAGATCACCCACGACACCCTGCCCACCGTCGTCGGAGACCCGACGCAGATGGGCATGCTCTGGCAGAACCTGCTCTCCAACGCCATCAAGTTCCGCAGCCCCGACCGGCCGCCCCGCATCCACATCAGCGCCGCCTTCGACGACGGCCACTGGGAGTTCGCGGTCACCGACAACGGCATCGGCATCGCGCCGGAGTTCCAGGAGAAGATCTTCGTCCTGTTCCAGCGGCTGCACACCAAGGACGCCTACCCCGGAACCGGTATCGGCCTGGCCATGTGCAAGAAGGTCGTGGAGTTCCACGGCGGCACGATCAAGATCGACCCCGAGTACCGGCAGGGCACCCGCGTCGTCGTCACCCTTCCCGCCATGACGGCCGAGACCGCTGTGACCTCCGAAACCCCTGCCGCCTCCGAGACGGTCGCAACCGCCGATGCGGCCGCAGCGGCCTCGACGGGGGCTGCAGACAGGAGACAGCCGTGACCGCCCCCCTCGCAGACCGCGACGGGTCGTACGACCTGCTGCTGGTGGAGGACGACGACGGCGACGCCCTCCTCGTCGAGGAACTCCTCTACGACACCGATCTGCCGCACCACCTCACCCGCTGCCGTACGGCCGCCGACGCGCGTCGCGTGCTTTCCGCACGTGCTGTCGACTGCGTTCTGCTCGACCTGCACCTGCCGGACGCGTCCGGGGTGGAGACGGTCAAGGCGATCCAGAAGGACACCCACGCCGCCATCATCGTCCTGACCGGACTGGACGAACCCCGTGCCGGAGTCGATGCCCTCGCGGCCGGCGCCCAGGACTACCTGATCAAGGGCAAGGTCGAACCGGACCTGATGCAGCGCGCCATGCGCTACGCCATTCAGCGAAAGCAGGCCGAACGCGCCAACGCCGCCCTGCAGATCGGCCGCCTGCGCGCCGAGGAGAACGCACGTCTCGAACGGGGCCTGCTGCCGGAGCCCCTCCTGTCGTCCGCGACCGTCACCGCCTCCAGCCGCTACTACCCCGGGCGGGCACAGGCCCTGCTCGGCGGTGACTTCCTCGATGTCGTCCAGACCGACGACGGACAGGTCCACGCCGTCATCGGCGACGTCAGCGGCCACGGACCCGACGCCGCGGCACTAGGCGTGTGCCTGCGCATAGCCTGGCGCGCACTGACCCTCGGCGGCCACCGCAACCAGCAGCTGCTCCACCTGCTGGAGCAGATCCACATCGCCGAGCGCGCCGGCAGCGACCTGTTCACCACCTGCACCCTCATCACCCTCGACCCGAACGAGGCCAGCCTCACCCTGCACCTGGCCGGCCACCACGAACCGCTCCTCATCACCCCCGACGGGACCGGCGAGGTCACCGCCGCACACGGAGTCGCGCTGGGCATCGCACCCGGGCTGGGCAAGTGGCCCGCCACCACACTCGCCCTCCCGCCGCGTGGCGCGCTCCTCGCCTACACCGACGGTCTCATCGAAGGCTACGCGGGTGACACGACCAATCGGCTGGGTGTGGAGGGACTTCTCCGGATCATCGACACACTCCCCACATCCGACCCCGGCGCTCAGCTGGACGATCTCATCGCCCGCACCCGCACCCTCAACGCCAGCCGGCACACCGACGACCTCGCCGTCCTGCGCCTCGACTGGAACACCGACGCTCCTCGTCCAGCCGCGACGACGCGGGGCAGCGCGCCGTAGCCCTCGCGCCGTGATGACCTGTCCGGCACCGCACAAGCCTTGGAAACCTGGGCGATCATCGCGCCCGTCCCCTGGGTCGTGCGGCACGCCTCGCTTGGATGCGGCGGTGCGGGGCGCCCTCAGAACGCGGACAGCGTGAGCGTGAAGCCGGTCGGCCGGGTGTCCTGGATGTACGAGGCGAAGTCCGCGACGTCGTCGAACGCGAAGCCATAGGCCTTGCCGTCCTTGGTCGCCGCGTGGATCGCCTTCGCGTAGTGGTTGGTCAGCTCGCCCTGGTAGAAGGCGGCGGGGTCGGTGGCGGGCTGGGCGGTGTCGGTGAGCAGCGTCGAGCGGTTGAAGCCTGCCCCCAGGACGGCGGCGACGGGGCCGGTGGTGCCGTCGTTGGGCGCGGCGAGGTTGCCGTCGCAGAAGAGCACGTCGCGGGTCGAGGGCTTGGCGAAGGAGACGGAGGCCGGCCCGTCGAAGGTGAGGCGCTCCCCACGTACGCGGCCGGTGAACGTGCCGGCGTTGGTGGTGACCTTGAGGTCCTTGCCGGTGTACGTGCTCCACACCTCGTCGATGTACGGCGCGAAGTAGTCCGCGGCGAACAGGCCCGCGTCCAGACCGTGGCCGGGCGCGATGATGCGTGTGTCGTCGACGACCAGCCGCGCGTACTCCTCGACCTGCTTGACGGCGGCGAAGGCGGCGGCGCGGCCGCCGTCGCGCAGGGCACCTGTCGTCTGGTCCTTCTCACCGGTGAGCCGGATGCTCATGGGCACGCTGAACATGTCCACCATGGTGGTGTTGCAGAACATCCCGGCCGCGTTGTACGTGAACTCCGCGCAGTCGTGCAGGATGCCGTAGTTGGGGTCCGAGGCGACCCACCCGGCCGGGTACTGCAGCGCCGCGTTGCCGTTGCCGTCGGTGACGGCCTTGAACTTGAGTTTCTCGCCGAGCGAGACGTAGATGCGGCCCGACATGTGGGGCAGGGACAGCTTCGTGTCGCCGCTGCCGGACAGGGGGATGGCGTAGTCGGTGAAGCCGTCGGCGCCGTTGTCCGACAGGGAGATGGGGGCGACGGTTCCGTCCGGGGTGAGCCGGACCTGCTTGCCGTCCAGGTTGCCGACGACGTAGAGGTGCACGGAGGTGTTGGCGAACGAACCGCTGTTGTTGACGACGGTCACCGGGAGCGCGTCGCTCGCGGCGGTGCCGTCCTGGCTTGCCAGGGCGTACGGGGCGACGGTGGCGATCGCCGGGACGGCGACGGCCGCGCCGCCGAGGGCGAACAGCATCTTGCGACGGGTCAGGTTGCGCTGGTGACGGGGTGTCATGAGTACTCCTTGGGTCCCGGCCTGCGAAGCCGGGGTGCTCGGGGGAACGGGGAGAAGGCGCGGGTGGCCGGGCGCGAGCCGGGGACGCTCAGCTGAGGGTCCACTTCTGGTTCGCGGCGCCGGTGCATGTCCAGATCTGCAAGGGAGTGCCGTCGGCTGAGGAGTTGCCCTTGGCGTCGAGGCACTTGTCGGCACCGGTGTTGGTCAGGTCGTGGGCGGCGGTGTAGGTCCATTGCTGGGCCGCCGTGCCGTTGCAGGTGTAGAGCTGTACGACCGCGCCGTCGTCGTGCGAAGCGGCCTTGACGTCAAGGCACTTGCCGAGGGCCCGTACGGTGCCGTCGCCGCCCAGGGTCCACTTCTGGGCGTCGTTGCCGGTGCAGTCGTGCAACTGGACGGGGGTGCCGTCGGCGGTGCCGGCGCCCGCGACGTCCACGCACATGTCGCCGATGCCCTTGATCGCGCCGGTGCCCGTGGTGGTGCCGGTACCGCTGCTGCCGGAGTCCGAGGTGGTGACGTGCACGTAGTCGACGGTCATCGTCTGCGGGAACGAGGTGGTGGCGTCGGGGCTGCCGGGCCAGTCACCGCCGACGGCGAAGTTCAGGATGATGAAGAACGGATGGTCGTAGACCCACTTGTTGCCGCCGACGTCGGCGGGGGTGCGGGTCTCGTAGACCTGTCCGTCCACGGACCACTTGATCGCGGACGGGCTCCAGTCGACGGCGAAGACATGGAAGCCGTCGGCGAAGGACTTGCCGTTCGGCAGGGTGTACGCGGCGCCGATGCCGCCCGAGCCGGAGTACCCGGGACCGTGGATCGTGCCGTGGACGGTGCCGGGCTCGCTGCCGACGTTCTCCATGATGTCGATCTCACCGCTGTTCGGCCAGCCGGCGCTGCCGAGGTCGTCGCCCAGCATCCAGAACGCCGGCCAGACGCCTTGGCCCCGCGGCACCTTGATGCGGGACTCGAAGTGGCCGTACTTCTGGGTGAAGGTCTTCGCCGT
>NZ_JAMGBF010000130.1 GCF_023516615.1 Streptomyces panaciradicis
GCCGGTGGTCGCCAGCGCCAGGTGCCGGGCCCGCTCGATCGGGTCGGAGGCCGCCGTGGACAACGCCGCGTGCACCGCGCGCCGCTCCTGCGCGGGGGCCTCCGCGTACAGCGCGGCCGAGATCAGCGGGTGCGCGAAGCGGACGGCGGGGCCCTCCGGGTCGGTCGCCAGCAGGCCCAGCTCGGCGGCCCGGGCCGTCTCGGCCTCGGCGTTCTCGCGGCCGGCCGCGTGCAGCAGGGCCAGGGTGGGGCGGGCGCCGGCGCTGGCGACGAGGAGGGTGCGGCGGGCCTCGCCGGACAGGGCCTCCAGGCGGTTGAGGACGAGGGTGCGCAGCGAGGTCGGCACCGGCAGGGGCTCACCGGGCCGGGGCGGGGTCGGGTTCTCGGCCAGGGCGCGGCCCAGTTCGAGCGCGAAGAGGGGGTTGCCGCCGCTGGTGCGGTGGATGTCGCGGACCGTGGAGCGGGGCAGGCCGGTGTAGCCGCGGTGGTCCAGCAGCGCGGAGACCTGGGCGCGGGAGAGCGCGCCGAGCCGGACGGCGAGCGTGTCCGGCGGCGAGGAGCGCAGATGGCGGTCGTACTCCTGGCCCTCCGTGCGCACCGCGCTCAGCAGCTGGACGCGGGTGCCGCCGAGGCGGCGGGCGGCGAAGCCGAGGAGTTCGGCGCTCGCGGAGTCCAGCCACTGCAGGTCGTCGGCGACGACCAGGACGGGGCCGTCGGCGGCCAGGGCGCGCAGAGCGGAGAGCACCGCCAGGCGCAGCGCGAGGCCGTCGCGCTGGAGGGTGGACTCGCCGCCGCCGAGCGCCGATTCCAGGGCCGTGCGCTGGGCCGCGGGCAGCTTGTCGGACACGTCGTCGAGGACCAGGCCGAGGAGGTCGGCCAGGGCCAGGAACGGGAGATGGGATTCGGACTCGGTCGCCGAGCAGCGCAACACGGTGCCGGCCGATGTCCCATATTCGGAGGCCAATGCCCGCAGGACGGTGGACTTTCCTATTCCGGCGGGGCCGTGGAGCAGTACGCTGCCGCCGCGCGCGAGCTGCTCCCGCGCCGCGGCGACCAGCTCGTCCCGGCCGATGACCAGGTCGGGGCGGCCTCTGCCAGGCTCCTTGAAGTCCCGTCGCACGGTCACCGCTCCCCTCCGTGTGTCGTGTCCGAGCCAAATTCTAGGCAACGACCGATTGGAATTCGGACGGACGAGGTGGTGAGGGATATAACAATGGCGCAGCAGAGCGAAATTCAAGGCGCCGCCCAATGAATAGCCGACCCGCTCGGGGCGCCCCGGTCCGCCCGACGGACCCTACGGCAACAGCCCCGCCCGGCGCGCCGCGGCGACCGCCTCACCCCGCGTGTGCGCGCCCAGTTTGCGCATCGCCGAACGCAGATAGCTCTTGACCGTCTCCGGCCTGAGCCCCAGCCGCTCCGAGGCGCCTGCGTTCGTCGCCCCGGCCGCCAGACAGGTCAGCACGTCCAGCTCGCGCGGCGCCAGGCGCACCTCGCTCCGGGAGGGCTCCGGGGTCAGCAGCCGGCAGGCGTCGAGCAGGTCGGCCCGCAGCACCGGGTCCGCGATCCGCGGCGCCAGCGCCCGCAGGGCCGCGTGCGCCTCCCGCACCTGCTCCCACACGGCACCCGGCGCCTGCTCCCGCACCGGCTGACTGCCGGCGGCCGCCGCGAGCAGCCCCCTGACCTCGTCGCGCACGACCAGCGCCTGCTCCACGTCGCGCGCCGCCTCCATCGCCGCGCCCAGCGTGCGGTCGCCGAGCGGTTCGGCGGTGCGCAGGGCGCCGTAGAGCACACCGCGCACCCGGCGTCGTACCACCACCGGCACCGCCAGGACCGAGCGCAGCCCCTCGGCGGCGACCGGGATGTCGTACTCGTGGCTGATCTGCTTCGCCGAGGAGTAGTCGGTCACCGCGCAGGGCCGCGCGAGCGCGACCGCCCGGCCGCCGAGGCCGTTGCCCGAGGTCACCGGGAGCCCGCTGAGCGCGGCCGTGCTGTTGCCGCTCAGTTCGCTGATCCGCACCCGCCGCCGGCCCGGTTCCACCAGGCCGCCGAAGGCGACCGGCAGTCCGGTCGCGCGCCGCAGTCGTACCAGCGCGTTGCGTATCTCGACCGCCCCGGCCGCGTCTGCTGTCACCTGCTCGCCCTTTCCTGCAGCCTGGGGTCCCTGTCCCGGGGACCCCGGTCTCACGACGCACCCCCGTTCGGGGGTGGTGAGACCTGCATCACGGATTACACGATGGCAGAGAGCCGCCCGGCAATGGTCCGGTATCGAGGAGGAGCGAGATGACGACCGCGACGGAGGCCTTTCGTAGCGCGCGGGACTTTCTGCTGGAACACCGCGAGGACTACGCGAAGGCGTACGAGGGTTTCGGCTGGCCCCGGCCCGAGCGCTTCAACTGGGCGCTCGACTGGTTCGACGTCATCGCCGAGGGCAACGACCGGACCGCGCTGCACATCGTCGAGGAGGACGGCAGCGAGGTGCGCGTCTCCTTCGCGGAGATGTCCGCCCGCTCCGACCGCGTCGCGAACTGGCTGCGCGACCGGGGTGTCGAGCCCGAGGACCGCATCCTGGTCATGCTCGGCAACCAGACCGAGCTGTGGGAGACGGCCCTGGCGGCGATGAAGCTGCGGGCCGTGGTCATCCCGGCCACCCCGCTGCTCGGCCCCGCCGACCTGCGCGACCGTGTCGACCGGGGCCGCGTGAAGCACGTGATCGTCCGGGCCGAGGACACCGCCAAGTTCGAGGACGTGCCCGGCACCTACACCCGCATCTGCGTCGGCGGCCTGCCCGAGGAGGGCTGGGAGCCCTACGAGGACGCGTACGCGGCCCCCGCCGAGTTCCTCCCCGACGGGCCCACCCTCGCCGACGACCCGCTGATGCTGTACTTCACCTCCGGCACCACCGCCCGCCCCAAGCTGGTCGAGCACACCCACACCTCGTACCCGATCGGCCATCTGGCGACCATGTACTGGATCGGTCTCAAGCCGGGCGACGTGCACCTGAACATCTCCTCGCCCGGCTGGGCCAAGCACGCCTGGTCCAACCTCTTCGCGCCCTGGAACGCCGAGGCGACCGTCTTCATCCACAACTACACGCGCTTCGACGCGGCCCGGCTGATGGCCGAGATGGACCGGGCGGGCGTGACCACCTTCTGCGCCCCGCCGACCGTGTGGCGCATGCTCATCCAGGCCGACCTCACCCAGCTGCGGAACCGGCCGCGCGAGGCCGTGGCGGCGGGCGAGCCCCTGAACCCCGAGGTCATCGAGCAGGTCCGGCGCTCCTGGGGCGTCACCATCCGGGACGGCTTCGGGCAGACGGAGACGGCCGTGCAGGTCTCCAACAGCCCCGGGCAGCGGCTCAAGACCGGCTCCATGGGCCGCCCGAGCCCGGGCTACAAGGTCGAGCTGCTCGACCCGGTGACCGGCGCCCCCGGCGCCACCGAGGGCGAGATCTGCCTCGACCTGTCGGCCCGGCCCGTCGGCCTGATGACCGGCTACCACGGAGACCCGGACCGTACGGCGGAGGCGATGGCCGGCGGCTACTACCGCACCGGCGACATCGGCTCCCGCGACGAGGACGGCTACATCACCTACGTCGGCCGCGCCGACGACGTCTTCAAGGCCTCCGACTACAAGATCAGCCCCTTCGAGCTGGAGAGCGCCCTGCTGGAGCACGAGGCGGTCGCCGAGGCGGCCGTCGTGCCCGCCCCGGACGAGGTGCGCCTCGCCGTGCCCAAGGCGTACGTCGTGCTCGCCGAGGGCTGGCAGCCCGGGCCCGACACCGCCAAGGTGCTCTTCGAGCACTCCCGGGAGGTCCTGGCGCCGTACAAGCGCATCCGCCGCCTGGAGTTCGCGCCGCTGCCCAAGACCGTCTCCGGCAAGATCCGCCGCATCGAACTGCGCGAGGCCACCGCCGCCGGCTCGACGGCCGAGTACCGCGAGGAGGACTTCCGGTGACGCAGCCGTCGTACAGCCACGGCACGAGCACCACCACGCTGCTCGGCGACACCATCGGCGCCAACCTCGACCGCGCCGTCGCCGCCTGGCCGGAGCGCGAGGCCCTCGTCGACGTGCCCTCCGGGCGGCGCTGGACCTACGCGGAGTTCGCCGCCGACGTCGACCGGCTGGCGCAGGCGCTGCTCGCGAGCGGGGTCGCCAAGGGCGACCGGGTCGGGATCTGGGCGGTCAACTGCCCCGAGTGGGTGCTGGTGCAGTACGCCACCGCCCGCATCGGCGCGATCATGGTGAACATCAACCCGGCCTACCGCACCCACGAGGTGGAGTACGTCCTCAAGCAGGCCGGCATCTCGCTGCTCTTCGCCTCCCTCAGCCACAAGAGCAGCGACTACCGGGCGATGGTCGGCGAAGTGCGCGGCCGCTGCCCGGAGTTGCGGGAGGCCGTCTTCATCGGCGACCCGGGCTGGGAGGCGCTGCTCGCCCGCGCGCCCCAGGCACCGGTGCCGTATCCGGAGCTGTCCTGCGACGAGCCCATCAACATCCAGTACACCTCGGGCACGACGGGCTTCCCCAAGGGGGCCACCCTCTCCCACCACAACATCCTCAACAACGGGTACTTCGTGGGGGAGATGATCTCCTACAGCGAGCAGGACCGGGTGTGCATCCCGGTGCCCTTCTACCACTGCTTCGGCATGGTCATGGGCAACCTCGCCGCCACCTCGCACGGCGCCTGCATGGTGATCCCGGCCCCGTCCTTCGACCCGAAGGCCACGCTGGAGGCCGTCCAGCGCGAGCGCTGCACCTCGCTGTACGGCGTCCCGACCATGTTCATCGCCGAGTTGAACCTCCCCGACTTCGCCTCCTACGACCTCTCCTCGCTGCGCACCGGGATCATGGCGGGCTCGCCCTGCCCGGTGGAGGTGATGAAGCGGGTGGTCACCGAGATGAACATGGCGGAGGTGTCGATCTGCTACGGCATGACGGAGACCTCGCCCGTCTCCACCCAGACCCGGCGCGAGGACGACCTGGAGCACCGCACGGGCACCGTCGGCCGCGTCCTGCCGCACCTGGAGGTGAAGGTCGTCGACCCGGCCACCGGGATCACCCGGCCCCGGGGCAGTGCGGGCGAGCTGTGCACCCGCGGCTACAGCGTGATGCTCGGCTACTGGAACGAGCCCGAGAAGACCGCCGAGGCCGTCGACCCCGGCCGCTGGATGCACACCGGCGACCTGGCGGTGATGCGCGAGGACGGGTACGTCGAGATCGTCGGCCGCATCAAGGACATGATCATCCGGGGCGGGGAGAACATCTACCCGCGCGAGATCGAGGAGTTCCTCTACGGCCACCCCAAGATCCAGGACGTCCAGGTCGTCGGCGTCCCGCACGAGAAGTACGGCGAGGAGGTCCTGGCCTGCGTCATCCCCAAGGACGCGGCCGACCCGCTCACCCTGGAGGACCTGCGCGCCTTCTGCGAGGGGAGACTCGCCCACTACAAGATCCCCAGCAGGCTCCAGATCCTGGACTCCTTCCCGATGACGGTCTCGGGCAAGGTCCGCAAGATCGAGCTCCGGGAAACGTACGCGGCCGACTGAAGCGCCCCGAACGGGGCGCGGGGAACTGCGCGACCGGCTCCCACGGTCCCGCGGTTCCCCACCGACCGCAGTCCCTTACGCTCCCCCCGGCGGAGCGCCCCCGTCCAGTTCGTCCGCCACGCTGTTGACCGGCTGCGCCGTCCCGGTGAGGTCGAGGACGAACAGGGGGACGCCCAGGTCGTCGGCGCGGGCGCGGGCGTCGCCCGCGTACCCGGCCAGGGAGAAGTAGACGCAGCCCGCCGACTCCGTCATGGCCGTCAGCCACAGGCACTCCACGTCCCGCAGCGAGGCCGGGCGCACGGTCGGGTCGACCTGGGCCAGCAGCCCGCGGGCGGCGAGGCCGACGCCCGACGGCGGCCGCTGGTCTGCGCGGCGGAGGTCCCGGTAGCCGAGCCGGCGCAGGTACAGGGCGGCCGCCGTCACCGCGTCCCGCGCCGTGCGGATCTCGACGGGCGGGAGGCGGGGCCGCCGCTGTCGCGGGCCCGCCTCTTCCGGGTCACCGGCCCCCGCCGCGGCGGGCGGCGCGGCGCTCCTGCCGGTCACCGGCACCCGTAGCACGGTCCCGCACGCGCAGCCCAGTTCCGGGTACGGCCACTCGTCCCGGCGGCCGCAGACCGCGCACCGCAGGCTCATCCAGTCCTCCGCGCTCACGGCGTGGGTCACGGCCGTCGCCGTTCCGTGCCGGTCCAGCTCCGGAGTGACCGTCGCCCCGCACACGCAGGGGAACGCCGGCGCCGTGTAGAGGTGCTCGCGCCGGCAGGCCGGGCAGCACACCGAGAGTCTCCCGGTCATGCCTCACATCGTCCTCCCGGGCACCCCCGTTTGTCCGTCCCTTGACTGCCTTCCCTCACCCACCTACATTGCTTCCAGATAGTAGAAGTTAATTTCCACTATACGGAAGTACTCACCGCGGGGCGCGACGGGAGTGCTCATTCCGACAGCCGAGGCAGGAGTACTCGATGGCACGTATGACCGCTGCCCGCGCGGCAGTTGAGATCCTCAGGCGTGAGGGCGTCACCGACGCGTTCGGGGTGCCCGGAGCGGCGATCAACCCCTTCTACGCGGCGCTCAGGGCCTCCGGCGGCATCCACCACACCCTCGCCCGGCACGTCGAGGGCGCCTCGCACATGGCCGAGGGGTACACCAGGACCCGCCCCGGCAACATCGGCGTCTGCATCGGCACCTCGGGCCCCGCCGGCACCGACATGATCACCGGCCTGTACTCGGCGATCGGCGACTCCGTCCCGATCCTGTGCATCACCGGCCAGGCGCCGACCGCCGTGATCCACAAGGAGGACTTCCAGGCCGTCGACATCGCCTCCATCGCCAAGCCCGTCACCAAGATGGCGGTGACCGTCCTGGAGGCCGCGCAGGTCCCCGGCGTCTTCCAGCAGGCCTTCCACCTGATGCGCTCCGGCCGCCCCGGCCCGGTCCTGATCGACCTGCCCATCGACGTCCAGCTGACGGAGATCGAGTTCGACCCGGAGACGTACCAGCCGCTCCCGGTCTACCGGCCCCTCGCCTCCCGCGCCCAGATCGAGAAGGCGATCGGGCTGCTGAACGCCTCCGAGCGCCCCCTGATCGTCGCCGGCGGCGGTGTCATCAACGCGGACGCCTGCGAACTGCTCGTCGAGTTCGCCGAGTTGACGGGCGTTCCGGTCGTCCCGACCCTGATGGGCTGGGGCGTGCTGCCCGACGACCACGAGCTGAACGCCGGCATGGTGGGCCTGCAGACCTCGCACCGCTACGGCAACGCGACCTTCCTGGAGTCCGACTTCGTCCTCGGCATCGGCAACCGCTGGGCCAACCGCCACACCGGCAGGCTGGACGTCTACACGGCCGGCCGGAGCTTCGTCCACGTCGACGTCGAGCCCACCCAGATCGGCAGGATCTTCGCCCCCGACTACGGCATCGCCTCCGACGCGAAGGCCGCGCTGGAGCTGTTCGTAGAGGTGGCACGGGAGTTGAAGGCGGAGGGCAGGCTCCCTGACCGCTCGGCGTGGGCCGCCTCGGCCCAGGAGAAGAAGGCGACGCTCCAGCGCCGTACGCACTTCGACGACATTCCGATCAAGCCGCAGCGGGTCTACGAGGAGATGAACAAGGCCTTCGGGCCGGAGACCCGGTACGTCTCCACCATCGGCCTCTCGCAGATCGCGGGCGCCCAGATGCTGCACGTCTACCGGCCCCGCCACTGGATCAACTGCGGCCAGGCGGGCCCCCTCGGCTGGACGATCCCGGCCGCGCTGGGCGTCGCCAAGGCCGACCCGGAGGCGCAGGTCGTCGCGCTCTCCGGCGACTACGACTTCCAGTTCATGATCGAGGAGCTGGCCGTCGGCGCGCAGCACAAGATCCCCTACGTCCACGTCCTGGTCAACAACGCGTATCTGGGCCTGATCCGCCAGGCGCAGCGGGCGTTCGACATCGACTTCCAGGTGAAGCTGGAGTTCGAGAACGTCAACTCGCCCGAGCTCGGCGTCTACGGCGTCGACCACGTCAAGGTCGCCGAGGGCCTGGGCTGCAAGGCGATCCGCGTCACCGACCCGGCCGAGCTGGGCGCGGCCTTCGAGCAGGCGAAGAAGCTGGCGCAGGAGTACCGGGTCCCGGTGGTCGTCGAGGCGATCCTGGAGCGCGTCACCAACATCTCCATGTCGACGACCAACGACATCGGCAACGTCGTGGAGTTCGAGGAGCTCGCGACCGAGCCGGGACACGCTCCGACCTCGATCCGGACGCTGAAGGTCTGAGTCCCGCGGCGCGCGGGGCCCGACGCCCGAAGGGCGGTCCAGCCGACCGGCTGGACCGCCCTTCCGCGTGCCCGGTTCCTGCGAACCGTCCCCCGATTCCCCCGTGCCGTCCCCCGTTTTTCCCCCGTACCGGTGCCCGCCGCCCCCGTGCCGGCGGGCCCCGTGTGACGAGAATGTGCCCAAGGGCGGGGGCAGTTGAAGCCCCTTGAACCGTGTTCAGAGCTGAATTTGAGGTTTGCGTAGACGTCCTACGTCCGGCGCGTACGCGCGTAGCGCGCCTCACGCCCCCTCGTGGTGCTCCGAGAGCCCCGGCCAGTCGTCCGGTCCGCCGCCCTGCCACTCGATGAGATCGCTGCCCTCGACGTCCGTGACGTACAGGTCGGCCAGCCGCAGGATCTCGCCCACGTCGTCCGCGTGCGTGGCGATGCCCAGCGTCGCGTCGCCCTCGGTGACCCGCCGGGACCCGTCGAGGGCCGGCGGATGCACCACCACGTGTGGATGTTCCCTCTGATGTGCCATGCCTTCAGGCTCCTGCGCGGCGGCCGGACGCGCACCCCGTGGACGCGGAAGAGCGCCGGACGCGGGGGTGTCCGCATCCGGCGCTCTTCGGTGGTGGTGCCGTCCGGCGGCGCGAGGCTGGGCGCGACAGGACGTTCGCGCCGCCGGACGGGGTCCGTGGTCGTACGGCAGGGATGGCAGGGACCGCGGCGGCTGCGACGGCGCCGGGCGCTCCTCCCCTCAGGTCGAAGGAGGAGGGCCCGGACCTTCACCACCGCACTGGCTCGCACGCCGCCGCGGTCTCCGGCCTGCCCGCGGACGTCCGTCCGGCCACCCCTCATCCGGGCCGTCCGGCCGCCGCGGGCCGTCTGTGGCTCAGTCCTCGCGCAGGGCGTGGACCGCCTCCTCCACACGCCTGCCGTACTCGGGGTCGGCGGCGTGGAAGTGGGCCAGGTTCTTCTCGATCACGTCGTCGCGGGAGACCTTGGACAGGCCGCCGGCGATGTTCGCGACCAGGCGCGACCTCTCGTCCTCGGACATCAGGCGGTACAGCTCGCCCGCCTGGGAGAAGTCGTCGTCCTTGGTGTGCCGCGCGGCCTCGTGGGTGCCGGTCCAGCCGGTCACCGCGAGCGGGGCGGACAGCGGGCGGCCGGTCTCGACGGGTCCGCCGTAGGAGTTCGGCTCGTAGTTCTTGGCGTACCGGCCCTGGGAGTTGGACGCCATCAGGCCGTCGCGGCCGTAGTTGTCCGCCGTGGTCGCCCGCGGGGCGTTCACGGCCAGCTGGGTGTGGTTGACGCCCAGGCGGTAGCGGTGGGCGTCCGCGTAGGCGAACAGGCGGCCCTGGAGCATCTTGTCGGGCGAGGGCCCGATGCCCGGCACGAAGTTGTTCGGGGAGAACGCGGCCTGCTCGACCTCGGCGAAGACGTTGTCCGGGTTGCGGTCGAGGACCAGCCGGCCCACGCGCCGCAGCGGGTGGTCGGCGTGCGGCCACACCTTGGTCAGGTCGAACGGGTTGAAGCGGTAGTCCGCCGCCTCCGCCGCCGTCATCACCTGCACGTACAGCGTCCAGGACGGGTTGACGCCCCGCTCGATGGCCTGGAGCAGGTCCGTCTGGTGGGAGTTCGGGTCCCGGCCCGCGAGTTCGGCGGCCTGCTCGCTGCTCAGGCAGCGGATGCCCTGGTTGGTCTTGAAGTGGTACTTGACGAAGAAGACCTCTCCCTCGGCGTTCGTCCACTGGTAGGTGTGCGAGCCGTAGCCGTTCATGTGGCGGTACGACGCCGGGATGCCGCGGTCGCCCATCAGCCAGGTCACCTGGTGCGTGGCCTCGGGGGAGTGCGCCCAGAAGTCCCAGACGTTGTCCGGCTCCTGACGGCCCGTGAAGGGGTCGCGCTTCTGCGAGTGGATGAAGTCGGGGAACTTGATCGGGTCCTTGATGAAGAACACCGGGGTGTTGTTGCCGACGAGGTCGTAATTGCCCTCCTCGGTGTAGAACTTCACGGCGAAGCCGCGCGGGTCGCGGACGGCGTCCGCGCCGCCGAGGGAGTCGGCCACGGTGGAGAAGCGCAGGAACACCTCGGTGCGCTTGCCGACCGCGGAGAGGAAGTCGGCGTGGGTGAAGTCCGTGACGTCGTCGGTCACTTCGAAGTGGCCGTACGCGCCCGAGCCGCGGGCGTGCACCACCCTCCCCCACTGCCTTAAGGGCGTGGGAGGTGCCCCCACCGGGATGCGCTCGCGGTTGAAGCGCGCCAGCTTCTCCAGCAGGTGCTGGTCCTGGAGGAGGAGCGGGCCGCCGACGCCTGCGGAGGCGGAGTTCTGGTTGTCGGCGACCGGGGCGCCGGACTCGGTGGTGAGCACGCGCTGCGACATCTGGACCTTCCATGCGGGTGGCAGCGGAAGTGTGTTTCCGCTTCGTGGAGCCTAGGAGTGGACGACTGGAGCGTCAACAGTTTGTTGAAGTGGTTTCCGGGCGGCGCCCCCGCCTGGGCGCGACAGGACAGATGTCGGCGGTGGCGCCGCCCGGAAGCTTCGGTGGCCCGTCCTCAGACCTGGGCGCCGGAGAGCCGCTCGACGGCCCGCAGCAGCGCCGAGTGGTCCAGCCCGCCGTCGCCCTGCGCGCGCAGGGCAGCGACGAGCTGGGCGACCACGGCGCCGACGGGCAGGGCGGCGCCGACGGTGCGGGCGGCGTCGGTGACGATGCCCATGTCCTTGTGGTGCAGGTCGATACGGAAACCGGGCTTGAAGTCGCGCCGGAGGAAGTTGTCCTTCTTGCGCGTCAGCACGGTCGAGCCCGCCAGGCCCCCGTTGAGGACGTTCAGCGCGGCCTCGAGGTCCACGCCGGACTTCTCCAGGAAGACGACGGCCTCGGCGCACGCCTGGATGTTCACGGCGACGATCAGCTGGTTGGCCGCCTTCACGGTCTGGCCCGAGCCGTGCGGACCGCACAGCACGATGGTCTTGCCGAGCGCCTCGAAGATCGGCCTCGCCTGGTCGAAGTCGGCCTGCTCGCCGCCGACCATGATGGACAGCACTGCCTCCACGGCGCCGGCCTCGCCGCCGGACACGGGGGCGTCCAGCACCCGGACCCCCTTGCCTGCTGCGGCCTTGGCGAGGTCCACGGAGGTCTGCGGGGTGATGGACGACATGTCGATCAGCAGCGCGCCGGAGCGGGCGTTGTCCAGGATGCCGTCGGGGCCGTAGGCGATGGCCTCGACCTGCGGTGACGCGGGGACCATCGTGATGATCACGTCGGCGTCGCGGACGGCCTCGGCGATCGAGCCGGCGGCGGTGCCGCCGGCCGCGGCCAGCCGGTCCAGCTTGTCCTGCTCCAGCGTGAAGCCGGTGACGTCGTAACCCGCCTTGATCAGGTTCTCGGACATGGGGGAGCCCATGATGCCGAGGCCTATCCAGGCGATCTTGGGAAGCGTGTCGCTCATGAGGAACTGCCTTTCGGTGCGGGGGTCAGCGGGGCAGCCAGTCGAAGGCCTCGGCGCTCGGGCGGTCGCCCGGCTTGTACTCGAGGCCGATCCAGCCGTCGTAGCCCGCCTTCTTCAGTCGGTCGAGGAGGTCCTCGAGGGGCAGTGAGCCCGTGCCCGGGGCGCCGCGGCCCGGGTTGTCGGCGATCTGCACATGGCCGGTCCGCGCGGCGTACCGCTCGATCACCGCCGGCAGGTCCTCGCCGTTCATGGACAGGTGGTAGAGGTCCATGAGGAACTTCGCGTTGCCGATCCCGGTCGCCGCGTTGACCTTGTCGACGACGCCGATCGCGGCCGGGGCGCTCACCAGCGGATACAGCGGCGATTCCGGCTTGTTGAGGGCCTCGATCAGCAGGATCGCGCCGATCCGGTCGGCCGCGCGGGCCGCGAGCACCAGGTTCTCCAGGGCCAGCGCGTCCTGCTCGGCCGGGTCGACGCCGTCGACGCGGTTGCCGTACAGGGCGTTCAGGGCCCGGCAGCCCAGGGAGGCGGCGAAGGAGGCGGCCACGTCGATGTTGGCGCGGAACCGCTCGGACTCCTCGCCCGGGACCGACAGGGCGCCGCGGTCGGGCCCCGGCAGCTGACCGGCGTAGAAGTTCAGGCCCGTGAGCCGGACGCCCGCGTCCTCGATCGCCCCTTTCAGGGCGTCGAGCTCGGACTGCTCGGGGGTGGGGGAGTCGACCCAGGGCCACCACAGCTCGACCGCGGTGAAGCCGGCCGCGGCGGCGGCCGCGGGGCGCTCCAGGAGCGGGAGTTCCGTGAAGAGGATCGACAGGTTGACGTTGAAGCGCTGCTCTGCGAATCCCATGCGGGTCGGCGCTCCCTTCCGTGGCGAGTGATTCCGTATTGCGGAAGTTGGTTTCTGCTTAACGGAAGATTGCCTGTGGCGGGGGAGGGCTGTCAAGTACTCTGGGGATGTGGCCCGGTCCAACGACGAGGTCGCCGCGCTGCTCCAGGAGTACGCCGACCTCATCTCGATCACCGGCGGAGACGCGTTCAGGGCACGCGTCTACGAGAAGGCCGCGCGGGCCGTCGGCGGCCACCACGCCGACGTCGCCGGCCTCGACCTCAAGGGCCTGCAGCAGATCCCGAACGTCGGCAAGTCCATCGCCCTGAAGGTGCGGGAGTACGTCGACCACGGCAGCGTCACGGCCCTCGAGGAACTGCGGGCGAAGATCCCCGCCGGGGTCCGGCGGCTGACCGCCATCCCCACGCTCGGCCCGAAGAAGGCCATGGCCGTGTACCAGGAGCTGGGGATCTCCTCGGTCGACGAACTGGCCGACGCCATCCACCGCGAGCGGCTGCGCGACCTCAAGGGCTTCGGGCCCAGGACCGAGGAGAACATCCTGCACGGCATCGAGCTCCTGCGCTCCGCCGGCGGGCGCGTCCGGCTCGACGTCGCCATGGGCCTCGCCGACGACATCGTGGCCGCGCTGTCCGCCCTGGACGGCTGCCTGCGCTGCGCCCACGCCGGATCGCTGCGCCGGTACCGGGAGACCATCGGCGACATCGACGTCCTGGCCGCCTCCACGGCACCCGCGCCGATCATGCGCGCGTTCACCGCGCTGCCGTACGTCACCGAGGTCATCGGCACGGGCGAGAAGAAGACGTCCGTGCGCACCGACCGGGGGCTCGACGTCGACCTGCGCGTCGTGCCGCCGGACTCCTGGGGCGCCGCCCTGCAGTACTTCACCGGCTCCAAGGCCCACAACATCCGCACCCGCGAGCGGGCCGTGCACCAGGGGCTCAAGCTCTCCGAGTACGGGCTGTTCGACGTCGAGACCGGCGAGAGGATCGTCTCCGAGACCGAGGAGGAGGTGTACGCCCGGCTCGGACTGCCGTGGATCCCGCCGACCCTGCGCGAGGACCGCGGCGAGATCGAGGCCGGGCTGCGGGGCGAACTGCCCGACCTCGTCGCCGAGGCCGACCTCCGCGGCGACCTGCACAGCCACACCGACCTCACCGACGGACTCGCCCCGCTCCAGGAGATGGCCGAGGCGGCCGCCGCGCGCGGCTACGCCTACTACGCGATCACCGACCACGGCCCCGACATGGCCATGCAGCGCATGACCGACGAGCGGATGCTGGCCCAGCGCGAGCGGGTCCGCGCGCTCGACGGCACTCTCACGACCTCGGGGCGGCGCGGCGGGCTGCGGCTGCTGCACGGCGCGGAGCTCAACATCGGGCCGGACGGCGAGGTGGACTGGCCCGCCGAATTCCTGGCCGGCTTCGACCTGTGCGTGGCCTCCGTCCACTCGCACTTCCACCAGGACCCCGACGCCCTGACCCGGCGGCTCGTGCGCGCCTGCGAGAACCCGTACGTCAACGTCATCGGCCACCCCACCACCCGCCTCATCGGCAGGCGGCCCGGCATCGACGCCGACCTCGACGCGGTCTTCGCCGCCTGCGCCCGCACCGGCACGGCCCTGGAGATCAACGCCCACCCGGACCGTCTCGACCTGCGCGACGAGGACATCCTGCGGGCCAGGCGGTACGGCGTGCGGTTCGCCGTGGACAGCGACGCCCACGCCGTGCCGCACCTGGACAACATGCGCTACGGCATCGGCACCGCCCAGCGCGGCTGGCTGACCGCCGACGACGTCATCAACACCTGGCCGGAGCGCAGGCTGCGGGCCTTTCTGCGCAAGGGGCGGCCGTGACCGAGAGGGCTGCCCCAAAGGCCGTGCGGCGCGTTAGGTTGAGCGCGTGCGATTGAGAGTGGAGTTCACGACCGAGCCCTTCGACCTCGACGAGGCCCCGGCGCACGCGGTCGTCGCCCGCCAGGTCGTCGAGGCCGCCGAGCTGGACGCGGTGGACGTCGGCCCCTTCGGCAACACGGCGGAAGGCGGCGCCGACGCGGTCCTGACGGCCGTGGACGCCCTGCTGCGCAAGAGCCTGGAGGCCGGCGCCACCCGTGTCACCCTCCAGCTCAACGTGATCGGGGAGGGCGGGGAGTGACCGGCACCGGGGACGAGCCGTTCATCACGGCCGTGAAGCCGCTGGTCGACGCCATGGGCGGGGAGATGCTGCCGCCCGACGAGGCCGGCCCCGACGACGTCGTCCTCGCCTGGGAGGGCGCCGACGTGGTCGCCGTACGCCTGCCCCAGCTCGCCGACTCCCTCGACCACATCCTGGCCGCCATGGAGCGCAAGCAGGGCAAGCCGCTGGCCGACCTGGACCGCAAGGCCAAGCAGGAGGTCGTCCGGATACTGGAGGCGCGCGGCGCCTTCTCCGTGCGGCACGGCGTGGAGACCGTGGCGGGCGCGCTCGGCGTCAGCCGGTTCACGGTCTACAACTACCTGAACCGCGACAAGGAGGGCTGAGTCCCGCCCGGCTCGGCGCCCACCGCCGCCCGGCTCGGCCCCGGGACCGCTTCACGGGTTTGTCACCCCGAATTTTCAACAAAGTGTTGACGGCTTGTCGCCGCAAGGCGTTAGCTGTTCCGCAGCCCGTTCAGCACGAAGGCCCTTCGCGGCCACGGAGGCTCCCGTGACGTCGACTTCCCAGCCCCCGGGCCTGGCCCGGTTCAACGCGCTTCAGGAGCCCGCGGCCCACGCCGCCCTCCACGAGGTGTGTGCCTCCACCGCCTGGGCGAAGCGGGTGCTGGCCGCCCGCCCCTACGCCACCACCGAGGACCTGTACGCCGCCGGCGACGCCGCCATGGCCGAGCTGACCGCAGCCGACCTGGAGGAGGCCATGGCCGGCCACCCGCCCATCGGCCGTCCCCGGCCGGGCGATCCGACCTCCGCCCGGGAACAGCGCGGCATGGCCGGTGCATCCGGGGAACTCCGGGAGCGGATGCTCGAACTGAACCTGGCCTACCAGGAGAAGTTCGGCCACGTCTTCCTGATCTGCGCCACCGGCCGCACCGCCGAGCAGATGCGCGACGCGGTCGAGGAGCGGCTCGGCAACCCGCCCGAGCGGGAACGGGAGATCGTCCGTACCGAACTCGGCAAGATCAACCGCATCCGACTGGCACGACTCGTCGAAGAGGACGCCTGACCCATGAGCACCAGCACCACCGCTTCCGTGTCCACCCACATCCTGGACACCAGCGCCGGCCGCCCCGCCGAGGCGGTCGCCGTCCGGCTCAGCGCCCGCGGCGGGCGCGAGGCGGAATGGCGGGACCTCGGCGGCTCGGCGACCGACGCGGACGGCCGGTGCAAGGACCTGCCGGCGCTGCCGGAGGGGACCACCCACGTACGGCTCGACTTCGCCGTGGAGCCGTACTTCGAGAAGAAGCAAGCCGATGCGCAGCAGGACGCCCCCGCGAATCGGGACAGCGGAGCCGGCGTGTTCTTCCCGGAGGTGGCGATCACGTTCGCCGTCGTGCCGGGCGAGCACTACCACGTACCGCTGCTGCTCAACCCGTTCGGCTACTCCGTTTACCGAGGGAGCTAGCTAAATGACCGTCAATTCCCGCCCTGCCCGCCCTGTGATGCTGGGACAGAACCAGTACGGCAAGGCCGAGAACCGAGTCGTGAAGATCACGCGGGAGGGCGCCACCCACCACATCAAGGACCTCAACGTCTCCGTCGCCCTCTCCGGCGACATGGAGGAGGTCCACTACTCCGGTTCCAACGCCAACGTCCTGCCGACCGACACCACCAAGAACACGGTGTTCGCGTTCGCCAAGGAGCACGGCATCGAGTCCGCCGAGCAGTTCGGCATCCACCTCGCCCGGCACTTCGTCACCTCGCAGGCGCCCATCCACCGCGCCCGCATCCGCATCGAGGAGTACGCCTGGGAGCGCATCGAGGCCTCCGACGCCAACTCGCAGTTCATCGGCGCCGACGAGGTCAAGCACTCCTTCGTCAGGAAGGGCCAGGAGACGCGGGTCACGCAGATCACCTACGACGGCTCGTCGTGGGAGGTCATATCCGGGCTGAAGGACCTGACGGTGATGAACTCGACCAACTCCGAGTTCTGGGGCTACGTCAAGGACAAGTACACGACGCTCCAGGAGGCCTACGACCGCATCCTGGCCACCTCGGTCTCGGCGCGCTGGCGGTTCAACTGGACCGACGACGAGCAGAAGATGCCCCACTGGGAGAAGTCCTACGAGCAGACCAGGAAGCACATGCTCCAGGCCTTCGCCGAGACCTACTCCCTGTCGCTGCAGCAGACGCTGTACCAGATGGGCTCGCGGATCATCAACCACCGCGGCGAGATCGACGAGGTCCGCTTCTCGCTGCCGAACAAGCACCACTTCCTCGTCGACCTGGAGCCCTTCGGGCTGAAGAACGACAACGAGGTCTACTTCGCCGCCGACCGCCCCTACGGGCTGATCGAGGCGACCGTCCTGCGGGACGGCTGCGAGCCGAAGATCCCCGTGGACCTGACGAACCTGTAAGAACTGCACCATGCGGCACCCGCGGCCGGTGAGGTCCTCGAACCGGCCGCGGCACTCAAATACCCCGGGGTCCTGCCGTGCCCTCTCCACCGAAGCGCAAAGGACGAACCATGGCAGCAGACCGGCGCATCGTCATCGAGAACTGTGCGATCGCGACCGTCGACGCGCACGACACCGAGTACGCGAGCGGTCACGTCGTCATCGCCGGCAACCGCGTCGAGACGCTCGGCGCGGGCAGGGCCCCCGAGGGCCTCGAGAACGTCGTACGCCGTATCGACGCCACCGGGCACCTGGTCACCCCCGGGCTGGTCAACACCCACCACCACTTCTACCAGTGGATCACCCGGGGCCTGGCCACCGACCACAACCTCTTCGACTGGCTCGTCGCCCTCTACCCGACGTGGGCGCGCATCGACGAGGAGATGTGCTACTCGGCCGCCCAGGGCTCGCTCGCGATGATGGCCCGCGGCGGCGTCACCACCGCCATGGACCACCACTACGTCTTCCCCAGGGGCTCCGGCGACCTGTCCGGCGCCATCATCCGCGCCGCCCGCGAGACGGGCGTCCGCTTCACCCTCGCCCGCGGCTCCATGGACCGCAGCGAGAAGGACGGCGGCCTGCCCCCGGACTTCGCCGTCGAGACCCTCGAAGGCGCCCTGGCCGCCACCGAGGCCACCGTCAAGGAGCACCACGACTCCTCCTTCGACGCGATGACCCAGGTGGCGGTGGCCCCCTGCTCGCCCTTCTCCGTCTCCACCGAACTCCTGCGTGAGGGAGCCGAGTTGGCCCGCCGGCTCGGGGTGCGGCTGCACACCCACGGCTCGGAGACGGTCGAGGAGGAGAAGTTCTGCCACGAGCTGTTCGGCATGGGCCCGACCGACTACTTCGAGTCCACCGGCTGGCTCGGCGAGGACGTGTGGATGGCGCACTGCGTCCACATGAACGACTCCGACATCGCCGCCTTCGCCCGCACCAGGACCGGTGTCGCCCACTGTCCCTCCTCCAACGCCCGTCTCGCGGCCGGCATCGCCCGCGTCCCGGACATGCTGGCGGCCGGCGTCCCGGTCGGTCTCGGCGTCGACGGCACCGCCTCCAACGAGTCCGGCGAGCTGCACACCGAACTGCGCAACGCCCTGCTCATCAACCGCCTCGGCGCCCACCGCGAGGCCGCGCTCAACGCCCGCCAGGCCCTGCGCCTCGGCACCTACGGCGGCGCCCAGGTACTGGGCCGGGCGACGGAGACCGGCTCGCTGGAACCCGGCAAGCTGGCGGACCTGGTGCTGTGGCGGATGGACACCCTCGCCCACGCCTCCATCGCCGACCCGGTCACCGCGCTGGTCTTCGGCGCGGCGGCCCCCGTGACCGCCTCCTTCGTGGGCGGCCGGCAGATCGTCGAGGACGGCCGCCTGCTGCACGTCGACGAGGACGCGATCGCCCGCTCCACCCGCGAGCAGGCCCAGCGCCTGGCGCGGATCGCCGCGCAGGGCTGAGCCGGCCGAAAGGCCGGGCCGAACCAGCCGAAGATCTCCGGTCGAGGGGGACGGCCCTCGGCCGGTGGCCGTGGACCCAGCGGGTCCGCGGCGGCCGGCTCCGGGGCGCGCGTGGACGCGTGCGCCCCGGAACGGTCACCGTCACCCGGTCCCGCACGACCGCGCACCACCTCCATGAAACCCACGTCGGAGCCGACGTGTTACCCGCCCGGAGGAGCCGCCCGTGTCCGCCACCTGCCCTGTCGAGGGGACCCACCCCGTCGACGAGAAACTCCCCGCCCTGAAGATGGCGACCACCGGTCTGCAGCATGTGGCCGCCATGTACGCGGGAGTCGTCGCCCCGCCCCTGATCGTCGGCGCGGCCATCGGCCTCTCCGCCACCGACCTCACCTTCCTCACCGGCGCCTGCCTGTTCACCGCCGGCCTCGCCACCTTCCTGCAGACCCTGGGCGTGTGGAAGATCGGCGCCCGGCTGCCCTTCGTCAACGGCGTCACCTTCGCCGGGGTGGCCCCCATGACGGCGGTCGTCGCCTCCACCAAGGACAAGACCGACGCCCTGCCCATCATCTACGGCGCGGTGATCGTCGCCGGACTCCTCGGATTCCTGGCCGCCCCCGTCTTCTGCAAGGCGGTCCGCTTCTTCCCTCCCGTCGTCACCGGCACCGTCATCACGCTGATAGGCGTCTCCCTGCTGCCGGTCGCCTTCGGCTGGGCACAGGGACCCAACCCCGGTGCCGAGGACTACGGTTCGGCCAAGTACCTGACCCTGGCCGCCGTGACCCTCCTGCTCGTACTGCTGCTGCGCCGCTTCACCCGCGGCTTCGTCAAGCAGATCGCCGTCCTGCTCGGCATGGTCGCGGGCACCCTGGTCGCGATCCCCTTCGGCGTCACGGACTTCGGCCCGGTGGCGGACGCGGACGTCATCGGCTTCCCGACGCCGTTCCACTTCGGCGCACCGCAGTTCCACCTCGCCGCGATCCTGTCCCTGTGCGTGGTGATGGTGGTGTCGATGACCGAGTCGACCGCCGACATGCTGGCGCTCGGCGAGATCGTCGAACGCCCCGCCGACGAGCGGACGATCGCCGCCGGCCTGCGCGCCGACACCCTCGGCTCGGCCCTCAGCCCCCTGTTCAACGGCTTCATGTGCAGCGCCTTCGCCCAGAACATCGGCCTGGTCGCCATGACCCGCATCCGCAGCCGCTACGTCGTCGCCGCCGGCGGAGGCTTCCTGGTCCTGATGGGGCTGTGCCCGATGGCCGCCTCGCTCATCGCCGTCGTACCGCGCCCGGTGCTCGGCGGGGCGGGCGTGGTCCTCTTCGGGTCGGTCGCCGCCAGCGGCATCCAGACCCTGGTCAAGGCGGGCCTGGACAAGGACAACAACGTCCTGATCGTCGCCGTCTCGCTCGCCGTCGGCATCATCCCGATCACCGCGCCGGAGTTCTACCACGCCTTCCCCGAGACGGCGCGGATCGTACTGGACTCGGGCATCTCGACGGGCTGCGTGGCCGCGGTGGCGCTGAACCTGGTCTTCAACCACCTCGGCAAGGGCCGTGACGCACAGGAGGTGACCCACCCGATGGAGGCGCCCGCGATGGTGCACGCTGTCCCCCATGAATGAGTCCGGCCGCGTCGAGGCCTTCAGCGACGGCGTCTTCGCCATCGCCATCACCCTGCTCATCCTGGAGATCAAGGTCCCGGAGGTCGGTGAGGACGGCGACCTGTGGCACGCCCTCGGCGCGCAGTGGCCGTCCTACGCCGCCTACGTGGTGAGCTTCCTGGTGATCGGCATCATGTGGATCAACCACCATCAGCTGTTCAGCTACGTCGCCCGCGTCGACCGCAGGCTGATGTTCCTGAACCTGCTCGTGCTGATGGTGGTGGCCGCGGTGCCCTGGCCGACCGCGATGCTCGCGCGGTACCTGCGCGAGGACGCGCCCTCGCACGTCGCCGCGGCCGTCTACAGCCTCGTCATGGTGGCGATGGCGCTCGCCTTCCAGGCCCTGTGGTGGCATCTGACGCGCACCGGGCACCTCTTCGACGACCGCGTCGACGTCGAGGCGGCCCGTGCCACCCGGGCCCGCTTCGCCCTCGGCTCCCTCGGCTACCCGGTCACGGTGGGTCTCGCCTTCGTCTCGGCGCCGCTCACCCTGGCCGCGCACGGCCTGCTCGCCCTGTACTACGCCTTCAACCAGCTGCCGGTGCCGACCCGGCCGGACCCGGCCAGTTCATGAGGTTGGCCAGCAGCTCGGCCTGCTCGATCGCGTCGTCCAGGGCGTGGTGCGTGTGCCGCCGGCGCGAGAGCAGATGCCGGGGCATCGTCCCCTTGGCGACCGCCCGCAGCGGCAGCCCGGCCTTCGTCGCGTACAGCGTCTTCATGTCCAGGCAGCCCGAGTGCCCGAAGGGACTCGCGCCGGTGAACCGGATCAGGTACCAGTACAGGAACGTCCAGTCGTACGGGGCCGGGTAGCCGCACATCACGGGCTGCGCCCCGGCACAGACCTCGCGCACCCAGTCGGCGAACTCGGCGAGGGCGACGGCCGGTTCGGCTCCCTCGGTCCTCAGCCGCTCCCGGTCGAGTCCGCTGACGGCGAGCGCCTCCGGCACGAACTCCTCGCTGATCGGCCGCAGTTCGCGGTAGAAGGTCCACTCCTCGGGATCGGCGGCGGTGAAGCCGTCGGCATCCTGCGTCCCGGCGACCGCGGCACCGAGGCTCAGCATCGAGTACGGCCCCGGGATGGGGCCGTCGGCCTCGATGTCGACGGAGAGGTAGCGGCTGGGCTTCACGCGGCGTGCGGACATGACCGCGGATCATCGCAGGTGAACACGGCCGGCCGCATCCCCGTTTCGGCCCCTTGGCGCCCCGCGCCCCGGGCGGGCCGTCGTAGGGTCCCCGCATGGAGAGGATCACCGCACGGCTGACGGCGCCCGCCACTCCCTCGGCTCCGGCACTCGCGCTGCGCCCCTGGGAGGCGGGCGACGCCCCCGCGCTGCTCGGCCTGCGGGGCGACGACGCCCTGCGGCGCTGGACGACTTTCGCCGTCGAGGACGAGAGGGCTGCGGCGGGCTGGGTGACGGAGCAGCGGCGCGGCTGGGAGACGGGCGAGCGGCTCGCCTTCGCCGTCGTGGAGGAAGGCGCGCCCGTCGGCCATGTGGTCCTCAAACGCGCCGCCCCCGGCGCCGCCTCGGCGGAGGTCGGCTACTGGACCGCCGCCCGCGCCCGCGGCCGTGGGATCGCGCCGCGGGCCCTGGAGGCGCTGACGGACTGGGCCTTCGCCGAGTTCGCCGACGACGGACTCGCCCGCCTGGAACTCGTGCACCAGACCGACAACACGGCGTCCTGCGCGGTCGCGCGGAAGTGCCGCTACGAACTCACCGGGCTGCTGCCCGCCGCACCGCCCGCCTTCCCCCGGGACGGGCATGTGCACGTGCGGACCCGGTCTGCGTAGATCAGAGGCCGAACAGCTCCGGCCTGTTCGTCAGCGCGCGGAAGTATCCCCGTGGGTCGGCGACCAGCCGGCGCTCCTCCAGGTCCAGCAGGCCGCCGACGGAGCGCAGTTCGGCGGAGACCGTGCCGTCCGCCTTGGTGATGGTCTGCGCGACCTGGAACGTCTTGCCCTCGCCCCACTCGAAGCCGCACGACACCGACACCTCGTCGCCCGCGCGCAGTTCGCGCACGTAGTCGACGGTCGTCCGCAGGACCACCGGCCCGACGCCCTTGGCGAGCAGTTCGGCGGGGCCCACCCCGGCGGCCTGGAGGATGGACCACCGGGCGTGCTCCGCGTACTGCAGGTACACGCTCTGGTTGAGGTGGCCCAGGGCGTCTGTCTCGTATCCGCGGACGGTCACCGGGACGGAAAACGGCTCGCTCACTGCGTTCCCTTCGCGTACTGACTCTCGTGCCGGATGTGACGAACACCTGATCTTGGCATGCTCATCACGCGCGGCGCGGGGAGGCCAGGAGATACCGTCTGCCTGTGCGCGGCTCCGCGTACTCGCCGACCTGCCAGCCCGCCCGCTCCAGCGTCGCCGCGCAGGCCCGCCGGGCCTCCTCGGCCGGCTCATGGACGGCGACCGCCTCCGGCTGCGGTGTCGCGCGCACCCGGTAGCCCTCCGGGCCCGCCCCGGCCGGACGGTGCCCCGCCGCCTCAAGGGCCAGCGCGGCCGCCTGCACCAGATGCGTGCGCTCCCAGTCGCAGGGCCGGTCCGTGGCGCCGTCCCGGTTGGTCATCCGGCGCAGCTCCAGCAGCCCCTGCCAGGCGCTGTGCACCTCGCGGACGCGGGCCGGGCCGGTCTGCGGCGCCTCCTCCTCGCCACCGACCCGCGCGGCGAACCCACCCCCAGCCGCGGCGGTCTCGGGCTCCGCCGGGGCGGCCGGCTCCTCGGCGTCGCGTATCCGGTGCCCGGCCGGCGTCAGGAAGTGGTCGTGCGGCGGCCGCGGGTGCCGGAAGGCCAGCCCCCGCTTCACCAGCGCCGCCAGCTGCGCCTCCGTACCCCGCAGCCGCCCGGTGACGGGATCGGCGGCGTCGATGACACGCCGCTGCGCGGCGGTCGGCGGTCGTGTCACGGCGTCCTCCTCCCGGCCTCGGGCCCCTGCTCCCACCTGCTTCGAAGGCTACGACGCGGGTCTGACAACCGGCCCGCCCAGGGGCGTGGTGCCGCTACTGCCGGTACCCGCTGAGGAACCGCCCGATCCGGCCGATGGCCGCCTCCAGGTCGTCGGCGTGGGGCAGGGTGAGGATGCGGAAGTGGTCGGGGGCGGGCCAGTTGAAGCCCGTGCCCTGCACCACCTGGATCTTCTCGCGGAGCAGCAGGTCCAGGACGAACTTCTCGTCGTCGTGGATCTTGTGCACCTTGGGGTCGATGCGGGGGAACGCGTACAGCGCGCCCTTGGGCTTCACGCAGGACACCCCGGGGATCTCGTTGAGCTTCTCCCAGGCCACGTCGCGCTGTTCGTAGAGGCGGCCGCCGGGCGTGGTCAGGTCGCGGATGGACTGGCGGCCGCCGAGCGCGGCCTGGATGGCGTACTGGGCGGGCGCGTTGGCGCACAGGCGCATGGAGGCCAGCATGGTCAGGCCCTCCAGGTAGTTCTTCGCGTGCTGCTTCGGGCCGGTCACCACCAGCCAGCCCGAGCGGAAGCCGGCCACCCGGTAGGTCTTCGACAGGCCGCAGAAGGTCAGGACGACGAGGTCGGGGGCGAGGGCCGCGGCGGAGTGGTGGACGGCGTCGTCGTAGAGGATCTGGTCGTAGATCTCGTCGGCGAAGACCATCAGGCCGTGCCGCCGGGCGAGGTCGAGGATGCCCTCGACGACCTCCTTGGGGTAGACCGCGCCGGTGGGGTTGTTGGGGTTGATGATGACCACGGCCTTGGTGCGGTCCGTGATCTTCGACGCCATGTCGGCCAGGTCCGGGTTCCAGTCGGACTGCTCGTCGCAGAGGTAGTGCACCGCCTTGCCGCCGGCGAGGGTGGTGACCGCCGTCCAGAGGGGGAAGTCCGGGGCGGGGATGAGGATCTCGTCGCCGTCCTCGACCAGCGCCTGCACGGCCATCGACACCAGCTCGGAGACGCCGTTGCCGAGGAAGACGTCGTCGACGTCGACCTCCAGGCCCAGGGTCTGGTAGCGCTGGGCGACCGCCCGGCGGGCGGAGAGGATGCCGCGCGAGTCGGTGTAGCCGTGTGCCTGGGGGAGCATCCGGATCATGTCCTGGAGGATCTCCTCCGGCGCCTCGAAGCCGAACACCGCGGGGTTGCCGGTGTTCAGGCGCAGCACGCTGTGGCCCGCCTCCTCCAGGGCGTTGGCGTGCTCGATCACCGGGCCGCGGATCTCGTAACAGACCTCGCTGAGCTTGTTCGACTGCCGGAACTCCATGCGTCCCTCCGGTATCTGGTGGTGCTTGGTTTTACCAAGTGGGTGCTTGGAAAGTCCAATGACATGTCTAGACTGCGTCGCATGTCACGACGCCGAAGCTACGACCAGTACTGTTCCGCCGCCCGCGCGCTCGATGCCGTCGGCGACCGCTGGACCCTGCTGATCGTCCGGGAGCTGCTGGCCGGACCCCGCCGCTACACCGACCTGCACGCGGACCTGCCCGGCGTCAGCACGGACGTACTCGCCTCACGGCTGAAGGACATGGAGCGCGACGGGCTGACGACCAGGCGCCGGCTGCCGCCGCCCGGCGCCGCCTACGTCTACGAACTCACCCCGCGCGGCCGGGAGTTGCTGCCCGTGCTGCAGGCGCTCAGCGTGTGGGGGCAGGAGGAGCTGGGGGAGCGGCGGCCCACGGACGCCCTGCGCGCCCACTGGTTCGCGCTGCCCCTGCTGCGGGCGCTGGAGGGCGAAGGACTCGTCGAAGTCGGCCTGGAGGAGGGCGACTTCCACCTCTTCGTCGGCGCCCAGGACGGCCCGGTGTACGGCGACGGGCCCGCCCCCGGTGAGCCGGACGCGCGGCTCGTCCTGGACGCCCACACGTGTGCCGCCCTCGGGCGCGGGGAGGTGAGCCTGGCCGACGCGGTGCGGGACGGGCGCGTCACGGTCACCGGCGACGGCACGCTCGCCAAGTCCCTGCGGGACGCATGAGAGCCCAGTCCGCGCGGGACGCATGAGAAGAGCCCGCCGTACCGGACGTACGGCGGGCTCCTCGACGGGCCGTCAGGCCGCGGGCGGCACCCGGGTGGGCCGGCCCGATCCGCGGGTCAGTGCGTAGCCGCCGATCCCGGCGAGCGCGGCCAGCACCGCGCCGATGCCGGTCCACACCCAGCGGTCCGACCACCAGCCGGACGTCCAGCCGCCGTCGGGCTCGATGCTGGACAGCACCGCCGCCTTCGACGTGTCACCGTCCTCGGAGCCGGACTTCGACGACACGGCGATGCCCGGCACCAGCGGCTGCGCCAGCGAGCCGTCCACCGCCGCCGCGCCGCCGATGTCCTTGGAGCCGACCCGCACGGACGCCTTCACCGGCTGGCCCAGGTCGGCCGTCGTCAGGTTCAGGGCCGTCAGCCGGATGTAGTAGGTGCCCGGCAGCGGGTCGTCGGCCCACGGCTCCGACCAGGCCCGGACCGTGCGCAGCACACAGGCCAACTCGACGGTCGTGGAGCCCTGTTCGGCGGTGCGGGTCTGCGCGCCGTACTGGCAGGACTGGCGGCGGCGCAGGCCGTCGTAGACGTCGACCTGCCAGGTCTGGGCCGCGTGCGAGGCGGGCAGCTTCACCGTCGCCCGCACCGTGGGCCGTTGACCGGCGTCCGCGGGGAACGACCAGTACAGGTAGTCGCCCGTGGAGGCGCTCGCGGTGGCCTCCTGCCCCTGGTCGACCTCGGCCGCCGTACGGAACGACGTGCCCGCCGACGTCGGCGCCGAGTCGTCGCCCGAGGCGCTCGGGGAGGGCGAGGAGTCCGCGACGGCCGGGGTGACCGTCAGCCCGAACAGCAGCGCCGCCGCGCCCAGCATCCGTGTGATCCGCATCAGTTGGTCCTCCAGACCGCGACCCGCCAGCGCGACAGCCAGCCCCACAGCAGACCGGCGACGAAACCGACCAGCACCAGCACACCCAGCAGCCACCAGCCGCGCCCGAGACCGAACGACGCCACGTCGCTCGCCTTCGAGGGGCCGTCGACGACGTCCACCGTCAGCTCCAGCGGCATACCGGGCGTGGTCTTCACGCGCGAGGCCGGGGAGAAGGAGTTGGTCACCTGAAGGCACACCGTCTCCGCGGGAGCGTCGTCCGCGTCGCTCTCCGCCTTCGGGTAGCGCAGCCCCGTCGAGATCACGTCGGTGCGGCCGTTGCCCGCCGACTCGCCGCGCACGATCTCCCGGCCGTGCACCGTGACCGCCCGCAGCAGCACGCCGTAGGACGGGCTCACGGCCCGGTCCGCCGCCACGCTGACCGAGGCGCGCAGCTCCTTGCCCGGGTCGACGTCCACCTTGTACCAGCGCTGCTGCCCGAACTCCTCGCGGTCGGTGAACAGACCCGACTTCAGCGTCGGCGCGCTCGTGCACTGCGTGGCGCCCTCGGTCGCCACCGGCGTCACCACCGGGTCGGCGGCGCGGTCCACCAACTGGTTGACCTTGTCGGTGAGTTCGTCGGTGTGCTCGACCGAGGTGTACGTGCCCCCGGTCGCCTCCGCGATACAGCTGAGCTGCTTGTTCAGCTTGGTGTTCGGGACCAGGCCGAGCGTGTCGATGGTCATGCCGATGCCCTTGGCGGCTATCTCGCGGGCCACCTCGCACGGGTCGAGCGGGGCGCACGTGTCCTCGCCGTCGGTGATCAGCACGATCCGCTTGGAGCCGTCCCCGTCGGCGAGGTCGCTCGCGGCCTTCAGCAGCGCCGGGCCGATCGGCGTCCACCCGGTCGGCGAGAGCGTCGCCACCGCCGTCTTGGCCTCGGTGCGGTCCAGCGTGCTGACCGGGTACAGCTGTGCGGTGTCCTTGCAGCCCGTCTGCCGGTCGTTGCCCGCGTAGTTCGCGCCGAGCGTGCGGATGCCGAGCTGCACGTCCTCGGGCGTGGCGTCGAGGACCTCGTTGAACGCCTGCTTCGCCGCCGCCATCCGGGTGCCGCCGTCGATGTCCCGGGTCCGCATGGAGCCGCTGACGTCGAGGACGAGGTCGACCTTCGCGTTCGCCCCGCTCGTGGGTTCGCCGGCCTCCGCCGCGGCCGGGAAGGCGAGCCCGGCCGCCAGGGTGGCGAGCAGGGCGCACACTCCCGCCGCCAGCCGTTGTGTTCTGATCATCGGCGGATCCTATTGATCAGGTGGGCCGTGATCCAAAACGACCGGTCAGCGCAGGGGGTTGGGCAGCACGGTCCACTGGTCCCCGGGCGTTCCCGGCGACATCCGCATCAGCGTCAACGCCTTGGTCGGCAGCGGCTCTTCGAGCAGGGCCACGAGGTCCGGCGTGCGCGGCAGATCCCGTACGGCGGTCTCCAGCGCCGCCCCCAGCGCCGCCGCCGAACCCGCCGTACCGGCGAGCGCGCCCGCCACCAGGGAGCCGAACAGCTTGCGCCTGAGGGCGGTTTCGTCGTCCGTGACGATCCGTCCGGTCAGCTCCGGAACCGGGACGCCGTGCCGGGCGAGCCGTGCCGGGCTGACGCGAATGTCGGCGAGGTCGCGGTAGACCAGCCGCAGCGGGGCGCCCGTGGCGGAGAGGACGACCAGCAGGTTCTGGCCGTGCGCCTCCAGGGCCACGCCGATCTCCAGCAGACGCAGGCCGACGGTGAGGGCGAGGCGGGTGAACTCTGCGAGCCAGGACGGCGACGACGGCAGCGCGGTGGTGGCCAGCGCGGCCACCGGCACCACCCGCTCGCCCCGGTCCGTCGCCGCGTATGTGCTCGGCGATTCGCGCAGCACGGCGGCGAGGTCGGGCGAGTCGGCCGTCGCCGCGCCCAGCGTCCGGGTGACGTGCAACAAGCCGTCCGAACGGGCCGCCAGCGACTCCCCGAACGCCGACAGCGTCGCCGACATGCCCACCGAGTAGACGGAGATGTCCCGCACGGAGGACGTCAGCCGGGCGCTGAGCGCGGTCTTGACGTGCGGCCCGTCCGGCACGGCGAGCGTCCGCAAGGACATCAGCGGGTGCGCGGCGAACCCGTCCTCGCAGCTCCGCTTCAGCACGTGCGCCGCCTGCCACGGATGCACCGGCAGCAACAGCCGCCCCGCGTCCCGCAGTTCGTCCGGCCACACCCCCGTCACCAGGCTCTCCTCCGGGCGCACCGCGACCGTCCCCAGCCGCACCACCGGCCGGTGCTCGGGCCCGTACGCCAGCTGTTCGGCGACCGAGAACCCGGGCCGGGAACGGCAGTTGGGGTGGTACGGATGCCCGTCCACGACTCGCTGCTCCCACTCCCAGTCGGTCGCCGGCCACGCGTCCGTGAGCGGCGCCCGGTCGGCCCGTGACAGCGCCGTCGAGGCCACGCTGTGCCCCAGCTCGGCCGCGAAGCCGCCGCCGTGCGGCACGGCCAGGTCCGTCATCAGCCGCGCCGGATCGTCGTACGCCGTGCCGTCCAGTCGTACGACATCGACGTACGCGTCCGTCGCGTACGGGTCCGCGGCCGGGCCGTGCAGCCGGCGGCCGTCGGCCAGGCGCAGGGTGAGGCCCTCCCGGCCGGGCTCCCGCCCCGCGACCCAGGGCAGCGGCTCGTACGCGAGCGCTCGCCACAGCCGGGTCAGCACGGCCGCCCGGGCACCCGCCAGCTCGGCCGCGTACCGTGACAGCAGGCCGGGACGTACGACGGCCAGCTCGTCGGCGACCTCGGTCTCCGCGGGTCGGGGACGGTCCACGGGCGTGCTCCTCGGGTACGGACAGGGCGTCACGGACAGGTCGCGACGGCGTACATACTGATCATCTTCTCCCGAACGGGTCTTCAGGGAACGAGTGGATCGCGTGGATCTCATCCCCCCTCATGCCGGCGACGACGCCGACCGCGCCGACGCGTACGCGGCCGTGCCGCTCCTCAACTGTCTGCTGCGCGAGGTGGCGGAGCCCGTGTCCGGCACACCGTCCCCGGACGCCCGCGCACCGCGCACGTACCGGCTGCCCGGCACCGGCCGCCTGCTGCGGGTGCGCGGCGAGCGGCGTCCGGCCGCTCCCGAGGTGTTCGCGGCCGGGCACTGGCACCGCGTCGGCCACACCGAGCTCGTCAAGCTCGTCGGCGAGGAGCTGCGCCGGCACACCGGCCTGTCCAACCACGAACTGCCGGCCGAGATGATCGACAGCCGGGACGCCGTGGCCGCGCTGCTCGCCGCCCGCGCCCGGGCCACGGCGCCCGAGGACCCGTACCTGCGCTCCGAGCAGTCCCTGATCACCGGCCACCCGTACCACCCGGCGCCCAAGGCGCGCGGCGGCGGTCCGGTCGCCGGGTGGCTGCCGTACGCCCCCGAGGCGCACGCCCGCTTCCCGCTGGTCCTGCTCGGCGTGCGCGAGGACACGGTCGTCGAGGAGGGCGACACCTCCGCGCTGGACGCGCTCGGCGAGGCGCCGCCCGGCTACCGGCTGCTGCCGGCCCACCCCTGGCAGCTGGACCTGGTCGACCTCGCGCCCGCCTTCGCCGACGGCCGCCTGGTCCGGCTGGGCACGACCGCCTTCGACGCCTGGCCGACGGCCGCGATCCGCACGCTGTACGCCCCCGCGCACGACCTGTTCCTGAAGTTCAGCCTCGACGTCCGCATCACCAACGACATCCGCCGGCTGTGGCGCCACGACCTGCTGAGACTGCGCCGGACCGACAGGGCCGTCACGGCCGCGTTCGCCGCGATGGGCGGCCCGGCCGCCTGGCTGAGCGACCGCGGCTACCGCACCGCGGGATTCGCCTTCGAGGAACTCGCCGTCCTGGTCCGCGACGGACTGCGCGGGCACGTGCTGCCCGGCGCGACCCCGCTGCTCGCCGCCGGCCTGGTGGAGGGCTTCGAGGGCAGCCCGCTGGACTCGGCCGAGGACCCGGCGGCCTGGTGGGAGGCGTATCTGAGGGCCGTCGTGCCCCCGGCGCTGACCGCCTTCGCCGAGCACGGCGTGGTCCTGGAGGCCCATCTGCAGAACACGCTGGTCGCCGTGGACGCCGTCGGCACTCCGGTGCAGGCCCTGTTCCGGGACGCGGAGGGCGTCAAGCTGCTGCCGGAGGTGTCCCGGGCGGCGGGCTGGGAGCGCCTGGTGTACTGCCTGGTCGTCAACCACCTCACCGAGGTCGCGGGCGCCCTGGCCGAACGCCGCCCCGGCCTCGACCCCTGGCCCGCCGCCCGCCGCGAGTTCTCCCGCCACGACCTCCCCGAGGTCACCGGCCTGCTCACCGCACCCACCCTGCCCGGCAAGACGAACCTGCTGCTGCGCTGGATGGGCGCGGACGGCGCGGACGCCCGCTATCTGCCGCTGCCGAATCCGCTGGCCGGGTGAGCGCTGACATACCCTGGCCGGTGTGCTGCGCGACGTGACTGCTGTTCGATACGTGACCCCGCTGCGGTCCGGCGGCTCCGTGCCCGGAGTCGTCGAGGCCGACGACCTGGGCACCTACGTCGTGAAGTTCACCGGCTCCGCGCAGGGCCGCAAGGCGCTCGTCGCCGAGGTCATCGTCGGCGAGCTGGCCCGCGCGCTCGGGCTGCGCTTCCCCGAGCTGGTCCTGGTGCACTTCGACCCGGCGATCGCCGACGGCGAGCCGCACCAGGAGGTCCGCGACCTGCATGCCGCGAGCAGCGGCCTCAACCTCGGCATGGACTACCTGCCGGGCGCCAAGGACTTCACCCCGGACCTCGCGAAGGTCTTCCCGGTGGACCCCCTGGAGGCGGGCCGGATCGTCTGGCTGGACGCCCTGACCGTCAACGTCGACCGCACGGTCCACAGCTCCAACCTCATGGTCTGGCCGACCCTCGGCACCGTGCCCCCGCGGCTGTGGCTCATCGACCACGGCGCCGCCCTCGTCTTCCACCACCGCTGGGACGGCACCGACCCCGCCAAGGCCTACGACTTCCGCCACCACGCCCTCGGCCACTACGGCCCGGACGTGCGCGCCGCCGACGCCGAGCTCGCGCCCAGGGTGACCGGGGAACTGCTGCGCCGGGTCGTCGCGGAGGTCCCCGACGCCTGGCTCACCGACCACGCCTCGCCCGCCGAGGCCCGCGAGGCCTACGTGAGCTACCTGCACGCGCGGGTGCGGGCCTCGGCGCAGTGGCTGCCGACGGACTTCCCGAGCCGGGAGGAACTGGCCGCCGAGGAGGCCCGGCGGGCGGCGAAGAACCAGCAAGGACGCCCCGCGTGGCTCAGGCAGGTCCCCGACCTGCACGGCAAGCCCGCGGCCGAACAGGATTGGTCGGTGCACCTCGGATGAGTGGCCGCGTCGAGATCGAGTACTGCACCCAGTGCCGCTGGCTGCCGCGTGCCGCCTGGCTGGCGCAGGAACTGCTGACGACGTTCGAGGCGGAGCTGACCGAGCTGGCGCTGCGGCCGGGCAAGGGCGGGGTGTTCGTCGTGCGCGTGGACGACGAGGTCGTCTGGGACCGCCGCGAGCAGGGCTTTCCCGAGCCGACGGCGGTGAAGCGGGCCGTACGCGACCGAGTGGCCCCGGGGAAGCCCCTGGGCCACTCGGACGCGGTCCCGCAGGAGGACGTCAGCCCTTGAGCTGCTCGTACGCCGGCAGGGTGAGGAAGTCGGCGTAGTCCTCGTCGAGGGAGACCGTCAGCAGCAGGTCGTGGGCCTGCTGCCAGTGGCCGGCCGCGAAGGCCTCCTCGCCGATCTCGCCGCGGATGGCGTCCAGTTCCTCGGCGGCGACCTTGCGGGCCAGCTCCGGGGTGGCCTTCTCGCCGTTCTCGAACTCGACGCCCGCGTTGATCCACTGCCAGATCTGCGAGCGGGAGATCTCGGCGGTGGCCGCGTCCTCCATCAGGTTGAAGATGGCCACCGCGCCGAGACCGCGCAGCCACGCCTCGATGTAACGGATGCCCACCTGGACGGCGTTGACCAGACCGGCATACGTCGGCCTGGCGTCGAGGGAGTCGACGGCGATCAGGTCGGCCGCCTCGACGTGCACGTCCTCGCGCAGCCGGTCCTTCTGGTTCGGCCGGTCGCCGAGGACCTTGTCGAAGGACTCCATGGCGATCGGGACCAGGTCGGGGTGCGCGACCCAGGAGCCGTCGAACCCGTCGTTGGCCTCGCGGTCCTTGTCGGCGCGGACCTTCTCGAAGGCCACCTTGTTCACCTCGGCGTCCCGGCGCGAGGGGATGAAGGCCGCCATGCCGCCGATGGCGTGCGCGCCGCGCTTGTGGCAGGTGCGCACGAGGAGTTCGGTGTACGCCCGCATGAACGGGGCCGTCATCGTGACCGCGTTGCGGTCCGGCAGGACGAACTTGGCTCCCCCGTCACGGAAGTTCTTGACGATGGAGAACAGGTAGTCCCAGCGGCCGGCGTTCAACCCCGAGGCGTGGTCGCGGAGTTCGTAGAGGATCTCCTCCATCTCGTACGCCGCCGTGATCGTCTCGATCAGGACGGTGGCGCGGATGGTGCCCTGGGGGATGCCGAGGTAGTCCTGCGCGAAGACGAACACCTCGTTCCACAGGCGGGCTTCGAGGTGCGACTCGGTCTTCGGGAGGTAGAAGTAGGGGCCCTTGCCGAGGTCGAGCAGCCGCTGGGCGTTGTGGAAGAGGTACAGGCCGAAGTCGACGAAGGCGCCGGGGACCTGGTTGCCGTCGGCGTCGACGAGGTGACGCTCGTTCAGGTGCCAGCCGCGCGGGCGCATGACGACCGTCGCCAGCTCCTCGTTCGGGCGCAGGGCGTACGACTTGCCGGACGTCTCGTCGGTGAAGTCGATGTTCCGCGTGTAGGCGTCGGCCAGGTTGATCTGCCCGAGGACGACGTTCTCCCAGGTCGGCGCGGAGGCGTCCTCGAAGTCGGCGAGCCAGATCCTGGCGCCCGAGTTCAGGGCGTTGATGGTCATCTTGCGGTCGGTGGGACCGGTGATCTCCACGCGGCGGTCTTCCAGGGCCGCGGGGCAGGGGGCGACCTTCCAGGAGTCGTCGGCGCGGATCGCGGCGGTCTCCGGGAGGAAATCCAGGGTGGAGGTGCGGGCGATCTCGGCGCGGCGCTCGGCGCGGCGGGCGAGGAGTTCGTCACGGCGCGGCGTGAACCGCCGGTGCAGCTCGGCCACGAAGGCGAGCGCCGCCTCGGTGAGGACCTCCTCCTGCCGGGGCAGGGGCTCGGCGTCGACGATGGCCAGCGGGGACGGCGCTGGTGTGGACATGAGCTGTCACTTCCTTCAGCGGTGGCACCGGGTGCCAGTCGTTCCGGGTACGGCGAGCAACACCCCGGGAGCAGCAGGGCGCTTCTGAACAGTGGATACTAGTTTCCTCATCGTGGAACTTCAATGGTTTGTTGATGTCGAGATTCTCCGGGTCGAGGGAAGGTGGCTCCGCGTGCCACCCCGCTCACTCAAGGTGGATCAGATCGGCCTCCGTGTCGATGTCGTACGGCCGTGCCACGTCCCCGCACTCGACGAGCCTGATCGCCTCCCGATGGGCCCGGAGGTAGGCGCGGGCACCGCGATCCCCGCTCGCGCTCTCGGCGATCCCGGCCCAGTGGGCGGAACCCAGCAGGACCGGATGCCCGCGCACCCCGTCGTACGCGGCCGACGCGAGCGAGCCGTCGTCCTCGTAGGCGGCGAGTACCCGCCGCACCGCCTCCACGCCGATCCCCGGCTGGTCGACGAGCGAGACGAGGGCGGCCCGGGCGCCCGTCCCGGCGAGCGAGTCCAGCCCGGCCCGCAGCGAGGACCCCATGCCCTCCTCCCACGCCGGGTTCTCCACGACCACGCATCCGCCCAGCTCCGCCCGCCGGCGCACCTCGTCGGCCCGCGCCCCGAGGACCACGTGGACGCGGGCGCAGCCGGCCGCGCGCAGCACGCCGACCGCGTACTCGACGAGTGGCCGTCCGCGGTGTTCCAGCAGCGCCTTGGGCCGCCCGCCGAGGCGTCGGCCGCCCCCGGCGGCGAGGAGCAGCCCGGCCGGTTCGCGCTCTTTCTCCGTCATGCGTCCTGCATACCTGACGCACGAGCGAGTGCCCGGTTTCCAGGGGCTGAATTTCGGTCCGCACTGTGGCGCGCCCCGCATCGGGTGGCGTTTACTGACCCGCGTCCCCCGGCGCCCGACCAGTGCCACGGGACCGCTCGGCGGGAGCACCATCACACGACGGCGCACAGGGGCGTGCGAGGGGGAGAGCTGTGTTGCGGAGCTTGGGGCAGAGACCTGTGACGGGCAGCGGTGAGGATCCGAGGGTGGCGGGACTGCGCTCCGCCGTGTCCCGGCTGCGCCGCCAACTCGCCGCGCACCCGGTCGAGTTCCCCGACCGCGGCATCGCCGAGGACGAACTCGCCGCGCTCGCCGCCATGACGATCGACGGCGCCCCCGAGATCCCGCGGCTCCGCCGCTCGTTGCTGCTGATCGCCGGCGCCATCGGGTCGGTCAGCGCGCTCTCGGGCGGTCTGTCGGAGGTGCGCCACGCGGTGGAACTGTTCGGGGAGCCGCCCCGGCGGTGACGGGACGTCACCTCCCGTTCGCCGAGGGCCCCTCGGGCCGGATCAGCCCCCGGTGCTCGCCAGTGCCTCCGACAGCTCCACCGCCACCTGCTGCAGCACCGGCACGATGCGCTCCGTCGCCGCCTCCGTCACCCGGCCCGCCGGGCCGGAGATGGAGATCGCCGCGGAGGTGGGGGAGTCGGGCACGGACACCGCGAGGCAGCGCACCCCGACCTCCTGTTCGTTGTCGTCGATCGCGTACCCCTGGCGCCGTACGTCCGCCAGGGCCGCGAGAAAGCCCTCCGGCGTGGTGATCGTCTTCTCGGTCGCGGCCGGCATGCCGGTGCGCGCGAGCAGGGCGCGGACCTCGTCGTCCGGGGTGTTCGCCAGCAGTGCCTTGCCGACACCCGTGGAGTGCGGCAGCACCCTGCGGCCGACCTCGGTGAACATGCGCATCGAGTGCTTCGAGGGCACCTGGGCGACGTAGACGATCTCGTCGCCGTCGAGCAGCGCCATGTTCGCCGTCTCGCCGGTCTCCTCGACCAGGCGGGCCAGGTAGGGGCGCGCCCAGGTGCCCAGCAGGCGGGAGGCCGACTCGCCGAGACGGATCAGACGGGGGCCGAGCGCGTACCGGCGGTTGGGCTGCTGGCGGACGTACCCGCAGGCCACGAGGGTGCGCATCAGGCGGTGGATGGTGGGCAGCGGCAGCCCGCTGCTCGCGGACAGCTCGCTCAGACCGACCTCGCCGCCCGCGTCGGCCATCCGCTCGAGCAGGTCGAAGGCGCGCTCGAGGGACTGGACCCCGCCACCGTTGGACTTGGCGGAGTCGGTGGTGCTGGCGCTGGACGTCGGCACGGCGCGTTCCTTTCGGGACTGGCGGAAGGGGCCAAAGCCTACCCGGCAGCCGGTTGACTCCCCGCTCGTACGTAGCTACGTTCTGCTTGCTGGAATTCTAATTCCGCTTTGTGGAAACGTCCAGACTGCAGGCGTCGGCGGCTCTCCCGGGAAGTGTGCCCTTGACGGCGCCGGGGCGGGAGTGAAGACTCCTTCAACAGAAAGTTGAATTCCGTTACGTGGAAGTAAATCCCGTTTCCGGGGCGTGACGGCGGCGGCAGAGAGGGGTCCGGGTGTCCGACACAGAACTGGTGCTGCGCTCGACACGCGTCATCACGCCCGAGGGGACGCGTGCCGCCTCGGTCGCGGTCGCCGACGGCACGATCACGGCCGTCCTGCCGTACGACGCCGACGTGCCCGCCGGTGCGCGCCTGGAGGACGTCGGCGACCACGCCCTGCTGCCCGGCCTGGTCGACACCCACGTGCACGTCAACGACCCCGGCCGCACCGAGTGGGAGGGCTTCTGGACCGCCACCCGCGCGGCGGCGGCCGGCGGCATCACCACCCTCGTCGACATGCCGCTCAACTCCCTCCCGCCGACCACGACCGTCGACCACCTGCGCACCAAGCAGGCGGTCGCCGCCGACAAGGCGCACATCGACGTCGGCTTCTGGGGCGGCGCCCTGCCCGACAACGTCAAGGACCTGCGCCCGCTGCACGAGGCCGGCGTCTTCGGCTTCAAGGCGTTCCTGTCCCCGTCCGGCGTGGACGAGTTCCCGCACCTCGACCAGGACGGGCTCGCCCGGTCGCTGGCCGAGATCGCCTCCTTCGGCGGGCTGCTGATCGTGCACGCCGAGGACCCGCACCACCTGGACGCCGCCCCGCAGCAGGGCGGTCCCCGCTACGCCGACTTCCTCGCCTCCCGGCCGCGCGACGCCGAGGACACGGCCATCGCCCAGCTGATCGACCAGGCCAGACGCCTCGACGCGCGCGTGCACGTGCTGCACCTGTCCTCCAGCGACGCGCTGCCGCTGATCGCCGCCGCGAAGGCGGACGGCGTCCGCGTCACCGTCGAGACCTGCCCCCACTACCTCACCCTCACCGCCGAGGAAGTCCCGGACGGCGCCAGCGAGTTCAAGTGCTGCCCGCCCATCCGGGAGTCCGCCAACCAGGACCTGCTGTGGCAGGCGCTGGCCGACGGCACGATCGACTGCGTGGTCACCGACCACTCCCCGTCCACGGCCGACCTGAAGACCGGCGACTTCGCCACCGCCTGGGGCGGCATCTCCGGCCTCCAGCTGAGCCTCCCGGCCGTCTGGACGGCGGCCCGGGAGCGCGGCCACACCCTGCAGGACGTGGTCCGCTGGATGTCGTCCCGGACGGCCCGACTGGTCGGCCTGGACACCCGCAAGGGCGCCATCGCGCCCGGCCACGACGCCGACTTCGCGGTCCTCGCACCCGACGAGACCTTCACCGTGGACCCGGCGGCCCTCCAGCACCGCAACCGTGTCACCGCGTACGCCGGCAAGACCCTGTACGGCGTCGTGAAGTCGACCTGGCTGCGCGGCGAACGCATCGTCGCCGACGGCCAGTTCACCGACCCGAAGGGCCGCCTGCTGACCCGTGTCCCCTGATCCGCCCGCACCCGCGGCGGCCCACTCCCGAAAGGAACCTTTGATCACCGTGACGGCGATTCCGAGTTTCACCGGCGACGCGAACCCCTACGGAGGCGGTGACCCGTACGCGGACTACCGCACCGCCGACTTCCCCTTCACCCAGTACGCCGACCTCGCCGACCGGCGGCTCGGCGCCGGTGTCATCGCCGCCAACGACGAGTTCTTCGCCGAGCGGGAGAACCTCCTGGTGCCCGAGCGGGCCGAGTTCGACCCGGAGCACTTCGGGCACAAGGGCAAGATCATGGACGGCTGGGAGACCCGCCGCCGGCGCGGCGCGAGCGCCGAGCACCCCTGGCCCACCGACGAGGACCACGACTGGGCGCTGGTCCGCCTCGGCGCGCCCGGCGTCGTCCGCGGCATCGTCGTCGACACCGCCCACTTCCGCGGCAACTACCCGCAGGCGGTGTCCGTCGAGGGGACCTCGGTGCCCGGCTCCCCGTCGCCGGAGGAACTCCTCGGCGACGACGTGAAATGGACGACCCTCGTCCCGCGCACCCCGGTCGGCGGCCACGCGGCGAACGGCTTCGCCGTCTCCGTCGAACAGCGCTTCACGCACCTGCGCGTCAACCAGCACCCCGACGGCGGCATCGCGCGACTGCGCGTGTACGGCGAGGTCGTACCGGACCCGGCGTGGCTGGCGGCCCTCGGCGCGTTCGACGTCGTCGCCCTGGAGAACGGCGGCCGGGTCGAGGACGCCTCCGACCTCTTCTACTCGCCGGCCACCAACACCATCCGGCCGGGCCGCTCCCGCAAGATGGACGACGGCTGGGAGACCCGCCGGCGCCGCGACCGGGGCCACGACTGGATCCGCTACCGGCTCGCCGCGCAGTCGCAGATCCGCGCGATCGAGATCGACACGGCCTACCTGAAGGGCAACAGCGCGGGCTGGGCGTCGGTGTCGGTACGCGACGGCGAGGACGGCGACTGGACCGAGATCCTCCCGCGCACCCGCCTCCAGCCCGACACCGACCACCGCTTCGTCCTGCCGGCCCCGGCCGTCGCCACGCACGCGCGCGTGGACATCTTCCCCGACGGCGGCATCTCCCGCCTGCGCCTGCACGGCACCCTCACGGACACCGGCACGGCAAGCCTGACGGCCCGCCACCAGGAACTCGGCGGCTGACCCACACGCGCGGCACCCGAGCTCTGCGGGGCGCCTTGAGCGTGTGGGGCCACAGCGGCCGTCCCTGGGCGAGCCAACGGAGCAGTCCGGGGCCGCCGCGGCCGAAGCGGCTGCCTGGGCGCGCCGGCCGGTAGATCCCGGTGCGCCCCCGCGCGGGGCTCTGGCCTTCCGGGGCGTGCCGGGTCGTCGGCTCCGGGCGCCTTGTGCGTGGCGGGCGACGGGGGTCGCCGTGGGCGGGGCAACGGAGCAGTCCGGGGCCGCCGCGGCCGAAGCGGCTGCCTGGGCGCGCCGGCCGGTAGATCCCGGTGCGCCCCCGCGCGGGGCTCTGGCCTTCCGGGGCGTGCCGGGTCGTCGGCTCCGGGTGCCTTGTGCGTGGCGGGCGACGGGGGTCGCCGTGGGCGGGGCAACGGAG
>NZ_JAMGBF010000131.1 GCF_023516615.1 Streptomyces panaciradicis
GCCGGTAGATCCCGGTGCGCCCGCGCGCGGGGCTCTGGCCTTCCGGGGCGTGCCGGGTCGTCGGCTCCGGGCGCCTTGTGCGTGGCGGGCGACGGGGGTCGCCGTGGGCGGGGCAACGGAGCAGTCCGGGGCCGCGGCGGCGGAAGCGGCTGCCTGGGTGCACCGGCCGGTAGAGCCAGGTGCGCCCGCGCGCGGGGCCCGGGTCTTCCGGGGCGTGCCGGGTCGTCGGCTCCGGGTGCCTTGTGCGTGGCGGGCGACGGGGGTCGCCGTGGGCGGGGCAACGGAGCAGTCCGGGGGCTCCGGGGCCGAAGCGGCTGCCTGGGCGCGCCGGCCGGTAGATCCCGGTGCGCCCGCGCGCGGGGCTCTGGCCTTCCGGGGCGTGCCGGGTCGTCGGCTCCGGGCGCCTTGTGCGTGGCGGGCGACGGGGGTCGCCGTGGGCGGGGCAACGGAGCAGTCCGGGGGCGCCGGGGCCGAAGCGGCTGCCTGGGCGCGCCGGCCGGTAGATCCCGGTGCGCCCCCGCGCGGGGCTCTGGCCTTCCGGGGCGTGCCGGGTCGTCGGCTCCGGGTGCCTTGTGCGTGGCGGGCGACGGGGGTCGCCGTGGGCGGGGCAACGGAGCAGTCCGGGGGCTCCGGGGCCGAAGCGGCTGCCTGGGCGCGCCGGCCGGTAGATCCCGGTGCGCCCGCGCGCGGGGCTCTGGCCTTCCGGGGCGTGCCGGGTCGTCGGCTCCGGGTGCCTTGTGCGTGGCGGGCGACGGGGGTCGCCGTGGGCGGGGCAACGGAGCAGTCCGGGGGCTCCGGGGCCGAAGCGGCTGCCTGGGCGCGCCGGCCGGTAGATCCCGGTGCGCCCGCGCGCGGGGCTCTGGCCTTCCGGGGCGTGCCGGGTCGTCGGCTCCGGGTGCCTTGTGCGTGGCGGGCGACGGGGGTCGCCGTGGGCGGGGCAACGGAGCAGTCCGGGGGCTCCGGGGCCGAAGCGGCTGCCTGGGCGCGCCGGCCGGTAGATCCCGGTGCGCCCGCGCGCGGGGCTCTGGCCTTCCGGGGCGTGCCGGGTCGTCGGCTCCGGGCGCCTTGTGCGTGGCGGGCGACGGGGGTCGCCGTGGGCGGGGCAACGGAGCAGTCCGGGGGCTCCGGGGCCGAAGCGTGCTGGGCGCCCCGGTCCGTGGGACCGGGGCGCCCCGTGCGGGTCACGCCGCGTGGCCGCCGTCGACGGCGAACTCCGCGCCGGTGACGTACGCCGCCGTGGCCAGGTGGGCGACCGTCGACGCCACCTCGTCGGCGGTGCCGAACCGGCCGACCGCCGTCATCGCCGCCTGAGCTGCGGCGTACGGCCCGTCCGCCGGGTTCATGTCGGTGTCGGTCGGGCCGGGATGCACGATGTTCGCCGTGATCCCCCGCCCGCCCAGCTCGCGGGCCAGAGCCTTCGTCAGGCCGACCAGGGCCGCCTTGCTCGTCGCGTAGAGGGTGCCGCCGGGCCCCGGCACCCGCTGCGTCATGCACGTGCCGATCGTGATGATCCGGCCGCCCGGCCGCATCCGCGCTGCCGCCGCCTGCGAGGTCAGGAACACCCCGCGCACGTTCACGGCCAGCACCCGGTCGACGTCGGCGAGCGAGAGATCCTCCAGGGGCCCGAGCACCCCCACGCCCGCGTTGTTCACCAGCACGTCCAGCCCGCCGAGCAGCTCCTCGGCGCGCTCCACCGCCCCCGCCGCCTCCGCCGCGTCCGCGGAGTCCGCGCGCAGGGCCACCGCCCGCCTTCCCAGCGCCTCCACCCGTCGTACGACGTCGTCGGCGGCCTCCTTGCCGTGCACGTAGGTCACGGCCACGTCCGCGCCCTCCCGGGCCAGCCGCACGGCCGTCGCCGCGCCGATCCCGCGGCTGCCGCCGGTGACCAGGGCGGCCTTGCCGTTCAGAGTGCCGTACGTGTTCGCGTGTGTCGTTGTCATGGGTCCATCCCAGCGGCCGCGGCACGCGCGCGCTGGCGGCCGTCGGACACCTTCCTCGGCAGCGCGGACGGAACTCTGCGCGCCCCCTCCGGCGTTCTCCCGGCGTGACACTTCAGCAAGAGATCGTCGGCAACGCCATGCAGATGGCGGTGGTCAGCCTGCAGCCCGGCCAGACCGTGTACTGCGAGGCCGGCAAGTTCCTGTTCAAGACGACCAACGTGACCATGGAGACCCGCCTGTCCGGCCCGTCCGGCGGCGGCGATCAGCAGCAGGGCGGGGGCGGCGGCATGGGCGGCATGCTGCGCCAGGCCATGGGCACCGCCATGCAGGTCGGCCAGCGCGCGCTCGCGGGCGAGTCGCTGGCGTTCCAGTACTTCACCTCCCAGGGCGGCGAGGGCACCGTCGGCTTCGCGGGCGTGCTCCCCGGCGAGATGCGCGCCCTGGAGCTGGACGGCACGCGCGCGTGGTTCGCCGAGAAGGACGCCTTCGTGGCCGCCGAGTCCACCGTCGAGTTCGGCATCGCCTTCCAGGGCGGCCGCACCGGAAGGAGCGGCGGCGAGGGCTTCGTCCTGGAGAAGTTCACCGGCCGCGGCACCGTGATCATCGCAGGCGCCGGCAACTTCATCGACCTGAACCCGGCCGACTTCGGCGGGCGCATCGAGGTCGACACGGGCTGCGTCGTCGCCTTCGAGGACGGCATCCGGTACGGCGTCCAGCGCATCGGCGGCCTCAACCGCCAGGGCATGATGAACGCCGTCTTCGGCGGCGAGGGCCTGTCCCTGGCCACCCTGGAGGGCAACGGCCGCGTCATCCTGCAGTCCCTGACCATCGAGAGCCTGGCCAACGCCCTGAAGAAGGCCCAGGGCGGAGACAAGCAGGGCCCGACCGGAGGACTGTTCTCCACGCACGCCGGATGAGCCGCCGAGCGATGAGTTGCGGGCGCCGACGGGGTCTGAGGTGATGACAGCAGACCCCACCACCAGGAAGCAGGCACCCGTCATGGGCAAGCTCGTCTCCACGATCTTCGTCACGCTCGACGGCGTCTACCAGGCGCCCGGCGGTCCGCAGGAGGACACCCGGGGCGGCTTCGAGCACGGCGGCTGGAGCTTCGTCTTCGGCGACGACGACTTCGGCCGGTTCGTCACCGAGGTCTTCGACCGCTCCGCCGCCTTCCTCCTCGGCCGCCGTACGTACGACATCTTCGCGGGGTACTGGCCGAAGATGACCGACCCGGCCGACCCCATCGCGGGCAAACTCAACGCGCTGCCGAAGTACGTGCCCTCGGCCACCCTCACCGACCCTTCCTGGGCCGGCACCACCGTGCTCGGGGGCGACCTCGCCAAGGAGGTCACCGCCCTCAAGGAGCGCACCGACGGCGAGCTCCAGGTGCACGGCAGCGGCGCCCTCGTCCGCTCCCTGCTCGCGCTCGACCTGGTCGACACCCTCCACCTGCTGACCTTCCCCGTGGTCCTCGGCTCGGGCCTGCGCCTGTTCGAGGAGGGCGCGCTGCCGACGAAGTTCCGGCACGTGGGCGGCCGTATCACCTCCACCGGGGTCTCGCTGCAGACGTACGAGCCGGCCGGACGGCCCGAATACGGCTCCTACGAGCTGCCGCAGAGCGACTGACCGGGGCGTTGTGGGGGCCGTGTGGCGGAGCGCGGCCCCACGTTAACGCGCGGAAAACTCATGGGACGTGCGGGAAAACTCCACGGAGTTGTCATTGACATGCCACTGTCTACGCGCGTCATCATGTCGGGCATGAGATTCCCCCCACGCGCCACTCGTGCCGGCGCCGCAGCCGCCCTTCTGTCCGCCCTGCTCATGGGCGGCACGGTCGCGGCGACTCCGGCGTCCGCCACGACCGGCACCATCTGCTACGGCGACCTGCCCTCCCAGGCGTACGACACGCTCGACCTGATCGCGTCGGGCGGCCCCTACCCGTACTCACAGGACGGCACCGTCTTCCGCAACTCGGAGGGCGTCCTGCCCGGCCAGCCGTCCGGCTACTACCACGAGTACACGGTCAAGACGCCCGGCTCCTCCACGCGCGGCGCCCGCCGCATCGTCACCGGCGAGGAATACCAGGAGGACTACTACACCTCCGACCACTACGCCACGTTCGACCTGATCGACTTCGACTGCTGAACGACACACGCGCAACGAGCGGGGCATCGGTTCGGTCGGGTTTCCGGGTCAGCTGGGCTTCTGGCTTTCCGCGGCGGCGAACAGGGCGAACGCCAGCACCACCAGGGCGACGCTCGCGTAGACCGCATGGCGGTCGAGGAAGCCGACCCGCTGCACCAGTCCCACGTGCCAGTGGGTGAACTCGTGCACCAGGCCCAGGACGCCCTGGACCAGGGCGACGAAACCGAGTACCTCCAGCAACCGCTTCATGGCACGACCCTCGCCCCGCGGACCCCCCACGCACATCGGCCGCGGGGCGAGCCGTGACCGACCAAGGTCCGGCTCCCCGCGGCCGTCCGCGCCGAAAGTCTGCGCCGCGCCGACTTTGGTCGGCGATCGCCCGCGAAGGGAGGTGCCGGAGGCCGCGGCTGCGTAGATTTGTCGATCGTGAGGGACGACAGACCGACGGCCGCCGTGCCAGGCGTCGCGGGGCGGCGCAGATGGCTCTTCCCGTCCGCCCTGCTGCATGAGATCGACCCCGACGCAGGCCGGTCGGGCCGGCCCCGGCGCACCGCCCGGGACTGGATCGTCGACTTCACCTGCTTCGTGCTCGCCGCGGCCATCGGCATCGCGGCCGCCGACACCCTGAACGGCGACCCGCACACCTCGCACTCCCTCGCCGTCCTGGACCAGCTGCTCGGCGCGCTGGCCTGCGCGGCGGTGTGGCTGCGGCGGCGCTGGCCGCTCGGCCTGGCCGTCGCGATGATCCCGGTCGGCCTGATGTCGAACACGGCGGGCGGCGCCGCCATGATCGCCCTCTTCAGCCTCGCCGTGCACCGGCCCTTCCGGTACGTCGCCTGGGTCGGCGGTGTCCAGCTCGCGCTGGTCCCGCTGTACTACTGGATGCGCCCGGACCCCGACCTGCCGTACGCGGGAGCCGTCGCCTTCGCCGAACTGCTGAGCGTCACCGTCATCGGCTGGGGCATGTTCGTACGCTCCAAGCGGCAGCTGATGCTGAGCCTGCGGGACCGCGCCCGGCGCGCGGAGACGGAGGCGCAGCTGCGGGCGGAGCAGGCGCAGCGGCTGGCCCGTGAGGCCATCGCCCGGGAGATGCACGACGTCCTCGCCCACCGGCTGACGCTGCTGAGCGTGCACGCGGGCGCCCTGGAGTTCCGGCCCGACGCCCCCCGGGAGGAGATCGCCCGGGCGGCCGGTGTCATCCGGGAGAGCGCGCACGAGGCGCTGCAGGACCTGCGCGAGATCATCGGCGTCCTGCGCGCGGGCGAGCCGGACGAGGCGGGGCGTCCCCAGCCGACGCTCGCCGCGCTGGACACGCTGGTCGCGGAGTCGCGGGAGGCCGGCATGAAGGTCACCCTCGACAGCCGCGTCACCGACCCCGGCGCCGTCCCGGCCTCCGTCGGCCGCACCGCCTACCGCATCGCCCAGGAGGCCCTGACCAACGCCCGCAAGCACGCACCCGGCACGGAGGTCACGGTGACGATGTCGGGCGCCCCCGGCGAGGGGCTGACGGTCACCGTGCGCAACCCCCGGCCCGAGGGCGAGGTGCCTCACGTCCCCGGTTCCGGGCAGGGTCTGATCGGGCTGACGGAGCGGGCCACGCTGGCCGGGGGACGCCTGGAGCACGGCACGGACGCCGACGGCGGCTTCCGGGTACGGGCGTGGCTGCCCTGGTGACCACGGCCGCGAGACGGTCGCCACGCAGTGCTGCCCGCGGTACGGGGGCCGCGAGACGATCGTCACGCGGGGCCGCCCCAGGGGATGACGCGAGCGGGACGATCGCCGTGCGAAGCTGCCGACAGCCGTGACCGCGACCGTGATGACGTGAGGCCCATGACTGCGATCAGACTGCTCCTCGTCGACGACGACCCCCTGGTGCGGGCCGGCCTGTCACTGATGATGGGCGGTGCGGACGACATCGAGATCGTCGGCGAGGCCGCCGACGGCGCCGAGGCCGAGGCGCTCGTCGACCGCACCCGTCCCGACGTCGTCCTGATGGACATCCGGATGCCGTCGGTGGACGGTCTCACGGCCACGGAGCGGCTGCGCGCCCGCAAGGACGCCCCGCAGGTCGTCGTCCTGACCACCTTCCACGCCGACGAGCAGGTCCTGCGCGCCCTGCGCGCGGGGGCCGCCGGGTTCGTCCTCAAGGACACCCCGCCCGCCCAGATCGTGGACGCCGTGCGCCGGGTCGCGACCGGCGATCCCGTGCTGTCGCCCACCGTCACCCGCCAGCTGGTGGAGCACGCCGTGGGCAACTCCGCCGACACGCGCCGGGCACGCGCGCGGGAACGCGTCGCGCTGCTCAACGACCGCGAACGCGAGGTCGCCGTCGCCGTCGGCCGGGGGCTGTCCAACGCGGAGATCGCCGCGGACCTCTTCATGAGCGTCGCCACCGTCAAGACCCACGTCTCGCGCGTCCTAGCCAAACTGGACCTCAACAACCGGGTGCAGATCGCCCTGCTGGCCTACGACGCCGGACTGCTGGAGGAACCGGAAGGGCACTGACGGCGGGCGCCGCGCGTTGTCCGGGTACCGGTGACCACCGGACGGGGGGCGGGGGAGGGCAGGTTCGAGCCACATGGCGGAACTGATCGATCTGGGGGAGTTCGGCGACGGCTTCCGCACCGACCCGCATCCGGTGTACGCGCTGCTGCGCGAGCGCGGGCCGGTGCACCGGGTGCGCCTGCCGGGCGTCGACGCCCACTACGAGACCTGGCTCGTCGTCGGCCACGAGGAGGCCCGCGCGGCGCTCGGCGACCCGCGCCTGGCCAAGGACGCCGGCCGGATCGGCCTGGAGTTCCTCGACGAAGGGCTCATCGGCAAGCACCTGCTGGTCACCGACCCGCCCCAGCACACGCGGCTGCGCTCGCTGGTCTCCCGCGCCTTCACCGCGCGCCGCGTGCGGGAACTGCGGCCGCGGATCCAGCAGATCACCGACGAACTGCTCGACGCGATGCTGCCGCGCGGCCGGGCCGACCTGGTGGACTCCTTCGCGTACCCGCTGCCGATCACGGTGATCTGCGAGCTGCTGGGCGTGCCCGAGCCGGACCGCGGGGAGTTCCGCCGCATGTCCACGGAGGCGGTGGCGCCGAGCAGCCCGGAGGCCGAGTACGACGCCTTCACGCGGCTCGCCGCGTACCTCACCGAGCTGATCGAGGACAAGCGGTGCGCGGGCCCGACCGGCGACCTGCTGAGCGACCTCGTGCGCACCACCGGGGAGGACGGCGACCGGCTCTCCCCGGGCGAACTGCGCGGCATGGCCTTCGTCCTGCTGATCGCGGGCCACGAGACGACGGTCAACCTGATCAGCGGCGCCGTCCGCACCCTGCTCACCCACCCCGGCCAACTCGCGGCCCTGCGAGCCGACATGAGCCTGGTGGACGCGGCGGTGGAGGAGACCCTGCGCTACGAGGGCCCGGTGGAGAACGCCACGTTCCGGTTCGCCGCCGAGACCCTGGAGATCGCCGGGACGACGATCCCGCGGGGCGACGCCGTGATGATCGGCCTGACCGCCGCCGACCGCGACCCCCTGCGCTACCCGGCCCCCGACCGCTTCGACCTGCACCGCGACACCCGCGGCCACCTGGCCTTCGGCCACGGCATCCACTACTGCCTGGGCGCCCCGCTGGCCCGCCTCGAAGCCCGTACGGCGCTGCGGACCCTGCTGGAGCGCGCCCCCGAGCTCACCCTCGACGGCCCGCCCGGCGACTGGCTGCCGGGCATGCTGATGCGGGGGGTGCGCAGCCTTCCGGTGCGCTGGTAGCCACGGCCCGTGCCGGACAGGGAGGCGCCGGCGCTCGTGGCGCCCTCCCGCCCCGGCCCCCTCACCGGAACGCCGACTCCACCCGGCCCGGGATCTCCGCGAGCGCCACCGGTCTGCGCTCGCGCCGGGAGATCTCGCAGGCCTCGGCGATCCGCAGGGCCTGCAGTGCCTCGCGTCCGTCGCACGGGTTCGCCCGTTGCCCGAGCACGACCTCGACGAACGCGGCCAGTTCGGCCTCGTAGGCGGGTCCGAAGCGCTCCAGGAACCCCGACCACGGCTTGTCCGCGGCGGGCGGCCCGGTCGGCTCCGTGGAGGCGATCGGCGTACGGTCGTCGAGGCCGACGACGATCTGGTCGAGCTCGCCGGCCAGCTCCATGCGCACGTCGTACCCGGCGCCGTTCATCCGCGTCGCCGTGGCCGTCGCGAGCGTGCCGTCGTCGAGGGTGAGCAGCGCCGCGCCGGTGTCGACGTCGCCCGCCTCCCGGAACATGGGCGGCCCGGCGTCCGACCCGGCCGCGTACACGTCGACGACCTCGCGTCCGGTCACCCAGCGCAGCATGTCGAAGTCGTGGATCAGGGCGTCCCGGTACAGCCCGCCGGACAGCGGCAGCCACGAGGGCGGGGGAGGGGCCTGGTCGGACGTCAGGGCGCGGACCGTGTGCAGCCGCCCGAGCCGGCCCGAGCGCACCGCGTCCCGGGCGCCCGTGTACCCGGTGTCGAAGCGGCGCTGGAACCCCATCTGCAGAATCGTCCCGGCGCTCTCGACCTCGGAGAGCGCGGTGAGCGTGCCGGGCAGATCCAGGGCGATGGGCTTCTCGCAGAACACCGGGAGGCCCGAGCGTGCTGCCCGACCGATCAGTTCGGCGTGGGCGGCCGTGGAGGCGGTGATCACCACGGCGTCGACGCCCCATTTGAAGATCTCGTCCACTCCCGGCGCCGCCGTCTCCCCGAGGCGGTGCGCGAGCTCCTGGGCCCGCGCGGGATCGGCGTCCGTGAGGATCAGGGACCCGACCTCGCGATTGCGGCTCAGCGTGTTCGCGTGGATGGTGCCGATCCGCCCCGTACCGATGACCCCGATGCGCATGAAAACAAAGTGAGGGTTTGGTGGCCGAACTGTCAATGCGTATGTCCGGACAATCGAACTACACAACTTCCCGTCAACAACGTGTGGAGCTACGCTCGGCGCGTGCCGAAACCTGAAGTGGACCCGACCGTGTCGCTCGAGCTCAGCGTGGACCGGAGCTCTCCCGTCCCGCTGTACTTCCAGCTGTCGCAGCAGCTCGAGGCGGCGATCGAGCACGGAGCGCTCACGCCCGGCAGCCTGCTGGGCAACGAGATCGAGCTGGCGGCCCGGCTCGGTCTGTCCCGCCCCACCGTCCGCCAGGCCATCCAGTCCCTGGTCGACAAGGGTCTCCTGGTCCGCCGCCGCGGAGTCGGCACCCAGGTGGTGCACAGCCAGGTCAAACGCCCGCTGGAGCTCTCCAGCCTCTACGACGACCTGGAGGCGGCCGGTCAGCGCCCCGCGACGAAGGTGCTGGTCAACACCGTCGTCCCGGCGACCGCCGAGGTCGCCGCGGCCCTGGGGGTCGCCGAGGACAGCGAGGTCCACCAGGTGGAACGGCTGCGCCTCGCGCACGGCGAGCCGATGGCGTACCTGTGCAACTTCATCCCCCCGGGCCTGCTCGACCTGGACACGGCGCAGCTGGAGGCGACGGGCCTGTACCGGATGATGCGGGCCGTCGGCATCACCCTGCACAGCGCCCGGCAGACGATCGGCGCCCGCGCGGCCACCCTGGCGGAGGCCGAGCGTCTCGCGGAGCCGGAGGGCGCCCCGCTCCTGACGATGCAGCGCGTCACGTTCGACGACACGGGCAGGGCGGTCGAGTACGGCACGCACACGTACCGGCCGAGCCGCTACTCCTTCGAGTTCCAGCTGCTCGTGCGGGGCTGAGGAGGAGCGGCCGTACCGCACTTATGTCATAAAGTCACGACAATGGTGCGTGCTGCGGCCGCCGAAGGCCGCGCGAGCGGCCCCTTCGAAGCGAAGGCGGACGCACATCACACGCCTCCCGTCGCTCCCGGCTCGGCACCCAGCGTGAGCGTGCGGCACAATCGGGGCTTGATGAGCACCTACGGCAACTTCACGGCCCCCATAGGCTCCCGGCGTGCCACGGCCCTGCGCACGGTCGGCACCCGAGAGCGCCGCTCGCACCTGACCGCACCCCGCGTGCCGACGGTCGGCATCGACATCGGGGGCACCAAGGTCATGGCGGGCGTCGTCGACGCCGACGGCAACATCCTGGAGAAGCTCCGCACGGAGACCCCGGACAAGTCCAAGAGCCCCAAGGTCGTCGAGGACACCATCGTCGAACTGGTCCTGGACCTGTCCGACCGCCACGACGTGCACGCCGTCGGCATCGGCGCGGCCGGCTGGGTCGACGCCGACCGCAACCGCGTCCTGTTCGCCCCCCACCTGTCCTGGCGCAACGAGCCGCTGCGCGACCGCCTCGCCGGGCGGCTCGCCGTGCCCGTGCTCGTCGACAACGACGCCAACGCCGCCGCCTGGGCCGAGTGGCGCTTCGGCGCCGGCCGCGGCGAGGACCACCTGGTCATGATCACGCTCGGCACCGGCATCGGCGGCGCGATCCTGGAGGACGGCCAGGTCAAGCGCGGCAAGTACGGCGTCGCGGGCGAGTTCGGGCACATGCAGGTCGTCCCCGGCGGACACCGCTGCCCGTGCGGCAACCGCGGCTGCTGGGAGCAGTACAGCTCCGGCAACGCCCTGGTGCGCGAGGCCAAGGAGCTGGCCGCCGCCGACTCGCCGGTGGCGTACGGGATCATTGAGCACGTCAAGGGGCAGATCGGCGACATCAGCGGCCCGATGATCACCGAGCTGGCCCGCGAGGGCGACGCGATGTGCATCGAGCTGCTGCAGGACATCGGCCAGTGGCTCGGTGTCGGCATCGCCAACCTCGCCGCGGCCCTCGACCCCTCCTGCTTCGTCATCGGCGGCGGTGTCTCCGCGGCCGACGACCTGCTCATCGCCCCCGCCCGCGACGCCTTCAAGCGCCAGCTCACCGGCCGCGGCTACCGCCCCGAGGCCCGGATCGTGCGCGCCCAGCTCGGCCCGGAGGCCGGCATGGTGGGCGCCGCCGACCTGGCCCGCCTCGTCGCCCGCCGCTTCCGCCGCGCCAACCGGCGCCGGGTCGAGCGCTACGAGCGCTACGCCCGGTACACCGAGGGCCGCTCCACTCAGGACACCGCATGACGGCATCGCTGCCGCGTCAGGCGGCGCCCCCGGACGGGCCCGGGCAGCCCGCCGAGGACCGCCGCCACATGATCCGCCGCAGGGCGCTCACTCTGCTCATCATCGTGCTGCTCATCGGCGTCCCGGCCGGCTACCTGGTGATCTCCGCGAACCAGAGCCGCAACAGCGGCAAGGACAAGGAGGCCAAGTACTCGGCGACCGGCCTCACCCGGGGCTGGCCGTCGAAGGTCCAGCGCCGCATCTACCAGGTGCCCATGCCGCACCCCTCCGGCAAGGTCGCCTACTACGAGACGAACAACTGGAAGACCAGCCGGCTCTACGTCCAGTTCCAGACCCCGGTCCGCAACCTCGACGTCTTCCTCCACGACATGGGCGTCAGCCGCGCCGACCTCAAGCGCGACGACATCACCATCAGCGCGCGCGACCAGAAGATCACCGGCTGGCGGTTCACCCGCCCCGGACCCTGGTACGGCCTGGTCCACAAGCAGAAGGACCCGGCGCCCACCCAGGACGTCATCGTGAACATGTCCGACGCGAACAACCCGTTCTTCTACGTCGTCTCCCGCACGGTTCCCTAGCCCGTCCGCGGCCCGCCGGGCCCCGGCCCGGCCGTCGGGGCCGATTGTCAGACCCCGCCCGTAGAGTCGAAGACGTCTGATCCGACACACGGGCAGGGAGGTGACAGGTCGTATGGGCGACACCGCTGTGGTGGCCGAACACGCGGGAGTGCGGGTCTCCGTCCGGCTCGCCGCCGTCTTCCTGCCCGCGCCCCTGCCCAGGGACGGCCGGATCGCCTTCTGGGACCCCGACGGCGACGCGCTGCCCGCCGAGGCCACCGAGCTCACGGTCGTACGACCGCACGGAGCGTCCGGCGTGCGGCGCCGGACCGCCCCCGCGCTGACCCTCACCGTCGGCGAGGCCCTGCCCCTCCTGGTCCGCGCCCGCCGCGACCCGGCCGCCCACCCCGCCACCGCCTGCTGGGGAGCGGCCGCCCTGCACGCGCTGCGGCTGGTGGCCCGCGGCCGTCTGCTGCCGGGCCTGACGGCCACCGGCCACGACGCCTGGCGGGCCGGGCCCCTCGACCCGGAGGACATCGCCCACCTCAGGGCCGTCGCCGCCGCGCTGCCCCACGAGGGCCACGCGGTTCCCCTGCCCGGCCCGGGTCCGCTCCGGCTGCCCGAACCGGAGGCGCTGGTCCGCGCCTTCCTGGACGCGGTCGCCGACACCCTGCCCCGCACCCCGGCCGCCCCCCACGCCTGTGGCAGGCCGTTCGCGGACCGCCGCCCGCAGCGCCTGCCCGACG
>NZ_JAMGBF010000132.1 GCF_023516615.1 Streptomyces panaciradicis
CTGCCCCGCACCCCGGCCGCCCCCCACGCCTGTGGCAGGCCGTTCGCGGACCGCCGCCCGCAGCGCCTGCCCGACGCCCACGGCTGGGCCGCGGAGGTCGCCGCCGGCATGGACGCGGGCGTGCGCGTCTCCCTGCGCCTGGACCTGTCCGCCTACGAACTGTTCGACGGCGAGGAGTCGGTGCGCACCGCGGGCGCCGCGATCGTCCAGGTGCACAGCCTCGCCGACCCCACCCTCGTCGTCGACGCGGCGGCCCTGTGGGCGGGCGAGGCGGACGCCGCGTTCGGCCCACGCGCACGCGTGGACGCCGCCCTCGCCGTGCGGCGCGCCGCACGCATCTGGCCGCCGCTGGACCGGCTCGCCGAACAGGACGTGCCCGACGTCCTCGCCCTGCACGACGAGGAGCTGGGCGACCTGCTCGGGGTGGCGGCGACACGTCTCGCGGCGGCCGGCGTCGCCGTGCACTGGCCCCGCGATCTCGCCCAGGACCTCTCCGCGGCCGCCGTGGTACGCCCCGCCCCGGGCTCGGCGACGGACGGCACCGGCTTCTTCGAGAGCGAGGAACTGCTCCAGTTCCGCTGGCAGTTGGCGCTCGGCGGCGACCCGCTCACCGAGGCCGAGATGGACACCCTGGCCGAGGCGCACCGCCCGGTGGTCCGTCTCCGGGACCGCTGGGTGCTGGTCGACCCGGCCCTGGTGCGCCGGGCCCGCAAGCGGGAACTGGGCCTGCTCGACCCGGTCGACGCGCTGTCCGTCGCCCTCACCGGCAGCGCGGAGGTCGACGGCGAGACCGTCGAGGCGGTCCCGGCCGGCGCCCTGGCCGCCCTGCGCGACCGCCTCACCGCCGGGGTGCGCCCCGCCGAACCCCCGGCCGACCTGCACGCCACCCTGCGGGACTACCAGCTGCGCGGCCTGGCCTGGCTGGACCTCATGACCTCCCTCGGCCTCGGCGGCTGCCTCGCCGACGACATGGGCCTCGGCAAGACGATCACGGTCATCGCGCTGCACCTCAAGCGCGCCCACCGCGAGCCGACCCTGGTCGTCTGCCCGGCCTCCCTGCTCGGCAACTGGCAGCGGGAGATCAGCCGCTTCGCGCCCGGCGTCCCCGTCCGCCGCTTCCACGGCCCCGACCGCAGCCTGGACGACCTGACCGGCGGCTTCGTCCTCACCACCTACGGCACCATGCGGACGACGGCGCCGCGGCTGGCCGAGCAGCGCTGGGGCATGGTCGTCGCGGACGAGGCCCAGCACGTGAAGAACCCGTACTCGGCGACGGCCAAGGCGCTGCGCACCATCCCGTCCCCGGCGCGCGTGGCCCTGACGGGCACGCCCGTCGAGAACAACCTCTCCGAGCTGTGGGCCCTGCTCGACTGGACCACGCCCGGACTCCTGGGCCCCCTGAAGTCCTTCCGCGCCCGGCACGCGCGCGCGGTGGAGAACGGCGAGGACGCGGAGGCCGTCGAGCGGCTCGCCCGTCTGGTCCGCCCCTTCCTGCTGCGCCGCAAGAAGTCCGACCCGGGCATCGTCCCCGAGCTGCCGCCCAAGACGGAGACGGACCACCCGGTGCCGCTCACCCGCGAACAGGCCGCGCTGTACGAGGCGGTGGTCCGGGAGTCGATGCTGGCCATCGAGACGTCGGAGGGCATCGCGCGCAGGGGCCTGGTGCTGAAGCTGCTGGGCGCCCTGAAGCAGATCTGCAACCACCCCGCGCTGTACCTGAAGGAGGAGACGGCCGCGGTGTCCGACGGCCGCCTGCTCGCCCGCTCCGGCAAACTCGCCCTCCTGGACGAGCTGTTGGACACGCTGCTCGCCGAGGACGGCTCGGCGCTCGTCTTCACCCAGTACGTCGGCATGGCCCGGCTGATCACCGCCCATCTCGCCGCCCGCGCGGTCCCGGTGGACCTGCTGCACGGCGGCACGCCCGTGCCCGAGCGGGAACGCATGGTGGACCGTTTCCAGAGCGGTGCGACCCCGGTGCTGGTGCTGTCTTTGAAGGCGGCGGGCACCGGCCTGAACCTCACCCGCGCGGGCCATGTCGTCCACTTCGACCGCTGGTGGAACCCGGCCGTGGAGGAGCAGGCCACCGACCGTGCCTACCGCATCGGCCAGACCCAGCCGGTGCAGGTGCACCGCCTCATCACGGAGGGCACGGTCGAGGACCGCATCGCCGAGATGCTGGAGGCCAAGCGGGCCCTGGCCGACGCCGTCCTCGGCTCCGGCGAGTCGGCGCTGACCGAGCTGACCGACCGTGAACTGACCGATCTCGTGTCGCTCAGGAGGCCGTCATGACCCCGAGCCCGGCGGACGAGGCCCGCCGCGCCCTGCGGGAGGCACGGGAGCGACGGCTCCGGGACGAGGAGGAGGGCGCCGGGGCCGGGACGACGGCCGCCCCGGACACGGGGGAGGGGACCGTGCCCGACCAAGCCGTCGAGGAGCCGTCCGCGGGGCCCGGGCATGCCGAGGCACGACCCGGTGACGCCGCCCGTGCGGCCCTGCGACGGGCCCTCGCCGCCGACGCACCCGCCGGCGGGGAACCGGCCGCGGAGGACGACGCCCCGGACGGGGGAGAGGCGCAGCCCTCCGCCGACCGCGTGGAGGAGCCGTCGAGCGCGGCTTCCGGTGTGCGGTCGGGCCGGGGCGCCGACGCCGCGCGGGAAGCACTGCGGGCCGCCCGCAGCAAGGCACGGCGGGACGACGAGAGCGGCGAGCCGACGGGCGGCCGCCCCGCG
>NZ_JAMGBF010000133.1 GCF_023516615.1 Streptomyces panaciradicis
GGCCGGCGGCGGGGCGGACGGGGCGCGCGGGGCCGGGCACGCGGCGGCGCGGCGGTTCCCTGTCGGACACTTCCGTCACCTGCCGGGGGTCGTGGTGGGAGTGGGGCTCAGGGAGGGAGTGGGGACGGCCGCGGGGGTGCCGGCCTGCGCGACGGTGTCGGCGGGCGACTGGGCGACGGTCTCCGGCGGGCGCAGGACCAGCGGGATCTGGGCGGCGGACTGCTGGGCGGCGGCCGAGGGGACGCCCTTGACCTTGCCGTCGGGGCCGAGGAAGGCGGGGTCGCCGCCGGGGACCATGCCGAGCTCCCGGGCGCGGCGCTGGAGGGCGTCGGGCGCGGAGTAGGCGTCGATGTCCCGCTGGAGCGCCTGTTCCTCGTCGGTGAGGTTCTTGGTGTCCCTCTGCAGGTCGTCCTGCTTGAACGAGCCCTCGCTGAGCGCGGAGTTCAGCACCAGCAGACCGATCAGGCCGCCGCCGAGGAGGAGCACGACGAGGAGCACGAAGGGGGTGCGGGCCGCCTGCCCGGAGCTTCCCGGGCCGGGGAAGAGCCGGGCGAGACGAGCGGCCCGCCCCCTCAGTTCGGGTTTCCTACTCACACGGCCTCCAGTGAGTCCGGTTTCCCAACTCACTCACGCCCCTCATTGTTCGGCGTCCTCCCTGATGCGCTCGGCCCCGCGCAGCCGCGCCGGTGCCGCACGCCGGTTCTCGGCGACCTCTTCCTCGGTGGGAAGTTCGGCACCGCGTGTGAGCAGCTTGAGCCGGGGCTGGTACCGCTCGGGGACGACCGGCAGCCCGGGCGGCGCGGTGGTGGCCGCACCGGCCGCGAAGACCTGCTTGACCAGCCGGTCCTCCAGCGAGTGGTACGACAGCACGGCGATCCGCCCGCCGACGGCGAGCGCCTTCACCGCGGCCGGGATCGCCCGTTCCAGCACGGACAGCTCGCCGTTGACCTCGATCCGCAGGGCCTGGAAGGTCCGCTTGGCCGGGTTGCCGCCGGTGCGCTTGGCGGCCTGCGGCAGGGCGTTGCGGATGAGCTCGACGAGCCGTGCGCTGTTGTCGAACGGCTCCTTCTCGCGCTCGCGCACGATGGCGGACACGATCCGCTTGGCCTGCTTCTCCTCGCCGTACGCGCGCAGGATCCGGACGAGTTCGCCGGGCGGGTAGGTGTTGAGGACCTCGGCGGCGCTGATGCCGGTCGTCTGGTCCATGCGCATGTCGAGGGGGGCGTCCTGGGCATAGGCGAAGCCGCGCCCGGCCTCGTCGAGCTGCATGGAGGAGACGCCGAGGTCGAACAGCACGCCCTGCACGCGCGCGATGCCGAGCCGGTCCAGCACGCCGGGCAGTTCGTCGTAGACGGCGTGCACCAGAGTGGCGCGCTCGCCGAAGGTCGCCAGCCGCTCGCCGGACAGGCGCAGCGCCTCCTTGTCGCGGTCGAGGGCGACGAGCCGGGCCTCCGGGAAGCGCCGGAGAAGAGCCTCGCTGTGACCGCCGAGTCCGAGGGTGCAGTCGACGACCACCGCTCCCGGCCGCTCCAGCGCGGGCGCCAGCAGGTCCAGGCACCGCTGGAGCATCACCGGGACGTGTCGACTCTCGCTCAAGGGGCCCTCTCAGATCCGGCTCGGCCGTACGCACCGCCGGGTCCCCGCCCGCTCGTGAAGGGGAGGCCTGCCGGCGCCGGAAGCGTCAGCCGGCCGGGAGCGGGAGGAGGCCGAGCCGTACGTACGCGCCGCGCACGTGGGGAGAGCCCGGAAAATCGCCGGGTCTCCGGGATGTCAGTCCAGCAGGGAGAGCCTCGCCTCCCGCTTCGCGTCACTTTAGTCCACGGTGTCTCGCGGTCAATCAACCGGCCTGCGCGTCGCGCCCCGAGGTGCGCGCGAAGCGGCATACCGGGGAAAATCACCCGTACGGCTTTCCACCCGCCACCTGTGTGGGTTACCTCACACGAGGACCGTGATGACGCTCTTTTCCCGCTCCCACCCGCAGACCAGATCGGCGGTGACCAGTAACGTCATGAGTATGACGACTTCCGCATCCGTTTCCACCGAATCCGAAGGCGCCATACGAGGCGGCACGGTCACCGACCGCCTGGTCGAGGCGAACGAACGCTACGCCGAGGCGTTCACCGACCCCGGGATGGACGCCCGTCCCGTGCTGCACGTGGCGGTCGTGGCCTGCATGGACGCCCGCATCGACCTGCACAAGGCGCTCGGTCTGCAGCTCGGCGACTGCCACACGATCCGCAACGCCGGCGGTGTGGTCACCGACGACGTGATCCGCTCCCTCACCATCAGCCAGCGCAAGCTCGGCACCCGCAGCATCGTCCTCATCCACCACACCGGCTGCGGCATGGAGACGATCACCGAGGACTTCCGCACCGAGCTGGAGGAGGAGGTCGGCCAGCGTCCCGCCTGGGCCGCGGAGGCCTTCGCCGACGTCGACCAGGACGTCCGCCAGTCCATGCAGCGGGTGCGCACCTCGCCGTTCCTGCTGCACACCGACGACGTGCGCGGCTTCGTCTTCGACGTGCGGACCGGTCTGCTGCGCGAGATCGACCCCGCGTGACCGGTCCCCGGCCCTTCTCGTTCCTCGCACAAGTCGCGCATGCTGGAGCCCAAGCACCGTAAAACCCGACATATCGCGGCCACTTGTCCACAGTCGAGTGACACGAATCGGTAACGGCAGCAAGAATGCGGGGTGTGGCGCCGCGCGGGACGTTTCCCGCGTGGTGTCCGTGATTCGGGGTGGGCCGGGGCGTGCAGCTGAGCATCGGCCCATGAAAGAACGGGCCGAGGAGGGCCGGGTGACGACCTATGACGATCGAGCGAGCCTTAGTGATCTGACTGCCACTGTGGAGCGCGTCCGCAGTTCGGTGGAAGGAGTGATCGAGGGCAAGCCCGAGGTCGTACGGCTTTCGCTGACCGTACTGCTCGCCGAGGGACATCTTCTGATCGAGGACGTCCCCGGCGTGGGCAAGACCATGCTCGCCAAGGCACTGGCGCGGTCCATCGACTGTTCCGTGCGGCGTATCCAGTTCACCCCGGACCTGCTGCCCTCGGACATCACGGGCGTGTCGATCTGGGACCAGCAGCGCCGCGACTTCGAGTTCAAGCCCGGAGCGATCTTCGCGCAGATCGTGATCGGCGACGAGATCAACCGCGCCTCGCCCAAGACCCAGTCCGCGCTGCTGGAGTCCATGGAGGAGCGCCAGGTCACCATCGACGGGCAGACCTACGAGCTGCCGAGCCCCTTCATGGTGGTGGCCACGCAGAACCCGGTGGAGATGGAGGGCACCTACCCGCTGCCCGAGGCCCAGCGCGACCGCTTCATGGCCCGGGTCTCGGTGGGCTACCCGAGCGTGGAGGCCGAGCTGCAGATGCTCGACGTGCACGGCGGCGTGTCCCCCCTGGAGGACCTGCAGCCGGTCGCGCACGCGCACGACATGGTCAAGCTGATCGAGGCCGTCCGCTCGGTGCACGTCGCCGAAACGGTCCGGCGCTACGCGGTCGACCTGGTCACGGCCACCCGTACCCACCCCGACCTCAGACTCGGCGCCTCCCCGCGCGCGACGCTGCACCTGCTGCGCGCGGCGAAGGCCTCCGCGGCCCTGAGCGGCCGGGAGTACGCCCTGCCGGACGACATCCAGGCGCTCGCCGTCGCCGTCCTGGCCCACCGGCTGCTGCCCACGGCGCAGGCCCAGCTCAACCGCCGCACCTCCGAGCAGGTCGTCCAGGAGATCCTGCAGCGCACGCCGGTGCCCGCGACACCGCAGCAGGGCGGCTTCGGCGGCCTCGGGCGCGGCACCTCGGCCTACGGCCAGCAGCCGCCGCGGAGGCTGTGATGGCCACCGGGGCGGGCGGGCCCGCGGACGCCGACCGCGGTGAGAAGGGCGGTATCCGCACCGCCCTGGCGGGTCTGACCACCCGCGGACGCTCCTTCCTGGCCGCCGGCATCGCGGCCGCGATCTGCGCCTACGTCCTCGGCCAGAGCGACCTGCTGCGCGTCGGCCTGCTGCTCGCCGCGCTGCCCCTGGTCTGCGCGGTCTTCCTCTACCGCACGCGCTACCGGGTGGCCGGCAGCCGCCGGCTCTCCCCCGCGCGCGTGCCCGCAGGCAGCGAGGCCCGGGTCCATCTGCGGATGGACAACGTCTCCCGGCTGCCCACGGGCCTGCTGATGCTCCAGGACCGGGTGCCCTACGTCCTCGGCCCGCGGCCCCGCTTCGTGCTGGACCGCGTCGAGCCGGGCGGGCGCCGCGAGGTCTCCTACCGCGTCCGCTCCGACCTGCGCGGCCGCTACCCGCTGGGCCCGCTCCAGCTGCGCCTGACCGACCCGTTCGGCATGTGCGAGCTGACCCGCTCCTTCTCCTCGTACGACACCCTGACGGTGATCCCGCGCGTGGAGGCGCTGCCACCGGTGCGCCTCAGCGGCGAGTCCAAGGGGTACGGCGACGGAAGGCAGCGGTCGCTCGCGCTGGCCGGCGAGGACGACGTGATCCCGCGCGGCTACCGCTACGGCGACGATCTGCGCCGGGTGCACTGGCGCTTGACCGCCCGCTACGGCGAGCTGATGGTGCGCCGGGAGGAGCAGCCGCAGCGTGCCCGGTGCACGGTGCTGCTGGACACCCGGGGCATCGGCTTCCGGGGCGCGGGCCCCGACTCGGCCTTCGAGTGGGCCGTCTCGGGCGCGGCGTCCGTCCTGGTCCACATGCTGGAACGGGGCTTCTCGGTACGGCTGTTGACCGACACGGGCAACTCGGTGCCCGGCGAGGGCGCCGACGGGTTCGCGGGGGCGAGTCAGGAGACCGCCGACGCGGCGGGGCTGATGATGGACACCCTCGCGGTCGTCGACCACTCGGACGGCGCGGGCCTGTCCCGGGCGTACGACGTGCTGCGCGGCGGCAACGAGGGGCTGCTGGTGGCCTTCTTCGGCGACCTCGACGAGGAACAGGCCACGATCGCCGCCAAGATGCGCCAGCGCAGCGGGGGCGCGCTGGCCTTCCTGCTGGACAGTGACACGTGGGTGCGGGAACCCACCGATGTGCCCGGGCCGTTGAACCGGCGTGAGGAGCGGCTGCGGATGCTGCGGGAGGCGGGCTGGACGGCCCTGAGCGTGCCGCGCGGCACCGCGCTGAGCGAGCTGTGGCGCCAGGCGGACCGCGAGCGCGCGGGCCTGGGCGTGGCCGCGGCGAACGCGGCCGACGCCGAGGGGGCGGGCTCATGAGCGGGCGGGCACGACTGGCACTGTGCGCCTGGGCGGCCACCCTGATGGCGTCCTGCGCCCTGCTGCCCTTGGTGACGCCCGCCACCTGGATCCTGCAGGCGGCCCTCATGCTGGGCGTGCAGAGCGGTGTGGGCGCGGCGACCCGGCGGGTGCCGCTGGCCCGGCCGCTGACGGTGGCGGCGCAGGCGCTCGTCACCCTGCTGATGCTCACCCTCGTCTTCGCCCGGCAGCAGGCGTTCCTCGGGATCGTCCCCGGCCCCGAGGCCTTCCGGCACTTCGCAGAGCTGCTGCAGCAGGGCGGCGACGACATCGCGCGGTACGCGATACCGGCACCGCTGGAGTCGCACGGCATCCGGCTGATGCTGCTCGGCGGTGTGATGATCATCGGGCTCGCGGTGGACACCCTGGCGGTGACCTTCCGCAGCGCGGCTCCCGCCGGGCTGCCGCTGCTCGCGCTGTACTCCGTCGCCGCCGGGCTGTCCGACGGCGGCACCGACTGGCTGTGGTTCCTGGTGGCGGCGGCCGGCTATCTGATGCTGCTCCTCGCGGAGGGCCGGGACCGGCTCTCGCAGTGGGGGCGGGTGTTCGGCGGGGCGCCGCGCACGCCGGGCGGGGAACCGGGCGCGGTGGCACCGGTCCGTACCGGGCGGCGCATCGGGGTGCTCGCCCTCGGGCTCGCCCTCGTGGTGCCGGCCCTCCTGCCGTCGATGAGCGGCGGTCTGCTGGACGGCGCCGGGACGGGCGTGGGCGCCGGCAACGGCAGCGGGGGCACGATCTCCGCGGTCAACCCCCTGGTCTCGCTGCGCGACAGCCTGAACGTGGACGAGGACCGCCAGGTCCTGTCCCTGAAGACCAACGGCGACGTCGCCGACCTGTACCTGCGGATCGTGTCCCTGGACGACTTCGACGGCAGCACCTGGAAGCCGTCCAAGCGGCACGTCACCGGCGTGCCGGACAAGCTCCCCACCCCGACGGGCCTCGGCCCGGACGTCAAGCGCGCGGAGATCGAGACCCGTGTCTCGGCGGCCGACTGGTACGCCCAGGACTGGCTGCCGATGCCCTACCCGCCCAGCGGCGTGCAGGTCGGCGGCAAGTGGCGCTACGAACCGGTGGGCATGACGCTCGTCGGCGACCACGGCGAGACCACCCGCGGCAAGACCTACCTGGTCAAGAGCCTCGACGTGCAGCCGACGGCGGAGCAGCTGGCCGACGCGCCGGAGCCGCCCAAGGCACTGAAGGACGAGTACACCCAGCTGCCGAAGTCGCTGCCCGACGTGGTGCGGACGACCGCCCGCAAGGTCACCGAGGGCGCGACGAGCCACTACGAACAGGCGGTCAAGCTCCAGGACTGGTTCGCGGTCAACGGCGGCTTCCAGTACAGCACCCAGGTGCAGGTCGGCACCGGCTCGCAGGCCATAGCGAAGTTCCTGAAGGACAAGGAGGGCTTCTGCGTCCACTTCTCCTTCGCGATGGCCGCGATGGCCCGCAGCCTGGGCATCCCGGCCCGGGTCGCGGTCGGTTTCGCGCCCGGCACCCCGCAGTCGGACCGTTCGGTGTCCGTCGGCCTGAAGGACGCGCACGCCTGGCCCGAGCTGTACTTCGAGGGCGTGGGCTGGACCCGCTTCGAGCCGACCCCCAACCGGGGTGTGACGCCCTCCTACACCCAGTCGGACACGCCGGGCAGCAGCCTTCCGGACCTGCCGCGGAGCTCGCAGTCGGCGGGAGCGTCCGTGTCCGCGGCGCCGTCGGCGACCACGAGCTGCGGGGTGCAGCAGAAGAAGCTCCAGGAATGCGGCAACGCCCTTCCGGCGGACACGGCCACCCCCGGTGGCGGCGGTCCGGCCTGGTACGAGATCGCGGGATGGACGCTCCTCGGCCTGCTCGCGCTCGTCGTGCCGCTGCTGCCCATGCTGTGGCGCATCCGCCGGCGCACGGTGCGGCTCGCCTCGGCCCAGCACTCGGCGTCCGGCACGGTGTCGGCCCGCGGTCGCGACGAGCGGGCGGCGGACGGCCTCGCCGCCGGTGAGGTCACGCTGACGGGCGTCTCGACGACGGCGGTCGAGGCGGAGGCGCGGTACGCGGCCGAGATGGCCGCCGGGCATGTGCTGGCCGTCTGGCGCGAGCTCACCGACACGGCCTGGGACTACGGCATCGTGCCGGACGACGCGCTGACCCCGCGGAAGGCGGCGGCGCGGATCGTACGGCTCGGGGAACTGGAACCGGCCGCCGCGGAGTCGGTGCACCGGGTGGCGAGCGCGGTGGAGCAGGTCCTGTTCGCGCCCCGGCCGCACGCCGCGCCCGGGCTGGCCGACGACGTCCGCAGGCTGCGGACGGCGCTGCGGGCACGGGCGAGCCGGACGACCCGGGTGCGTGCGGTGCTGGCGCCGCGGTCGGCGGTGCGCGCGCTCTGGGACGCCTCGGACCGCTGGAACGCCTTCAAGAGCCGCACGGCGGAGCGCCTGACCGCACTGGCCCGCCGCCCGTCGGGACAGCAGAGCGGCTGACGGGCGCAGGCGGCGAGGGCCCGCCGCCGCGCATACGTGAAGGGGTGACCACCCGGTGGGTGGTCACCCCTTCATCGTCATGGGGAGCGCTAGTGGCCCTGCTCGTCGCGGCGCCGCTGCCAGCGCTCTTCGATGCGGTCCATCATGGAGCGCTTCGGCCGTCCCTGGCGACGCGCGTGCGGGGCGCCCGCGGCGGGCTGTTCACCCGGCTTGGGAGCCTTGCGCCAGCCGGTCACGGCCAGAACCGCACAGCCCAGCATGACGAGGAAGCCCACCACGCTGAGCCAGACCTGCTTGGCGACCATTCCAGCCATGAGGAGCGCGATACCCACGAGGAAGCCCGCGACCGCCTGGTAGACCCGCCGCCGGGTGTACGTACGCAGCCCGCTTCCCTCGAGCGCCGACGCGAACTTGGGATCTTCGGCGTACAGCGCTCGCTCCATCTGCTCGAGCATGCGCTGCTCGTGCTCCGAGAGCGGCACGGAGTCCTCCTCATCGTGCAGTCGCCGGGGCGACCCGGGGGTCCCTTCAGGATAGGCAGGGAATCGCCCCCGTGAAACCCGCCCCTCTGCGCCAATTGGCCAACCGGATTCCGTCATCGACGTCCCGGCTCGTTGAATCTTCCATTCCCCAGCGGCCGACCCGTCATGCCGGGTGATCTCCTTCGATCATACGGCCCCGAGCCCCCGAACGGGGGGCCTGTGGCGTACTCCATGCGCAGCCAACCCGCTGATCAGCGGCGCGCCCCGGGAGGAGGCTCAGGCCCCGTCGGCCCCTCGCGTCTCACCGAGCACATGAAGCTGGGTGGCCACGGAGTGGAACGCCGGCAGTTCGGCCGCCGCCTCCTCCAGCTTCAGCAGCGCCTCCAGGGCACCGGGCTCGGTGTCGACGAGCACGCCCGGGACGAGGTCGGCGAAGACCCGTACGCCGTGCACGGCGCCGACCCTGAGGCCCGCGCCCTCGACGAGCGCGGTGAGCTGCTCGGCGGTGAACCGGCGCGGCACGGGGTCGCCCTCGCCCCACCGGCCGTTCGGGTCGCCGAGCGCCTGCCGGGCCTCCTTGAAGTGCCCGGCGAGGGCCCGCGCGAGCACGGCGCCGCCGAGGCCGGCCGCGAGCAGGCTGAGGACGCCCTCGGAGCGCAGGGCGGCGACCGCGTTGCGCAGGCCCTCCGCCGGGTCGTCGACGTACTCCAGGACGCCGTGGCACAGCACCACGTCGTGACTGCCGCGCTCGACCACGTCGAAGAGGCCGTGCGCGTCGCCCTGCACACCCCGCACCCGGTCGGCGACGCCGGCCTCGGCGGCGCGGCGCTCCAGCGCGAACAGCGCGTTCGGGCTGGGGTCGACGACGGTGACGCGGTGGCCGAGGCGGGCCAGGGGCACCGCGAAGTTGCCGCTGCCGCCTCCGGTGTCGAGGACGTCCAGCGCGTCGCGGCCCGTGGCCTTGATCCGCCGGTCGAGGGCGTCCTGGAGGACTTCCCAGACCACGGCGGTACGGAGAGAGGCGCGAGGTCGTAGCGGGTCCGACACGGCAGTTGACTCCTCGGCGCGGCACCGCCTGTTGCACGGCGGAGCGAACGGGCTGCCTTCCCGGCCCGGGGGTCGCGGCGGGGAAGACTTCAGGCGTTCTCCACCCTATTGCCTCGGACGCCCTGCCTGGTCACCGTGCGGCGTGCCCTGCGGAACGTTTCGTACGGCGGCCTCGGCCTCCCCGCGCCGGAGCTTCGCGTCGGTGCCTCGCGTCGGTCGCACCTGGCCGGTCAGCCCGTGTCGGGGAAGTCCCGGCCGGTGTCCGGGTCCGCCCCGGGGTGGTCGGCGTCCTGGCGGGGCTGGGGCAGGACCGGCTGGAGGACGAGCATCCGCTCGACGAGGCGCAGGAACATCGCCACGTCGCGTATGAGGTCGTCGGCGTCCCGGCGGGTGGCCGCGCCCTGGATGCCGGCCTCGGCCCGGGCGCGGCGCCGGGCCCCGGAGGCGAACAGCGCGCTCCACTCGGTGAGTTCGGGCGCGATCTCGGGGAGCACTTCCCAAGCGCTCCGGATGCGGGCCCGGCGCCTCGGGGTGAGCTCCGGGCGGCCTCGCGCGGCGAGGACCGCGGCGGCCGTGCGCAGGGCGGCGAGGTGGGCCGTGGCGTAGCGCTCGTTGGGCGTCTCGAGGACCGCCGCCTCGTCCAGTCCGGCGCGGGCCTGGGCGAGCAGGTCGAGGGCGGCGGGCGGGGCGGCGGCCCGGCGGAGCACCGGGTGCACGTCGCTGGCCGGTCCGGTCAGTGAGGGGGCAGGGCCGGTGGCGCGGCGCCGGCGGGCGGCTGCTGCGGGGTGACTGGCCATGACGAACCTCCTGTCGTCTGCGTGACGGCATGCCCACATACGGGATGTCGTATGTGGGCATCGTGGGGTATGGCACTGACAATCCGTTCCGACCTGGGCTTTTGCTTCGATCGAAAGTTCGGAGTAGTTTTTGCACTGACCAGTCAGTTCAATTGCACTACACATCGAGGGATGGGGGGAACCGTGCCCGGAATCGGTGTCACGGCCCGCGGACTCGGGCTCAAGGGGCCGCGCGGCTGGGCCTTCCGCGACATCACGTTCGACGCGGAGCCCGGCGCGCTGCTCGCGATCGAGGGCCCGTCCGGGTCCGGCCGCACCTGCCTGCTGCTGGCGCTCACGGGCCGGATGAGGTCCACCGAAGGAGTGGCCACGGTCGGCGAGTGCAAACTGCCCAAGCACCTGGCGGCCGTCCGGCGCGTCGCGGCGGTGGCCAACGTCGCCGGGGTGACCGACCTCGACCCGGCCCTGACCGTCGGCGAGCACCTGCGCGAACGGGCGCTGCTGCAGCGCCGGTTCGGCGACTCGCTGCGGGAGCTGCTGCGCCCGCGCGCCGAGCGCCTGCTTGAGGCGCGGCTGCGGATCGACGCAGCCCTCGCCGCCGCCGGCCTGGACACGGAGACGCTGCCCAAGGGCTCGCGCACCGCCGTACGCGACCTGGAGCGGCTCGAGGCGCTGCGCCTGTCCGTCGCCCTCGCCCTCATCGGCGGCCCGCGGCTGCTGGGCGTCGACGACACCGACCTCAAGCTCTCGGACGCCGAACAGGCCGAGGTCTGGGCGCTGCTGGAGTCCGTGGCCCGGGCCGGGACCACGGTGCTGGCCGTCTGCAGCCAGGCCCCGCGGGACCTCGCGACCGTGAGCACCTCGGGGAAGGAGAAGGCCGATGCGCTCGCCGAGACTGGCCGCTCTTGAGCTGCGGCGCTTCGGCAGGGGGAAACTGCCGCGCGCCGCGCTCGTCGCCCTGCTGGTGCTGCCGCTGCTCTACGGCGCCCTGTACCTGTGGTCGTTCTGGGACCCCTACGGCCGCCTCGACCGCATCCCGGTGGCGCTCGTGAACGACGACAAGGGGGCCACCGCCGACGGCAAGCGGATCACCGCGGGCGACGATCTGACGAAGGGGCTGCGCGACAGCGAGGTCTTCGAGTGGCACGAGGTGAGCGACGCGCAGGCACGCGCGGGCGTGGAGAACGGCACCTACTACCTGTCGCTGACCATGCCGGCCGACTTCAGCAGGCGGATCGCCTCCAGCGCGGGCGACTCCCCCGAGACGGGCGCGCTCCGGGTGCGCACGAACGACGCCAACAACTACATCGTCGGGCAGATCTCCAAGACGGTCTTCAACGAGGTCCGCACGGCCGCGTCCACGAAAACCTCGCGCTCGTTCCTGGACCGGATCTTCATCTCCTTCTCCGACATCCACGGCAAGACCGTGCAGGCCGCCAAGGGCGCCGACCAGCTCCACGGGGGCATCGGGAAGGCGAAGAAGGGCTCCAAGGACCTCGCCGACGGACTGAAGGACGCCGAGGGCGGCAGCGGGAAGCTGGTCAAGGGGCTGACGAAGCTCCACAAGGGCGCCGGTGACCTGGCGGACGGCTCGCGGCAGGTCGCTGCCGGCACGCAGACGCTCGCCGACAAGGTGAACGCGGTCGACAAGAAGGTGGGCCCTTTCCTGAAGGGCAACGAGAAGACCATCGGGGACACCGCCCGCCTGGTCGCCCACTCCGCCCAGGGCATCCGCGACAACCTCGACGTCCTGGTGCGCACGGCCCCGGCCGCCGCCAAGGGCGCCCACACCGCCTCCGACGCGCTCGACGCCGTCTACCGGGCGCGCTGCGAGGACCCCGTGCTGCCCGATCCGGCCTGCTCCGACCTGAAGAAGGCCAAGGTCGCCGCCGCCGACGTGGCGACGATCGCCGACGACCTCAACACGCTGATCGACGACCAGGACGGCGACCTGAAGAAGCTCGACGCCAACCTCGCCACCCTCCAGAAGCAGGCCCAGGCGCTCGCCGACCGCGCGCCGCACCTGTCGGAGGACCTCACCGACGCCGTGGCCAAGATCAACAAGCTGAACGAGGGCGCCGGGAAGGTCGCCGCGGGCGCGAAGAAGCTGAACCAGGGCCTCGGCACGGCGGCCTCCGGAGCCTCGGCCCTGGACAAGGGCATCGGACAGCTCGAGACCGGCGCGCAGACCCTCAACGGCGGCATGTACAAGCTCGCCGACGGCTCCGGGAAGCTCGCGGGCGGCCTGCACGACGGTGCGGGCAAAATCCCCGACTACGACAAGAAGGACCGCGATCAGCGCACCGAGGTGATGGCCGACCCGGTCGGGCTGGTCTCCAAGGACCTGCACAAGGCGCCCAACTACGGCACCGGCTTCGCCCCGTACTTCATCCCGCTCTCGCTGTGGGTGGGCGCGATGGTGGCGTACATGCTGATCGCGCCGATGAACCGGCGCGCGCTCGCCACGGGCGCCCCGGCCTGGCGGATAGCGCTGGCCGGCTGGCTGCCGGTGGTGGCCGTCGGCGTCCTGCAGACGGTGGCCCTGATGTCCGTCCTGCACTGGGCGATCGGCCTGGAGATGGCCCGGGCGGCCGGCACGGTGGCCTTCCTGTTCCTGGTGACGGCGTGCTTCGCGGCGATCGTGCAGTGGCTGAACGCGCGCTTCGGGGCGGCGGGCCGGATCCTGGTGCTCGCCCTGCTGATGCTGCAGCTGACGTCCGCGGGCGGCACGTATCCGGTGCAGACCAGCCCCTGGTTCTTCAACGCCATCCACCCCTTCCTGCCGATGAGCTACATCGTGGAGGCCCTGCGCAGGCTCATCACGGGCGGCGGTCTGGTGCCCGTGTGGCACGCGTGCGTGGTGCTCCTCGCCTTCACGGCCGGCTCCCTCGCGCTGACGGCGCTGTCGGCGCGCCGCCGGCAGGTGTGGACGCTGGACCGGCTGCACCCGGAGCTGACCCTGTGATCCCGAAGAAGGCCCTGCACACGCGCGTACCTGTGACAATCGGGGCCATGGAAAGCAGCAGTCCCACGACGGGTGGCAGCACGCGCCGCGAGGCCACCCGGCAGAAGCTCTACGAGGCGGCCGTCACGCTCATCGCCGAGCAGGGGTTCTCCGCCACCACCGTGGACGAGATCGCGGAGCGGGCCGGGGTCGCGAAGGGCACCGTCTACTACAACTTCGCCAGCAAGTCCGTCCTCTTCGAGGAGCTGCTGCGGCACGGCGTCGGGCTCCTGACCGCCTCGCTGCGCCAGGCGGCCGAGCAGACCGCGCGGGACGGCGGCGGCAAGGTCGACGCCCTGGACGCGATGATCCGGGCGGGCCTGGTGTTCATCGAGCGCTATCCGGCCTTCACCCAGCTCTACGTCGCCGAGCTGTGGCGCACCAACCGGGCCTGGCAGTCCACGCTGATGGTGGTGCGCCAGCAGGCGGTGGCCGTCGTGGAGGACGTGCTCCGGGACGGCGTGGCGGCCGGCGAGTTCAGCGAGGAGATCGATGTGCCGCTGACCGCGTCGGCCCTGGTCGGCATGGTCCTGGTGGCCGCCCTGGACTGGCAGTCCTTCCAGCCGGAGCGCTCCCTGGACGACGTCCACGCGGCGCTGTCCCGGCTGCTGCAGGGCCGGGTCAGCGGCCGCGACCGGGACTGACGCACGACGAAAGCGCCGGTCCGCCGTGGCCGCGTCCCCCGCGGGCCACCTCGAACCGGCGCTCTGTCGTGCTCCCCCCGTCGGGACCCCCGTTGCGGTCGTTCCCTCGGGTTCCCCCGTGCCTCGCTCCCGCCGACCTCGGCCGGCGGAAGGAGCGGATCGTGGGCCGCTCCGTTCCGGCGCCCCGTGTCGCCGGTGCCGCAGCCGCGCCCCTCTCCGTGCCTCCACCTTCTCGTTCGCGCAGGTCCGCCCCCATCCGCGCGCGTACTCATCTCGCCCACTAGGTACGGATACTCAGCTCTGCGTGCTCATCCCCAGGACGCGGTGCCGCCCACTGGTTACGATCGCGTCCGTGTCCGTACTCCCTCTCGTCTTCACCAGCGGCTGGGCCAGCGGCATCAACGCCTACGCCGTGGTGCTGCTGCTCGGCGTGTTCGGTGCCACCGGGATGAGCGACGACGTCCCCGGGGCGCTCCAGCGGCCCGAGGTCCTCGTCCTTGCGGGCGTGCTGTTCCTGTGCGAGGCGGTCGCCGACAAGATCCCGTACGTCGACTCGGTGTGGGACTCGGTGCACACCGTGGTCCGCCCCGTCGCGGGCGCCTGGGTCGGTGCGCTGCTCGCCGGGCAGAGCGGTTCCCTGAACGACGTGGTCGCGGGCCTGATCGGCGGCTTCACCGCGCTGGCCAGCCACACCGTCAAGGCCGGGACGCGGATGGCGGTCAACACCTCGCCGGAACCGTTCAGCAACATCGTCATCAGCATCGCCGAGGACCTCGGGGTCGGCGCGATCGTGACGTTCGCGATGTTCCACCCGGTCGCGGCGGCCTCCCTCGCCGGCGCGCTGCTGCTGACCGGTCTGGTGGTGCTGGTCTTCCTGGTCTCCCGGATCCGGCGTTTCCTGCGGCGCAGGGCCCAGCGGCGGGAGGAACGGCGGCTCGCCGCGCAGCCGGAACCGCCTCCCGTTCCGTGACGGTCGGTGGCGGTCGATAAAGTCGCGGTCATGGGACGGATTGCGGTGATCGGCGCCGGGCTGGGCGCGATGGCGGCCGCCGCCCGGCTGGCCGTCGCGGGCCACCGGGTGACGGTGTACGAGCGTACGGAGACGTACGGCGGCGCGGTGCGCCGGTTCGAGCGCGACGGCTTCGGCTTCGACACCGGTCCCGGACTGCTGACCCTGCCCGCCGTCTGGCGCGATCTGTTCGTCAAGACCGGCAAGGAGCCGCTGGAGGACCGCGTCGAGCTGGTCCAGGTCGACCCGTCCTCCCTGCACGTCTTCGCGGACGGCACGCGCGTCCGCCTGCCCAACGCCTCGCGCGCGGGCGTCGTCGCCGCCCTGGACGAGGCGCTCGGGGCGCCCGCGGGCGAGCGCTGGGGCGACTTCCTGGTGCGGGCCCGCGAGGCCTGGGACCGCACCCGGCGGCCGCTGCTGGAGGAGCCGCTGTGGCCCAACTGGTCGGTGCTGGCCGAGCGCGAGCCCTATCCGGCGGTGGCGCACAAGCGGCTGCTGCGCACCCGGCGGGCGAGCACGCTCGGTGAGGTCGGCGCCTTCGAGCTGCGGGAGCCCCGGCTCACGGCGCTGCTGGAGGGCCACGCCCTCGCGTACGGCCTCGATCCGCGCGTCACCCCGGCGAGCGCGGCCGTCCTGCCGTACATGGAGCACGCCTTCGGCGTCTGGTATGTGCGCGGCGGCATGCGGGAGTTGGCGCGCGCCGTCCACGAGCGGTGCCTGGCGCGCAGGGTCGAGTTCCGTTTCGGCGCCGAGGTGACGGGGGTGCTGGAGAAGGACGGCCGGGCGACGGGGGTGGAGCTCGCGGACGGGACGGTCGAGGAGGCGGACTTCGTGGTCGCCGGAGTCGCGCCCGGGACGCTGAGCCGTTGTGTACGGGGTTCGGCCGTCCGGGCCGACGGCGAGGTCCCGCCGCGGCGCGGTCTGCCGAGCCGTCTCACGGTGCTGCTGGCGCTGCGCGGCGGCCGCCCGGAGGGGACCGCGCACCGGACCGTGGTGCACGCGGCCGACCGGCAGGCCGAGTTGGACGCCCTGTTCGGCACCCCGGCGGCGCTGCCGGACCGCCCCACGCTCACCGTCCTGCGCCCCGACGACCCGCGGCTGGTCCCGGATGCCGGCCACGAGGCGGTCACGCTCACCGCGGTGGTCCCGGCCCGGCCCGAGGGAAGCCGGGAGGACTGGGCCGCTCTGGCCGAGAAGCTGATCACCGTCGCCGAGCGGGCCGTACCGGATCTGCGCGAGCGGCTGCTGTGGCACGAGGTGCGCTCCCCGGCCGACATCGCGGAGGCGACCGGCGCCGAGGGCGGCGCCGTCCCGCCGCCGGCGCTCGCCGCGGGCGAGGGCGGCCTGCTGCACCCGGCCAACACCACCGCCGTTCCCGGCCTGTTCACCGTCGGCGGCTGGTCGCACCCCGGCGGCGGGCTCCCGCACGCGGGCATGTCGGGCGCGCTGGTGGCCGGACTGATCGTGGAGGGGCCGGAGTTCCGGGGCTCGCAGTGACCGGCCGGTGCTGAGGGGTCCTCAGAAGCGGTACTGCTCGTCGTACCCGGCGCCGCCCTGCTGCTGGCCGTCGCCCTGGTACGGGTACTGCTGCTCGGGCGGGAGTTCGCCGCCGTAGGTCTCGTCGGTGCGCTGCTGCGGGACCCAGACCCCGGCGGACGGCGTCTCGCCGTACCCGCCGGTGCCGTACTGCTCCTGGCTGTAGCCCTGCTGGCCGTACTGGTCGTAGCTCGCGTCGTAGCCGCCGCCGTACGTCTGGGTGCCGATGTAGGGATCGGAGTAGGCGGCGTACTGCTGCTGGCCGGTGGTGTCGTAGCCGTACTGCTGCTGGCCGTAGCCGGAGTAGTCGTAGCCGTAGCTCTGGTCGGCGCCCTGGGCGGCCGTCGCGTACTGGTCCTGGGCCTGGCCGGCGTTGGCGTACGACGGGTCGGCGGCGGCGTACGAGGTGTCGCCGTAGATGCCGTAGGAGCCGGTGTCGTCGGGCAGGGGCTGCGGCTCGTAGACGGCGGTGGTCTCGGCGGCCGCGGGGCGGGCGGGGGTGAAGACGTCGTCGCGGTCGTAGTCGTCGTCCGCGCCGTAGGAGGCGGGGTCCTGGGTGTAGGCGGCGCGCTCCGGGCCGTAGTCCGTGTCGGCCTCCGGCTCCAGCTCGGACACCTCCAGGGTCGGGTCGCGGCGCTCCGCCTTGCCGCGACGGCCCTTGAGGCCGGCGCCGAGACCGTCGCCCTCGGGGCGCTTGACCGCCCAGCCCGCGGAGAAGCCGCGGCGGAACGACAGCGTGACGAAGGTCTGCCCGACCGCGAACGCCGCGGCGCCCAGGCCGATGACGATGACCGAGGGGATCAGCACGCCGAGCACGACGCCGAGGAATCCGGCGAAGGCGAGCAGCCGCCAGCGCAGCCGCGCCTTGTACTGCAGCAGCACCTCGCCCAGCAGCCACAGCGCGACGATGCCGAACGCGATGTAGAGGACCGTCCAGCCCATGTACGCCCCTCTCCCAGTCGCCGCTACGCAGTGTGTCGTATACCCGTGCGGCCGGTCTAGGCCTGCGGGGGGTGATGCAGGCCCAGGTTCTCGTAGATTTCCAGCGTCGCCGTGGAGTTGTTGAGCGTGATGAAGTGCAGTCCGGGCACTCCCTCGTCCAGCAGTCGCGCGCAGAACTCCGTGGCGAATTCGATGCCAATGGAGCGTACAGCGGCCGGATCGTCTTTTGCTGTGAGGATCCGCTCTTTCAGGACGGAAGGGATCCGGGCGTTGCTGAGCTGCGGCAAACGCTGCAGCATCTTCACACTCGTGACCGGCATCACTTCCGGGATGACGGGGGTCGCGCAGCCCGCCGTGGCCACCCGGTCGCGCAGTCGCAGGTACGACTCCGGCTGGAAGAACATCTGCGTGATGGCGTAGTCGGCGCCGGCCCGGCACTTGTCGACGAAGCGGGCGACGTCCGTGTCCCAGTCGGCGGAGCGCGGGTGCATCTCCGGGAAGGCCGCCACGCCGACGCAGAAGTCGCCCGACTCCTTGATGAGCTGGACGAGTTCGGCGGCGTAGGTCAGGCCCTGCGGGTGCGGAACCCAGTCGGCCATGGGGTCGCCGGGCGGGTCGCCGCGCACGGCGAGCATGTTGCGGATGCCGGCGTCCGCGTACTGGCCGATGATGTTGCGCAGCTCGGCGATGGAGTGGTTGACGGCGGTGAGGTGGGCGACCGGCGTCAGCGTGGTGTCGGCGACGATCTGCTCGGTCTCCTTGACCGTGCCGGCGCGCGTGGAGCCGCCGGCGCCGTACGTCACGGAGACGAAGTCGGGAGCCACCGCCTCGACCCTGCGCAGCGCGCTCCACAGGTTCCGCTCGCCCTTGGGGGTCTTCGGCGCCGAGAACTCGAAGGAGTACGTCGTCTTGCCCGTCGCGAGCATGTCGCGCACCGTACGTGCGCGATCAGTCCTGGTGGATGCGGTTCCGAGGGCCATACTGGCAGGTTAACCAGGGGCGCCCGGTCCCCCAACCGAGAGCCGGGAATTTGCCCGTTTTGCCGCGCTGTTGTCCACCCCTTGGACACCGGGGTCGCTCAGGGCCCCGTCAGGGCTGCCGCAGCCGCTTCGCGAAGTCCGCGGCGGCCGCACCGGGGTCGTCCGCCTCGGTGATCGCCCGCACGACCACGACCCGGCGGGCCCCGGCCTCGATCACCTCGTCGAGGTTGGCGAGGTCGATGCCGCCGATGGCGAACCACGGGCGGTCGGTGTTCAGGGCGGCGGTGTGCCGGACCAGGCCGAGCCCGGGGGCGTGGCGGCCGGGCTTGGTGGGGGTCGGCCAGCAGGGGCCGGTGCAGAAGTAGTCCACGCCCTCCTGGACGGCGGCCGCCTCGGCCTCCGCCTCCGCGTGCGTGGAGCGGCCGATGAGCACGTCCTCGCCGAGGATCACGCGGGCCGCGGGGACCGGGAGGTCGCCCTGGCCCAGGTGGAGGACGTCGGCGGCGGCCGCGTGGGCGACGTCCGCGCGGTCGTTGACCGCGAGGAGCCTGCCGTGGCGGGCGGCGGCCTCGGCGAAGACCTGGAGGTGCTCCAGTTCCTCGGCCGCCTCCATGCCCTTGTCGCGCAGCTGCACGATGTCGACCCCGCCCGCCAGGACGGCGTCCAGGAACTCGGGCAGGTCGCCCTGGGTCCTGCGGGCGTCCGTGCAGAGGTAGAGCCGGGCGTCGGAGAGCCGGGCGCGGGCGTCGGCGCCGGACGTGACGGGCATGCGGGTGTCCCCCGGGTGTGGATGGTGCACGGGCCGCGGCCCGGTGCGGCAGGCCGCGGTGGTCCGCGGCCGTGGCCTCACCGGCCACGGCCCGTGCTCCGGACGGTGTTCGGTTCGTTCTGGCTGGTTCAGACGGCGAGCGCCTGGGCCCGGCGCTTCACCTCCGTGCCGCGATTCTCGCTCAGGGCCTGCGCGGGCGTGCCGGGCAGGCTCTCGTCGGGCGTGAAGAGCCACTCCAGCATCTCTTCGTCGGTGAAGCCGTCGTCCCTCAGGAGCGTCAAGGTGCCCGACAGGCCCTTGACGACCTTCTGCTCGGCCCCGTCGATGAAGGCGGCGGGGACGTGCAGCGCGCGGTTCTCACCCCGGCGTACGGCGATGAGCTGGCCGTCCTTGACCAGCTGCCGCACGCGCGTCACCTCCACGTCGAGCATTTCGGCGATGTCGGGCAGGGTGAGCCAGGCGGGGACGAGAGCATCGATCTTTGCGTCAATCTCGGTCACGGAATCAAGCCTGCCATCCGGGACCGACAGTCGGAAGTCGGGCCCGCCCGAGCAGTGGCGTCCGGGCTACGCCGTCGCCGCCTTCAGGGGCTTCGCCGGGTCGGCCAGCAGCGCCGCGTCCATCGGGGTGCCCGCCTCGATCAGCCGCCGTCCCTGGGCCAGGTCACGCGGCCTGCCGACGGCGAGCAGCGCCACCAGGCGGTCCTCGCGCAGCCAGCAGACCGACCAGGCCGGTCCGGCGGGGTCGCCCCGCCACACGGCCGCGTCGGCGGACGCGTGGTGCCCGGCGTACTGCACGAACCGGCCGAACTGCTCCGACCAGAAGTACGGGACCGGGTCGTAGACGGCCGGGGGTTCGTCGGTGGCCTCGCCGACGATGTTCGCGGCGACCGTGCGCGGGCCCTGGAGGGCGTTGTCCCAGTGGTGGACGAGCAGGCGCTCGCCGTACCGGGCGGAGGGGAAGGAGGCGCAGTCGCCGACGGCGTAGACGTCCGGCACCGAGGCGCGCAGGCGGTCGTCGGCCAGGACCTCGCGGTGCGCGCCGAGCTCGACGCCGGAGCCGGCGAGCCAGGCGGTGGCGGGGCGGGCGCCGATGCCGACCACGACCGCGCCCGCGGGCAGGCGTGTGCCGTCGTCGAGGACGACCGCACCGGGTTCGACGCGCTCCACGCGCGCGTGGGTGCGCAGCTCGACGCCGGCGTCCCCGTACCAGGCGGCCATCGGGGCGGCGACCTCGGCGGGCAGCGCGCCGGCGAGCGGCCGGTCCGCCGCCTCGACGACGGTCACCGCGCAGCCGGCCTCACGGGCGGCCGTGGCGAACTCGGCGCCGATCCAGCCCGCGCCGACGACCACGATGTCGTGCTGCCGGGCGAGCACGGGCCGCAGCCGTTCGGCGTCGTCCAGGGTGCGCAGCAGGTGCACGCCGGGCACGCCCTCGGCGCCGGGCAGCATGACGGGTTCGGCGCCGGTGGCCAGGATCAGGACGTCGTACGGGACGGGGCCGGCATCGGTGTCCAGCCGGTGCTCGGCGGGGCGCAGGCCCAGTGCCTCGCGGCCCAGGCGCAGTTCGATGCCGAGCGCCTCGAAGTCGACGTCGAAGGCGGAGCCCTCGGACTTGCCGAGCAGGACGGCCTTGGACAGCGGCGGCCGGTCGTAGGGCTGATGGGGCTCGGCGCCGATCAGGGTGACGGTGTCGGTGAAGCCCTGTTCGCGCAGCGCGACCGCGGTCTGCACACCGGCCATGCCGGCGCCGACCACGACCGCACGCCGCTGTGCCTGCGTCGTCTGCTCGCTCACCTGATCACCATAGACACTGACTACCCGTCAGTCAGGGGGCGTGCTCCGTGACCTGTTCCACACCGTCGGTGAGCGCGCCCGGCGGCCGGAGGCCGTCTTACCGAGGCGCGCGGGGCCGGGCTAGGGTGGCACCCGTACACGCACTCGCGGGAGCCCGGACGCACCGGGCTGAGAGGGAGGCTGGCGGCCTCCGACCGTACGAACCTGATCCGGGTCATGCCGGCGAAGGGAGGGGCTGGACGCCCATGTCGTCACGTACGTCAGACGTCCTCGTCATCGGGGGCGGAATCATCGGCCTGGTCACGGCCTGGCGGGCCGCGCAGCGCGGTCTTTCGACAGCCGTGGTCGATCCCAAGCCGGGCGGCGGGGCCGCCCAGGTGGCCGCCGGGATGCTGGCCGCCGTCACGGAACTGCACTACGGCGAGCAGACCCTGCTCGGCCTCAATCTGGCCTCCGCCCGCCGTTACCCGGACTTCGCGGCGGAGCTCACCGAGGTCAGCGGTCACGACGTCGGCTACCGCCGGTGCGGCACGCTCGCCGTCGCGCTCGACGCCGACGACCGCGCCCACCTGCGCGAACTGCATGCCCTGCAGCGGCAGTCGGGCCTGGAGTCCGAGTGGTTGTCCGGGCGCGACTGCCGGCGCCTGGAGCCGATGCTCGCGCCGGGCGTGCGCGGGGGGCTGCGGGTCGACGGCGACCACCAGATCGATCCGCGGCGCCTGGCGCACGCGCTGGTGGCCGCGTGCGAGCGGGCCGGCGTGGTGTTCCACCGGGTGTGGGCCGAGCGCTTCCGGGTCGCGCGGGACCGGGCCGCCGGCGTCGTCACGGCCGAGGGCACCGAGCTGGCCGCGGGACAGGTGGTGCTGGCGGCCGGCAGCCTCAGCGGGCGGCTGCCGGGGGTGCCGGACGACGTGCTGCCGCCGGTGCGTCCGGTCAAGGGGCAGGTGCTGCGGCTGACCGTGCCGAAGCGGTACGCGCCGTTCCTGAGCCGTACCGTGCGGGCGCTGGTGCGCGGCAGTCACGTCTATCTGGTGCCGCGCGAGAACGGCGAGCTGGTCGTCGGCGCCACCAGCGAGGAGCTGGGCTGGGACACGACGGTCACCGCCGGCGGGGTGTACGAGCTGCTGCGCGACGCGCACGAGCTGGTCCCCGGGATCACCGAACTGCCGCTGACGGAGACGCGCGCGGGTCTGCGCCCCGGCTCCCCCGACAACGCGCCGCTGCTCGGCCCGACCGAACTGCCCGGGCTTGTGCTGGCCACCGGCCACTACCGCAACGGCGTGCTGCTCACGCCGGTCACCGGCGACGCCATGGCCCAGGTCCTGGCCACCGGTGAACTGCCCGAAGAGGCCCGCCCGTTCACCCCGAAGCGGTTCGCGCGCGTGGAGCAGCCCGCATGAACGTCTCTGTCAACGGCCAGGCGCGCGAGTTCGCCCCGGGCACGGCCCTGGACACCGTCGTCCGCACCCTGACCCCGGCCGCCTCCGGAGTGGCCGCCGCCCTGAACGAGACCGTCGTCCCGCGCGCGCAGTGGCCCGCGACGCCCCTCTCCGAGGGGGACCGCGTCGAGGTCCTCACCGCCGTCCAAGGAGGCTGACCCATGGCCGACGATCCCTTCGTCATCGGCGGTACGTCCTTCACGTCCCGCCTGATCATGGGCACCGGAGGCGCCCCCAGCCTGGAGGTGCTGGAGCGCGCGCTGGTCGCCTCCGGCACGGAGCTGACCACGGTCGCCATGCGGCGGGTGGACGCCTCGGTGCACGGCTCGGTGCTGTCGGTGCTGACCGGGCTGGGCATCCGCGTCCTGCCGAACACGGCCGGCTGCTTCACGGCCCAGGAGGCCGTCCTGACCGCGCGCCTGGCACGCGAGGCGCTCGGCACCGACCTGGTCAAGCTCGAGGTGATCGCCGACGAGCGCACCCTGCTGCCCGACCCGATCGAGCTGCTGGACGCCGCCGAGACCCTGGTGGACGACGGTTTCACCGTGCTGCCGTACACGAACGACGACCCCGTGCTCGCGCGGAAGCTGGAGGACATCGGCTGCGCGGCGATCATGCCGCTCGGCTCGCCCATCGGCTCCGGCCTGGGCATCCGCAACCCGCACAACTTCCAGCTGATCACCGAGCACGCGCGCGTGCCGGTGATCCTGGACGCGGGCGCCGGTACGGCCTCGGACGCGGCGCTCGCGATGGAGCTGGGCTGCGCGGGCGTGATGCTCGCCTCGGCGGTGACGCGGGCGCAGGAGCCGCAGCTGATGGCCGAGGCGATGCGGCACGCGGTGGAGGCGGGCCGGCTGGCGTTCCGGGCGGGCCGCATCCCGCGCCGGCACTTCGCGGAGGCGTCCTCGCCGCAGGAGGGGCGCGCGCGTCTCGATCCGGAGCGCCCCGCGTTCTGAACGTACGTTCGATCAGATCCGGACGGCGGTGCGGGGTCCGTCACAGCTCGGCTGCAGTACCGCCCCGATCTCACCCGAACCGACGGCTCTGTCAGTCTCGGCTCGTACACTCACCTGCGTGGATACGACCCTTCAGGACCCATTGGTCGGGCAGGTGCTCGACGGCCGCTATCGCGTGGACGCGCGGATCGCGGTCGGCGGGATGGCCACGGTCTACCGGGCCCTGGACACCCGCCTCGACCGCGTGCTCGCGCTGAAGGTGATGCACCCCTCGCTGGCGGCCGACGGCTCCTTCGTCGAGCGGTTCATCCGGGAGGCGAAGTCGGTCGCCCGGCTCGCCCACCCGAACGTGGTGCAGGTCTTCGACCAGGGCACCGACGGGTCGTACGTCTACCTCGCCATGGAGTACGTCGCCGGGTGCACCCTGCGCGACGTGCTGCGCGAGCGCGGGGCGCTGCAGCCGCGCGCCGCCCTGGACATCCTGGAGCCGGTGCTCGCCGCGCTGGGCGCCGCGCACCGGGCCGGATTCGTGCACCGGGACATGAAGCCGGAGAACGTCCTCATAGGAGACGACGGCCGGGTGAAGGTCGCCGACTTCGGGCTCGTGCGTTCCGTGGACACGGTCACCAACACCACCGGGACCGTCCTCGGCACCGTCTCCTACCTCGCGCCGGAGCAGATCGAGCACGGCACGGCCGACCCGCGGGTCGACGTGTACGCGTGCGGTGTCGTCCTGTACGAGATGCTCACCGGCGACCGGCCGCACGAGGGGGACTCCCCGGCCACGGTCCTGTACAAGCACCTCCACGAGGACGTCCCGCCCCCGTCGGCGGTCGTCCCGGGGCTGCCGTACGCGCTGGACGAGCTGGTCGCCTCGGCGACCGCGCGCACTCCCGACGTCCGCCCGTACGACGCGGTGGCGCTGCTCGCGCAGACCCGCGAGGTGCGCGCCGCGCTCAGCGTCGAACAGCTGGACGCGGTGCCGCCGCGGGCGGTCCCGGCCGACCACCGGGACATCTCCGAGGACCGTACGAGCGTCATCCCGCGCGCGCTGACCACGCCCCGGCCGCAGCCGGTGAACGACGAGTCCGCGCTGCACCGCACCAGTCGGCTGGAGTCTCCCCCGCCGCTGCCGCCGCGCCCGCGCGAGGGGCGCTCCCGGCGCGGGCCGCTGGCGATCGTCGCGGCGGTGCTGCTGATCCTCGGCGTCGGCACGGGCGTGTGGTACATCAACTCCGGCCAGTTCACCAAGGTCCCGCCGGTGCTGGCGAAGACCCGGACGCAGGCCGAGAAGAAGCTGAGCGACGCCGGGCTGGACCTGGGGACGGTCAAGCACGCCTACAGCGACACGGTGGCCCGGGGCACGGTCATCAGCTCCGACCCGGAGCCCGGCGCCCGGGTCCGGGACAACGCCTCCGTGTCGATCACCCTCTCCGACGGCCCCGAGACCGTGAAGGTGCCCGACGTCCAGGGGCGGACCCTGGCCGAGGCCAGGGCCCAGCTCAAGAGGGGCGGGCTCGAGGCCGGCATGGTCACCCGGGAGTTCAGCGACAGCGTCCAGCGGGGCTCCGTGATCTCCACGGACCCGGCATCCGGCGTACGGCGGCACGCGGGCTCGGCGGTCGCGCTGACGGTCAGCAAGGGCAGCCCGGTGGACGTCCCGGACGTCACCGGCGAGGACCTCCAGTCCGCGCGGTCCGACCTGGAGGAGGCGGGCCTCACGGTGAAGGTCGCCGCCGAGCGGATCAACTCCGACTACGACAAGGGCCAGGTCGCCGCGCAGACCCCCACGGGCGACGGCCGGGCCGCCGAGGGCGACACGGTGACGCTGACGCTGTCGAAGGGCCCCGTGATGGTCGAGGTCCCTGACGTCACCGGTGACAGCGTCGACGACGCGCACAAGGCCCTGGAGGGCGCCGGATTCAAGGTCGACGAGGACCGCGGCCTGCTCGGCCTGTTCGGCGACACGGTCAAGGCGCAGTCCGTGAAGGGCGGCCAGACGGCGCCCAAGGGCTCGACGATCACCATCAAGATCCGGTGACGAAGGGCTGCCGCAGGCATGACACCCTGAACGGGTGAAGAGCCGGTACCCCTCCCTCCCCCGCAACCCCGTCGGCGGCCACGTGCCCGTGGCCGGCGGCCTGAACTCCGTCGGTCTGAGCTACGCCCGCGACCTCGGGGCCGAGACCGTGCAGGTCTTCGTCGCCAATCCGCGCGGCTGGGCCACGCCCGTCGGCAATCCGCGGCAGGACGAGGAGTTCCGCGCGGCCTGCGCGGCCGAGGCGATCCCGGCGTACGTCCACGCTCCCTATCTGATCAACTTCGGCTCCCACACCGAGGCGACGGTCGAGAGGTCGGTGGAGTCGCTGCGGCACTCGCTGCGCCGCGGGCGGGAGATCGGGGCGCTCGGCGTGGTCGTGCACACCGGCAGCGCGACCGGCGGCCGGGAGCGGTCCGTGGCCCTGAAGCAGGTGCGCGAGCATCTGCTGCCGCTGCTCGACGAGCTGACCCACGACGACGACCCGTTCCTGCTCCTGGAGTCGACCGCCGGCCAGGGCGCCTCCCTGTGCTCGCGGACCTGGGACTTCGGGCCGTACTTCGAGGCACTGGACGCCCATCCGAAGCTCGGCGTCTGCCTGGACACCTGCCACATCTTCGCCGCCGGGCACGACCTGACCGGCCCCGCCGGCATGCACCAGACCCTCGACCTGCTGGTGGACACGGTCGGCGAGGGCCGGCTGAAGCTGATCCACGCCAACGACTCCAAGGACGTCGTCGGCGCCCACAAGGACCGGCACGAGAACATCGGCGCCGGTCACATCGGCGAGGACCCGTTCCGCGCCCTGATGACGCACCCCGCCACCGAGGGCGTTCCGCTGGTCATCGAGACCCCCGGCGGCAAGGAGGGGCACGCGGCGGACGTGGAGCGGCTGAAAAAACTCCGGGATTCCTGACGTACGGAGGAATACCCCCCGGGGGTATGCGGTTCTGTCCGGTGCAGGCATCCGTCATCCGCCGTTGGGGGCAGACATGCAGCACGAGGCGCACACCGCACACCTCCACCACCACGAGGGCCACGAAACCCATGGGCACGGCCCCGCGAGCTGGTCCATGGCCGCGCAGGCCACCCTCCACTGCCTCACCGGCTGCGCCATCGGCGAGGTGCTGGGCATGGTGATCGGCACCGCGCTCGGCTGGGGCAACCTGCCGACCATGATCCTGGCGATCGTCCTCGCCTTCTTCTTCGGCTACTCGCTCACCCTGCGCGGCGTACTGAAGGCCGGCGTCGGCTTCCGCGCCGCCTTCCGGGTGGCACTGGCCGCGGACACCCTGTCGATCGCCGTGATGGAGCTGATCGACAACGGCGTGATCGTGCTGTGGCCGGACGCCATGGACGCCGGGCTCGCCGACGCGCTCTTCTGGATCTCGCTGACGATCTCCCTGGTGATCGCCTTCGTGGTCACCACGCCCGTCAACAAGTGGATGATCGGCCGCGGCAAGGGCCACGCCGTGGTCCACGGCCACCACTGAGCGGCCGGGGGCGGGCTCAGAGCTCGGGGCCCTCCCCCGGTTCCTCCTGGTAGGAGTACCGCTGCTCCTTCCAGGGATCGCCGATGTTGTGGTAGCCGCGCTCCTCCCAGAAGCCGCGCCGGTCGGCGGTCATGTACTCGATGCCGCGCACCCACTTCGGGCCCTTCCAGGCGTACAGGTGGGGCACGACCAGGCGCAGCGGGAAGCCGTGCTCCGCCGTCAGGAGCTCGCCGTCCTTGTGGGTGGCGAACAGGGTGCGGTCGGAGGCGAAGTCGGCGAGGCGGAGGTTGGAGCTGAAGCCGTACTCGGCCCAGACCATGACATGGGTGACGGCGGGGGCGGGCGGGGCGATCTCCAGGATCGCGGAGGCGGGGACGCCGCCCCACTCGGCGCCGAGCATGCTGAACTTCGTGACGCAGTGCAGATCGGCGACGACCGAGGTGTACGGCAGCGCCGTGAACTCCTCGTGGTTCCAGCAGTGCTTCTCACTGTCCGCGGTGGCGCCGAAGACCCGGAACTCCCAGCGCTCGGGCCGGAACTTGGGCACGGGCCCGTAGTGCGTGACCGGCCAGCCGCGCTGCAGGCGCTGGCCGGGGGGAAGCCCCGGGTGCACGGGATCTCCGGTTTCTCCTGATGCGCGTTCCACCGGCTGACCCATGTCTCCATCCTGACAGACCCGGGGCGATGCCCATGACCGGCCTCCGCGCGATTCGGGCAACTCCTACTAAGCGTGAACTTACTGGACGGCCTCGCACGCCGGTGCAATCATGCGGCGCAACCTGCCCGTTCCCCCGGTCGGAAGGAGCCTCTGCGATGCAGGGCGACCCCGAGGTCATCGAATTCCTCAACGAGCAGCTCACCGGCGAGCTGACCGCGATCAACCAGTACTTCCTGCACGCGAAGATGCAGGAGAACTTCGGCTGGACGAAACTCGCCAAGTACACCCGGCACGAGTCGTTCGACGAGATGAAGCACGCCGAGGTGCTCACCGACCGGATCCTGTTCCTGGAGGGGCTGCCCAACTACCAGCGGCTGTTCCACGTACGGGTGGGCCAGACCGTCAAGGAGATGTTCGAGGCCGACCGGCAGATCGAGGTGGAGGCGATCGACCGCCTCAGGCGCGGGATCAAGGTGATGCGCGACAAGGGCGACATCACGTCCGCGAACATCTTCGAGTCGATCCTCGAGGACGAGGAGCACCACATCGACTACCTCGACACCCAGCTGGAACTGGTGGAGAAGCTCGGCGAGGCGTTGTACATCGCCCAGCTGATCGAACAGCCGGAGAGCTGAGCGGGCCGGGCTAGGCCGCTTCGTCGAGGTCCGCGAGCCCGGCGAGGACCGGGCGGCCCTGGTCCGCCGTCTCGCGGCGCGAGCAGGCGCCCCGGCCGAGGATGGCCTGGATGCGGCGTACGCACGAGCCGCAGTCCGTGCCCGCCTTGCAGGCGGAGGCTATCTGGCGGGGGGTGCAGGCGCCGTCGTCCGCATGCTGCTGGACCTGCGCCTCGGTCACGCCGAAGCAGCTGCACACGAACACGCGGACTCACCTCCCGCCTAGATCACTAAGGATAACCTAACCTTACCCGGCGCCCGGGGGCCGCAAAAGAGGGAAGGGGCGCGGATCGCATGTGATCCGCGCCCCACTTCATGCCCTGGTGACGGGCACCGCCGTCACTGGTCCCGGTACATCTCCGCGACGAGGAACGCCAGGTCGAGCGACTGGCTGCGGTTCAGGCGCGGGTCGCAGGCCGTCTCGTAGCGCTGGTGCAGGTCGTCGACGAAGATCTCGTCGCCGCCGCCCACGCACTCGGTGACGTCGTCGCCGGTGAGCTCCACGTGGATGCCGCCCGGGTGGGTGCCGAGGGCCTTGTGGACCTCGAAGAAGCCCTTGACCTCGTCGAGCACGTCGTCGAAGCGGCGGGTCTTGTGACCGGAGGCCGCCTCGTAGGTGTTGCCGTGCATCGGGTCGGTGATCCAGGCGACGGTCGCGCCGGAGGCGGTGACCTTCTCCACCAGCTCGGGCAGCTTGTCGCGGACCTTGTCGGCGCCCATGCGCACGATGAAGGTCAGCCGGCCCGGCTCGCGGTCGGGGTCGAGGCGCTCGATGTACTGCAGCGCCTCCTCGGCCGTGGTCGTCGGACCCAGCTTGATGCCGATCGGGTTGCGGATCTTCGAGGCGAACTCGATGTGCGCGTGGTCCAGCTGCCGGGTGCGCTCACCGATCCACACCATGTGCCCGGAGACGTCGTACAGCCGTCCGGTGCGCGAGTCGACCCGGGTCAGGGCCGACTCGTAGTCGAGCAGCAGCGCCTCGTGCGAGGCGTAGAACTCGACGGTCTTGAACTCCTCCGGGTCGGTGCCGCAGGCCCGCATGAAGTTCAGCGCGTTGTCGATCTCCCGCGCGAGCTGCTCGTAGCGCTGGCCGGAGGGGGACGACTTCACGAAGTCCTGGTTCCAGGCGTGCACCTGGCGCAGGTCGGCGTAGCCGCCGGTGGTGAAGGCGCGCACCAGGTTCAGCGTCGAGGCGGACGCGTGGTACATCCGCTTCAGCCGCTCGGGGTCCGGGACGCGGGCGGCCTCGGTGAAGTCGAAGCCGTTGACGGAGTCGCCGCGGTAGGTCGGCAGGGTGACGCCGTCGCGGGTCTCGGTCGGTTTGGAGCGGGGCTTGGAGTACTGGCCGGCGATGCGGCCGACCTTCACGACCGGCACCGAGGCGGCGTAGGTCAGGACGGCGCCCATCTGCAGCAGCGTCTTGAGCTTGTTGCGGATGTGGTCGGCCGACACGGCGTCGAACGCCTCGGCGCAGTCGCCGCCCTGGAGGAGGAACGCCTCTCCCTTGGCGACGGCCGCCAACCGGGCGCGCAGCTGATCGCACTCGCCCGCGAAGACGAGCGGCGGATACGACTCGAGGTCCGCAACGACTGCGCGCAGAGCCTCAAGGTCGGGGTACTCGGGCTGCTGCGCCGCGGGCAGATCTCGCCAGGTGTTGCCAGCGCTCGCGCTGGTCTTAGCGTTCACGGTCACCCCCCAAACACTACGGGGTCGTGTCACGGCTCCAGGACCATGCCCAACAAATGAGACACCGCGTACACGGTACGGACATGGGGTAGGGTGCGTCGCATGTTCGCGCACTCGACCCAGAACTGGTGGTGGACCGCTCATCCGGCGGCCCACTGACTGCGCGTACGCAAGACTTCGCGAAGGCCGCCCGAGGGGCGGCCTTCGGCGTTTCCCGGGGGTCCGTTCCTCTCCAGCGAGAAGGAAAACGGACTCATGCATCTGGCCGACCTGCTCGACGATCCCCGACCGTTCGCCCTGCTGCGCCGCCGCACGCCGGGCCACGACGAGAACACCGTGGAGGTGCTGCTCGGCCCGGTCACCGCGTACGACCGGCTCGCCGACCTCCCCGACGAGGGCCTCGCGCTCGTCCCCTTCCGGCAGATCCGCGAGCGCGGCTTCGACGTGCGGGACGACGGCACGCCCCTGCTGGCGCTGACGCCCGAAGTGGTGTGCGACATGCCACTGGACGAGGCGCTCGCCGCCCTCCCCTCCCATGACGTCCGCGTCGACCGCGGCGGCTTCGACGTGGACGACGCGGAGTACGGCGAGATCGTCGGGCGCGTGCTGCGCGAGGAGATCGGGCAGGGCGAGGGCGCCAACTTCGTCGTCCGGCGCACCTACCAGGGCGAGATCGCGGGGTTCTCCCGGGCCGACGCCCTGGCGCTTTTCCGGCGGCTGCTGGAGGGCGAGCGGGGCGCGTACTGGACGTTCGTCGTGCACACCGGGGACAGGACGCTGGTCGGCGCCAGCCCCGAGGTGCACGTGCGGATGTCCGGCGGCACGGTCGTGATGAACCCGATCAGCGGGACGTACCGCTATCCCGCCGAGGGCCCCACCCCGGAGCACCTGCTCGGCTTCCTCGCCGACTCCAAGGAGATCGAGGAGCTGTCGATGGTCGTCGACGAGGAACTGAAGATGATGTGCACCGTCGGCGACATGGGCGGGGTCGTGATCGGGCCGCGGCTGAAGGAGATGGCCCATCTCGCGCACACCGAGTACGAGCTGCGCGGCAGGTCCTCGCTGGACGCGCGCGAGGTGCTCAGGGAGACCATGTTCGCGGCGACCGTGACCGGCTCGCCCGTGCAGAACGCCTGCCGGGTCATCGAGCGGCACGAGGTCGGGGGGCGCGGCTACTACGCGGGAGCGCTGGCCCTGCTCGGCCGCGACTCCGGCGGCGCCCAGACCCTGGACTCCCCCATCCTCATCCGTACCGCCGACATCGACGCCGACGGCCGGCTGCGGGTGCCGGTCGGCGCCACCCTGGTGCGGGGTTCGGACCCGGCGGGCGAGGTCGCGGAGACCCACGCGAAGGCGGCGGGCGTGCTGGCGGCGCTGGGCGTACGTCCCTCCCGGCCGCGCACGGAGCACACGCGCGCGCGGCTCGCCGACGACCCCCGCGTGCGTGCCGCGCTCGACAGGCGCCGGGCCTCGCTCGCCCCCTTCTGGCTGCGGATGCAGGAGCAGGCCGCGGAGCCGGCCGGGCACGCCCTGGTCGTCGACGCCGAGGACACCTTCACCGCGATGCTCGCGCACGTCCTGCGGGCCGGCGGGCTGGAGGTGACGGTCCGGCGCTACGACGAGCCGGGTCTGCGGGAGGCCGTGTCCGCGCACGCGGGGCCCGTCGTGCTCGGGCCCGGCCCCGGCGACCCCCGCGACCTGGACGATCCCAGGATGCGGTTCCTGCGCGAGCTGACCGCCGAGGTGATCGGCACGCACCGGCACGGCGTGCTGGGCGTCTGCCTCGGGCACGAGCTGATCGCGGCCGAGCTCGGCCTGGACATCGTCCGCAAGGAGGTGCCGTACCAGGGCGCGCAGACGGCGATCGACCTGTTCGGGCGGGAGGAGACGGTCGGCTTCTACAACAGCTTCGTGGCGCACTGCCCCGACGAGGCGGCCGAGGAGCTGGCCGCGCACGGCGTCGAGGTCGCCCGGGCCGGCAACGGCGAGGTGCACGCCCTGCGCGGGCCGGGCTTCGCGGGCGTGCAGTTCCACCCGGAGTCGGTCCTGACGCTGAACGGCGCGTCCGTCGTCCGTGACCTCGTCGGTCAGCTGCGCGGCACGAGCACGTTCTCCGAGCGGCGGCCCGCCCGGTAGTCGAGGACGTTCTGCACGGTGGCCTCGATGATCTGGCCGACGGCGTCCCGGGTGTAGTACGCCTGGTGCGAGGTGACGAGGACGTTCGGGAAGGTGACCAGGCGGGCCAGGGTGTCGTCCTCGATCGCCTCCAGCGAGCGGTCGACGAAGAACAGGCCCGCCTCCGCCTCGTACACGTCGAGGCCCACGCCCGTGAAGCGGCCCTCGCGCAGTTCGGCGACGAGGGCCGCGGTGTCGATGAGGCCGCCGCGGCTGGAGTTGACCAGGATCGCGTCGTCCTTCATGCCCTTGAGCGCGTCGGCGTCGATGAGGTGCTGCGTCTGCGGCATCAGCGGCACGTGCAGGGTGATCAGGTCCGACTCGGCGAGGAGCTGCTCCTTGGGGACGTAACTCATGCCAAGGTCCACGCAGGCGGGGTTCTCGGCGACGTCCCAGCCCAGCAGCCGCATGCCGAAGCCGTGGGCGATCCGGGCGAACGCCTCGCCAATCTTGCCGGTGCCGAGGACGCCCGCGGTGCGGCCGTGCATGTCGCGGCCCATCAGCCCGTCGAGGCGGAAGTCGAAGTCACGCGTACGCGTGGAGGCGCGCACGATACGGCGGTTGACCGCCATGGCGAGCGTCCAGGCGAACTCGGCGACGGCGTAGGGCGAGTAGTACGAGACGCGGGCGACGGTCATGCCGAGCCGCTCGGCGACCAGGAGGTCGATGTTGTTGAAGCCGGTGGAGCGCTGGGCGATCATCTGCGTGCCGCCGACCGTGAGGGTCTGCAGGACGCGGTTGCCCAGGCCGCAGTTGACGCTGGTGCAGACGATCTCGTAGCCGGCGGCGATCGGGGCGGTGTCCTCGTTGAGGAAGACGTCGAGACACCGGACCTCGTGGTGTCCCTCGAAGGCCCGCTCGATCAGGGGCTTCTCGTCCGCCTGCACACCGAAGGCAAGGATCTCCACGCGCCGCTCCCGCTGTGATGGGTTATGGGCCGAATATACGGCCCATAACCCCGGGATGCCGGTTCAGCCGAAGAAGACGCCGACCTCCTCGTACAGCTTCGGGTCCACCGTCTTCAGCTTGGCCGTGGCGTCCCCGATCGGGACGCGGACGATGTCGGTGCCGCGCAGGGCGACCATCTTGCCGAAGTCGCCGTCGCGGACCGCGTCGATGGCGTGCAGGCCGAAGCGGGTGGCGAGCCAGCGGTCGAAGGCGCTCGGGGTGCCGCCGCGCTGGATGTGGCCGAGGACCGTGGTGCGGGCCTCCTTGCCGGTGCGCCTCTCGATCTCCTTGGCCAGCCACTCGCCGACACCGGAGAGCCGGACGTGCCCGAAGGAGTCCAGCGACTCGTCCTTGAGCACCAGGTGGCCGTCCTTGGGCATGGCGCCCTCGGCGACGACCACGATCGGGGCGTAGGAGGACTTGAAGCGGGAGGTGATCCAGGCGCAGACCTGGTCGAGGTCGAAGCGCTGTTCGGGGATGAGGATGACGTTGGCGCCGCCGGCGAGGCCGGAGTGCAGGGCGATCCAGCCGGCGTGACGGCCCATCACCTCGCAGACCAGGACGCGCATGTGGGACTCGGCGGTGGTGTGCAGGCGGTCGATGGCCTCCGTGGCGATGCCGACCGCGGTGTCGAAGCCGAAGGTGTAGTCGGTGGCGGACAGGTCGTTGTCGATGGTCTTCGGCACGCCGACGCACGGCACGCCGTACTCGTCGGACAGGATCGCGGCGACGCCGAGGGTGTCCTCGCCGCCGATCGTGATGAGCGCCTCGACCTCCTGCTTGGCGAGGTTCTCCTTGATCCGCCGGATGCCGTTCTCCTGCTTGAGCGGATTGGTGCGCGAGGAGCCGAGGACGGTGCCGCCGCGGGGCAGGATGCCGCGCACCGCGGGGATGTCGAGGGGAACGCTGTCGCCTTCGAGCGGACCCCGCCAGCCGTCCCGGTAGCCGACGAAGTCGTAGCCGTACTCCTGTACGCCCTTGCGAACGATGCCCCGGATGACGGCGTTGAGCCCGGGGCAGTCGCCGCCTCCGGTCAGTACTCCGACCCGCATGGAAATGTCCCTTCGCCGCGGTTGCCTGGTGCAGCCACGCTAATGGTGATCCAGGTCACACAGGGATGGGTCGGAGCGGCAATTCCGGTGAATCACCGGGCGGTCGGTTTACTCGTCGTCAAGTCCGCGTTCGATGGCGTACCGGACGAGTTCCACCCGGTTGTGCAGCTGCAGCTTGCCGAGGGTGTTCTGCACGTGGTTCTGGACCGTGCGGTGGGAGATGACCAGGCGTTCGGCGATCTGCTTGTAGCTCAGGCCCTTGGCGACCAGGCGCAGCACCTCGGTCTCGCGGTCGGTGAGCTGCGGGGCCCCCGGCTCGTCGGTGCCCGGGGCGGGGCCCGGCTCGGAGGCGAGGCGGCGGTACTCGCCGAGGACGAGCCCGGCCAGACCCGGCGTGAAGACCGGGTCGCCGACGGCCGTCCGGCGGACCGCGTCCAGCAGTTCCTCCGTGGACGCCGACTTCAGCAGGTAGCCGGTGGCGCCCGACTTCACGGCCTCCAGCACGTCGGCGTGCTCACCGCTCGCGGACAGCACCAGGACGCGCAACGCCGGGTTGTGGCCGACGAGTTCCTTGCAGACCTGCACGCCCGGCTTCAGCGGCAGATTGAGGTCCAGCACGAGGACGTCGGGGGCGGCGGCCCGGGCGCGGCGCACGGCCTGCTCGCCGTCGCCCGCGGTGGCGACCACGTCGAAGCCGGACTCGGTCAGGTCGCGGGCGACGGCGTCGCGCCACATCGGGTGGTCGTCGACCACCATGACCCTGATCGGGCCCTGCTGCTCACTCATCTGTGCCCCGCCTTCGCGTTCTTGGGTACCTTCAGCTCGACCTCCGTGCCCTGCCCCGGGACCGAGATCAGCTCGGCGCTGCCGCCGAGGTCGCGCAGCCGGCCCCGGATCGACAGGGCGACACCGAGCCGCCCCTCCCCCTCGGCCTGGGCGAGCCGCCCCTCGGGGATGCCGGGCCCGTCGTCGCGGACGCTCACCACGACCTCGTCCGGCTCGTCCTCGACGAGGATCCACGCGCGCGCGTCCTCGCCTGCGTGCCTGCCGACGTTGTCCAGGGCGGCGCCGACGGCGGCGGCCAGCTCCCTGGCGGCGGGCGCCGGCAGCAGCACCGGGGCGCCGGGCTCGGCGAGGGCGACCTTCGCGGCGGCGTACGGCGCGAGCAGCGCCCGCAGGTCCACCGGGCCCTCCTCGTCGTACGACGGCTCGTCCACCGCCCGGACCAGCGCGCCGTCGGCCGCGTCCTCCGAGACCCGCGACACCGGCAGCAGGCCGCCGGAGACCAGGGTGCGCAGGGCGACCTCCTGCTCGCCGGCCATCCGGCCGAGCTCGGCCGCCTCGCCGCCGAGGACCGCGCCGCGGCGCTGCACCATGGCCAGCACCTGAAGGACGCCGTCGTGGATGTCCCGGGCCAGCCGCTCGCGTTCGCGCGTGGCGGCCTCGATCTCCAGGGCGCGGGCGAGGGTGCGCTCGGAGGCGCGGGCGACCTCGACGACGTAGCCGATGGCGATGGAGGCGACCCAGACGAGGATCACGTTGTGGACGGTGTCGCGGGCCGGGGCGCCGCGCTCGACGAGGTTGGCGACGGCGACCGGCGTGGAGGCGAAGGCCGCCCAACGCCAGCCGCCCTTGATGGCGTAGGCGAGGACCGAGCCGGCGGTCCATATCGACGGCAGGGTGGGCCCGCCGTTCTGGATGTGGTGGTCGTTGACGGCGATCGGGGTGAGCAGGATGCCGGTGAGGGCGACGGCGAGGTCGACGGCGAGGAAGCGCTTGGTGCAGGCGGCGGCGTTCTGCACGCGGGGCAGGGTGGCGAGCGTCCAGACGAACAGCACGGCGTAGTAGCCGACGGCGACGCCCGCGTGGTCGTACTCGTCGTAGGCGGTGGCGAACAGGCCGACCGCGTACAGCATCGTCAGCACCCGGTACGCGGTCAGGGCACGCCACAGGGGCTGCTCGACCGACATGCGCATGACGCGCTCGCGCTTGGGCACGTCCCCCACCCCCCTGGACCGGAAGCCTAGGCCTCGGGCTTCTCCTCGGTCGCCTGTTCCCCCGACTGCTCCTTGGCCTGTTCCTTGGCCTGCTCCTTCTCGGCCTTCGCCGCCTCCGCGATCTGCCGCTTGGCGGCCGTCGCGTACATGTCGACGTACTCCTGGCCGGAGAGCTTCATGATCTCGTACATGACCTCGTCGGTCACGGCGCGCAGCACGAACCGGTCGTGCTCCATGCCCTGGTAGCGGCTGAAGTCCAGGGCATTGCCGATGCGGATGCCGGGCCGCATGAGCTTCGGCATGACCTTCCCCGGCGGCTGGATCTTCTCCGTGTCGATCATCGCGACCGGGATGACCGGGGCGCCGGAGGCGAGCGCCACGCGCGCGAGGCCGCCGGGCTTGCCGCGGTAGAGCCGGCCGTCGGGCGAGCGCGTGCCCTCGGGGTAGATCCCGAACAGCTCGCCGCGCTCCAGGACCTCCAGGCCGCTGCGGATCGCCGCCTCGCCCGCGCCGCGCGCGCCGGAGCGGTCCACCGGCAGCTGGCCGACGCCCTTGAAGAAGGCGGCCGTCAGCCGGCCCTTCACGCCGGGCGTGGTGAAGTACTCGGCCTTGGCGATGAACGTGACCTTGCGGTCGAGCACCGCGGGCAGGAAGAACGAGTCCGAGAAGGACAGGTGGTTGCTCGCCAGGATCGCGGCCCCCTCGGCGGGGATGTTCTCCAGGCCTTCCACCCAGGGCCTGAAGGTGACCTTGAGCGGTCCCCCGATAGCGACCTTCATCGCGCCGTACAACACCCGTGTGCCTCCAGTTTCCGTCGATCAGACCTTAACCCGGCCCGCCGTCAAAGGCGCCGACGGCCCTGGTCGGTGTCAGTGCGGTCGCGTACGGTGAAGCACAACCTGGACTTCACGCCACTTCCCGAACCGTCCCTCTCATGAACAGGAGACCGATGGTGCCGGTCCTCCCTGGAGCCGAGCCGTTCCGCCACGAAGGCGGCGAGGTCGGTGTCCTCCTCTGCCACGGCTTCACCGGTTCACCCCAGTCGCTGCGCCCCTGGGCGGAGTATCTGGCCGAGCACGGCCTCACGGTCTCGCTGCCTCTGCTGCCGGGCCACGGCACCCGCTGGGAGGACATGCAGCTCACCGGCTGGCAGGACTGGTACGCGGAGGTGGACCGCGAGCTGCGCGCCCTCACCGAGCGCTGCGAGCAGGTCTTCGTCGCCGGCCTGTCCATGGGCGGCGCGCTGGCGCTGCGGCTGGCCGCGAAGCACGGCGACGCGATCAGCGGCGTCGTGGTCGTCAACCCGGCGAACAAGGTGCACGGCCTTTCCGCGTATGCCCTTCCGGTGGCCCGGCACTTCGTGCGGACGACGAAGGGGATCGCCAGCGACATCGCCAAGGAGGGCAGCACGGAGCTGGGATACGACAAGGTGCCGCTGCACGCGGCCCACTCCCTGCGCGTCTTCTTCCGGCTGGTCGACTCCGAACTGCCCCAGGTCACCCAGCCGCTGCTGCTGCTGCACAGCCCGCAGGACCACGTCGTGCCGCCGGTCGACTCCGCGCGCATCCTCGGCCGGGTCTCGTCCCGGGACGTGCGCGAGATCCTGCTGGAACAGAGCTACCACGTCGCGACGTTGGACCATGACGCGGACCGGATCTTCGAGGAGAGCCTCGCGTTCATCGGCCGGCTCGCAACCGGTGTCGGCAAGGAAGGGACGGCCGCAGGTGGCTGAGCACGACTCGGAGCGCGAGGACCGCGAGCCGGACGAGCAGGGCGTCCCCTTCGACGAGGACGCGGCCTGGGCGGCGATCGTCGCGGGGTACGGCGAGGAGCCGAAGGACCCGCCGGGCACGAAGCCGTTCAAGTCGGTGGAGGACCTGGCGCTGCTGGAACCGGAGCCGAACGACTCCGGGGCCGCGACCGCCCCGAAGCCGGAGAAGCCCGTGAAGCCGCTGGGCGGCTCGGTCTCCTTCGCGCCCGGCGTCGGCCCGCGCGACCACACGGCGCCCGAGCCGTCCGAGGACGACTTCGACGAGGACGACGAGGGCCACTTCGAGCCGCCGGAGCCGCCGCCGCTGCCGACGGCCGACACGACCGCCAAGTTCGCCTGGCTCGGCGTGGTCGGCGGGCCGGTGCTGCTCCTGCTGGCCGTGGTCCTCGGCTGGGAGATGACCTGGTGGCTGGCCACGCTCGCCGTCGGCGGCTTCCTGGGCGGCTTCGCCACGCTGGTGATGCGGATGCGCACGGACGACGAGGACGACGGCGACCCGGGACGCGGGGCCGTCGTCTGACGGGGGCGGCGCGCGGGACACAGGGCCCGTCCGGAGATCCTCCGGACGGGCCCTCGCATGTCCGGGCGCCCAGGCCTTCGAGACGTTCGGACGAACGATGGTCACGTACCGGCTCCTCGGCTTCCGCGACACCCGTACGTCGGGTGACGGGGCGGCGGGGAAGACGTACACCCGGCTGTCGTACCTGGACGGCTGGGCCGTCGTGGACAAGGTCAAGCAGCGCCCCTGACTCAGGAGGCGGCGGGCACCCTGAGGGCGGCCAGGACCGGGAGGTGGTCCGTGGCCGCCCTCAGGTCTTCCTCCGTGACGCCGGGCAGACCCAGGGGGACGCCGCAGCCGAGGACGTCGATGCCCTTCGTCGCGAAGATCGCGTCGATGCGCTGGAAGGGCGCGGCGGGCGCGAAGGTGAACTCGCCGCCCCAGGGGGCGGTGGCCCAGCAGTCCTGCAGCCCCTCGGTCAGGCGGCCGAAGGCCCGTCCGGTGGGCCGGTCGTTCAGGTCGCCCCCGGCGATCGCGTGGTCGACGCCCAGGCCCGCGAGGCGGTCCAGGAGCATCCCGGCCTGCTCGTGGCGCTCCTCCCGCTGCAGGGAGAGGTGGCAGCTCAGGACGCCGACGCGGGCCGCGCCGAACCGGACGACGGCGGTGGCGAAGCCCCGGCGGTGCTGGCCCGGGACGAGGGGCAGCAGCACGTCCTCGGTGCGCTCGACGGTGGCCCGCAGATGGCACAGGATCGCCGGTCCGGCGGCCGTCGCGCCCCCGGTGAGCACGACCTGGCCGGAGGCGGCCGCGAGGCGGGCCAGCTTCTTGCGCCAGCGGAAGAACCGCGGAGCCTCCTGGACGAGGACCAGGTCGGGGGCGCAGGCGCCGATCACCCGGGCGAGGGCGTCGGTGTCGTCGCGCATCGAGCGGATGTTGTAGCTCAGGACCCGGATGACGGCCGAACCGTCGGGCTCGATGTGGGAGTTGGGCAGTCGCTCGCTCGTCTCCATGAGATCAACATACGACGATGCCCGCCGTCCCGAGGTGGGGCGCGGCGGGCTCATCACGTACGTGGTCCGGTCGGCTACATGATCGGGTCGGGTTCCCGGGCCAGGTCCGCCGCGCCCACCAGGCCCGCCTCGTTGCCGAGCTTGGCCGCGATGACGTCGGCCACCGGGCGCCAGTTGCCGCCCACCAGCCAGCGCTTGTAGGACTTGCGGATCGGGTCGAGGACCAGTTCGCCCTCGTCGGACAGACCGCCGCCGACGATGAACGCGGACGGGTCGAACAGGGAGGCGAGGTCGGCGAGACCGGCGCCGACCCAGCGGGCCAGCTCGCGGTAGGAGTCGACGGCGACCGGGTCGCCCTGGCGGGCGGCGATGGAGATGTGCTTGCCCTCGATGCCGTCGGGGGTGCCGTCGCCGAGGGCGAGGAGGGTGTCGGCGCGCTCGGGGGTGGCGTTGGCGCGCTGCTTGGCGTACCGGACGAGGGCGCGCCCGGAGGCGTACTGCTCCCAGCATCCCTGCGAGCCGCAGCCGCACAGCAGGCCGTCCGGGACCATCCGGATGTGGCCGAACTCGGCGGCCACGCCGAAGTGTCCGCGGCGCAGCTTGTTGCCGATGATGATGCCGCCGCCGAGGCCCGTGCCGAGGGTGATGCAGATGACGTTGCGGTGGCCCTTGCCGGCGCCGAACCTGTACTCGCCCCAGGCGGCCGCGTTGGCGTCGTTCTCGACCACGACGGGAAGGCCGACGCGGGCCTCGACCTTCTCCTTCAGCGGCTCCTGGCGCCAGTCGATGTTCGGCGCGAAGTAGACGGTGGAGCGCTGCCGGTTGACGTAACCGGCGGCGCCGATGCCGACACCGACGATCTCGTGCCCGGCGCGCGCGCCCTCCACGGCGGAGGCGATGGCGTCCACGATCGCCTCGGGCGTGCCCGGGGTCGGCACCTTGTGCGTGGAGAGGATGTTGCCTTCCTCGTCGACCACGCCGGCCGCGATCTTGGTACCGCCGATGTCGACGCCGATGGTGAGTCCCATGAATCCCTCAGTTCGGTCGAGCCCCGCTACGGCCAACCGTACCCGAGGCCCCGGCACCGGGGTTCCGGCCGTCCGCCCGGCGGACAGCCCGTGAGACGCGCCGGGGCGTCAGTCGAGGTCGATCCGCTGACCGGGTCCGGTGCCCTCGTCGCCCCCGCGGTTGTCGTCCAGGTCCTTGTGCAGGTCGGCCGGGCGGCTGGTCCAGCGCCGCTCCTGGGCCTGGACCGCGGAGCGGTAGGCGGCGAGCAGTTCGCCGCCGGCCGCGGCCAGGTGGTCGAAGACGTCGGGGTTGCGCTCTATGACGGGCTCGACGGCGGCCTTGGCCTGCTGGACGACCTGCTTGACCACCTGCTGGGCGGCCGGTCCGGCGACCGCGCCGAGCAGCGGCGACTGGATCGACGACAGCTTCTCCGCCACCACGTCGACGAGCTTGCGCAGTTCCTCCGCGGCCGACACCGGCGGCTGGCCGTGCTCGGCCCGGCGGCGGGCCTTCTCCGCGGCGAGGTCCTCGGCGCACGCCGTCGCCCAGGCGTCGGCGTCGGTGGCCCGCACCTCGTCGACGGCATCCTTCTCACCGGCATCCGACGGGGGGAGCTCTTCGCTCATGACGGACTCCTGACTACGGTTCGTCCCTCCGACGTTACCCGAACGGGCGTATGTCCTTCACTGCCTGCCGGGCCACAGTGCCGGGTCCGGCGCGAAACGGATCCGCAGCTCGCCCTCGCGCAGCGCGGCCCCGTCGACGGTGCAGCGGCGCAGGGCGGAGGGCAGGGACACGATCCGGCGGAAGGCGCCCGCGCTGACGACGAGTTCGTCGCCGCGCCGGATCAGGTCCAGGTCACCGCGTATCGCGCCGGGCAGGGGGATGTGCCAGACGAGCACGCCGTCCGCGGCGAGCCGGTCCACGACCGGCCACTCGACGGTGGAGGTCGCGTCGTTGACGCCGGGCACGGGCAGCGCGGTGAGGTCGTCGGTGCCGCGCGGGTCGCGGCCGAGGTGGTGGACCGGCCGGACGTCGTACGACTCCCGCCATTCCTCCAGTGCCTTGCGCTGCTGGGCGAGGGGCCCGGCCAGCCAGCCGTCCGCCGCGGACTCGGGCAGCACCCGGTTGGCGACCAGGGCGTCGGGGCGCAGGCCGCGCAGGGCGAGGGCGAGGGTGGCGGCGCGCACGGCGTCGGCCCCGGCCGGTCCGGGCTCGGCGACCAGCCGCACGACGGTGCCGCGGTCGGCGAGCACGGCCTCGACGGCGCCGAGCTCCAGGTCCCACCGGGCGGCGGTCTCGTACAGCCACTCCGAGGGCATGGGGACCCCGGCCAGCCGGCCGAGGACGGGTCGCAGGGCGCGGGCCGCCTGCCGCTCGGGCGGCAGCAGCCGGCGCAGGTAGCGGCGCAGTTCCTCGGGCAGCGAGAGCAGGGCGAGGGCCTGGGCGGTGGCGGGGAGGTCGACGACCAGCAGGTCGTGCGCCTCGGCGAGGGCCGCGTCGCGCAGCGCCCGCAGCAGGGTCAGCTCCTCGGCCCCGGGCAGCGGGGTGACCTCCTCGGCGTCCAGCCGGGAGGCGCCGAGCAGGTCCAGGACGTTGGCCGCGCGCTCCTGGAAACCGGTGAGGTCGTCGCGGAAACCGGCGGTGGCGTCGGGGCGCCAGGCGGTGAGGTTCGGGGCGACGGTGGTGGGGGCCGGGCCGGTGGCCGCGCCGAGGGCCGTGCCGAGGGCGTCGGTGCGGTCGGCACTGAGCACCAGGGTGCGGGTGCCCTCGCGGGCGGCGGCCAGGGCGGTGGCGGCCGCGATGGTGCTACGACCGCTGCCGCCAGGGCCGGTGATCAGGATGGTGCGCATGATGGTGAACGGTACCGTCGCGCGCCCGTCGCAAACCGCCGCGTCTACTTCTCCCCGGCCTCGACGCGCTTCTTCAGTCCGGCCAGCGCCCGGTCGATGATGACCTTCTCGGCCTTGCGCTTGATCATCCCGAGCATCGGGATCTTCACGTCGACGGTGAGCCGGTAGGTGACCTCGGTCGCGCCGGCCCCGGCGGGCTTGAGGATGTACGTCCCGTCGAGCGAGCGCAGCATCTGCGACTTCACCAGCGTCCAGGAGACCTCGTTCTGCCCGGTCCAGGTGTAGGCGAGCACCTGGTCGTCCTTGATGGCGCCCGCGTCCATGACCAGGCGGACCTGCTCGGCACGCCCCTGGGCGTCGGTCTGCAGGACCTCCGCCTCCTTCACCTCGCCGGTCCAGTCGGGGTAGCGCGCGAAGTCGGCGATCACCCCCATGACGTCGGCCGGTGCCGCCTCGATCGTGATGCTCGAGCTGGTGTGTTCCGCCATCGCCGTGGCTCCTCCAGATGCGGGCCGGTAAAGAGGTGTGCGTGCGCACGTGTGTGCAGCGTGAAGGCTACCGCGCACGTGAGCGCCCGAGTTCACCCCCTGCCCGCGTTCACCGGCCATTCCAGCGCCCAGGGCCGGCCGGTCCCCGCGAAGTGCCCCACGTTCACGCACTCGGTGGCCCCGATCCGCATGCGCCGTACCAGCGGCTGGTGGACGTGGCCGAACAGGGCGTAGCGGGGCCGGGTCCTCCTGATCGCCTCCAGCAGGGCCACGCTGCCCCGCTCGAAGCGCCGGGCCACCGTGTCGTAGACGAGTTCGGGCACCTCCGGCGGGATGTGCGTGCACAGCACGTCGACCTCGCCGACGGCCTCGATCTTCGCCGCGTACTCCTCGTCGTCGATCTCGTACGGCGTGCGCATCGGGGTGCGCAGGCCGCCGCCGACGAAGCCGAACGTCCAGCCGCCGATCTCCACGCGCTCGCCGTCGAGCACGGTCGTCCCCGGTCCGGCGTACTCGGGCCAGAGGGCCGGCATATCGACATTGCCGTACGTGGCGTACGTCGGGGCCGGAAGGGCCGCGAACATCTCGGCGTACTGCTTGCGCACCGCCTTCTCGATCGCGGTGCGCCGGTCCGTGCCGATGCCCGCCCACAGCCGGGCGCCGAACGCGCGGGCCTCCTCGAAGCGGCGGGCGGTACGCAGTTCGACGAGGTGGTCGGCGTTCTCCGTGCCGAACAGGTCGGGGAAGATCCCGCGCGAGTGGTCGGCGTAGTCCAGGAAGAGGACCAGGTCACCGAGGCAGATCAGGGCGTCCGCACCCTCGCCGGCCCGGGCCAGGTCGCGGGCGTTGCCGTGCACGTCGCTGACCACGTGGACGCGGGTGGTGCGCCTGCCGGCCGGTGTGGATGCCATGACGATCAAGGGTAGGCGTGTGCGGTGTACGTGAACAGTGCCGGGCCCGCCTGCGGTTACTGGCCAGTCAGTTAGCGGGTGGACTACCGTACGCGGAGGAACACCAAACCGTGTGACGCAGCGAACATCTCGCCGGGACCCCCTGTCGAAGAAGCCATACCGGCGGGTAACGTCCGGGCAGTCCAGTCGTGCTCAGGATTTCAACCAGTGATCACCTGAGTACCTGCCCGAGCCTTGGACCGACCGTCGCATCACACAACGTCGTGGCGCCGGCGCCCTATGAGGAGCAGCAGTCTTGCGCGAGTTCAGCCTTCCGGCTTTGTACGAGGTCCCTGCGGACGGCAATCTCACCGACATCGTCCGGAGAAACGCAGCGCAGCACCCCGATGTGGCCGTCATCGCCCGCAAGGTGGACGGGGCGTGGCAGGACGTGACGGCCACCGCCTTCCAGGCCGAGGTGCGGGCGGCCGCGAAGGGCCTCATCGCCTCGGGCGTCCAGCCCGGCGACCGGGTGGGCCTGATGTCGCGCACGCGTTACGAGTGGACGCTGCTGGACTTCGCCATCTGGAGCGCGGGCGCGGTCACCGTGCCGGTGTACGAGACCAGCTCGCCGGAGCAGGTGCAGTGGATCCTGTCGGACTCGGGCGCCACGGCGGTCGTCGTCGAGCTGGACACCCACGCGGCCGCGGTCGAGTCGGTGCGCGACCGGCTGCCCGCCCTCAAGCACGTCTGGCAGCTCGAGGCCGGCGCGGTCGAGGAGCTGGGCGAGCTCGGCAAGGGCGTCACCGACGCCATGGTCGAGGACCGCAGCTCGCTGGCGAGAGCCGACGACCCGGCGACGATCGTCTACACCTCCGGCACCACCGGCCGCCCCAAGGGCTGCGTGCTCACCCACCGCAGCTTCTTCGCCGAGTGCGGCAACATCGTCGAGCGCCTGCGGCCGCTGTTCCGCACCGGCGAGTGCTCCGTGCTGCTGTTCCTGCCCCTCGCGCACGTCTTCGGCCGGCTGGTGCAGATCGCCCCGATGATGGCGCCGATCAAGCTCGGCTGCGTCCCGGACATCAAGAACCTCACCGACGAACTGGCCTCCTTCCGGCCGACGTTGATCCTCGGCGTCCCGCGCGTCTTCGAGAAGGTCTACAACTCGGCGCGCGCCAAGGCCCAGGCGGACGGCAAGGGCAAGATCTTCGACAAGGCCGCGGACACCGCGATCGCGTACAGCAAGGCGCTGGACACCCCCTCGGGCCCGTCGCTCGGTCTGCGGATCAAGCACAAGACGTTCGACAAGCTGGTCTTCAGCAAGCTGCGGGCCGTGCTGGGCGGGCGCGGCGAGTACGCCATCTCCGGCGGCGCCCCGCTCGGCGAGCGGCTGGGGCACTTCTTCCGCGGGATCGGCTTCACGGTCCTGGAGGGCTACGGCCTGACCGAGTCCTGCGCGGCGACCGCCTTCAACCCCTGGGACCGTACGAAGATCGGCACGGTCGGACAGCCGCTGCCCGGCTCGGTCATCCGGATCGCGGACGACGGCGAGGTGCTGCTGCACGGCGAGCACCTGTTCAAGGGCTACTGGAACAACGAGGCCGCCACGGCCGAGGCGCTGACCGACGGCTGGTTCCACACCGGTGACATCGGCACCCTCGACGAGGACGGCTACCTCAGGATCACCGGCCGCAAGAAGGAGATCATCGTGACCGCGGGCGGCAAGAACGTCGCCCCGGCCGTGATCGAGGACCGCATCCGGGCGCACGCGCTGGTCGCGGAGTGCATGGTGGTGGGCGACGGGCGGCCGTTCGTGGGCGCGCTGGTCACCATCGACGAGGAGTTCCTGGGCCGTTGGGCCGCCGAGCACGGCAAGCCCGAAGGAGTGACCGCGGCGTCGCTGCGCGAGGACCCGGATCTGCTCGCGGCGATCCAGGACGCGGTCGACGACGGCAACGCCGCGGTGTCGAAGGCGGAATCGGTGCGGAAGTTCCGCATTCTGTCCTCCCAGTTCACGGAGGAGTCGGGCCACCTGACGCCCTCGCTGAAGCTGAAGCGGAACGTGGTGGCGAAGGACTACGCGGGCGAGATCGAGGCGATCTACGCGAAGTAGTACGCCTGCTGACGGAGCGTCATGGCGCGGTGTCCTCGACGAGGACCCGCGCCATCGTCCGTTCGGCGAGCGCGGTGATGGTGACGAACGGGTTCACGCCGATGTTGCCCGGCACGAGCGAGCCGTCGGTGACGTACAGCCTCGGATACCCCTTCACCCGGCCGTAGTCGTCGGTGGCCTTGCCGAGCACGCAGCCGCCGAGCGGGTGGTAGCAGAAGTCGTCGGCGAAGACCTTGCTGCTCGAACCGAACAGGTCGTAGCGGTAGATGGTGGCGTTGGCCGCGTTGATCCGGTCGAACAGTTTCTTGGCCATGGCGACCGAGACGGCGCTCTGGGCCGCCGTCCAGCCCAGCTTGACCCGGCCGCTCGCGGAGTCGTAGGTGAAGCTCGCCCGCTCCGGGTTCTTGGTGATCGCCAGATAGAGGCTGACCCAGGTCTCCAGCCCCGTCGGCAGCGGGGCGATCTCGGCGAAGACCGGGTTGTCGGCGTTGGCCCAGTCGTCGATGCCCATGACGGGCATGGTCGACTGGTTGGCGCCGGTGGTGTCCCACAGGTGGTTGGCGCGGCCCACCATGGTGTTGCCGTTGGGCCCCCAGCCGGCCCCGACCGTGGAGTTCAGCGCGGGCAGCGCCCCCGTGTCCCGGGCCCGGACGAGGAGTTCGGTGGTGCCGAGGCTGCCGCCGCCGAGGAAGAGGTACGTGCAGGCGTACTGCTTGGTCTCCACGACCGCGCCGGTCAGGTCGATGCGGTCGGCGGTCAGCACCCAGCTGCCGTCGCCCGCCCGGCTGATGGAGCGCACCTTCTCCAGGGTGTTGATGGTGACGTTCCCGGTGCCGAGCGCGGCGGCCAGATACGACTTGTCGAGGCTGCGCTTGCCGTAGTTGTTGCCGTAGATGACCTCCTGCCCGAGCGCGGACTTCGTGGCCGTGCCGGCCGCCTCGCGCTGCATGTAGGCGAAGTCGTAGACGCTGGGGACGAACGTGGTCTTCAGCCCGGTGTTCTGGGCGTGCTTGCGGGACACGCGCGTGAAGCGGTACCACTCCGTCGACTCGAACCACGTGGGGTCGACGGTGTTGACGCCGAGCATGGAGTTGGCCCGGGGGAAGTACGTGCGGTACATCTCGTCCGCGTCGACGGTGGGGAACTGCTCCGCGAAGTAGGACTTCAGGGGCGTGACGGCCATCGAGCCGTTGACCAGGGAGCCGCCGCCGACCCCGCGCCCGACGTAGACGGACATGTTGTCGTAGTGGACGCGGTCCAGGGCGCCGGGGTAGGGGCTGATGTCCTTGTTGACGACGTCCAGCCACAGGAAGGTGGCCAGCGGGGCCTCGGTGCGGGTGCGGAACCACATGGAGCGCTGGTCCGGGTTGGCGGTGGAGCAGAACACCTTGCCGTCGGGGCCCGGGGTGTTCCACAGCCGGCCCATCTCCAGGACCAGGGTGCGGATACCGGCCTGGGCGAGGCGGAGGGCGGCGACGGCGCCGCCGTAGCCCGAACCGACCACGATGGCGGGCGCGTTGTCGACGGCCGCCGCCTCCTCCGCGGCCTGCGCGGACGTGAGGCCGATGCGGGTGAGTCCGGCCGCGGCGGCGGCCTGGAGGGCCGCCATGCCCAGTATGTGACGTCTCGTCAGCTGACGCTGCATCAGTTTTGCTGTCATGCGCGCAGCATGGGCGGATTATCGGGTTCCGGCTAGGCCTCTATAGCAGCGTCTTCAACTTTTCCGCGAGCAGGTCCCAGCGCCACTTCTCCTCCACCCACTCGCGCCCCCGCTCCCCCATCCGGCGCCTGAGTTCCGCGTCCCCGAGGAGGACGACGATCCGCTCGGCCGCCTCCTCCGGGGAGCCGCCGCGCACCACCCAGCCGGTCTCGCCGTCCAGCACGGCGTCGGGGGCGCCGCCGGAGTCGCCGGCGACCACCGGCAGGCCGGTCGCGGACGCCTCCAGGTAGACGATCCCGAGCCCCTCGACGTCGAGGCCGCCGCGCCGGGTCCGGCACGGCATGGCGAACACGTCCCCGGCGCCGTAGTGCGCGGGCAGCTCGGACCAGGGCACGGCGCCGGTGAACCGCACGGAGCCGGCGACGCCGGTCTCCTCGGCCAGCTTGCGCAGGTCCTTCTCGTAGGGCCCGCCGCCGACGACCAGCAGCGCCGCCTCCGGCTCGGCGGCCAGGATGCGGGGCATCGCGAGGATGAGGGTGTCCTGGCCCTTGCGCGGCACCAGCCGGGAGACGCACACGACCACCGGCCGGTCGGTCAGTCCCAGCCGGGCCCGCACGGCGTCGCCGCCCGAGGCCGGGTGGAAGACCTTCTCGTCGACGCCCGGCGGCAGCTGCACCATCCGGCCGGCCGCCGCGGGCGTCAGGGCGGAGGCGATCCGTGAGCGCGTGTACTCGCCGAGGTAGGTGACGGTATCCGTCGCCTCCCCGATCCGGCGCAGCAGCTGCCGTGCGGCGGGCAGCTGGGCCCAGCCCGCCTCGTGCCCGTGGGTGGTGGCCACCAGCCGCTCGGCGCCGGCCTTCCTGAGCGCCGGCGCCATCAGCCCGAGCGGCGCCGCCGCCCCGAACCACACCGACGTGCAGCCGTGCTCCCGCAGCAGTCCGACCGCCGTACGCGTCGCCGCCGGCGTCGGCAGCAGCATCGTCGTACGGTCGCGTACGACGGTGAAGGGCTGCTCGGCGTCGAAGGCGGCGGTCGCCTCGACGCCCTCCCTGCTCCGCCTCCACGTGGACGCGTAGACGACCAGCCGCTCGGGGTCCAGCCGCAGCGCCATGTTGTGCAGGAACGCCTGGATGCCGCCGGGGCGGGGCGGGAAGTCGTTCGTCACGATCAGGGTCTTGCGCACGCCGCCGACCCTATCCAAAGGCCACCCCGCCGCCGGGTCCGGCCCGTCCGCTCGGCCGCGCGCGGCCGCGTGTGTGGCACGCACACAGCCGGGCAGGACATCATGTTCCCCTCAAGACGATGCGGACAGGCAGGGGCTCAGGTGGACGGTGCGGGTGCGAGGCGGTCTTTCACGGGCCTGCTGATGACCTGGGGTCTGACCAGGCTGGTGCTGCTGCTGTGGGTGTTCAAGGTGTGGGTCTTCCCGGGCCCCGACGTCACGAGCGACGTCTCGGTGATCTACCAGGGCTGGTACGACGTCCTGCGTACCGGAACGTTCCCGCTGGGCGACGTCACCTGGCAGTACCCGCCCGCCGCCGCCCTGGCGGTGCTCTCCCCCGCGCTGCTGCCGTTCCTGCGGTACGCGCAGGCCTTCTTCGTCCTGGCCTGCCTCGCCGACCTGGTGGTGCTGTGCCTGCTCGCGTACGCGGGCGGGCGCCACGGCAAAACGCTGCGCGGGGCCTGGGTGTGGGTGGTGGGCGTGCCGCTGCTCGGGCCGACCGTGTACGCCCGCTACGACGTCATGGTGACCGCGGTGGCCGTGGCGGCGCTGCTCGCCGGGGCCCGGCACCCGCGGGCGGCGGGCGTGCTGGTGGGCTTCGGGGCGATGCTGAAGGTGTGGCCGGCGGTGCTGCTCCTCGGCGTCCGCAGGCGCAGCACCTGGGGCTGGGCCGCGGGCACCGTCGCCGTGCTGGCGGGGCTGTTCGCGATGTTCATGCCGGGCGCGTTCGAGTTCCTGACCTTCCAGAAGAACCGGGGCACCGAGGTCGAGTCGCTCGGCTCGCTGGTCGTCCACGTCGCCCGTCACTTCGGCGCCTGGGACGGGCAGGTGCTGCTCAACTACGGCTCCATCGAGTTCCTCGGCCCGTGGGTCACGGCCATCAGCACCGGCGCCCTGTTCCTCACCGGCGTCGCCTTCGGCTGGCTGGTGCTGTGGCGGCTGATGGCGACCCGCTTCCTGCCGCACACGCTCGCCGACGCGGCGTTCGTGGCGGTGCTGATGTTCACCGTCACCAGCCGGGTGATCAGCCCCCAGTACATGGTGTGGCTGGTCGGCACGGCCGCCGTCTGCCTGTGCTTCCGCGGCAGCCGGATGCGGGCGCCCGTCCTCCTCGCGCTCGCCGCGTGCTTCGTGACGGTGCTGGAGTTCCCGCTGTGGTTCCAGCACGTCGTCGCGAGCGACACTCAGGGCATCACCCTGCTGTTCCTGCGCAACGGCCTGCTGGTGCTGGCCGCCGTGCTGGGCGCGCGGGAGCTGTGGCGCTCCACGGTCACCCGCGAGCCGGTGCCCTCCGTACCGGCTCAAGCGACCCGCACGAAGGAACCCTCCACCCCCGCCTGACCCGGCCCCGGCGCACGGGCCATACGCCGCGCCTCCGCCGCCTCCCCCGGCTCGGCCCTGCCGGCGAAGGCTCCCCGCAGTCGCCCGGACCCGCCG